>NZ_BAAAXV010000008.1:0-600000 GCF_039535785.1 Nonomuraea helvata
GGGTCGTGGGGAGCGAGTTCGACCCGATTGCTCTCCAAGGTCGTCGCCTGGGCGCCGGACCGGGAGTCGGCGCTGAGGACGCTCGACCGCGGGCCTGGCCCGCACGGCCGTCCTCGGGGTGGTCACCAACATCCCGTTCCTGCGGGCCCTCGCCGGGCACCGGCCGTCCGAGCGGGCGAGCTGGACACCGGGCTGGTCGAGCGGGTGCTTCCCGAGCTGGTCCCGTCCGTGGAGGTGCCCGGCGAGGTGCTCGCGGCGGCGGCGCTCGCCTTCCACGCCATGCCCCAGGGCGACGACCCGTGGGAGGTCACGGACGGATGGCGGATCGGCGAGCCCGCCTGGACGACGTGGCGGCTGGAGTCCAGAGGCGGCGTGCACGCGGTCCAGGTCCGCGGCCTGCCCGGCGAGTCGGCCGAGATCCGGATGAACGACGAGACCGTCCCCGCGCGTCTCCAGCACAGCGGTGCGGACCTGACGGTCACGATCGGCGGCCGTACCGACGGCTACCTCCACGTACGCCACGCCGACACGCTCTGGCTCGGCAGGGACGGCGAGGCGTGGGCGCTCACCCGGCACCTCATCGGCGACCCCGGTGACCGGCCCGGTGCGGCGGACATGGGCGACGGCGTGGTCAGGAGCCCCATGCCCGGCACCGTTCTGGTGGTCAAGGCCCAGGTCGGGGAGCGGGTGAGGGAGGGGCAGCCGCTGGTCATCGTGGAGGCCATGAAGATGGAGCACACGGTGACCGCCCCGCGCGACGGCGTGGTCTCCGAGCTGCCGGTCCAGGCCGGCCAGCCGGTCGACATGGACGCCGTGCTGGCCGTGGTGAGCACCGGGGAGTTGTGAGATGCCGTACCACATGGAAGGTCTGCCGCAGCAGGTCACCGTCTACGAGGTCGGACCGCGCGACGGGCTGCAGAACGAGGCCGCGGTCGTGCCCGTCGAGGTGAAGGCCGAGTTCATCGACCGGCTCGCGGACGCCGGCCACAAGGTGATCGAGGCGACCAGCTTCGTGCACCCCAAGTGGGTGCCGCAGCTCGCCGACGCCGACGAGCTGGTCGGCCGGCTGCACAGGAAGCCCGGCGTGCGTTACCCGGTGCTGGTCCCCAACCAGCGCGGCCTGGACCGGGCGCTCGAACGCGGCGTGGACGAGATCGCGATCTTCGCCAGTGCCACGGAGACGTTCGCCGCCAAGAACCTGAACCGGAGCCTGGACAGCCAGTTCGACATGTTCGAGCCGGTCGTGGCCAGGGCGCTGGACAGCGGCGTGCGGGTGCGCGCGTACGTGTCGATGTGCTTCGGCGACCCGTGGGAGGGGCCGACGCCGATCGCGCAGGTCGTCTCGGTCGGCGAGCGGCTGCTCGGGCTCGGCTGCTACGAGCTGTCGCTCGGCGACACGATCGGGGTCGGCACGCCGGGGCACGTGACCGCGCTGATCGAGGCGTTCCGCCGGCCTGAGCGGCTCGCCGTGCACTTCCACGACACCTACGGCCAGGCGCTCGGCAACACCCTGGCCGCGTTGAGAGCGGGCGTGACCACGGTCGACGCCTCCACGGGCGGCATCGGGGGCTGCCCCTACGCCGAGTCCGCCACCGGCAACCTGGCCACCGAGGACCTGGTCTGGATGCTGCGGGGGCTCGGCATCGAGACCGGGCTCGACCTGGGCAAGCTCGTGGACACCAGCACCTGGCTGGCGCGGTTGCTCGGCCGGCCCAGCCCGTCCCGCGTCGTGCAGGCGCTGTCGAAAGGCTGATCATGCTCAAGGACGAGTACGAAGAGCTGCGCAAGACCGTCGAGTCGTTCGCCCGCGAGGTGGTCGCGCCGGTGATCGGCGACTACTACGAGCGCGAGGAGTTCCCGTACGACATCGTGCGGCAGATGGGCGCCATGGGGCTGTTCGGGCTGCCGTTCCCCGAGGAGTACGGCGGCATGGGCGGCGACTACTTCGCGCTGTGCCTGGCGCTGGAGGAGCTGGCCCGCGTCGACTCCAGCGTGGCGATCACGCTCGAGGCCGCGGTGTCGCTGGGCGCGATGCCGATCTACCGGTTCGGCACCGACGAGCAGCGCGGACACTGGCTGCCCAAGCTGACCTCTGGTTCGGCGATGGGCGCGTTCGGGCTGACCGAGCCGGGCGGCGGGTCCGACGTGCCGGGCGGCATGCGCACCACGGCCGTGCTCGACGGGGCCGAATGGGTGATTAACGGGACGAAGTCCTTCATCACGAACTCCGGCACCGACATCACCGCCGTCGTCGGCGTGGCCGCGCTCACCGGCGAGCGGGAGATCTCCACGATCCTCGTGCCGAGCGGCACGCCCGGGTTCCAGGTGTCGAAGAAGTACTCCAAGGTCGGCTGGAACGCCTCCGACACCCGCGAGCTGTCCTTCACCGACTGCCGCGTCCCCGCCGCGAACCTCCTGGGCGAGCGCGGCCGCGGCTACGCGCAGTTCCTGCAGACCCTCGACGAGGGCCGCATCGCCATCGCGGCGCTCAGCGTCGGGCTGGCGCAGGGCTGCGTGGACGAATGCCTCAAGTACGTCAGGGACAGGAAGGCCTTCGGCCACCCGATCGGCCACTACCAGGCCATCCAGTTCAAGATCGCCGACATGGAGGCCCGCGCGCACACCGCCCGCCTGGCCTACTACCACGCGGCCGAGAAGATGCTGGCCGGGGCGCCGTTCAAGAAGGAGGCCGCGATCGCCAAGCTGGTCTCGTCGAACGCGGCGATGGACAACTCGCGGGAGGCCACGCAGGTGTTCGGCGGGTACGGGTTCATGAACGAGTTCCCCGTCGCGCGTTTCTACCGGGACGCCAAGGTGCTGGAGATCGGTGAGGGTACGAGCGAGGTGCAGCGCATGCTCATCGCCCGCCAGCTCGGCCTGGGCGACCTCTGAGCGTCATATCGAGGGTCCGGAGGCGCCACGCGAGCGGCAGGTCCAGGGGTTTGCGTGAGGAAGGTTGAAAGATCTAGTGTCATCTTCCATGACGGCTGAAGATCTTCTCATCAGGAGGGCGGAGAAGGCGGACGCGGACGAGGTGTTCGCGCTGGCCCGCGAGTTCGGGCTGACGTTCAGGCCCGAGCGCGGGGCCTTCGACGCCGCCCTGCCCGAGCTGCTGGCGAACGAGGACGCCCTGCTGCTCACAGCCGTCGTCGGCGGGCGCGTGCACGGCTACCTGCTGGGGTTCGTCCACCTGACGCTGTTCGCGAACGGGCCGGTGGCCTGGGTCGAGGAGGCCATGGTCGGGTCCGGGTCGCGGCGGCAGGGGATCGGGCGGGCCCTCCTGGAGGAGTTCGAGCGCTGGGCGCGGTCGCGTGAGGCCAAATACGTGGCGATGGCCACGCGTCGGGCACCGGAGTTCTACCACGCGCTGGGTTACGAGGCCTCCGCCACGTTCTTCCGCAAGGTCCTCCGCTAGCCCACGGCTAGCCCCCGCCAGCCCATCGCCTCGCGTTTGCCGGGTGACCGGCGGGGGATTCTGTCGTCTCCGGATGGCATCCTTAGGGCGTGAGTATCCACGCCATCAGCCCTCGGTTCGTCGGGCGAGCGCGCGAGCTCGCCGTTCTGGGCGATGCGCTGGCCAGGGCGCGCGCCGGCGCGTCCTCCACCGTGCTCGTCGGCGGCGAGGCGGGGGTCGGCAAGACACGGCTGATCAGGGAGTTCACCGACCGGGCCGACGACGTTCTGGTGCTCGTCGGCGGGTGTCTGGAGCTGGGCACCGAGGGCCTGCCGTTCGCGCCGTTCACCGCCGTGCTGCGCGGGCTCGTGCGCGAGCTGGGCCGCGACGGCGTCGCGGCGCTCGTCCCCGGTGGCACCACGCGGGGGCTCGCGCGGCTGCTGCCGGAGTTCGGGGAGCCGGACAAGGACGGGCCCGAGGCGCGGGCGCGGCTGTTCGAGCAGGTGCTCGGGCTGCTGGAGCGGCTGGCCGAAGAGCGTCCAGCCCTGCTGATCGTCGAGGACGCGCACTGGGCCGACCGGTCCACCCGCGACCTGCTGTCGTTCCTGGTCCGCTACCAGCCCAGCGCGGCGGGCCTGCTGATCGTGGTGACATACCGCACCGACGAGCTGCACCGCACCCACCCGCTGCGGCCGCTCCTCGCCGAGCTGGGCCGGGTCGAGTGGGTGCGGAGGGTCGAGCTGCGCAGGCTCACCCGCAGGGAGGCCGTCGCGCAGGCGGCCAGCATCCTGGAGCGGGAGCCGTCCCCCGCCGTCATGGACCAGATCTACGCGCGCAGCGAGGGAAACCCGCTGTTCGTGGAGGCGCTGCTCAGCGAGGGGAACGGGGGTGACGCGCTGCCGGAGTCGCTGCGCGACCTGTTGCTGGCCGGCGTCGAGCGGCTGCCCGACGAGACGCAGGAGCTGCTGCGCGTGGCCAGCGCCGGCGGCCAGCGCATCGAGCACGACCTGCTCTCCGCCGTCGCCGGACTCGACGAGAGCGCGCTCTCCCGCGCGCTGCGGCCCGCGGTGGCGGGCAACGTGCTCGCCGTCGACGGCGAGGGCTACTGCTTCAGACACGCGCTGATCCGCGAGGCGCTCCACGACGACCTGCTGCCCGGCGAGCACACCCGCCTGCACACCCGCTTCGCGGAGGCGCTGGAGCGCGACCTGTCGATCCTGCCCGCGCCGCGCGGCGCGATCGAGCTGGCCCACCACTGGCACTCCGCCCACGACTCCACCTGGGCGCTGGTCAGCGCCTGGCACGCGGCCGCCGCCGCCCGCAAGTCCACCGCGTACGACGAGCAGCTCGGCATGCTCTCCAGGGTTCTCGAGCTGTGGGACCAGGTGCCCGACGCCGCCGAGCGCCTCGGCCGCGACCGGCTCGACGTGCTCGCGCAGACGGCCACGGTGGCTCATCTCGCCGGGGAGTACGAGCGGTCCATCGCGCTGGCCAGCGCCGCCCTCGCCGAGCTCGACCGCGACGCCGACCCGATCAGGTCGGCCAAGCTGCTGCGCCAGCGCGGCCTGACCCGCTACGACCTGGGCCGCGCCGGCTACATCGAGGACCTGCGCGACGCGGCGGCGCTCGTCCCCTCCGACCAGCCGAACAAACTGCGCGGCCAGGTCCTGGAGAGCCTGTCCCGCATGCTCCACGAGCCCGAGGTCTGGCCGGAGAAGCTGGCCACGGCGCGGCTCGCGATGGAGATCGGCCACGAGGTGCGCGACGCCAACGTGGAGGCGCACTCACTGATCAATCTCACCTGGGCGCGGTTCGGCTACTCCGAGATCGAGGCCCAGCTTGAGGCGTTCACGGAGGCGCGCAGGATCGCTCACCGCGACGTGGCGTACAACGCGTTGATGCGCTGCGCGATCTCCGAGTCCGACGCGCTGGAGGGGGCGGGGTGGCACGAGCGGGCCGCGCAGGTCGCCCGCGACGGGGTCGAGGAGGCGGGGCTCTACGGCCTGGCGCGCACGTCCGGCACGTTCCTGTCGATCAACCTGGCCGAGCCGCTGGTGTCCCTCGGGAGATGGGACGAGGCGCTGGAGGTGATCGAGCACGCGCTCGACCTCGCGCCGCCCGCGCCCTACCGGGCCAGCCTGCAGGGGTTCGCCACCGACATCGCGCTGGCGCGCGGGGAGCTCGACCGGGCGGAGAGGCTGCTGGATTCGTCGCGGAGCGTGCTGTCGCGCGGCACCTTCCGCGATCAGACGGTCCTGCCGCACCTGCGCAGGGAGGTGCAGCTGCTGCGGGCGCGCGGTCAGGTGGAGGCGGCCGTCGAGGCGGCCGCCCGGGCCATGGGGGAGCGCGACCTGCTCGCGACTCCGCGTTACTCCTGGCCGGTGCTGGTGACCGTCGCCTCCCTGCTCACCTCGGTGGTGCCGCAGTCCGAGCGCGCCGCACCGCCTGCCCGGCCCGGCGAGGCGCTCCCGCAGGCGGAGGCGGGCCGCCGAGGCGTCCTGCCCGTCCAGTTTCCTGCTCCGGGAGATGCCGCGCGCTCGGGCTCGCCGGGGGTTCTCGGGTCGGGCGCGTTGCGTGACATGGGCTCGGGTGGGTCGGGAGCCGTGGGCCCGGATGCGTTGCGGGCCGCACGCTCGGGCGCGTCTGGGGTCGTGGGCTCGGGTGCGTCGGGGGTCGTGGGCTCAGGTGCGTCGCCCGTGCCGCTGTCGCAGCTCGGTGCGTCGCTGATGGCCTGGCTCCGCGCGTTGGGGCAGGAGCTCGAGACGGACGGCGAGCTTCAGCAGGCGTACCACCTCACCTTCACGGCGCTGCTGGGTCCCGAGCCGTCGCTGGGCGGAGACGCCGCTGATCCGGCCGCGTGGCAGGTGAAGGCATGGGACCTGGCGGTGAGCGCGTGGGCGGCGCTGCGGCAGCCGTACGCGGAGGCTCAGAGCCTGGCGGGCGCGGCTTCGGCGGCGCTGGCGTGCGGGGACCGGCAGGAGGCGGCGGCACGGCTGGGCCGCGCACGGGAGCTCGCCGGCCGATTGGGCGCGACGCCGCTCCTGGAGCAGCTCGACGTCTTCGCGCGGCGGGCCCGGATCGGGGGCTCGGAGGAGGCGGCCGACGGGCATCCGCTGGGGCTGACGGCCCGGGAGCTGGAGGTGCTGCGGGAGGTGACGAACGGGCGGAGCAACCGGGAGATCGCCGAGGCGCTGTTCATCTCGGTGAAGACGGTGAGCGTGCACGTCTCCAACATCCTCGCCAAGCTGGGCGTCGCCACCCGGGGCGAGGCCGCCGCCACCGCCCACCGCCTCCACCTGTTCGACACACCCCTGTGATGGCACGGTGCGCCGGTTTCCGGCTGCCGTGACGCTACCGCCCTGCTACGGCGAGGGGGCGTTGAGGACTCCGGGGCAGTCAGCCGGTCAGCTGGGCTTCCAGGCGGTAGCCGTCCACCGTGACGTACACCTGATCACCAGGCCGGGCGTTCAGGCGCATCAGCACCGGCTGGAGGGAGTCGAAGACCGGCTGGTGGCCCTGCCAGACCAGGACGATGGCGTTGTCGCCAGGGCCCGTCACCGACAGCAGCGTGCCGGGGCGCATGCCGAGCTGGGCCGCGTACCCCTCCGGCACCGGCACAGGGCCGCCCCGGAGGTGTTCCGGGGTCACCTCGATGCGCTGCCAGCGGCGCGGGTCCGAGGACGGGCTGGGCAGCGGCGGAGGCGGCGTGGAAGGGGTGCCCGCCAGGCTGCCGGGGAGCACTGGCGAGCGGCCGCCCGACAGCGCCGACAGCGTGGCCAGCGCGGCGGAGGGGTCGATCGAGTTGGCCGACGCCGCCGGGATGGGCTGGCCGCCCCGGTGGTGGTGGCCGTTGGCTCCGGGCGTGCGGCGGGGCAGGGGCTGGGCGGGCGACGGGGCCGAGGCGGCGGTGTCGGGGCCGGTCTCCGGGGGCAGGGCGTCGAGCCAGGCCTTGGCGGAGTGGGCGCGGATGCCCAGCTCGGCCATCAGCTCCACGACGTCCGCGTCGGGCGGGCTGGCGGCCAGCAGCTGCCTCGTACGTGCCTGCAGGCCGTACATGTCGCCCACGACCAGCCAGCCGTCCTGGAGGCGGCGGTCGGGCATGAGCGTCACCAGCACGCGCCAGAGCGGGGTACGCAGTGAGGGCACCATCACGGGGTGGGCCGGGTCGGCGCCGATGAGCTGGTCCTCGGTGGCCGCCGCGCCGAGCCACTCGGTCAGGCGGAACATGTGCCCCGTGACCGGTGCGGACTCCGAGGAGCGCAGCCAGTTCAGCACCCGCTCCTCGGCGGTGCGCTGCGCCTGGGAGAGCGCCTCCCTCTCCACCAGCATCTTGTGGGCCAGCGTGCGCAGGCTCACCGGATCCTGGGCGAACAGCCGGTGCACGGCCACGGCCAGCTCCAGCTTGTCCAGGCTGCGGAACAGGCTGTCCACGACCCGGACCATCGCGTGGTCGGTGTCGGAGGGCACGGAACCGCCGGAGGGCGCGCCGGGTGCGGGCGTCGGATAACGCGAAGGGCCGCCGGCCTTGGAGTTGTCCCCCGTGCCGGGAACGGCGGGCATCGAGCCGGTGCTTGGGCCGCCGCCAGGGATGGCGGGCATCGAGCCGGTGCTTGGGCCGCCGCCGGGGACGGCGGGCATCGAGCCGGTGCTTGGGCCGCCGCCGGGGACGGCGGGCATCGAGCCGGTTGCCGGGCCGCTGGACGTGGTTCCTGGGACGGCGGGCATCGACCCGGTGCCAGGGCCGCCGCCGGAAATGGCGGGCATCGACCCGGTCGAGGGGCCGCCGGACATCGGGCCGGCATCCGGGCGGCCGGGCTGCGGGCCCGACGGGCGTTGCGGAAGGCGTTCGGACTGGCCGGGGGCCGGGCGCTGCGGCAGGCCCTCGCCCGCGAAGCTCTGGCGCGGGCCGCCGCCCTGGGACTCTGCCGGGCCAGAGCCGCCCTGCGCGGGGAACGCCCCCGTCTGCCGCTGTGGCCCGCTGTCCGTGGACTGCTGCGCCGGGAAAGGGCCGCTCTGGCGGTCAGAGGGCGGCTGCTGCCCTGGAAGGGGGTCGCCCTGCTGTGCAGGGAAGGAGCCGGTCTGGCGATCCGACGGCCGCTGCGTGGGGGAGGAGCCGGGCTGGTGCTGTTGGGCGGGGTCGGAGGACTGAGCGGCGAAGGACCCGGTCTGGACGCCCGAGGGCGGCCCCGAGGACGGCCCCGAGGACGGCCCCGAGGACGGCAGGGCCGGGAACGAGCCCGTCTGGCGCTGCGGGTCGCCGTCCGGGGACAGGGAGGCGGCCTGGCCCTGGTTCGCGAACGGGCCGGTGGCACCCTGCCGCTGCCCTGAGTCCTGGGCCGTGGAGCCGCCCAGGGCGGCGAACGTGCCGGTCTGTGGCCCTCCGTCCGGCTGGGCCGGGAAGGAGCCCGTGCCCCGGGGCGAAACGTGGAGCGGTCGGGTGACCTCGGGATGCTCGGCCGTGACCGGGGCCTCCCGCTGGGCCGGGATGCGGCCGAGGATCTCGCGGAAGACCGACCCGATCACCGCCTCCGGCGTCGCCGACGGCGTGCCCAGGTCGCTGGGGGACAGGCGGCGCAGCCGCTGCCAGCCGCCGAGCCCCGTGATCGCCGTACGGGTGGCCTCCGGCCAGCCCGGCAGCGCCGGGTCGACGTGATGAACGGTCAGCGCCGGCAGCAGGTCGGACAGCGGCAGATGGTCCCAGCGAGAGGAGGCCAGCCGCGCCAGACGTTCGCAGATCCAGTCGAGCCCCGCCGTGCCGAGCGCCCTCGAGAGCGCGAGCGAGGACCACCACCCCGCAGGAAGACGCGGATCACCCAGCGCCTCGGCCACCTGTTGTGGGCGGCTCCAGCGCAGCGCAGGGACCAGGTCGCTCAGGCAGATCGATGACTCGACTTCCATCGGCGGACCTTATCCTCCCCAGTGGGCCGCGTGGTGCTGGCCGTAACGCGTGTGGCTAATGGTGCAGCTTACGCGGCAAGCTATCAATCAGTGTGAATAGGGTAAAGACGGTTCAGATCCAAACCGTACCGTGGCCGACCGCCCACCTGGGCCACACATTCGGCACCAGCACGGCAACCTGCCTCCAAAGCCGCCTCTTCGCTGACACCCTGCAAAGTTCCTGTGAGGAAGCCGGCGGCGAACGCGTCACCCGCCCCCGTCGAGTCCACGACCTCGGCGGACACCCCCGCGGCCGTCGCGATGATCTCGCCGTCCACGGCGGCCATCGCGCCCTGTGCTCCGAGCTTCACGACCGCTGTGCCGTAAGTCTCACTCAAAAGTACGGCGGCGCCCTCCGCGGTGGTGGCGCCGGTCAGCAGGAGGGCCTCGTCGAGGTTCGGCAGGATCAGCCCGGCGGGGGCGGACTCGCGGAGGAACCGTTCGACGCCGAAGTCGCGCAGCGGGCCGGTGGAGGCCGGGTCGAGGCTGATCGCGATCCCGGCGGCCGCCGCCTCGGCCATCGCCCGCCGGGCCAGCCGCAGCCCGGCGTCGGCGAACATCACGTAGCCGGACAGGTGGAGCCGCGCGACGCCGTCGAGCAGGGCAGGGTCCCAGTCGGCCTCGGAGATCAGGCCGCCGGCGCCGCGGTTGGTGAGCATCGTACGCTCGCCGGTCCTGTCCACCATCGCGATCACGACCGCGGTCGGGCGGTCGGGATCGACGGTGATGTGCGTGCGCACGCCCGTCCTGGCCAGTTCGGTGGTGTGCCACTCGCTGCTGTCGTAGCCGAGCCGGGCCAGCAGGCGCACGTCGGCGCCGAGGCGGGCGGCCCAGGCGGCGGTGTTCGCGCCTGAGCCGCCGGGGCGCAGGACGATGTCGGCGGCCGTGTCGGTGCCCGACGTGACCGGCGAGCCGTGCAACGCCACCACGTCGGTGACCACGTCACCGACGACCAGGAGGGCGTTGCCCGTCACGATCGTGCCCAGGACAGGGCGATCTGGGCGGCCAGGGCGGTGTTGCCGCGCACGGCGGCCAGGTTGGCCTCCAGGGAGGCGCCGGCGGTGCCGTCGACCAGGTACGAGAGCAGGAACGGCGTGATCGCCTGCCCCTTGACGCCCTCGCGCTCCGCGGCGGCCAGCGCCTCGGCCAGCACCCGGTCATGGAGCTCCGGGTCGAGCTGCTGGTCCTCGGGGACCGGGTTGGCGACGATCAGCGCCGTCTCCTGGCCGCCGAGCGCGTCCTGACCGCGCATGATCGCCGCCGCCTCGTCGGGCGACTCGATCCGCCAGTCGATCGGCAGGCCGGAGGAGTGCAGGTAGAAGCCGGGGAAGGTGTCCGTACGGTATCCCGCCACGGTCACGCCGCGCGTCTCGAGGCGCTGGAGCGTCGCCGGCACGTCGAGGATCGACTTGACGCCGGCGCAGACGACCGTGATGCGGGTACGCGCCAGCGTGTCGAGGTCGGCCGACTCGTCCTGGTCCTCGGTCCATCCGCGGTGCACGCCGCCGAGCCCGCCGGTGGCGAAGATCCGGATGCCGGCGCGGGCGGCCAGGAACGACGTGGCGGACACGGTCGTCGCGCCGCTGGCCTTGAGCGCCGCGGCCACGGGCAGGTCCCGCTGCCCCAGCTTGCGCAGGCCGGGCTCGCCGGCGATGCGCTCCAGCTCCACCTCGTTCAGGCCGATGCGGGGTACGCCGTCCAGCACGGCGATCGTGGCCGGCACGGCGCCCGCGGCCCGTACGACGCCCTCCAGCTCGCGCGCCACCTCGAGGTTGCGCGGCTGCGGCAGCCCGTGGGAAATGATCGTGGACTCCAGGGCCACGACGGGCGCGCCACTCGCCAGGGCCTCGGCGACCTCGTCAGACGGCTGGAGAACGGAGTCGGGGGTGCTGCGCATGTGTGTTTTGTGCTCCTTGAGCGGTCTTGGGCTGTTAGGGCGAACGGCGAATTTTACGCGATTTGTTCAGAACACGGCACGCTGCGGCGCTGGTCGGACGGCGGTCCACCTGAGGATCACACGAGCGGTGCCGCCCACGCCAGCGACCCGCCAGCGCCCGGGAGGCCCAGGTGGCCGGCGTGCGACGCCCGGCCGGCCGGGCCGCGTGAGGACCGGCAGACGCCGGGAGAAATGTCCGGCTGTGGGCGTTGACGGGTGGTGCCGGGTCGGTCGTAGGGTGCGGGAATGGGTTCGTATGACGTGGTCGTGGCCGGAGGCGGGCACAACGGGTTGGTGGCGGCCGCTTACCTGGCCCGGGCCGGGCGCAGCGTGCTGGTGCTGGAGCGGCAGGACCACGTGGGCGGCCTGGCGATCTCCGCGCGGGCCTTCCCGGGCGTCGACGTACGGCTGTCGCGCTACTCCTACCTGGTCAGCCTCCTCCCATCCAGGATCGCCCGCGATCTCGGGCTCGACCTGGAGCTGCGCCGCCGCCGCTACGCCTCGTACACCCCCAAAGGCGACACCGGGCTGCTCGTCGACAACGAGGACGCGCGGGCGACGGCGGCCTCGTTCGCGCGCGTCACCGGCGGCGAGGCCGACCACAAGGCGTGGCAGGACTTCTACGGCCTGACCGCGCACGTGGCGCGGGCCCTCGCGCCCACGCTGCTCGAACCCCTTCTCTCCGCCTCCGAGGTCGAGCGGCTCGTCGGGCCCGAGGCGTGGCGTGACCTGTTCCGGCAGCCGATCGGCCGGACCGTGGCCGAGCGGTTCGGCGACGACACCGTGCGCGGCGTCGTGCTCACCGACGCGCTGATCGGCACGTTCGCCGACCCCGCCACCGACCTGCTGGCCAACCGCTGTTTCCTCTACCACGTGATCGGCGACGGCACCGGCGAGTGGAACGTCCCCGTCGGCGGCATGGGCGCCGTCTCTGGGGCGCTCGAGGCCGCGGCCAGGCAGGCGGGCGCCGAGATCAGGACCGGGGCCGAGATCGTCGGGATCTCGCCGTCCGGCGAGGTCACGTTCGCGGCCGGGGACGGCGAGCACACGGTGAACGGCGGGCACGTGCTGGTCAACCTGCCGCCCGCCGTGCTCGACCGGGTGCTGCGCCGTCCCGCGACGGTGCCCGAGGGGGCGCAGCTCAAGGTCAACATGGTGCTGACGAGGCTGCCTCGGCTGAAGGACGCGTCCGTGGATCCCCGGGCGGCCTTCAGCGGTACGTTCCACATCAACGAGGGACGCGACCAGCTCGACACGGCATATCAACAGGCGGTAAGAGGGCAAATCCCGGAATTGCCCCCGGCGGAGGTCTATTGCCATTCGCTGACTGACCCGTCCATTCTCGGCCCCGAGCTCCGAGGCAGGGCCGAGACGATGACGCTCTTCGGCCTCCACATGCCAGCCCGACTTTTCCGGAAAAATCCAGAAGACGCCAGAAAAGCGGCATTGGCGGCCACCTTCGCGTCCGTCAACTCCGTCCTGGCGGAGCCCATCGAGGAATGCCTGCTCAAGGCCCCCGACGGCACCCCGTGCGTCGAGGTCAGAACCCCCGTGGACCTCGAAAGGGAGGCCGGGCTTCCGGGCGGCCACATTTTCCACACCGACCTGAGCTGGCCGTACGCGGAGGAAGGTGGGAGATGGGGCGTGGAGACCGAGCATGAACGCATCCTGATATGCGGCGCGAGCGCCCGCCGGGGCGGCGGCGTGAGCGGAATCGCCGGGCACAACGCGGCCATGTCGGTGCTGGGGCGCTGATCCGTCCGGAGCGTCAGTCCTCCGAGATCAGCTTCATGGCCACCTCCATGGCCACGGCCTGCCGCTCCGACTCCGGCACGTCCATGTCGATGGGGAACGCCACGCTCCCCATGATCACCGCGACCACCGCCAGCCGCGCCTCGAACCGCCGTACCGGACTCGCGTTCGGCACCTCAAGCAGCGACACCATCTTGAGCATCTCGGCCCGCATCCGCTCGCCGGTCGGCACCTCCTGCATCACGCCCTGATTCACCTGCGCGAACTTGACCAGAGGCTGCCACTGGTCCTCGAGCAGCTCGCCGATCCGCCGCAGGATCTCCCGCCTGGCCTCGGCGGTCCTGGGCTGCTCGCGACCCCACTCCACCAGCTCCTCGAGCGACGAGAGCAGCCCCTCCACGACGCTGGCCAGGATCGCCTCCTTGGTACGGAAGTGGTAGTAGAGCGCCGGCCTGGTGATCTCCAGCCGCTCCGCCACCTCCTGCAGCGTGGTCTGCTCGTATCCCCGCTCGGCGAACAGCTCCAGCGCCACCTGCTGGATCCGGTCCTTGGTGTCCGTCCGCCGCCCTGCCATGCCGCTCCCATCACTTGACGATCGGCCTCGCGATCACTTACTTTCGCGTAAGTAAGCAATGCGATCCGGCTTATAGGGAGCAAGACTATGGCTCAGACCTTCCCCGTCCAGCGCACCTGCCCCTTCGCGCCCCCGCCCGAGTACGAACGGATGCGCGAGGACGCCCCGCTCGTGCGGGTCTCACTCCCCGGCGGTGACGTGTGGCTGGTCACCAGGCTCGCCGAGGCCAAGCAGGTCCTGTCGGGCACGGGCATCAGCACCAACCCGGAGACCCCCGGCCACCCCCACTGGGCACTCCAACCGGAGCCGCCGACGCCGGAGGAGCGGGCCGCGATGCGGGCGTTCGCGATCGGCCACTTCATCGACCTCGACCCGCCGGAGCACGGCAGGTTCCGGCGGCTGCTCATCCCCGAGTTCACCGTCAGGCGCATGAAGGAGCTGCGGCCCGGCATCCAGCGCATCACCGACGAGCTCATCGACGACATGCTGGCCAAGGGCGACGAGGCGGAGCTGGTGGAGGCGTTCGGGCTGGCGCTGCCGTCGCTGGTCATCTGCCAGCTGCTCGGGGTCCCGTACGAGGACCGCGAGTTCTTCCAGTCGCGCACCCGGCAGGCCCTGTCGAACTTCGACGACCCGGACGTGAGCCGCGCCGCGATGATGGAGATCAGGGAGTTCCTCGACGGCCTGGTCACCAAGGTCGAGCCGCAGCCCGGGGACGACCTGCTCGGGCGGCTGATCCAGAGCGGGCAGCTCACCCACGACGAGCTCGTGGGCGTGATCTTCCTGCTGCTCGTCGCCGGTCACGAGACCACCGCCAACATGGTCCCGCTCGCCGCCCTCACCCTCATGCGCCACCCGGACCAGCTCGCCACGCTGCGCGCGAACCCGGACAAGTGGCCCATGGCGGTGGACGAGCTGCTGCGCTACCACTCCGTGGTGGACTGGGTGGCGTTCGACCGGGTGGCCACCGAGGACCAGGAGATCGGCGGGCAGCTCGTCAGGAAGGGCGAGGGCATCTTCGTGCTCGGAGCCTCCGCCAACAGGGACGAGCGGGCGTTCGAGCGGCCGGACGAGTTCGACGTCGGGCGCGGGGCCCGCCACCACGTCGCGTTCGGGTACGGTGTGCACCAGTGCCTGGGCCAGAACCTGGCCAGGGCCGAGATGGAGATCGCGCTGCGCACGCTGTTCGAGCGCATCCCCGGCCTGCGGGTCACGGTGCCCGACGAGGAGCTGCCGATGAAGGGCGACGGGCCCATCTTCGGCCTCAAGGCGGTGCCTGTCGCGTGGTGATCCTCATGAAACGCGGATGAGTGCGTTTATCAGGTTCTCATGATGAGCCTCTAGCGTTTGTCCCATGAGTGAGTCCGCACGGTTGCTGGTGGTGGACGACGAGCCCGCGTTGCGCGAGGCGTTGCAGTCGAGCCTGGAGTTCGAGGGCTACCAGGTCGTCACGGCCAACGACGGGCAGGCGGCACTTGAGGCGCTGGCGCAGGAGTCCTACGACGCGGTGCTGCTCGACGTCATGATGCCCAGGCTCGACGGCCTGACCGCGTGCCGCCGGCTGCGGGCGTCCGGCAACCACATCCCGGTTCTCATGCTCACGGCCCGCGACGCCGTGGGCGACCGGGTGTCGGGGCTCGACGCGGGGGCCGACGACTACCTGGTCAAGCCGTTCGAGCTGGACGAGCTGCTGGCCCGCGTCCGCGCGCTGCTGCGGCGGGGCGCGCTGACCGTGCCCACCCCCGACGGCGGCGACGCCCTCACGTACGGCGACATGCGCATGGACCTGGCCACCAGGGAGGTCACGCGGGGCGATCGCAGGCTCGACCTGACGAGGACCGAATACCTGCTGATGGAGCTGTTCCTGTCGCATCCGCGCCAGGTGCTGACCAGGGACCAGATCCTCAGCGAAGTCTGGGGGTTCGACTTCGAGCCGACGTCCAACTCGCTCGACGTCTACGTGATGTACCTGCGGCGCAAGACCGAGGCCGGGGGCGAGCCCCGCGTGATCCACACGGTGCGCGGGGTGGGGTACGTGCTGCGGGCCACGCCGTGATCTGGCGCAGCCTCCGCACCCGCCTCACGCTCCTGGTCGCGGCGGCGGTCGCGCTCGCCATCGCGGTCAGCGCGGGCGCGTGCTTCATGATCGTGCGCAAGCAGCTCTACGACCAGGTGGACTTCGAGCTGAAGCACAAGAGCGACCTTCCCTGGCTCATGCAGAATTGCGGGCCCACGCCCGAACCCGCGGGACCTTACGGCCCGCCCCAGGCGACGCAGATCATCTACAGCGACGGCCGCCCCACCTGCTACTTGGGAGTCGCACTGAAGGTCACGCAGGAGGATCGTGACATCGCGTCGCAAGGCGGCAGGCCGCACTTCCACAACGGCCTGGCCGAGGACGGCTCGCCCATGCGCATCGTCACCGCCCAGGTCGGCCCGGGAATGGCCGTCATGGACGCCCGGCCGATCGGCCGCCTGCAGAACACTCTTCGCAACGTGGCACTGCTGCTGGGCGTGGTCTCGGCCCTCGGCGTGATCGGCGCGGGCACCGCGGGGCTGCTCATCGCCCGCACGGCCCTGCGCCCCGTGGGCCGACTCACCAAGGCGGTGGAGCACATAGCGCAGACCGAGGACCTCGGCACCCGCATCCCCGTCGAGGGCGACGACGAGATCGCCCGCCTGTCCTCCTCCTTCAACGCCATGACCGCCGCCCTGGCCGGATCACGCGAGCGCCAGAAGCAGCTCGTCGCCGACGCCGGCCACGAGCTGCGAACACCCCTGACCACCCTCCGCACCAACATCGACCTCCTCCTCCGCAGCGAGCAGACAGGCCGCAGCCTCGACCCCAAGGCCAAGGAGCGCCTGCTGGTCAACGTCAAGGCGCAGTTCGCCGAGCTGTCCACGCTGGTCGCCGACCTCCTCCAGCTCGCGCGCGGCGACACCGAGCACGAGCCGCACGTGGAGCTGGGCTTCCACGAGGTCGTGACGGCGGCCGTCGAGCGGGCCAGGCTGCGCGGCGCCGAGGTGGTCACCGAGCTCGGCCCCTGGTACGTCGTCGGCAGCGCCACCTCACTCGAACGCGCCGTGCTCAACCTCATCGACAACGCCGCCAAGTTCAGCCCCGGCGGCCAGGTCGAGGTGCGGCTGCGCGGCGGCCGGCTGACCGTGCGCGACCACGGCCCCGGGCTGCCCCAAGAGGAGCTGCCGCACGTCTTCGAGCGGTTCTGGCGCTCGCCGTCCGCCCGCGGCCTGCCGGGGTCCGGGCTGGGGCTGGCGATCGTGGCGCAGGCCGTCGCGGAGGCCGGAGGAGAGGTACGTCTCGCGAACGCGCCAGGTGGCGGGGCCATCGCGACGATGGAGCTGCCGGGAACTCTCATGCGCAGCTCAGAAACGGATAAGTCCCATTAAATGACTGCCCCTTGAGCTATGGGGCATGGAGACAACAGCAGTAAGGACGCGCCTGGTCGAGGTGGTCGTCCCGGTCCACAACGAGCAGCGGGCGCTCCGCGCGAGCATCACCCGGCTGCAGACCTACCTCACCGGGAACTTCCCGTACGGCTTCCGCATCACGATCGCCGACAACGCCAGCACCGACAACACCTGGCAGATCGCCACCGAGCTCGCCAAGGAGCTCGCCCACGTACGGGCCGTGCACCTCGACGAGAAGGGCCGCGGCCGGGCGCTGCGCACGGTCTGGTCGGGGAGCGAGGCGGACGTCGTCAGCTACATGGACGTGGACCTGTCCACGGACCTGGACGCGTTCCTGCCGCTGGTCGCGCCCCTGCTGTCCGGCCACAGCGACCTCGCCATCGGCACCCGCCTGGCCAGGGCGTCGAGAGTGGAGCGGGGGCCGAAGCGCGAGTTCATCTCCCGCTCGTACAACCTGCTGCTCCGCTCCGTGATGGGCGCCGGCTTCTCGGACGCGCAGTGCGGGTTCAAGGCCGTGCGTACGGAGATCGCGCAGGCGCTGCTGCCCGGTGTGGAGGACGAGCAGTGGTTCTTCGACACCGAGCTGCTGCTGCTCGCCGAGCGGCACGGCCTGCGCATCCACGAGGTGCCCGTGGACTGGGTGGACGATCCGGACAGCCGCGTCGACATCGTTCAGACCGCGCTCGACGACCTGCGCGGCCTGGCCAGGGTGGCGCGCAGGACGCTGTGGGGGGCGGCCCGCGTCCCCGTGCCCGCCCGGGTCGAGCGCGCCGAGCTGCCGAAGGGGATGGCCAGGCAGCTGCCCAGGTTCGCGATCGTGGGCGCGGTGAGCACGGCGGCCTACCTCGTGCTCTACTCGCTGCTGCGGCAGATCGTCCCGCCGCTGACGGCCAACGCGGTCGCGCTGCTCGTGACGGCCGTGGCCAACACCGCCGCGAACCGCCGCTTCACCTTCGGCGTCAAGGGCTCGGGAGGCGCGCTGCGCCACCAGTTCGAGGGACTGATCGCCTTCCTCGTCGGCCTGGTGCTCACCTCGGGGACCCTGTCGCTCCTGCCTGCCGGGGTCTCCCACGGCGTCGAGTTGGTCGCGGTCATCGTCGCGAACGCCGCCGCCACGCTCGTACGCTTCCTGCTGCTGCGTGTCTGGGTGTTCAACCCCCGAAGGAGGACTGCCCGATGACCGCCACCGCCGAACGGCCCGCGCACCGGATCCCCGTGGACCGCGGACGGGCCGCCCGCGTCTTCCTCGGCGCCGCGGAGGACCCGCGCTGGTCGCGGCCCGCGCTCTGGGGGGTGCTCGCGGTCGCGTTCGTCCTCTACGCGTGGGGGCTGAGCGGCGACGCCAACCAGTACTACGCCGCCGCCGTCCTGTCCGGCACCCAGAGCTGGAAGGCGTTCTTCTTCGGCGCCCTGGACGCCGGATCGTTCATCACCGTGGACAAGCCGCCTCTGGCGCTGTGGGTGATGGGGCTGTCCGCGCGGATCTTCGGGTACGGCACGTGGAGCATGCTGCTGCCGCAGGCGCTGGCCGGGGTGGCCGCCGTCGGCCTGGTCTTCTCCGCCGTACGCCGTGCCTTTTCCGGGGCCTTCTCCGGAGGGCGGTACGCGCACACAGCCGCGCTGGTGGCGGCCGTGGTCATGACGCTCACCCCGATCACCGTGGCGATCAACCGGGACAACAACCCCGACACGGTCCTCGTGCTGCTGCTGGTGCTGGCGGCCTGGTTCTGCCTGGAGTCGCTGCGTACCGGGCGGCTGCGGTCGCTGGTGGTGTGCGCGCTCTTCGTGGGGCTGGCCTTCAACACGAAGATGCTGCAGGCCTATCTCGTGGTGCCGGCGTTCGCGCCGGCGTACCTGGTGTGCGCCCGTCTCTCCTGGGCGAAGCGCGTGGGGCATCTGCTCGCGGCCGGCGCCGTCATGGCGGTGTCGAGCGCCTGGTGGATGCTGATCGTCGACCTCATGCCCGCCGGTTCCCGTCCCTACGTCGGCGGCTCGACGGACAACTCCGTCTGGGACCTGGTGATCGGCTACAACGGCCTGGGCCGCGTCTTCGGCGAGGGCCAGGGCCGGGGCGGCGGCGGGGGCGCCGGATTCGGCGGTGAGGCCGGGGCCGGGCGGCTGTTCAACGACATCGTGGCGGGGCAGATCTCCTGGCTGCTGCCATTCTGCGTGGTGGCGCTGGCGTTCGCCGTGGTCATGCGGGTGCGGCGGCTCCCGGACGGCCCGTCCGGCGCCGCCTGGCTGCTGTGGGGCGGCTGGCTGGCCGTCCACTACGTGGTGTTCAGCTTCTCCAGCGGCACCTTCCACCCGTACTACACGACCGCGATGGCTCCTGCCGTGGCGGCTCTGTGCGGGATGGGCGGGGTGATCATGTGGCAGGCGTACCGGCGGTCGCCGGCGTGGGCCTGGGCGCTGCCGCTGGCCGTGGCCGTGACGGGCGCCTGGTCGTTCGTGGTGCTGCGCCGCACGCCCGACTGGGCGCCGTGGCTGGCCTGGGTCGTGCTCGGGGCGACCTTGGTGGCCGTGGCGGGGCTGGTGCTGGCCAGGGTGCGGGCCCAGGTGACGGTCAGGATCGCGGCCGTCGCGCTGGCCGCGGCGGCGGTGGCGGGGCTGGCCGGTCCCGCCGCGTTCGCCGTCACGCCGCTGGGGTCGCAGGGGAACGGATCCAACCCGACCGCCGGGCCGAACACGGGAGGGATGGGCTTCGGCCGGATGGGCGGCCAGTTCCCCGCCGGCGAGTTCCGCGGCGGCCAGTTCCCCGGAGGCCCTGGTGGCGAGTTCCCCGGCGGGCAGGGACAGCCGCCCGGCCAGGAGGCCGGTTCGGGGACGGAACGGACCGGCCGGGCGGGCTTCATGGGCGGCGGCCCCGGCGGCGGGATCAGCGACTCCATGGTCAAGTACCTCCTGGCGAACCAGGGCAAGGCCACCTGGCTGGTCGCGGTGAACAGCTCCATGCAGGCGTCGCCGGTCATCCTGTCCACCGGTAAGCCCGTGCTCGCCATGGGCGGCTTCACCGGCAGCGATCCCGCCATGACCGTGGACCGTCTCAAGGAGCTCGTCTCCTCCGGACAGCTGCGCTACGTCATGTCGGGCGGCGACCGCGGCGGCCCGGACAGGGGCGACACCGGGGTGAGCACGTACGTACAGGAGAACTGCACGGCCGTGGACGGGCAGGACGGCCTCTACGACTGCGCCACGTAACCGCGGACGGGGGCCGGCGCGGGTGGCGTGAAATGTGAGCCTTGACAACGATGTCAATCGCATTATTGATGTTCTTATGGCCGTACCGTTGATCGCCGCCCGCGAGATCGTGAAGAGCTACGGCCACGTCGAGGCGTTGCGCGGCGCCGACTTCACCCTGCGGCCCGGCGAGGTGGTCGCGCTGATCGGCGACAACGGCGCGGGCAAGTCCACGCTGGCGAAGATCCTCTCAGGCGTCGAACGCCCGGACGAGGGGACGATCGAGATCGACGGCGAGCCGGTGGCGTTCGGGTCGGTCGAGGAGGCGAGGAGCGCCGGTATCGAGACCGTCTATCAGGACCTCGCGCTCTGCGCCGACCTCAGCCCCGCCGCCAACTTCTTCCTCGGCAGGGAACGCCTCAAGCCCGGCCTCCTCGGCCTGCTCGGCGTGCTCGACAACGCCGCCATGCGCCGCGCCGCGCAGGAGGCCTGCGAACGGCTCGGCGTGCGGCTCGCGTCCCAGACCACGCCCGTCTCCGCGCTGTCCGGCGGGCAGCGGCAGGGGGTCGCGGTGGCCAGGGCGGTGACGTGGGCGCGGCGGGCGGTGTTCATGGACGAGCCCACCGCCGCGCTCGGCGTCGTGCAGACCCGGCTCGTGCTCGACCTCATCCGGAGCGTACGCGACTCGGGCGTGTCGGTCGTGCTGATCAGCCACAACATGCAGGACGTGAAGGCTGTGTCGGACCGGGTCGAGGTGCTGCGGTTAGGACGCAGGGTGGCCCGGTTCGACACCGCGAACGTCTCGATGGAGGAGCTGGTCGGTGCCATGACCGGCGCGCTCGGCGCACAGGAGGACGGCGGGCCGGGGGTTCCCGGGCAGGACGGCGAGCGGGGGCGCGGCGCATGAAGGGCGTGCGGCTGGGCCGGCTGCAGGTCGTGTGGATCGGCCTGGTGCTGCTCGCGCTGCTGGCGGCGTTCTCGGCCCTGGCGCCGCGCACGTTCCCGACCGCGTTCAACCTGCTCAACCTGGTCAGCGACGCCGCCATCCTGCTGCTGCTCGCCACCGGCATGACGTACGTGATCATCACCGCGGGGATCGACCTGTCGGTGGGCGGGGTGCTGGTGTTCTCGGCCGTGGCGGCCGCCGAGGTCATGGACGCGACCGGCTCGCTGCTCCTCGGCACGCTGGCCGCGCTCGTCACGGGGCTGGCGTGGGGCGTGCTGAACGGCGTGCTGATCGCCCTGGGCCGCATCCCGGCGCTCATCGTGACGCTCGGGACGCTCGGCATGTCGCTCGGCGGCGCGCTGCTGCTCACCGGCGGCGTCGATCTGCGTGCCCCGACGGACCTGAACCTCGGTCTCGGCCTGGCGCGCTGGCTCGGCGTGCCGCTGATCGTGTGGATCTGCGCCGCCATCACGGCCGTCCTCGCCCTCATGCTCGCCTACACGCGTTTCGGGCGGCACACGTACGCGATCGGGTCCAACGCCGAGGCCGCCAGGCGCGGCGGCGTGGCCGTGCACGGGCACCTGATCAGGGTGTACGGCCTGGCGGGGCTGCTGGCCGGGCTGGCCGGGCAGCTGTCGCTCGCCAAGTACGGCATCACCGGCGTGTCCGCGCACTCCACCGACAACCTGCAGGCCATCGCGGCCGTGGTGATCGGCGGAACGTCCCTCTTCGGCGGCGTGGGGACGGTGGCCGGGACGGTCATCGGGGTGTTCATCCCGGTCGTGCTGCAGAACGGGTTCCAGATCCTGGGCGTGCGGCCGTTCTGGCAGCAGGTGGTGGTCGGCGCCGTGCTCGTGGCGGCCGTCTACGTCGACCAGTGGAGGCGCAGGGCCCGGGACCAGTAGGAGGAGGCACCACGATGCGCAAGGCTGTGGCAGCTCTTGGAGCGCTGCTGACGATCGCCGCCTGCGGCGGGCAGGGCGGGCAGGACGGGCAGGGCGGTGGGAGCGGGCAGATCAGGGTGACGCTCGTGCAGGGGCTGGCGGGGGAGGAGTTCTACGAGACCATGGCCTGCGGGGCGAAGGCCAAGGCCAAGGAGCTGGGCGTGGCGCTGGACGTCCAGGGGCCGCAGAAGTTCGACCCGACGCTGCAGACGCCGATCGTGAACTCCGTCGTCGCCTCCAAACCGGACGCCATGCTCATCGCGCCCACCGACGTCAAGGCCATGATCGCGCCCCTGACCCAGGCCAAGCAGCAGGGCATCAAGATCGTCCTGGTGGACACGGTGGTCGAGGACCAGAGCATCGGCCTGTCCAGGATCAGCACGGACAACGTCAAGGGCGGGGCGGCGGCGGCCAAGGCGCTGGCGGAGCAGATCGGTGACAAGGGCAAGGTGCTGGTGATCTCCACGGACCCGGGTGTCAGCACCGTGGACGCCCGGATCAAGGGTTTCGAGGAGGAGGTCAAGGCGTCGCATCCGGGGATGACGTACCTCGGGGTGCAGTACTCGCACAACGACGTCAGCGAGGCCTCCAAGATCGTCAACGCGGCCCTGGCGAAGGACCCCGACCTGGCCGGCGTGTTCGCCGCGAACCTCAACTCGGCCACCGGCGCCGGATCCGCCCTCCAGCAGGCCGGCAAGCTGGGGCAGGTCAAGATGGTCGGGTTCGACGCCGGTCCCGCTCAGGTCAAGCAGCTGAAGGACGGTGTCGTGCAGGCGCTCATCGCGCAATTGCCCGGCGACATCGGCGGCAAGGGCGTGGAGCAGGCGGTCGCCGCCGTCAAGGGGCAGCAGGTCACGCCGTCGATCCCCACGGACGCCACCATCGTCACGGCCAAGAACGTGGATCAGCCGGAGGTGCAGAAGGTCCTCTACAAGGCGGGCTGCTGAACCCATGGCCGCCCGGCTCGCCCGCGACCCGAGGCGGGCCGGGGCCGTGTGCAGGCGCAGGTCAGGCGGGCAGGGCCGCGAGGAGGAAGGCGAGGCGGGCGGCGGCGGACTCGACGTCCTCCGCGGTGCCGAGGCGGTAGCCCCACGACGTGATGTAAGCGCCCTCGGCCGAGCATGTCACCGTCTCCGCCAGGGTGGCCGAGAAGCGGTTGCGGACCGACACGTAGGCCGGGTCGCTGGACAGGGCGAGGCTCTGGACCGACAGGTCGGCGTGGCGACCCGCGTGCCAGGCGAACCGCTCGAGGCAGAGCGCGGTATCGAGCATCATGCGTCACCTCCGCAACGTCTCGCGACAGAATTGCACGATCTTGGGTGGGAGGCAAGCAATTGCTGCGGTTAATGTGACGGTTGTTTGCGGTAATCGTGAAGAATCTTGAGGATGATGTCCCGTCCGGCCTCCTCGAGCTGCGCCACCTTCGCGTAGTCGTCGAAGGCCCGGACGTAGAAGGCGATGTCGTCCGGGTCGCGGAGGACCAGGTCTTTCGTCATGGTGGCCACCGAGACCATGGCCTCGTTGTAGATCCAGAAGCCGTTGATCGGGCTGGACGGCAGCTCGGAGCAGAAGGGGATCACGCCGAACTCCACGTTCGGCAGCGTACTGACGGCGAGTAATCGGTCGAGCTGGCCGCGCATCACCTCGGGCGGCGCGAGGGCGGTGCGGAGCGCCGCCTCCGTCACCACGAACCTGAACGTCCGCGTCCGGTCGTAGAGGATCTCCTGGCGCTGCATCCGCACCCGCACCGCGGCGTCGATCTGGTCGGCGGCGCTGTAGAGACGCTTGACCTTGCGGAACACGTGCCTGGCGTACTCCGAGGTCTGCAGCAGGCCCACGATGATACCCGGCTCGAACACCCTGAACAGCTTCGTGCGCGCCTCCAGGTCGCGGATGTCCTCCTGGAGGGCGGCCAGGCCGCTGCGGTGGCGCTGCTTCCAGTCGTCGTGCCGCTCCAGCAGCGCGATGGCCTGCCTGATCAGCTCGTCCGTCGTGTCGGGTGAGGCGCGTACGGCCTGCGCCCACACGACCACGTCGTCCTCGGTGGCGGTCTGGCGGGCGTTCTCCAGGCGGGAGACCTTGGACGGCTGCCAGCGCAGCCGCTCGGCCAGCTCCTTGCCGGACAGATGTGCGGCCTCGCGCAGCTGGCGTAATTGGCCGCCGAGGTCGACACGCGCCTGCTGAAACGACGTCACGCCGCAAGAGGCTAGCCCCGTGCGTGTCGATCATGCCAGGGCCCCAGGGAAATGTGATCAACCGGTGGCCGAGGGTGTTCCTTCCCTGGCCTGGAAAGCGGTTGCCGTGTGGTCGGGCAGAACCCGGCGGGCGATCTCGGTGATGAGCTCGCGGGGAACCTCGACCGCGACCTCGCCCTCGAGCACGTCCCGGAGGTCCGCGAGCGCCTCGGCGTCGGTCACCTGCAGCCCTTGGACGACGATGGTGCCGCGGTCGGTCTCGTACAGGGTGGGGCAGGCGCCCGCCTCCGAGGTGGAGCCGAGGAACCGCATGCGCATGACGATCCTTCCCCGATCAACAATGCAATTGCGCGCAATTGTATGGGTCAGGGGGCTCATGTGATCGTTTTTCAAGAAATCAGCTGAGAATACCGTCCATAAAGCCCCGGGCCCGTTCGAACAGCTCCAAGGTGGTCGCGTGGAGCACGTCCCCGATGTCCGTGGGCGCCTTCCCCGCGCAGGCCCGCGCGTGCGTGCCCTCGAGGACGATGCCGAGCTTGAAGCAGGCCATGACCGCGTACCAGTCGACGGCCGACAGGTCACGCTCGGACAGCGCCGCGTAGTACGCGATCAGCTCGCGCGGCTCCGGCAGCCCCGGGACGTGGCCGTTGCTGCTCGGCCAGGTCGCCAGCAGCCAGCCGAGGTCGATCAGCGGGTCGCCGATCGTGCACATCTCCCAGTCCACGATCGCGGCGACGCGGGGGCCGTCGGAGGCGAACATCAGGTTCGCGAAGTGGTAGTCGCCGTGCATGATCCCTGGAGTGAACGTGCGGGGAAGATGGCGCGCGAGCCAGTCGGCCGTCTCCGTCAGGCCCGGGATGTCGGGCCCGGGATAGCCGTCGAGGTCGCCGTACGAGTCGAGCTCCTTCAGCCAGCGCGGCACCTGCCGCTCCAGGAACCCCTCCGGCCGGCCGAACCCCGGCAGCACCCCCGGATCGACCCGCCCCAGCTCGGCCAGCGCGGCAGCGGCCTCCAGCCCCATGCGGTGCCTGATCGCCGGGTCGGAGGCGTGCGGCTCCGGCAGCCCGGTCGAGGGGTTGAACCCGTCGACCGGCTCCATCAGGTAGAACACCGGCTCCCGCTCGGTCTGCGCGGCCACCAGCCTGGGCGCGGGGACGGACGTGTCACGCAGCGCCGCCAGCACCCGCGCCTCGCGGCGCAGCACCTCGTTGCTCCTGCTCCGGGCGTGCACGGGAGGCCTGCGCAGGATGTACGGGCGGCCGCCGCGCTCGAAGCGGACCATGACGTTCTGCGTGCCGCCCAGAACCGGCGCCTCACCCGTGATCGGGCCCTGGGGGAGTCTCTGGGCGTCCATCCACGTGCCTAGCGCGGCGAAGTCGATGGCGCTGACGTCGATGTGGGTGGTGGTCATGACCCGCCCTTCGACAGAACCATGTTCGGGTTTGCCGACCCTACGAGAGCCCCGTACCCACGGTCAACCTACATGGGTGCCCGAGCGCCTCACCCTGGAGGGCGGACGGCGTCAGCTGAGCGCCTGCATGAACGGGAGATAGTAGGAGCGGTCGGCCGGTCGTGGTGGGGCGGTTCCTGCTGGACGGCTCGCCCACGAAGACGCCGGTGCGCTTGGCGGCCCGACCGACCACGGGGAACCCGAGCCGCGCAGATAGAGCGGCCGACCGTGGTCGGTGGCGTAGAGGGACCGTACGGGGCTCGGCCTTCAGCACGTGCTCCATGAGCGTCTTCGGCACTCTGTGTTTGCATGAGCAAAGCGGACAACAGCGTGGCCTTGTCGCTTGCCGACCGAGGTTGGGAAGCGATCCGGTGGAAGCCGATGCCGCGTCCGTCCGGTGAGCCGGGCGGACCGTGGTTGAGAGCCGCGTTGTCGGGGCCTGACTCCGCATTCCTGGAGAGAATGCGGCTCTTGGGCCACCGCCCCGCCGGACGCTGTCCCGCTGGTGCGGGCACCAACGGGGGCGGGGACCGGGCGCCAGTCAGGCACTCGGCTGTGACTGAACATTACCACTCGCTTACCCTGGGTCGCAATTGGCTGGCCCAACCAACCACAGTTCAACAGGTGAACTACGGGCTCGCAAAGCGAGCGCCAGGAGCATTCATACCCTGCGCGACGGATAATCATAGTGGGGCGTTGGGGGACGATGGACGGATGGATTTCGTCGTTGCGGTTGATGTAGGCGGGACGACCATCAAGGGCGGACTTGTCGCCCGCGACGGGACGATTCTGCACTTTGAGCGCCGTGACACACCTCGCGGCGCCGACCGGGTGATCGCCGCCATCTCCGCCTTCGTCGCCGACCTGGCGCGGCCCCGGCCCGGCCTGCGCCAGGTGGGCGTGGGGCTGGCGATGCCCGGGCTGGTCACGCCCACCCACGCCGTCTTCTCCGCGGCCTTCGGGTGGCGGGACGTGCCCGTCGCGTCGTTCGCGGACGTGGACCTGCCGGTGGCGCTCGGGCACGACGTCCGTTCGGCGGGGGAGGCGGAGCAGGCGTACGGGGCCGGAGGGGACGACGTGCTGTTCCTCCCTATCGGGACGGCGGGGGACGCGCTGCTCGTGCCGCTGCGGGAGCGGCTGGCGGCGCGCCTGGCGTTCCGCCGGGCGCCGGAGGTGGTGGCGTCGACGCTCGGGGTCGACGCGGGGCTGCTCGGGGCGGCGCTGCTGGGCTGGAGATCAGCCGCGTAGGTGCGGGGGGAGGTCGACCTCCCTCGCCCGCAGCTCCTCGCCGAGGGCCTTCGCCTGGGGGTCCATCCTGGGGCTCGCCGCCACGCCCCTGCCGAGCAGGCCGTGGATGACGAAGTTGAGCGCTTTGAGGTTGGGGAGCTCGTGGCGGTCGATGCGGTGGGGTGCGAGGGCCGGGAGGAGGCTTCTGAGGGTGTCCGGCGTCAGATACGCCGCCAGCCAGTCGTACCTCTCCTGGGTGTCGGTCCAGACGCCCAGGTTGGCGTTCCCGCCCTTGTCCCCGGAGCGCGCCCCGGCGATCCGCCCCAGGGGCACCCGCACGACGCCCTGGCGTCGGTCCACGACCTCTGGGCCGCCGTGCTGCCCGGTGGCTTGCGCGCCTGGGTTGCTCGGCGCGCGTGCTGTGCTCGCCGCCCCTGTCGCCCCCTCCGACGCGGGACTCGGGTCGGGCAGTTCCTTGCCGTTGACGAAGACGCGCGGGCGGACCTCCGAAGCGGGCACGAGCACGGGCCAGTACACCCCGTACGGCGAGGCGTCGCCGGGCGGGGTGAGGGCGTAGAAGCCCGGGTAGCTGGCCAGGCCCGTTTCCACCACGGCGGAGGAGAAGGCCCGCCCCGTCCGGTGCCGGTCGGCGTCCATGACCGTGATCCGCAGCAGGCCCGCGTCGGTCAGCGTGACGTCCACCTCGTCGAACGAGTCCCGGGGGATGCGGGCCCAGAGGGCCTCCTCCGCCGCCCGGGCCTTGGCCTGCACGTCCAGGCCGGTCAGGACGAGGGTCATCGTGTTCCGGTAGCCCGCCAGGTAGTTGACGGCCACCTTCAACGTGTCCGGCGGCGGCTCGCCCCGGACGCCCGAGACCAGGACGCGGTCGGGGCCGTCGGACGACAGCGTGATCGTGTCGAAGCGGGCGACCACGTCAGGGCCGAGGTAGCGCGGGCTCCCCAGCTCGTACACGAGCTGCGCCGTCACCGTGCCGACCGAGACCAGCCCGCCGGTGCCCGGGTGCTTGGTGATCACGGCGGAGCCGTCCGCGCGCAGCTCCGCGAGCGGGAAGCCGCAGTGCGCCAGGTCCGGTACGTCCTGGAAGAACGCGTAATTCCCGCCCGTGGCCTGGCAGCCGCATTCGATGATGTGCCCCGCGACCACCGAGCCCGCCAGCGGGTCGAGATCGTCGGGCCCCCACCCGTACCGCCAGATGCCCGGACCCGTCACCAGGGCGGCGTCCGTGACGCGGCCGGTCACGACGATGTCGGCGCCCGCCGACAGTGCGGCGGCGATCGGGCGGCCGCCGAGGTAGGCGTTCGCGGTCAGCGGGGTGGCGGCCAGGCGCTCGCCCGTGTCGGCGTTGGTCAGGTCCAGGGGGTGGCCGGTGAGGTCGTCGCCCGTGATGTGGGCGATCGTGGGGGAGGCCCCGAGGCGGGTGGCGAGGTCGTGGACGGCCTCGGCGCAGCCGGCAGGGTCCAGGCCGCCAGCATTTGTCACGATTTTTATGGATTTATCGAGGCAAGGGCCGAGCACGTCCTCCATCTGCCGGAGGAACGTCGGCGCGTACCCCGGGCGGCCCTTGAGGCGGTTGCCGGCCAGGATGAGCATGGTCAGCTCGGCCAGCCAGTCGCCGGTCAGTACGTCGATGGGCCCGCCCTCGACCATCTCGCGCGCGGCCGAGAGGCGGTCGCCGTAGAAACCGCTGCAGTTCGCGATCCGCAGCGTCATCGCACGGCCCACTTGGGCGGGCGCTTCTCCCGGAACGCCGCGATGCCCTCCTGCCCCTCCTCCGACGTGAAGCGCTCGGCGGACAGCTCGGTCATGCGCCGCTGCCCCTCCTCGAACGACATCCCCGGAACCTCTCTGACCAGCCGCTTCGTGATGGCCAGGGCCTCGGGGCCGCCCTTGATCAGCAGCTCCGCGTAATGGGCGACCGTGGCGTCCAGCTCCTCCTCGGGCACGGCCCGCGTGAGCAGCCCGATCTCCGCCGCGCGAGCGGCGTCGAACACCTCGCCGGTCAGGAAGTACTCGGCCGCCGCCCTGGGCTCGACCCTGCGCAGCACCGGCACCGAGATCATGGCGGGCACGACCCCGAGCCGTACCTCCGAGAACGCGAACGACGCCGTCAGCGGCGCGATCGCGAAGTCGCAGGCCGCCACCAGCCCCAGGCCGCCCGCCCGCGCGGTGCCGTTGAGCCGGCAGATGACCGGCTTCGGGCTCTCCCAGATCAGCGAGAGGATCTCCGGGAACGATGCCGTCACCGGCGCGCCTGAAGCCTTCTGCTCCTTGATGTCCGCGCCCGAGCAGAACACGTTCCCCGTGCCGGTCAGCACGATCACCCTGGCCTCCGGCTCGGCCAGCGCCCAGTGCAGCCGGTCCGCCAGGTCGGCGAGGAGCCGTACGGACAGGGCGTTGCGGTTGGGCGGCGAGTCCAGCGTGATGGTCGCGACGCCCTCCGCCAGGTCCTTGTGCACCAGGCTCGTCATGAGGTCCCCTCCTGGATGATCGCCAGCACCGCGCCCGCGTCGACCTGCTGGCCCTTTTCGACGTGTACGCCGGACACCACCCCGTCGGAAGGCGCCGCGATCCGATGCTCCATCTTCATCGCCTCGAGCACCAGCACCGCCTGCCCCTTCATCACCCGGTCGCCGGCCTCCACCTCGACCCGCAGCACGCTGCCCGGCATGGGGGCGAGCAGGGATCCGGGGGCGACGTGCTCGACCGGCTCGGGGAGGCGGGGGACCGGGGTCAGCTCGGCGCAGCCGCCGGCGTGGTCGACGTAGATCCTGCCGTCCTCGTCGTACCGGGCCACCTGGAAGGTCTGCCGGACGCCGTCCCGCTCCAGCACCACCTCGTACGGCTCCGCGCTGATCACGGTGACGCCGTCGGGCAGCGGGTCGTAGACGACCTCGGCCTCCTCGAAGCGGGCGCGGCGGGGCTGGGAGCGTACGTTGCGCCAGCCGCTCGGAAGGCCCGCCAGCACCGTCGCCCGGCGGCGGTTGGCGGCGGCCATGGCGAGGGCGGCGGCGAGAGCGGGGAGCTCGCCCGGCTCCTCTTCTCGCGCCGCCGCGCCCTGGAGTGGGCCGTCGGGGGCGAGGAAGCCGGTGTGGGTGTCGCCCGCCGCAAACGCCGGATTCACCAGGATTTTCACCAGTAAATCGCGATTGGTGGTGACACCGTGCAGCCGCGCCCGCCGCAGCGCCGTGACCAGCTTCCGCACCGCCTCGGCCCGGGACGCCCCGTACCCGATGATCTTCGCCAGCATCGCGTCGTAGTACGGCGAGATCACCGACCCCGACTCGACCCCCGCATCCACCCGAACGTCCCCGGAGACCTCGAACCGCCGGAGCACCCCGCTCTGCGGCAGATAGTCCTCGTCCTCCGCATAGAGCCGCACCTCGACCGCATGCCCGGCCGGCGCGGGCGGCGCCGCCGGGAGCGGGACGCCTTCGGCCACCTCGAGCTGCAGCCGTACGAGATCCACTCCATGGACCAGCTCGGTGACCGGGTGCTCGACCTGGAGCCGGGTGTTCATCTCCAGGAACGCCACCCGGTCCCCCTTGACCAGGAATTCCACGGTCCCGGCCCCGACGTAGCCGATCGTCCGCGCGGCCCTGACCGCCGCCTCGCAGAGCCGTTCGCGCAGCTCGGCCGTGATCCCGGGGGACAGGCACTCCTCGACGACCTTCTGGTGCCGCCGCTGCACGCTGCACTCCCGCTCGCCCAGCGCCCACACGGTCCCGTGCCGGTCGGCCAGCACCTGCACCTCGACGTGCCGGGCGCCCTCCAGCAGCGGTTCCACGAACACGGTCCCGTCGCCGAACGCCGCCGCCGACTCCCTGCGCGCCGACTCGACCTCCAGGGCCAGCTCCCCGGCCTCGCGGACGATCCGCATGCCGCGCCCGCCGCCACCCGCGGACGCCTTCACCAGCACCGGGAACTCCCCGGGCGCCGCCGGGTCGAGCGAAGGGAGCACGGGCACCCCCGCCTCCGCCATCAGCCGCTTCGCCTCGACCTTGGACCCCATGGCGGCGATGGCCTCCGGCGGCGGGCCGACCCAGACCAGCCCGGCCTCCAGCACGGCCCGCGCGAAGTCGGCGTTCTCGGACAGGAAGCCGTAACCAGGATGCACGGCGTCCGCCCCGGTGGCCCGGCAGGCGTCCAGGATGCGTCCGATGTCCAGGTAGGTATCGGACGGGCGGGCGCCGGGCAGCCGTACCGCCAGATCGGCCTCGGCCACGTGCGGCGCGTCCGCGTCGGGGTCGGAGAAGACGGCGACCGTGGAGATGCCGAGCGACGCGCAGGTGCGGAAGACGCGGCGGGCGATCTCGCCCCGGTTGGCGACCAGCAGACGGGTGATCAAGGCCGGAACACCCCGAAAGCCGCCGGCTCCGGCACCGGCGCGCTGTTGGTCGCCGACAGGCACATGCCCAGCACGGTACGCGTGTCGCGCGGGTCGATGACCCCGTCGTCGTACAGGCGGCCCGACAGGAAGAACGGCAGCGACTCCGCCTCGATCTGGGCCTCCACCATCGCGCGCATCGCCGCGTCCGCCTCCTCGTCGTACACCTGCCCCTTGGCCTGCGCCGACGCCCTGCCCACGATCGACAGCACCCCGGCGAGCTGCGCGGGCCCCATCACCGCCGACTTGGCGCTCGGCCAGCTGAACAGGAAGCGGGGCTCGTACGCGCGCCCGCACATGCCGTAGTTTCCGGCGCCGTACGAGGCACCCATGACGATGGTGAGGTGCGGCACCGTCGAGTTCGACACGGCGTTGATCATCATGGCGCCGTGCTTGATGATGCCGCCCTGCTCGTAGTCCTTGCCGACCATGTAACCGGTCGTGTTCTGGAGGAAGATGAGCGGAGTGCGCGACTGGTTCGCGAGCTGGATGAACTGGGTGGCCTTCTGCGACTCCTCGCTGAACAGCACGCCGCGCGCGTTGGCCAGCACGCCCACCGGGTAGCCGTGGACGCGCGCCCAGCCGGTCACCAGCGAGGCGCCGTACAGCGGCTTGAACTCCTCGAACTCGCTCCCGTCCACCACCCGCGCGATCACCTCGCGGGGGTCGAACGGCACCTTCAGGTCTGCGGGGACGATCCCGAGCAGCTCGTCCACCGGGTACCGCGGCTCCCGCGCCGCCTGCGGCGTGACGCCCTGCTTGCGCCAGTTGAGTGAACGGACGATCTGCCGCCCGATCCGCAGCGCGTCGTGCTCGTCCTCGGCCAGGTAGTCGGCCAGGCCGCTGATCCTGGCGTGCATCTCGGCGCCGCCCAGCGCCTCGTCGTCTGACTCCTCCCCGGTGGCCATCTTCACCAGGGGCGGGCCGCCCAGGAACACCTTCGCGCGTTCCCGCACCATCACCACGTAGTCGCTCATCCCGGGCACGTACGCACCGCCCGCCGTGGAGTTCCCGAACACGAGCGCGACGGTCGGAACACCCGCGGCCGACAACCGGGTCAGGTCCCGAAATATCCGCCCACCCGGGATGAAGATCTCCTTCTGCGTCGGCAGATCCGCACCGCCGCTCTCCACCAGGTTCACGTACGGGAGCCTGTTCTGCAGCGCGATGTCGGCCGCGCGCAGCGACTTCTTCAACGTCCACGGATTGGAGGCGCCACCGCGGACCGTCGGGTCGTTGGCAGTGATCACACACTCGACGCCCTCGACCACCCCGATCCCCGACACCATGCCGGCCCCCACGGGGAACTCACTGCCCCAGGCGGCCAGCGGCGACAGCTCCAGGAACGGGGAGTCGGGATCGACCAGCAGCTCGATGCGCTCGCGGGCCAGCAGCTTGCCGCGCCCGCGATGCCGCTCGACGTACCTGTCGCCACCTCCGGCCACGGCCTTGGCGTGCTCGGCGTCGAGCTCGCTCAGCTTGGTGAGCATGGATGCGCGGCGACTGCGGTAGTCGGCACTCTCGAGATCGAGCCTGCTCCTGACGATCACGTCAACACGCTAACGCACGAAAGGGCCCGTATGAGGGGCCCTTTCGCGCGTATGTCGTCGGTCAGCTGCAGTGGCTCCAGCCGGACTTCCAACTCTGCGTGCCCCAGCCGCCGCCCCAGATCACGCACTTGCCCTTGCCGGGCAGACGGATCGGTCCGGCATAGGCGGTGAAGCTACCGGGGGTGCTTGCGCTGGAACCACCCTTGACCTGCAGCACCGCGTTCATCTGTACCTTGCCGGTCCATACGAAGCGCGACATCGTGATCACGCAGTTCTTGCCCGCACTCGCGCTGTACAGCAGGTAGATCGTGGCGTTCGTGGTCAACGCATGCGAGTCGATGACCTTGTAACCCGAGCCGCACACGGAGGCCGCGTTGGCCGTGTTCGGCTTCGGCGCCACGGTGTTCTTGCTGGTGGGCTTGGCGGTCGGTTGGGGAGCGGTGGACACGCTCGAGGAAGGATCAGTCTCCGACTGACCTCCCTGGTCCACGCTCTGAGGGTCGACCACGGTCGGCGCTTTCGTCTTCTTCTTGGTCGGGGTCTTCTTGGGCTCCGGCCGGGCCGTCGTGGGCTGGGAGGTGGGATGCTGCGTGACCGGGTTCGGGACCTGGGAGACAGGCTCCTCGGTGTGCTGCTTCGGCTTGGTGGTCTTGGGGTCCTTCGTGGGCTGGTCCACGTCCAAGGTGGGCACCGGGGCCGCCGTGTCCGTGGGGACCGACGGGGGCGGGGTCTGATCCGTGGACGGGGGGTCGACGGGCTGGCCCGCGCCCGAGCCGTCGCCGTCGGACTGGTTGGCGGAGTTGCCCACGGCCACCACCGGGACCTTCGGGTTGCTCTTCGCCTGGACCACCACGGCGCCGACGACCACCAGGAGGGCGGCGGCCGCGGCTCCGGACAGGGAGAGCATCAGAGTGCGGCGCTGCTTCGTGGGCGCGGCACCGGCAGAGCGGGTCGGGCCGGTGGGGCCGCCGGGCCTGCCGGGTCCGTTCGGGGTGCCTGCCTGCCCCTTGAAGGGGGACTGGCCCTGGGGCATGCCGGGGCCGTGAGGCGGCATGCCGGACGCGGCCGCCGCACCCAGGTGGCCGCCGTGAGGGGCGCCCTGAGGCGTCTGAGGAGCGCCGTGAGGAGTCTGAGGTGGCTGCGGGGCTCCGTGCGGCGCGGCGGCTCCGGCCAGCGCCTGGGGGCCGTTGCCGGGCATCCCCGCCTGCGGTCCGCCCGCCTGCGCGCCGCCCATGGGCGATGCCGCCTGCGCGGGACCGCCGTGTGCGGGCACACCTTGGGCGGGAGCACCCTGGGCGGCCGCCACGTGGTGGGCGAACGCGCCCGTCTGAGGCACCGCATCCGAGCCGCCCTGGACGGGACCGCCCGCGGAAGGAACCGGCTGGGTCCAGGGACCGGGATAGAGGTCGCCGCCCTGTGCGGGCTTGCCGCCCTCCGGGCCCGCCTGTCCGCCCGCCTGTCCACTGGGGGCGGCGGCGGTGAGCTGCTGGCCGGTCACCGGCTCGATGGCCGACTTCGGGGCCGGCTGGCCGGTGAGGCGGACGATGAGCTCGTCCGCGCTGGGCCGCTGCGTCGGGTCCTTCGACAGGCAGGCGGCCACCAGCTCGGCCAGCACGCCCTCCATCCCCCCGAGCTGCGGCTCCTCGTTCAGGATCCGGTTCATCACCACGGGGATGGAGTCGGCGCCGAAGGCGGGCTTGCCCGTCGCCGCGAACACCATCGTGACGCCCCACGCGAACACGTCGGCCGCCTCGGACACCGCGCCACCGCTGAGCTGCTCGGGCGCCAGGTACGAGGGCGTGCCCATGGCCATCCCCGTGGCGGTCGCGCCAGGGGAGTCAAGGGCGCGGGCGATGCCGAAGTCGATCACAACGGGACCCTCGGGACCCATGAGCACGTTGGCGGGCTTGAAGTCCCGGTGCAGGATCCCGGCGCGGTGGATGGCCGCGAGCGCGGTGGCGGTGCTGATCGCGAGCCGTTCGAGCGCGGCGCCGCGCCGCGGCCCCTCGTTGACGACCATCTCACGCAGTGACGGTCCCGGGACGTACTCGCTCACGATGTAGGGCTTGCTGCCCTCCAGGTCGGCGTGGAGCACCGGAGCGGTGCAGAACCTGGCCACCCGCTGCGCCACCGCCACTTCGCGCAGGAACCGTGTCCTGGCGTCGGCGTCGGCCACGAGGGACTGGTGCAGGAGCTTGACCGCTACCTGGTCTCCGGACTCGCCTTTGCCCAGATAGACAACGCCCTGACCGCCCTCGCCGAGCCGGGCGACGATGTCATACGTCCCCAGCCGCCGCGGATCGTCCGCCGCCAACGGCTGGAACTGATTCACGTCGACCCCCATTACAACCCCAAATCGATGAGGCAAGACGCTACCAGCGTGAAGGTTGGGGCGTCTGCCGGACCTGCCAGAAGTTTCATGTTTTGACGCAGAATGTCAGGCAGTGGTTCATCCTTCACCGCAGGTACGTGCGCGCATCCGCCCCCAAAGTCACGGGTTGGTCAAGGTGCCCGAGGTGTCCGGCCAGATCGCCTTGCCGGGATTGAGGATGCCCAGAGGGTCGAAGACCGCCTTGATGCCCTGCTGAATCTCCGTGACCACCGGGCCGGACTCCAGCGCCAGCCAGCGCCGTTTGAGCAGGCCCACGCCGTGCTCCCCGGTCAGCGTGCCCCCGAGCGCGAGCGCGTGCGTGAAGATCTCGTCCGCCGCCGCCCACACCTCCGCGGGCGGCTCCACGGTCCCGCGGTCGAAGATGAAGACGGGGTGCAGGTTCCCGTCGCCGGCGTGCGCGACCGTGCAGATCTTCACGTCGTGCCGGGCGGCCGTCGCCTCGATGGCGGTGATCATGTCGGGCAGTACGGACCGCGGCACGCACACGTCCTCCACCAGGCAGGCCCCGAGCCGCTCCTTGGCCTGGTACGCCAGCCGGCGCAGCGCGATCAGCTCCTCGGCCTCCTGCGGGCTGGAGGAGACCGCCACGAACGAGGCGCCGTTCTCCATGCAGAGCCGCTCCATGCGCTCGACCGCGGCCTGGCTGTCGGTGGCGTCGGACTGGCCGATCAGCATGGCCTGCGTGGCCGGCTCCAGCCCGATGTTGCGCCAGTCGTCGAAGGCCTCGAGAGTGGCCCGGTCGAGCAGCTCCATGAGCGAGGGCTGGCAGCCCGCCGCCATGATCGCCGAGACGGCCGCGCCCGCGTCCCTGAGCGAGCCGAACTCGGCGGCGAACGTGGCCGGCGGCGCGGCGGGCGCCCGGCGCAGGCGCACGGTGGCCGCCGTGATGACGCCCAGCGTGCCTTCCGAGCCGACGAAGAGCCCGGTCAGGTCGTAGCCCGTGACGCCCTTCATCGTGCGCCGGCCGGTGTCCATGACGCGGCCGTCCGCCAGCACGACCTCGAGGCCCAGCGCCGAGTCCCTGGTCACGCCGTACTTCACGCACCGCAGCCCGCCCGCGTTCGTGGCCAGGTTGCCGCCGATCGTGGAGATCTCGTACGACGACGGGTCGGGCGCGTACATGAGCCCGTGCTCCCTGGCGGCCTTGTCCAGGTCGGCGGTGATGACGCCCGGCTCGACGACGGCGATCTCGTCGGCGGGGGAGAGCTCCCTGATCGCGTTCATCCTGGCCAGCGAGAGGATGACCGACCCGTCACCGGCGACGGACGCGCCCGCCAGGCCGGTGCCCCCGCCGCGCGGCACGACCGGCACCCGGTGCTCGGTGGCCCACTTCATCGTCGTCACCACGTCCTCGCGGGAGGCGGCCAGCACCACGCCGAGCGGCTTGCCGGGCTCCAGGAACGTACGGTCGCGGGCATAGGAGTCGATCACGTCCGGGTCGGTGACGACGCGGGCTTCGGGCAGAGAGCTCACCAATGCGTCAATCGATCTCACATCATGCACTCTAGGGGCAAATCACCTTTATCCACGGGGTGGCGCGCCCGACAGTTTGCGCAGGTCGTGACTTAAGGCCAGACTGCCCGGGTGGAAGTCAGGTGCCCGGTGTGTTCGGAAACTGACCAGATCATTGCGGTCCCCGGAGCGGTCGCGGCCGGGACCACGTACAAGATCGGCAGAGTCAGGTTGCCAGGCACCCGCGAGGTCGCCGATCTGCCCGCCAGGGCGGCTCTCGGCGCGTCGAAGCACGTCATGAGCCGTACGCAGCTCGCGGTCTGGTTGTCGTTCCCCAGCCGCCACTACACCCCTTGGGCCAGGAACCAGGGCTACATCATGCTGGGCGTGGCGGCCCTGGTGCACCTCGTCGTGTCGCTGGTCATCGCGATGGGCCAGGACCCCAAGTGGGGCGAGGTGCTGCTCGCCCCGTTCTGCCTGACGGGCCTGTTCTGGGGGTTCGGGCTGCTGAACGTGCTCGGCTCGTACGGCGCCCGCAAGCGCGACACCCTCGAGGCCCCGGCCAGGGAGAAGGCCCTCGCCGTCTGGGAGGGCCTGCGTTACTGCTCCCGCGACAACGTCGTGTTCGAGCCGGGGGTCGGCGTCTCGTTCCATCCGAGCGAGACGCGCGAGTACATCTTCGGCTTCAGGGGCAACGGCCGCTGATCAGCCCTTCCTCCGCCACCAGGCGGACGCAGACGGCCAGGCCCTCGATGGCCTGCTCCAGCTCGTCCAGCTCGGGGAAGGTGGGCGCGAGCCTGATCGTGCGGTTGTCGGGGTCCTTGCCGTACGGGTGCGTCGCGCCCGCGGGCGTCAGCGCGATGCCCGCGGCCTTCGCCTTGGCCACCACCTCGGCGGCGTGCGGCACCTCCAGGCTGATGAAGTAGCCGCCCTTGGGGCTCGTCCAGGTGCCGAGGTCGCCGAGCCGCTCGGTCAGCACCTTGTCGACCAGCTCGAACTTCGGTCCGATCAGCTCCGCGTGCCGCTTCATGTGGGCGGCCACGCCCGCCGGGTCACGCAGGAACTCGATGTGACGGAGCTGGTTGATCTTGTCCGGGCCGATGGACTGCTTGGAGGTGTTGTGCAGGAACCACTCGACGTTCGCCGGCGAGGAGCCGAAGAACGACACGCCGGAGCCCGCCAGCGTCACCTTGGAGGTGGAGGCGTAGACGAACACGCGGTCGGCGTTGCCGTGCTCGGCGGCGAGCGCCGGCAGGTCGGCCAGCTCGTCCGGGGTGTCCGTGAGGTGGTGCACCGCGTAGGCGTTGTCCCAGAAGATCCGGAAGTCGGGGGCGGCGGTCGGCATGGCGGCCAGCCTGCGCACCGTCTCGTCGCTGTAGGTGACGCCGGACGGGTTGCTGTACTTCGGCACGCACCAGATGCCCTTGACGCTCGCGTCGGCGGCCACCAGGCGCTCGACCACGTCCATGTCGGGGCCGTCGGCGTTCATCGGGACGGGCACCATCTTGATCCCGAACCGCTCGGTGATCGTGAAGTGCCGGTCATATCCGGGAACGGGGCACAGGAACGTGATCTCCGGCTCCTCCACCCACCGCCGCGTGGCGCCCGGCACCGGGGTGAGCAGCGCGTGCACGATCGTGTCGTGCATCAGGGCCAGGCTGGAGTTGCCTCCGACGACGAGCCGCTCGGCGGGCACCTGCACCAGCGGGGCGAACAGCTCGCGCAGCTCGGCCAGGCCCTGCAGGTTGCCGTAGTTGCGGCCGTCCGTCCCGTCGGCCGCCCGGTACGACGCGGGCAGCTTGAGCAGGTCGTTGGAGAGATCGAGCTGGCGCGGCGACGGCTTGCCCCTGGTGAGGTCGAGCGAGAGCCCTCGCTGGACGAGGGCGGAGTAGTCAGCCTGAGCGGTCACGAGATCTCCTCCATAGTCGGTCCGGCTACGAAGGATAGAAGAAGCCACCAGGTGAGCCGGTAAATATCCGCAATGTGGGACGTCGGGTGTGAGCCGCATGTTGAGTCGCCCCGTCAAAGCTTCCGGGCGAAATGGTAAAGAACGTCTTCCCCAGCGGCGCTGCTTGGCGTGCAATGGGTAGATCGGGGCAGTCCGGGCCGCCTCCGGCGGTCCGTCGCAGGTAGCACTCCGCGCAGGAGGGAGCAGCCGTGACGACTGTTCGGGAGACCTCGTTCGAACAGGTCAGGCGCCGCCGCACCGGGACCGTCATCGCCTCCTGGATGTCGACGACCGATCACAAGGTCATCGGGTACCTCTACCTGATCACCTCGTTCGGGTTCTTCCTCGTGGCGGGCGCCATGGCCATGTTCATCAGGGCCGAGCTCGTCGCCCCCGGGATGCAGCTGGTCAGCCAGCAGCAGTACAACCAGCTCTTCACCATCCACGGCACGGTGATGCTGCTGCTGTTCGCCACGCCGCTGTTCGCGGGGTTCGCCAACGTGGTCATGCCGCTGCAGATCGGCGCGCCGGACGTCGCCTTCCCGCGGCTGAACGCGGTGGCGTACTGGCTGTTCCTGTTCGGCGGGCTGATGGTGGTCGCGGGGTTCCTCACGCCGGGCGGGGCGGCCGACTTCGGCTGGTTCGCCTACACGCCGCTGTCGACGGCCATGTACTCGCCGCAGATGGGCGGAGACCTGTGGATCATGGGCCTGGCCCTGTCCGGTCTGGGCACGATCCTCGGCGCGGTCAACTTCATCACCACGATCATCGGCATGCGGGCGCCCGGCATGACGATGTTCAGGATGCCGCTGTTCACCTGGAACGTGCTGCTGACCAGCATGCTCGTGCTGATGGCGTTCCCCGTGCTCGCGGCGGCGCTGCTCGTGCTGGAGGCGGACCGCAAGCTCGGCACCCAGGTGTTCGACTCGGCCAACGGGGGCCCGATGCTCTGGCAGCACCTGTTCTGGTTCTTCGGGCATCCCGAGGTCTACATCATCGCGCTGCCGTTCTTCGGGATCATCTCCGAGGTGGTCCCGGTGTTCAGCCGCAAGCCGCTCTTCGGCTACCTGGGGCTGGTCGGCGCGACCATCGCCATCGCCGGGCTGTCGATGACCGTGTGGGCGCACCACATGTTCGCGACGGGCCAGGTGCTGCTGCCCTTCTTCTCGTTCATGACGTTCCTCATCGCGGTGCCGACCGGGGTGAAGTTCTTCAACTGGATCGGCACCATGTGGCGGGGCCATCTGAGCTTCCAGACGCCGATGCTCTTCGCGGTCGGGTTCCTGGTGACGTTCCTGCTCGGCGGGCTCACCGGGATCATCCTGGCCTCGCCGCCGCTCGACTTCCACATCAGCGACACGTACTTCGTGGTCGCCCACTTCCACTACGTCGTCTTCGGCACGGTCGTGTTCGCCATGTTCTCCGGTTTCTACTTCTGGTGGCCGAAGATGACCGGCAGGATGCTCGACGACCGCCTCGGCAAGGTGCACTTCTGGACGCTGTTCATCGGCTTCCACACCACGTTCCTGGTGCAGCACTGGCTCGGCCAGCTGGGCATGCCCAGGCGGTACGCCGACTACAGCCCGGCCGACGGGTTCACGACGCTCAACGAGATCTCCTCCGCCGGGGCGTTCCTCCTCGGGGCCTCGACGCTGCCGTTCCTCTACAACGTCTGGAAGACGGCCAGACACGCGCCCAAGGTCACGCTCGACGATCCCTGGGGCTACTGCAACTCCCTCGAGTGGGCCACCTCGTGCCCGCCGCCGCGCCACAACTTCACCAGCATGCCGCCGATCCGCTCCGAGCGGCCCGCCTTCGACCTGCACTATCCCCGTGAGCAGGCCGAGCGGCCACCCGTCGTGGAGCGGGAGGAGGCCCCCGAGGTCGAGCCGGACAGGACCGCCGAGGAAGACCTCGACTGATCAGGAAATTCGCCTATCTAGGGAGATCGGCGATGACAGGCATGAAAATCCCTTTCACCCCCGAGCTGGCCCCCTGCGGGAAGAAGTCGGGCGGTGAGCGCCTCGTCGACGACGACGGCTACGGCCTGGTGATCCGTGACCAGCTCTTCGACTGCGGCTGCCGGAGGATCCGGCACGAATACCACGACGGCAGCATCCACCTGTCCGCCATCCGGCACGACGGCAAGCGGGTGAAGGACCCGGTGCAACCGGACCACGGGAAGTGACGTAAATGATCGATGTGCTCATCGTCGGAGGAGGCGGAGCGGGCCTGCGGGCGGCCATCGCGGTCGCCGAGGCTGTCAAAGCCGGGGGCCCTCCGCTCGCAGTGGCGGTCGTCTCGAAGGTCTACCCGATGCGCAGCCACACGGTCTCCGCCGAAGGCGGCGCCGCCGGGGTGATCGGCATCGGCGACACGCTCGACGAGCACTGCTACGACACGATCTCCGGCGGTGACTGGCTCTGCGACCAGGACGCGGTCGAGGCGTTCGTGGCCGAGGCACCCAAGGAGCTGATCCAGCTCGAGCACTGGGGCTGCCCCTGGAGCCGGGAGAGCGACGGCCGCGTCGCGGTCCGCCCGTTCGGCGGCATGAAGAAGATGCGCACCTGGTACGCCGCCGACAAGACGGGCTTCCATCTCCTGCACACCCTGTTCCAGACATCCCTGAAATATCAGGACGTCATCAGGTACGACGAGTGGTACGTCACCAAGCTCGTCGTCGACGACGGCCGCGTCCACGGCGTCGTGGCCGTCGAGATCAGGACCGGCCGCATCGAGACCATCGCGGCCAGGACCGTCATCCTGGCCACCGGCGGGTGCGGCCGCGTCTTCCCCTTCACCACGAACGCCGCCATCAAGACCGGCGACGGCATGGCCCTGGCCTACCGGGCGGGAGCGCCGCTCAAGGACATGGAGTTCGTCCAGTACCACCCGACCGGCCTGCCGTTCACCGGCATCCTCATCACCGAGGCGGCCAGGGCGGAGGGCGGCTGGCTGATCAACAAGGACGGCTACCGCTACCTGCAGGACTACGACCTCGGCAAGCCCACGCCCACGCCCAAGCTGCGCAGCATGGAGCTGGGCCCGCGCGACCGGCTCTCCCAGGCGTTCGTGCACGAGCAGCAGCTGGGCCGCACCGTGGACACGCCGTACGGGCCGGTCGTCTACCTCGACCTGCGCCACCTGGGCGAGGACAAGATCGACGCCCGCATCCCGTTCGTGCGCGAGCTCTGCAGGAGCTACCAGAACCTCGACCCGGCCACCGACCTCATCCCGGTACGCCCGGTCGTGCACTACATGATGGGCGGCGTCCACACCGACATCGACGGCGCCACCCCGATCGCCGGGCTGTTCGCGGCGGGGGAGACCGCCTGCGTGAGCATCAACGGCGCCAACCGGCTCGGCTCCAACTCGCTGCCGGAGTGCCTGGTCTTCGGCCGCCGCGCGGGCATCGCGGCCGCCGAGTTCGCGAGGTCGCACCGGGACGGCGAGGCGGCGGCCGTACGGACCCAGGGGGACGACGAGCGGCGGCGGTTGGAACGCGGGCGGGAGGGCAGCAGCACCGGTGAGCGGATCGCCGACCTGCGCGAGGAGATGCAGCACACGCTGGAGGGGGCGGCCGGTATCTACCGCACGGGCGACGTGCTCACCAAGGCCGTCGACACGCTCGCGGAGCTGCGCGAGCGCGCCGAGGAGGTGCGGATCGACGACACGAGCACCGCGTTCAACACCGAGCTGATCAACCTGCAGGAGCTGCACACGATGCTGGAGGTCGCGCAGACGATCGTGGCCTGCGCGCTGAACAGGCAGGAGTCGCGCGGCGCGCACCAGCGCACCGACTACCCCGCCAGGGACGACGACGCCTACCTCGCGCACTCGCTGGTGCACCGCGCGCCCGACGGCACCCCGTCCGTCGGGCTGCTGCCCGTGACGATCACCCGCTGGCCTCCGGGAGAAAGGGTGTACGGCCGTGACTGAGACCAAGGAAACGGCTACGCGGACGATCAGGATGGAGGTCGCCCGCTACCGGCCCGGCGAGGACGACGAGCCGGTGTTCCAGGGGTACGACGTGCCGCTCATGCCTGACTGGGCGGTGCTCGACGGGCTCAACCACATCAAGGACCAGCTCGACGGCAGCCTGTCGTACCGCTGGTCGTGCCGGATGGGCGTGTGCGGCTCCTGCGGCATGACCGTCAACGGCGAGCCCAGGCTGACCTGCGGCACCTTCCTCACCGAGTACGGCGAGGGCCCGATCAGGATCGAGCCGCTGAAAGGCTTCCCGGTGATCAGGGACCTGGTCGTGGACATCGACGGGTTCCTCGCCAAGCTGTCGTCCACGCGGCCGTGGCTGGTCAGAGAGGGCGAGGAGCTGCCGCTGACCACCGAGTACGCCCAGACGCCCGAGCAGCTGGACGCGTACAAGCAGTACAGCATGTGCATCAACTGCCTGCTCTGCTACTCGGCCTGCCCCGTCTACGTGCTCGACCCCGACTTCCTCGGCCCGGCCGCCATCGCGCTCGCCCAGCGCTACAACCTGGACTCGCGCGACATGGGCGACCGGTTCGACGTGCTGAACCAGGAGGACGCCGTGTGGGGGTGCACGTTCGTCGGCGAGTGCACGCGGGTCTGCCCCAAGCACGTGGACCCGGCCGAGGCCATCCAGCGCTACAAGCTGACCGCCGCCCTGCGCTCCGTCCTGCCGTGGAGCAGGCGATGACGGGCGCGTACCGGCCGCCGCGCGACAACCTGTGGTTCGCCCGCACCCGTCACTGCGCCTTCTTCGTGCTGCGCGAGCTGACCAGCGTCTTCGTGGCCTGGACGATCGTCTTCCTGCTGATGTTCGTCGACGCCGTGCGCACCGGGAGCCTCCAGGAGTTCGGCGCGCTGGCCGGCCGGCCGTGGATGATCGCGATCAACGTGCTCGCCCTGGCCGCGACCGTCCTCCACACGATCACGTTCCTCAACCTCGCCCCCAAGGCCACCGTCGTCCGGCTGGACGGCTGGCGGGTGCCCGCCTGGATGATCCAGGGCGGCAACCACTCGGCCTGGGTGGTGCTCTCCGTGCTGATCGCCTACTTCATCCTGAGGTCGCCATGAGACGCACCCTGGAGCCGTACCTGTGGCTGCTCTTCAGCGGTGGGGGAGTGGTGGCGGCGCTCCTGCTGCCGGTGCTCGTGCTGCTCTTCGGGGTGCTCATGCCGCTCGGCGTGGTGGACTGGCCGACGGCCGAGCACCTGCGCGCGCTGGCCGACAACGTGCTGGTGCGGCTCGCGCTCCTGGCGGTCGTCGTGCTCTGTCTTTTCCACGCCGCGCACCGCATCCGGTTCACCAGCGAGGAACTGCTCGGCATCGCCAGGTTCGACCTGGTTATAGCGGTGATCTGCTACGGGGGCGCGGTCGTGGGCGCGATAACGGCCGGGCTAATACTGTTCTGAGGCGCGGCGCGAACCATGCACCAAATGTCCCCCTTTGATCACGTTTCAACAACGTACTTTACGTTTCGTTGACTTACCCTCTAGCGTCCGGCATTGCACTCCCTTATGGCCATGCGCCCGGTGACCCCGGGCAGAGAGGGTAACTGGTGCCCAGCACGAAGCGCTTATTAGCAGCTTTCCCGGCGGTCGCCCTTCTCGGCGCCGCCCTGTCCGTGCCTACGGCTCAAGCGGCGTCAGCCGCCGACTACGAGCCCACGGCCGCGGACTACTACATCAATTACGCTCCGCCCGCGGTCGAGAAGGACCCGCAGGAGCCCTCGGTCAACGACGGCAAGCAGCGCTCGCTGACCCCGGCGCAGAAGTTCGACAGGAAGTTCACCAGCGGGAATCCGGCAGCCGGTCGCATTCTCGCCGCCCGCGAGAACCAGGCCATCAAGACCGGCCGCAACCCCGCTGAATGGATTTTCAAGAACTCCAAGCAGACCCGCACGGCCAAACTCCTGACGATCCTCGTCGAGTTCAACGACCAGGCCAACGACGACTTCTCGGGCTTCAACCGGCTGCGCACCGTCAACAGCGCACCCGACGACTGCGTGGTCGAGCCGGCCGGGACGCTCAAGAACGGTCCCCTGCACAACAACATCCCCGACCCGGCCACGCTGCCGCACAAGGACAACAACTCCTTCTGGGTCAAGGACTTCAGCACCGAGCACTTCAACAAGATGCTCTACACCGACAAGGGCATCACCGAGCGCGTGCGCCCCGACCTGAAGGACCCGCGCGACGGCAAGGCCGGCATCGACATCTCCGGCTACACGATGAAGAAGATGTACGAGGAGATGTCCAAGGGCGCCTACTCCGTCACCGGGTCGGCGGTCGGCTGGATCAAGGTCCCGCACTCCGAGGCCTACTACGGCGCGGCGAAGTGCGGCGGCGCTCCCCAGGACATGTCCGGCCACCCGGACAACCCGCTCGGCGCCCAGCAGCTGCCCATCGACGTCGTGCAGTCGCTGGCCAAGGCCCAGCCGAACTTCCCGTGGGCCGACTACGACCTCGAGGACACCTCCGACGCCGACGGCGACGGCAACTTCAACGAGCCCGACGGCGTGGTCGACCACCTGGTGCTGGTCCACGCCGGCAAGGACAAGTCATCCGACGGCGGCGCCCAGGGCACGTACGCGATCTGGGCCCACTCCAGCGCGGTCGCCGGCGGCTACAAGATCCCCGGCAGTGACAAGAAGATCTCCAACTACATCGTGCAGCCCGAGGACTCCGGCGTCGGCGTCTTCGCCCACGAGTACGGCCACGACCTGGGCCTGCCCGACCTGTACGACACCTCGGGCGCGGCCAGCTCGGCCGTGGACTTCTGGGACCTCATGTCCAGCGGCTCCCACTCCGGCCCCATCTTCCAGTCGATGCCGGCCCACATGGGCCTGTGGGACAAGTGGGTGCTCGGCTGGGCGAACCCGAAGACGTTCAACGCGGGCGACGCCGCCAGGCTCGTCACGGTCGGCCAGTCCTCGCGCACGCCCAGGCTCACCGAGGACGGCGTCCGGGTGAACGTGCCCTCCGCCCCGGTGAAGATGATCGACCCCCACAGCGGCTCGAACGCCTGGTGGAGCGGCCTGGACCAGGACTGGGCCAACCTCACGCTGACGCGCGACCTGCCCGTCCCCGCCGGGACCGATCTCAAGTTGTGGATGTGGAACAACTACGTGATCGAGCAGGACTGGGACTTCGGCTTCGTCGAGGTCTCGACCGACGGCGGCCAGACCTGGGCCCAGCAGAAGGTCTTCGACGAGGCCGGGAACGAGGTCAGCACGCCTGACGACTACCCGGACCCGAACAAGAACCTCAAGACCTTCGGCGACAAGAAGTACGGCCTCACCGGTGACAGCGGCGGCTGGCGGCACGACTACGTCAACCTGACGCCGTTCGCCGGGAAGACGGTCAAGCTGCGGCTGACGTACAACACCGACGCCGCCTTCGAGGAGCGCGGCTGGCACGCCGACGACTTCCAGCTCACCAACGGCGCCACGGCCGTGTGGAGCGACGACGTCGAGGGCGGCGACAACGGCTGGAAGGCCACTGGTGGCACCTTCACCAACACCAGCGGCCAGGGCTGGACCCGCAACAACGGCGAGCGCGAGATCTCCCGGTTCTACCTGGCCGAGTGGCGTAACTTCGACGGCTTCGACAACGGTCTGAAGTACACCTACGACACCGACTACTCCCGTGACGGGGCGTGGAAGGTGCAGAAGCTGGCCTACAACGCGCCGGGCCTGCTGGTGTGGTACCGCGACTCGACGTTCACCAACAACAACCTCTCCAACAACCTGCGGCTCCCGCCGAGCCTCGGCCCCAAGGGCAGCCTGCTGGTCGTGGACTCGCACTTCGAACCGCTGCGCCGCACCGGGACCGCGGCCGAGAAGGACCCGACGCTGCAGAAGAACCTGCAGGGGCGCGTCCAGTCGTCCAACGCCGCGTTCGGGTTCGGCAAGACGTACCCGTTCAAGGAGTGCATCGAGGCGGCGGACGAGCCGTTCAGCGCGTACTGCACGGACCTGCCCGCGCAGAAGGGCGTCCCGGCCTTCACCGACGCCAAGACCTGGTACCCGGGCCTCGAGGTCATCAACGGCAGTCTCTACTACCGTGACTTCGACGCCTCGGTGGTCGTGCCGTCGAAGGGCGACCAGGCGTACACCACCCGCGTGGTGCACCAGGACGGCACCCCCGCCACGGAGCTGTACGGCCAGGTGGTCGCCGGCTCGAAGCTCGGCACCGGCAACCCCGGTGACGAGGGCAAGGCGCTGGGCGTGCAGTTCAAGCTGGTGAGTCCGCTGCCGGGCAACCTGGGCGCCATCGTCCAGGTCGTCCCGCCGAAGAAGTAGTAGTGATCATGGGCCGCCGGGACCTCCTGGCGGCCCATACCATTGGTGTCCATGAGCGAATTGCGCACCAAGGACGAGCACACCGAGGCGATCCGGAGGGATCGCAAGGTGGCAGTGGTGGTCAACACTCGCTCGCGCCGGGGCCGCCGCCACTACTTCGAGGTCATCGAGCAGATCCACAACCTCGGGTTCGAGCCGCTGGCTGAGCTGTCGGTCTACAACCCCAAGCGGCTGCGCGAGCTGCTTGACACGGCCCTGGGCACCAAGCCCGACCTGCTCATCGTGGGCGGCGGCGACGGCACCCTCTCCTCGGCGGTGCGCCACGTGGCACACCGCGACGTGGCGCTCGGCGTGCTGCCGCTCGGCACCACCAACAACTTCGCCAGAAGCCTCGGCCTCCCGCTCGACCTGGCCGGGGCGATCAGGGTGTTCGCCACCGGCAAGGTGGCCGACATCGACCTCGGCATGGCCGACGACCGGCCGTTCGCCAACCTCGCCAGCTTCGGCGTCTCCGTCGAGGTGGCGGGCAGGGTCAAGCCGTGGCTCAAGCGCATCGTGGGGCGTCCCGCCTACCCGCTGACCGCGCTGACCATCCTGCCGGGGCACACGCCGTTCCGCGCGTACATCACCGTGGAGGGGCAGCGCCACGAGCTGCTCACTCACCAGCTCAACATCGCCAACGGCCGCTTCCACGGCGGCTGGCAGGTGGCCAGGGACATCAGCATCGACAACGGCCAGCTGGTCGCCTACCAGCTCGGCTCGGGCAAGAAGCTGCGGCTGCTCGGGGAGACCCTGATCAGGGCGACCACCGGGCGGTGGCGCAGCCTCGCCGGCGGGCCGTTCGTGGTGGGGCGCGAGATGCTGCTGGAGACCGACCCGCCGATGGCGGCGGACGTGGACGGCGAGGTACGGCTGCGCACGCCGATCCGGCTCCGGGTGGTGCCCAACGGCGTGCGCGTGATGGTGCCCGACTCCTTCGAGGACCGCTGACCACACCCGCTTGCGGCGGCCGGTGCCGAGTCAGGAGTCGGCGAGCGCCTGGTAGGCCCGGGTGAGGGTGCCGGCCAGGTCGGCAGGGGGCGGGAAGACGCGCAGGAGCAGGTCCGGGGCGGCCGTCGTGGGGCGGCGTTCGGGCCGGTGCGCCGTGGCGCCGGGCGCGTAGAAGTCGGCCAGCCGGTCGGCGAACGGCACGTCCTCCACCTCCACCCCGGACGCCTCCTCCGCCAGCGACCCGAGCAGCTGCTCCCGGGTACGGCCACGCCAGGCCAGCACCAGGAACGGGTCGTCGTCGAACGACTCGGCCAGCAGGTAGAGCACCGCCGACAGGTGCTTGCACGGGAAGCCCCAGTCGGGGCACGAGCAGTCCATGTCGAGGTCGCGGGGGAACAGGTCGATCCCGAGCGCGGCGAACAGCTCCTCGATCTCCGTCGGCATCTCTCCCGCCAGCAGCTTGGCCCGGTAGACGGCCTGCTCGGCGATCGACTCCTCGATGGCGGCCCAGCGCTGCTCGCCGTACGCCTCGATCCTGATCACGACCTCGTACGGACGGCGCCGCGAGCCCTGGACGGACGCCCTGACCTTGCCGGGGGACAGGTCGATCGACAGGACCTGGCCCTGGCGGGCGTACGCGCGGCCGCGCGTGAGGCGGCCCTTGTCGCAGATGCGCTCCAGGATGTCGATGAAGCGCCTGGACCACCAGGTGGAGCCGATGCTGCCCCGCTGGGTGCGGGCCCTGATGCCGCCCTCGACCCTGATCGGCCTGGCGTCCTCGAACCAGGCGCGCTTGTCGTCGGGCATCGTCAGCCCACCCCCTCCGCCGTGAGCCTGAACACCTCGCGCAGCTCGTCGGTCGACAGGTCCGTCAGCCAGTCCTCGCCGGTGCCGACCACCCGCTCGGCCAGGGCCTTCTTGCGCTCGATCATCTGGTCGACGCGCTCTTCGAGAGTGCCCGCGCAGATGAGCTTGCGTACCTGCACGTTCTTGCGCTGTCCGATGCGGAACGCCCGGTCGGTGGCCTGGTCCTCGACGGCCGGGTTCCACCAGCGGTCCACGTGGATGACGTGGTTGGCGGCGGTCAGGTTGAGCCCGACCCCGGCCGCCTTGAGCGACAGCACGAACAGCATCGGCTCGTCGTCGTGCTGGAACCGCTCGACCAGGCGGTCGCGGGTCTTCTTGGGCAGGCCGCCGTGCAGCCAGAGCACGGTGGTGTCGAGCCGCTGGGCGAGGTACGGCTGGAGCATGCTCCCGAATTCGGCATATTGCGTGAAAAGCAGAGCCTTTTCGCCTTCTGCCAGGATTTCTTCTGACAACTGCTCCAAGCGGGTGAGCTTGCCGGACCTGCCCGACAGGCGGGAGCCGTCCTTGAGCAGATGGGCCGGGTGGTTGCAGACCTGCTTGAGCTTGGCCATGGTCGCCAGCACCAGCCCGCGCCGCTCGATGCCCTCGCTCCCCTCGATCTTGGCCAGCATGTCGTCCACGACCGCCTGGTAGAGCGTGGCCTGCTCCGTGGTGAGCGGGCACCACTCCTTGACCTCCAGCTTCTCTGGCAAATCAGAAATAATCGATTTGTCGGTTTTGACGCGCCGGAGGATGAACGGCCCCGTCGCCCGCTTGAGCGCCTGAGCGGCCTGCTCGTCCTGGCGGGCCTCGATCGGCTCCTGGAAGCGGGTCCTGAACCGGGAACGCGGCCCCAGCAGCCCCGGGTTCGCGAACTCCATGATCGACCAGAGCTCGGCCAGGTGGTTCTCGACCGGGGTGCCCGTCAGGGCGAGCCTCGTGCCGGTCGGGATGGACCGTACGGCCTGGGCCTGCAGCGTGCCGCTGTTCTTGATCGCCTGGGCCTCGTCGCACACGACCCTGCGCCACTCGTGCTGTTTGAGCGCGTCCAGGTCGCGGTGGGCGGTGCCGTACGTGGTGATCACCAGATCGGCCCCCGGGATCAGGGCGGCGTCGCGCCCGCTGCCGTGGTGCACGTACACGCGCAGGCCGGGGGCGAACCTGGCGGCCTCCCGCTGCCAGTTGCCGACGAGGGACATGGGGCAGACGAGCAGCGTGGGGGTGCCGGCCCGCTCGTGGACGAGCAGGGCCAGCGTGGTGACCGTCTTGCCCAGCCCCATGTCGTCGGCCAGCACGCCGCCCAGGCCCAGCTCCGACAGGAAGCTCAGCCACGCCAGGCCGCGCTCCTGGTAGGGCCTGAGCGTGGCGTCCAGCCCGGCCGGGGTCGTGATGGGCACGAGCCGCCGCTCGGCCTGGCCGGACAGCAGCTCGCCGAGCACGCCGTCGGCGTCGACCGCCACCAGCGGCAGCTCGTCATCGCCCCAGAGATCGGTGCCGACGATGTGGCGCAGCATGTCCGAGGCGGTCGCCTCGCCCGTGCGGGAGCCCGCCACGGCTCTGAGCGCGGCCTTGAGCTGCCGGTCGTCCAGCTCCACCCACTGGCCGCGCACCCTGACCAGCGGCACCTTCAGCCGGGCCAGCTCGGCCAGCTCCGCCTCGCTGATCGTCTCGCCGCCCACCGCCAGCTCGACGCGGAAGTCGACCAGCTCCCGCATCCCGAACCCCTGGCCGGTGGCCGCCGTCTGCGCCTTGGCCCTGGTGGTCAGCTTCAGCCCCAGCTTCGTACGCCCGGCCCAGCGCGGCAGCTGCACCCCGAACCCGGCCGCCTGCAGCAGCGGCGCCGCCTGCCTCAGGAACCCGAACGCGCCCGCCGTGTCCAGCGCCAGCTCGCTCGGCCTGGGCCCGCGCAGGGCGTGGTCCAGCTCGGGATAGAGCCGGACGGCCCGGCCCAGCCCGGCGAGCAGCTCCCTCTCGGGAACGCCCGGCAGCCCGGCCACCTTCTCGCCGCTCCAGACGTGGGCGGCGGGGACGTAGAGACTGGGGTCGTCGGCGGCCTGCAACGCCAGCTCGACCCGCCAGTCGTCGGTGTCGGCGGGCTCCAGCAGGCGGAAGCAGACCCTGGTCGCGCCCTCGGCCGACTCGACCGAGTCACGCCACTTCTCCAGCTCCCGGCGCAGGTCCGGGACGTCGGGGCAGTCCGGCACGTCGCCGGTCAGGGCGGCCAGCCAGCGCTCGTGGAGCGTCCTGGGTGTGACGACCAGGGGCTCGGTGAGCGCCTGCCGGACGAGCGTGTCGGTGAACGCTTCGAGGGCCTCCCGCAGGACGTCCGCGGACGGCCGCTCGGTGCGGGAGGTGCGGCAGGCGGGCGGCATGGCCAGCGCCAGCTCCCGGAAGTATCCGGCGTCGGCCCCGGTCACCACCGGCCGCCACCCGGCCCGGGCGCCGGCCCGCGGAACCGCCCACATGGCCATGGAATCGCCGGGCTCGGGCTCGGGCTCCGGCTCGGGGGCGGTCGCGCCGGGGATGAGCTGCGGGATGACGCGGCCCCGGCGTACCAGGTCATGGGCGAAGGCGGCGACGGCGGCCCAGTGGCGCATGGTCGCGGTGCCGGTGTGCTCGGCCAGGACGTGCAGCGCCTGCGAGACCGGCGGGACGACCGCGGGAACCTGCCAGAGGCGCAGCCGCGGGCGCGTCACCTCGGCCAGCCGCCCGGTCTCCGGCGAGGGCAGCGGCTCCTTGGCCGAGCCGGGCAGGAGCAGCTCCAGCGTCCGTGACGGCGGCTCGTCGAGGACCAGCTCGGCGGCGACGCCGTCCGCGGGAGCGGCGAACGGATGGGGCACGCTCTCGGCCTCCGTGGGACGCCGCCGGCTCGCCGCGGGCACGGCGCCGGCCGTCTCCGCCCAGAAGGCGAGCCCTTCAGCCGACCAGACCCCGTGTACCAGCACCTCGGCAGGTTACCGCCCGGAACGGAAGATCGAACCCGCATGGCCCCCGCGCCCGCCCGCCAGGAAGATCGGGAGAGCTTAGGATCCTGACATGAGGTTTTCGGGGGCGGAGGACAAGTGGCGCGCGAAGCTGGGGAAGCTGCGCGACGTCATCAGGCAGGACCTCGTCACCCGCCAGCTCGCCGAGCACCTGCCCAAGGCCCCCTGTCACGTGCTCGACGTGGGGTCGGGCCAGGGCACGCAGGCGCTCAGGATGGCCGCCAGAGGCCATCACGTCGTCGCGCTCGACGCCTCCCGCGACCTCCTTCGCCTCCTGGAGGCCGGGATCCAGCCGGGCATGGCGGTCCGTACGGTCCAGGCGGAGGCCGAGCGGCTGGGGGAGCTGTTCGAGCCGGGCAGCTTCGACGCGGTCCTCTGCCACGGCGTGCTGATGTACTTCGACGACCCCGACCCGCTCCTCGCCGACCTGGCCCGCCTGCTCGCCCCCGGAGGCATCCTCTCGCTCCTCGTGCGGAACGGCGACGCCCTCGCCCTGCGACCCGGGCTCATGGGCGACTGGACGGGGGCGTTGCAGGCGTTCGAGGGCACCGGTTACGTCAACAGGCTCGGCGTCGCCGCCAGGGCCGACCGGCTCGGCGAGCTCACGCGGCGGCTGGCCGTACACGGACTCGAGGTACAAGAGTGGTACGGCGTACGCGTGTTCTGCGACGCCGTGCCCGACGACACGCCCATCCCCGACGACCTCGACGACCTGCTGGCGGCGGAGGAGCGGGCGGGCAGGACCGACCCCTACCGGGGCGTGGCCGCGCTGACCCACCTCATCTGCGGGAAGGCTTATATAAGCCATACCTGAAGTTGTAGAATGTTTGGTATGAACCCTCCCGGATCGTGGTGTGAGCGGCCCAAGCCCCAGGCTCCCTCCTGCGAGCTCCCGTCTCCGTGGAGCAGGCCGAAGCAGCCCGACAACTGGTGCGAGGTGCAGAAAGACCCCGTGCTGTCGGCGCTGGGGTTCCTGCTCAAGGTCGCCAAGCGGTAAGGGCCCGGTGATAGAAGGCCGCTTGGCTGGGTAGTCGCCTTCCTCACGGAGGAGGCGAACGTCGTGAACGACACCCACAAGCTGGTCAACGACCTCTCCGAGCAGGTCTCAAGGCTCGTGAGAGACGAGTTCCGCCTGGCGAGGATGGAGCTGGCGGAAAAAGGCAAGCGCGCGGGGTTCGGTGCGGGTCTGTTCGGCGCGGCGGGGATGGCCGCGTTCTTCGGCGGTGCCGCGCTCGTTGCCGCCGTCATCCTGCTCCTCGCCCTGGTGCTGCCCGGCTGGGCGGCCGCCGCCATCGTGGCGGGAGCGCTGTTCCTCATCGCCGCGATGCTCGGCCTGACCGGCCGGACCCAGGTGAAACGAGTCGGCCCACCCGTCCCGTCAGAGACTCTCGCGAGCGTCAAGGCCGACATCGACATGGTCAAGGAGAGGGCACGGCGATGAGCGAGACCGACCCCGGATACAGCGAGCAACACGCGGGCAACGTCGGCGCCCGCAGGGCGACCGTGGGCACGCCGACCGAACGCGAGTCCATCAACGTGCCTCCGACCAGGCCGGGCGCGGCGGAGAACGCCCGGCACGCGGAGGAGGCCCGTGCGGAGCACGAGACATTCATTCCCGAACCCCCCGTCCGCGACGAACGGGCGGAGGCCGCCGAGAGCCAGCGAGCCGAGGAGGAGACGGTGCCCACACCACGCGGGTCGCTCCACGACCAGTCGTCCCCGCTCCACGGGGTGCGCCACAGGGAAGAGCCTGACGTACGCAGGGACATCGAGGAGACCCGGCGGGAGCTGGGCGACACCGTCAGCGCCCTGGCCGCCAAGGCCGACGTGAAGGCCCGCGCGAGCCACGCGGCCGGGTCCGTCAGGGGCAAGGTGCGCGAGAGCACGCCGCGCCAGGTCAGGGACGCGGCACAGGCGGCGAGGAAGCGGCCCGTGCTGCTCATCGCCGCCGGGGGCGCCGCGGTGGCCTTCGCCGTCCGGAGCATGATGCGCGACCGCCGCCGCAGGTCCCGGTAAAGGGCGTCGGCGGGGGCCGATAGCCTGCCGGAATGATGCGTCGAACGGGCGTCCCCGCCGCCATGCCGGCTGTCCTGCTGGCCGTCCTGCTGGTGGCGGGGTGCGGCGGAGGCTCAGCGGTGAGCAATCTCGGCACAGTGGTCAAGGGCGCCAAGGGCTCGACCGTACGCGTCGAGCTGCGCTCCGGGCAGCGCTTCTCGCTGGCCGTCGCCGACAACCCGTCGGTGGGCGACAACTGGGACCTGGTCGCGGTCCCGGACCCGAAGGTGGCCTCGTTCATCAGCGAGGAGAGCAAGCACAAGGGCGAGGGGGTCGGGGCCGGCGGCACGACGTACTTCGTGTTCAACAGCAAGCGCCCGGGCGCGACGCAGATCAGGCTGCGCGACTGCTGGCGGTGCGGCCAGTCCACGACGCCGCCCAATGAGGAGAGCAGACAGCAGTCGGGCGAGGCCGTCTTCGACGTCACCGTGAAGTAGCCGCCGGCCCGCTAGGACGAGCGGGGCCGCCAGTCGCCGCGGTCCAGGTCGAGGTCCTCAGGCGCGTGCAGCCGCACCATGGTCCTGGCGACCCCCGCCGGCACCCGGTGCGGCGTCAGGAACGACACCGACACCATCACCGCGAACGCGATCGGCACCGTCCACGCCGCCGGCTGGGCGAGCAGGGCCCCCGCGGCCCCGTCGTGGGGACCGGCGACGATCGTGACGAGCACCGCCGCGCACGCCAGCCCCCCGCCCACGAACAGCCCGGCCAGCGCGCCCGTGGTCGAGAGGCGACGCCACCAGATGCCCAGCACCAGCAGCGGGCAGAACGACGAGGCCGCCACCGCGAACGCCAGCCCCACCACGTCCGCCACCGGCAGGGCCCGCGCCCAGAGCGCCAGGACCAGCGGCACCACCACCGCCATCAGCGTGGCGATCCGGAACGAGCGCACCCCGCCCTTGAGCAGGTCCTGCGCGATCACCCCCGCCACGGACACGGTCAGCCCCGACGAGGTGGACAGGAACGCGGCGAACGCCCCCGCCGTGACCAGCGCCGTCAGCACGTCGCCCAGCGTCCCGCCGACCATCCGCGCGGGCAGCGTCAGCACGACCGTGTCGGCCCCGATCACGTCGGGCGCGTAGAGCCGGCCGAGCCAGCCGTAGACGGCGGGCAGCAGGTAGAAGGCCCCGAGCAGGGTCAGCACGACCAGCGTGGTGCGGCGCGCGGCCCGGCCGTCCGGGTTGGTGTAGAACCGCACCAGCACGTGCGGCAGCCCCATGGTGCCGAGGAACGTGGCCAGGATCAGCGAGTACGTCGAGTACAGCCCGTACTCCTTGCCGCCGGACAGCGGCACCTGCCAGGTGGCGGCGTCCTGGACGCTCACCGGGGGCGCTCCGTCCGCCTTCCACGCCATCATCAGGAACACCAGCGGCACGGCCAGCGCCGTCAGCTTGAGCCAGTACTGGAACGCCTGCACGAACGTGATCGACCGCATGCCGCCGGACAGCACGTTCACCGCCACGACGACCGCGACCAGGAGCCCGCCGACCCACACGGGCGCGCCTGTGATCGTACGCAGCACCAGGCCCGCGCTCTGGAACTGCGGCATCAGGTAGAGCCAGCCGATCAGCACGACGAGCACGCTCGCGGTGCGGCGCACGGTCATCGACTCGAGCCTGGCCTCGGCGAAGTCCGGCAGCGTGTACGCCCCGGAGCGCCGCAGCGGCGCCGACACCAGCACCAGCAGCACGAGGTACCCGCCGGTCCAGCCGACGGGCAGCCAGAGCATGTCCACGCCGAACGACAGGATGAGCCCGGCGATGCCCAGGAACGAGGCGGCCGACAGGTACTCGCCGCCGATGGCCGAGGCGTTCCAGAGCGGGCTGACCGTGCGGGAGGCGACGTAGAAGTCGGAGGTGGTACGGGAGAACCTGATCCCGAACGCCCCGATGAGCACGGCCGCCACCATGACCACCAATACCGCCGTCAGGCTCATGCGACCGGCTCCGCCGCTCGCATGAGCCTGAAGAGGACGCGTTTGATGATTCGCTCGCTACGCCCGCTCATTGGCGCTCGACCAGCTCGGCGAAGTGGCGTTCGTTCCGCTCGGCCTGGCGCACGTACAGCCAGGCGCCTATGACGAAGGCGGGGTAGATGAGCCCGCCGAGCACCGCCCACGGCAGCGGGATGCCGAGCAGGTGCACCGAGCGCAGCTGGGGGATGAGCAGGAACAGCAGCGGCAGCCCGCCCACCACGCAGGCGAGCACCGTGCACACGAACAGCGCCAGCCTGAACTGGGTGCGCAGGAACGAGCGCATGTAGACCTCGCCCAGCCGGGTCTGCTCGTCGATCTCCCTGGTGGCCGGGTAACGGGGGCGGCGGGCGGCGGCCGTGCGCGGGCTCGTCACGGCCACCCTGCGCGTGCTCTCCCGCCGGGAGGCGTCGGTCTTGGGGAGGGGCGCCCGGCGTGCGGGCCGCGGCTCGGGGCTCATCACGGCGCCGACCTCGCCTTCCTGGCCCGGCGGACCAGCAGGTCCCGTAGTTCGCGGGTGTGGCGGCGGCTGACCGGCAGCTCCGTGTCGCCGACCCGCACCGTGCACTTGCCCGAGTCGATGTGCAGCTCCTCGATGTGCTTGACCGCCACCAGATGGCTGCGGTGCACGCGGACGAACCCGGCCGAGGCCCACCGTTCCTCCAGGGTGGCCAGCGGGATCCGGACCAGATGGCTGCCCGTCGCCGTGTGCAGCCGCGCGTAGTCCCCGTGCGCCTCCACGTAGATCACGTCGGCGCTGGAGACGAACCGCGTCACCCCGCCCAGCTCGACCGGGATGGTGTCCGTCTCCCCGCCCTCGACGGGCACGTCGGCGGAGACCGCCACCCGTCTGATCGCCTCCGCCAGCCGCTCCGGCCGTACGGGTTTGAGCAGGTAGTCCTCGGCCTTGATCTCGAACGCGTCCACGGCGTGCTCCTCGTACGCCGTCACGAACACCACCCGCGGCGGGTTCGCGAACTGCGACAGCAGCCGCCCGAGCACCACCCCGTCGAGCCCGCGCATGCGGATGTCGAGGAAGACCGCGTCGATCGGGCGGCCGTCGGCGATGGCGCGGTCGAGCAGCCGCAGCGCCGCCGCGCCGTCCCTGGCGGAGGCCACCTCGCCGATGCGGGGATCGGCACGCAGCAGGTACGACAGGTCTTCGAGGGCAGGCAGCTCGTCGTCGACCGCGAGGACCCGTAGTTGTGCCATAGATAGTGATAAAACAGACAACAAAGATCAAGGTCAACGGGCAGAGACGCCTGGGTGATACTTCGGCAACCTGACGTTGACCTTCGTGCCCGCTCCCTGGGCGGTCTCGACGACGAGACCGTACTCGTCGCCGTACACCTGGCGCAGCCGCTCGTCCACGTTCGCCAGCCCCACGCCGCCCGATGCGGGGATGTCACCTGCGAGGATGCGGCGCAGCCGATCGGGGTCCATGCCGAGCCCGTCGTCCTCGACGCTGATGCGGCACTCGGCGCCCGCGTCCTCGGCGATGATCGTGATGCGGCCGACGCCGTTGCGGCTCTCCAGGCCGTGCCTGACGGCGTTCTCGACCAGCGGCTGCAGGCACAGGAACGGCACCGCGACCGGCAGCACCTCGGGCGCGATGCGCAGCGTCACCTGGAGCTGGTCGCCGAACCTGGCCCGCTCCAGGATCAGGTAGCGGTCGATCGAGCGCAGCTCCTCGGCGAGCGTGGTGAACTCGCCGTGCCTGCGGAAGGAGTAGCGGGTGAAGTCCGCGAACTCCAGCAGCAGTTCCCTGGCCCGCTCCGGATCGGTGCGGACGAAGGAGGCGATCGTGGTGAGCGAGTTGTAGATGAAGTGCGGCGAGATCTGCGCGCGCAGCGCCCGCACCTCGGCCTCCATGAGCAGCGTGCGCGAGCGGTCCAGCTCGGCCAGCTCCAGCTGGGAGTCCACCCATCCGGCCACCTCCTGGGCGGCCCTGACCAGGCCGGCGGAGGCGGTCTGCCCGTAGGCGGCGAGGGCGCCGACCACCCGGTCGTCGGTGGTGAGCGGCACGACGACGGCGTGGCGGATGGGGCATTCGAGCAGCTCGCAGTCGATGGTCAGCACCTGGGTGCGGCCGTCCTTCAAGGTGGCCGCCGCGTGCTCGAACGCCTGGTCGGCGTGGTGGTCGCCGTCGCCGTCGTACACGAGCAGCCGTTCGCCGTCGGTGATGGCGAGGGCGGCGCAGCCGAGCAGCGCGCGCAGGTGCCGTGAGGCGCGCTCGGCGCCGTCGGCGGTCAGCCCGGCCCGCAGCGGCGGCCCGGCCAGCGAGGCGGTGTGCAGGGTCTCGAACGCGGCCCGCTCCGCCGGGCTGGTGCCCAGCTCGCGGCGGCCCCGCATGACGCGCCAGAGCACGATCGCGGGCACGCCGACGAGCACCGCCACCACGGCGACGCCGACCACGTACTCCACGCAGCGGAGCTTAGCTCAGAGGGCCTTCGCTATCAGATCGGCGTACGAGGCGGCCTCCTCGGTGGAGTCGTACCTGGTCCGCGGCCAGAAGAAGCCGCGCAGCCCGTCTTTCCTGTTGCGCGGCACGATGTGCACGTGCAGGTGGGGCACGCTCTGGCTGACGCGGTTGTTCATGGCCACGAAGGAGCCGGCGACCTGCAGACCCTTCTCCACCGCCCTGGCCATGGCCTGCACCCGCTCGAAGAACGGTCCCACGTCGGCCAGGTCGGTGAGCGTCTCCACATGGATCCTCGGCACCACCAGCACGTGCCCCTTGAAGACCGGCCGCGCGTCCAGGAACGAGACCGCCACCTCGTCGGAGTGGACCATGGTCGCCGGTCGCTCACCCGCGATGATCTCGCAGAACGGGTCGGTGCTCACGGCCTGACCTTGTCCGCGAAGGCCGTCCAGCTCGTCACGTTGGGCGCCGACCACTCGGAAGGGGCGTGCAGGAACCGCTCGCCCACCCGCTCGCGCAGCCGTTCCGGCACCTCGGCCACCTTGGCGCCCCTGCAGTGGTAGACCAGCCCGCCCCCGCGCTGCCCCATCGCCATCCACGGCAGCCACGGCGACACCCGGCACCACGAGAACACGCACGGCACGTCCGGCACGCCGGAGTCCAGGTCCTCGGCCGAGGTGAAGAACTGGAACAGCTCCAGCGCCCGGTACGTGTCGTTCGCCGAGTTCTCGGGATAGTCGGCGACCTTCAGCGGCGAAGGGTAGGCCAGCCGGATGTCCACGTTGTGGACCACCTGGTCGCCCAGGCGGGTCGTGGGCACAGGGTAGGCGCCGAGCCGCTGGTTGACCGGGTCGTTGAAGACGTGCTGCACCTCGACCGTCCGCTCCGTGAACGGGTTGTCCCAGGAGTCGAGCACCTGCCTGCTCCCGGGGTCGAGGTAGAGGGCGGCTTCCCTGGTCAGCAGCTGCCAGCCGCCGTCGGTCTCGACGGCCCTGGCCACGTTGAGCCCCTCGAACCCGAACAGGTGGTGCGGCCCGCCGTCGTCCTGCCAGCCGTACACGTCGCCGGTCCAGTAGGAGATCGTCTCCGCGCCGTCGGAGGACGCGCGCACCCGGATGAAATCCATGATCCCCACAGTAGTCCGTTGCTTTGCGACATGGTGTTGCTATCTTTGGCGACATGGCGTTGCTAAGTGACGGGACCCGGCAGCAGAGCTGGCTCCCGCTGTTCGTGCTCGGCGTCGGCATGTCGATGATCATCATCGACGCGACGATCGTGAATGTGGCCGTCCCCGCGATCATGGGCGACCTCGGGTTGTCGGCGACGGACGTCGAATGGGTGAACTCGATCTACTCGCTCGCGTTCGCCGCCCTGCTCATCCCGCTCGGCCGCACCGGCGACGTGCGCGGGAGGCGGGGGATGTTCGCGCTCGGGCTGGTGGTGTTCCTGGCCGCCAGCATGCTGGCCGCCGCGGCGGGCAGCGGTGCGATGCTGATCGGCGCGCGGGTGATCCAGGGGGTCGGCGCCTCCATGGTGGTGCCGATGACGCTCGCGATCATCAACTTCCTCTACACGGGCACGCGCAGGACCGTCGCGTTCGCCGTCTGGGGGTCGGTCATCGGCGGCATGGCCGCGCTGGGCCCGCTGCTCGGCGGCTGGCTGGTGACCGACTTCGGGTGGCGCTGGGCGTTCTGGGTGAACCTGCCGATCGGCCTGCTGGTCCTGCTCGGCACGGTGCGGGTGCCCGAGTCGAAGGACCCGCAGGCGGGCGGCTCGGACGTGCCGGGCGGGCTGCTGTCGGTGGCGGGCACGTCGTCGCTGGTGTTCGGGCTGATCGAGGGCCAGCGGTACGGCTGGTCCGGCCCGATCCTGGCGGCGTTCCCGGTGGCCGTGCTCGCGCTCACCGCGTTCGTGCTGGTCGAGCGGGCCAGGGCGCGGGCCGGCCGCCCGGTGATCCTGGACCTCTCCCTGCTCGCCATCCCCTCCTTCCGGTACGGCGGCGTGGCCGCGATGATCATCACGCTCGGCGAGTTCGGCCTGATCCTGGTGCTGCCGCTGTTCCTGCAGTCGGCCATGGGGTTCACCGCGTTCCGGACGGGACTGATCGTGGCCGCGCTGGCGGGCGGCACGTTCCTGGCGGGCGGCGTCGTGCCCAAGCTGCCGCTCGCGCCGCGGGTCATCGTCCGGCTGGGGCTCGGGCTGGAGGCGGTCGCCGCCATCGCGATCGGCCTGGCCGTCTCACCCTCGCTCGGGCCGTGGACGCTGGTGCCCTGGCTCGTCGTGTACGGGGTCGGCGTCGGGTTCGCCTCGGCCCAGCTCCCGAACGTCATGCTGGCCGACGTACCGGCCCGGCAGTCCGGCGTGGCCTCCGGGCTGCAGAGCACGATCCGCCAGCTCGGCGCGGCCATCGGCATCGCGGTGCTCGGCGCGGTCCTGGTGACCGGGCTCGACCAGGCGATGGCCCGCCACCTGCCCGCCTCGGACGATCTGCGGCGCGCCGTACGCGACAGCGCAGGGGCGGCCGTCGCGGCGATCAGGGACCCGGTCCAGCGCGCCGCGGCCGTGGCCGCCTCCGCCGAGGCGACCCGCCGGGTCACGATCGTCACGGGGCTCGTGCTGCTCGGCGGCGTCGGGACGACGCTGCTGCTGCCCGATACTGGGGGGAGGCGACGCAAGGAGGAGTGAGTGCCCAGGATCAGCGCGGCCACGGTGGCCGACCACCGGGCCAGCCAGCACGCGGCCCTGCTGACGGCCGCGATGGAGATCCTCGTCGCCGAAGGCCCGGCCGGCCTCACGCCGGCGGCCGTCGGGGCCCGCGTGGGGCTGGCCCGCTCCAGCGTCTACCGCTATTTCTCCTCGACCGCCGACATTCTGGCCCAGCTCGTCGAGGACGCCATCCCGCGCTGGACCGCCCGGCTGGAAGAGGCCTCTTCCGGGGCCGAGGGGGCGCGGGAGCGGGTGCGGGCCTTCGGAGCGGTGACGCTGTCGTTCGTCACGCACCCCGACTACGCGCTGCTGCGCGCGGTGTCCTCCGTCGAGCTGCCCCGGGAGTGCCAGGAACGGCTCGACCAGCTCCACGAGACGATGATCGCCCCGCTCCGCGCCATCCTGGCCGACGCCGGGTGCCCGCACCCGGACCTGGTGGCGCACCTGGGGTGGAGCATCCTGGGCGAGGCGCAACGCCGGATCGCCACGGGGGCGGACCCCGCGGTCGTCAGGGAGACCACCCTCACGGTCCTGTGCCGCGCCGTGCTCGCCTGATCCTTCGGGAGCCGCGCGCTCAGCGATCAGCCACCAGGCGGCAGCTCACCCGAGCCTCGGGCGACCAGTTCCACCGGGACCTTCACCCGGCGCGGCGACGGTGACGGGTTCAGGAGCAGGTCCACCGCGCTGCGGGCCAGGCGGGTGGTGTCGTAACGGACCACTGTCACCCCCGGGTTGAAGACGTCGGCCAGGGCGAAGTCGTCGAAGCCCACGTACGCGGGCCGCTCGGGACGCTCGCGCAGCGCCTGGAGGATGCCGATCGCGGCGCGGTTGTTGGTGGCGAAGAAGGCCGTCGGCGGGTCGGCGAGGTCGAGGAGGCGGGTGACCTCCTGCGAGACCCGCCACGGGTCGAAGATCCCGCGTACCACCAGCCTGTCGAGGGCCGGCACCTCCGCCGCGCGCAGCGCCGTGCGGTAGCCGGTCGCGCGGTCGTGCACCGAGCTCACCCCCTCGTCGTCCGAGATCAGCGCGATCCGGCGGTGGCCGCGGGCCAGCAGGTGCTCGGTCGCGGTCCGGCCGCCGCGCACGTCGTCCAGCAGCACCACGTCCGCGGACTCCAGCCCGGGCGGGACCCGGTCCACGAACACCGTGGTGAGCGAGGCGTGTTCGGCCAGCCAGGCGTGGTCGGCCGCCGAGGGGACGACGATCAGGGAGTCCACGCCGCGCGCGTACATGGACTCGATGAGCATGCGCTCCTTGGCCGCGCTCTCCTCGTACGAGCCGAACACCACCAGCGCCTCGTGCTCGGCCGCGGCGGACTCGACGGCGGCGGCCAGGCGCGAGTAGAACTCGTTCGAGATGTTCTCCATCACCAGGCCCAGCGTGAGCATGGTCGCGCCCCTGGCCAGGCGGGCGGCGGCCTCGTTGCGGCGGTAGCCGAGCTCGCTGATCGCCGCCTGCACCCGCTCCTGCAGCGAGGGTCTGACGTGCGGCTCCTGGTTGACGACCCGGGAGACGGTCTTGAGACTCACGCCCGCGTGACGAGCCACGTCAGCCATGGTCGGCTTGCCCCCGACCTCCCTCGCGGCTGTCATAGTCTGCCCCCATGGATGACGAATGGATCTGTGGCCGGTTGGGTGAGGACGAGCCCTGGGTGATGGGCGCGGTCAACCCGCCGGTGTTCGAGAACTCGCTGTTCACGTTCGCGACGGCGGAGGAGCTCGGCGAGGCCATCAGGAACGAGGACGAGCGGTACGTCTACTGGCGGGGGACCAACCCGACGGTCGATCTCGCCCAGCGTAAACTCGCCGCGCTCGAGCGGGGCGAGCGGGCGAAGTGTTTCGGGTCGGGCATGGGGGCCATCTCGGCCACCATCTCCTCGCTCGTGCAGGCCGGGGACCATGTCCTGGTCCTGGGCGCGGTGTACGGACCCACCACGCAGTTCCTGCGGTACCTGGAGAAATTCGGTGTCACGCATACGCACGTCGGCGACCTCGCGGGGTGTGACAGCGCTATCAGGCCGAACACCCGCCTACTCTACTTCGAATCGCCCTCCTACATGGCCTACGCGGTCGTGGACATCGCGGAAGTGACGGCGTGGGCCCGGGAGCGCGGGCTGGTGACGGCCATGGACAACACGTGGTCCACGCCCCTGTTCCAGAAGCCGCTCACCATGGGCGTCGATCTCGTCGTGCACTCGCTGTCGAAGTACATCGGCGGGCACAGCGACCTGGTCGGCGGCGTGGTGATCGGCCCGTCCCGGCTGATCAGGCCGCTGGCGCTGACCGAGTACCAGCTGTACGGGTCCGCCATGTCGCCGCACGACGCGGCCAAGGTGATCAAGGGCCTGCGGACGCTGCCGGTGCGGATGGCGGCGCACCAGGAGCGGGGGCTGGCCGTGGCGGAGTTCCTGAGCGGGCATCCGGCCGTACGGGCGGTGCACCATCCCGGGCTGCCGTCCCATCCCGGGCATGCCATCGCGTTGCGCCAGATGACGGGATTCTCCAGCCTGTTCAGCCTCGTCCTGGACACGGAGTCACGCGAAGAAGTCGGCAGTTTTCTCAATAAATTGAGACATTTCAGGATTGGCGTGTCCTGGGGAGGCTTCGAGAGCCTGGTGAACGCGCCCGCCCTGTCCACCGAGGAGAGCGTCCGGGCCACCATGGGCATCCCGGTCGGCCTCGTCCGCCTCTCGGTGGGTCTGGAGCCCGCGGACACGTTGATCAAGGACCTCGGTCTAGCGCTGGAGGGGGTCGGTCGCCTAGCGTGACCTGACAGCGCTGTCTAAACGCGGGAGGCCTCGTCATGACCAAGCCCTTCCTGGCGGCCGCGGTCGCCGCCACACTGGTGCTCGCCGGGTGCGGCTCCGGCTCCTCATCCTCCGGAGGGGTACGGCTCCGCATGATCGAGAGCTTGACCAGCCCCGAGCGGACCAAGCTCATCAAGTCCTTGCTCGACGACTTCGAGAAGGCGAATCCCGGCATCGAGGTCGAGCTGGTCTCACCGCCCCTGGACAGCGCCGACCAGAAGATCACCCAGATCCTGCAGACCAAGAAGGACCTGGACGTGCTGGAAGTCCGCGACCACACGGCCAAGTCCTTCTCCAACAACGGCTGGCTGGCCGAGCTGCCCACCACGGAGTGGCCCGGCTGGTCGGACCTGACCGAGCTGGCCCAGAAGAAGGCCGTCGAGATCGGGGGCAAGGCCTACCTGATCCCGTACGGGTTCTACGAGCGCACGCTCTTCTACCGTACGGACTGGGGCATGGCCCAGCCGCCGGCCACGTGGCAGGAGCTCTACGAGGCCGGCAAGAAGCTGACCTCGGGCAACCGGTACGGCTACTCGTTCAGGGGCGGCAAGGGCGGCGCGGACTACGCGGTCCAGATGATCAGCGCGTACAACGGCGAAGCCCTGAATCCCGAAAAATCGTTCTATCTCAAGGACAAGCGCACGATCTTCTCCACCCCCGAGGCCGCCCAGGCCCTGGACCTCTACGTCAAGATCTTCAAGGAGGCGTCCCCGCCCGACTCCGTCTCCTGGGCCTATCCCGAGATGGTCCAGGGCTTCACCTCGGGCGTCACCGGCATGCTCATCCAGGACCCCGAAGTGATCAAGACGGTCCAGGAGAGCGGCGTCACGGCCTGGTCCACGGCCCCCATCCCCAAGGGCCCGTCCGGGTACGCCTTCCAGCCCGTCGGCTACGCCGGATGGGGCGCCACGTCGTTCACCAAGCACCCGAAGGAGGCGGTCAAGCTGGTGCAGTTCCTGTCGGAGGCCAAGCAGAGCATCGCCTTCGCCAAGGGCAACTCCCTCATCCCCATCTCCAAGCAGGCGCAGAGCGACCCGCAGTTCTCGCAGGGCGCGTGGAAGGCGTACCTGCAGGCCCAGCAGGACCCCAAGCAGGTGATCACGATCAGGCCGGTCGACTACCCGGGCTGGAGCCAGTTCCTCGTCGACTCCGACCGTGACGTCCAGTCCTTGATCACCGGCAAGAAGACCGTGGCCGAGGTGCTCAAGTCGTGGGACGCCTTCTGGACAGACCAGGCCAAGAAGGTCTCATGAGGACCTTCAGCCTCCGCAGGGCGAGGTTCATCGCGCTGTGCCTGCTGCCGGGCGTGGTGTTCGTGTCCGTGTTCACGTACTACCCGGTGCTCCGCGGCGCGGTGATCGCCTTCCAGCAGTACAACCTGTTCGACATCACCTCCACCCCCTTCGTCGGCCTGGAGAACTTCAGGGCCGTCTTAGGTGAGGACCGCTTCTGGACGGCGCTCCGGAACACCGGCACGTGGGTGGTCGTGTCGCTGTTCTTCCAGTTCTTCCTGGGCTTCGGGCTGGCGCTGCTGCTGCGGCGGCACTTCCGCGGCAGGGGCCTCTACCAGGCGTGGGTGTTCTTCCCCTGGGCCATGTCGGGATTCCTGATCGGGCTGCTGTGGCGGTGGATGTTCAACGGCCAGTTCGGCGTGATCAACGACCTGCTGCTCAAGACCGGCATCATCGACCAGCGCATCGGCTTCCTGGCCACTCCGGGCTGGGCGATGACGTCGGTGATCGTGGCGAACATCTGGTACGGCGTCACGTTCTTCGCCATCATGATCATGGCCGCGCTGCAGTCGGTGCCCAAGGAGCTGTACGAGGCGGCGTCGGTGGACGGCGCCTCGCGGCTGCGGCAGTTCTGGCACGTCACGCTGCCGCACATCCGGCCCACGCTCGCGCTGATCGTGCTGCTGCGCATCATCTGGATCCTGAACTTCCCCGACCTCATCTACTCGATGACCGGCGGCGGCCCGGCCGGCAGCACCGACATCATCACGACCTTCCTCATCCAGCAGGTCATCGGCGGCGACTACGGCCGCGGCGGCGCGGTCGGCCTGCTCACCCTCGGCCTGCTGCTCTCCTTCAGCGTCTTCTACCTCAACGCGACGAGATTCGAGAAAGCACGATGAGACGAGTTGCGACCGTCGCCAAGGTCGTCGTGCTGGGCGCCTGGCTGCTGATCACCCTGTTCCCCCTCTACTGGATCGTCGTCACCTCGCTCAAGCCCAAGCCCGAGATCTTCTCGATGCCGCTCAGGTACTGGCCGGGCAAGGTGACGTTCGAGCACTACGCGGACCTGTTCTCCTTCGCCGACTTCGGCGCGTACCTGCTGAACAGCCTGCTCGTCTCCCTCGTCGCGGCCGCCGCGGTGACCGCGATCGGCGTGCTCGGCGGCTACACGCTGGCCCGCTTCGCCTTCCCCGGCAGGGGCGCGCTGATGCTGGCGTACCTGGTCACGCAGATGCTCCCGCTGTTCATCGCGCTCGGCCCGCTCTACCTGCTGATGTCCGACCTCGACCTGCTCAACCGGCTGGCCGGGCTCATGCTCGTGTACGTGGCCATGCTCGTGCCGTTCTCCACGATCATCATGCGCGGCTTCTACGAGCGGGTGCCGGTCGCGCTGGAGGAGGCCGCGCAGGTGGACGGGGCCTCGCGGCTGGTGGCCATGGTCCGGGTGGTGATCCCGGTCATGCTGCCGGGCATCGCGGCCACGTTCATCTTCGCCTTCGTCCAGTGCTGGAACGAGCTCTTCCTGGCGATCACGTTCATCGACAGCGAGGACTCCAAGACCATCCCGGTCGCCATGAACTCCTTCATCACCCAGTACGACATCGACTGGGGATCGATGGCCGCCGCCACCGTGGTCTCGGTGCTTCCGACGCTGGTGCTGTTCGCCGCCATCCGCCGCTACATCGTCGAAGGGCTCACCGCGGGCGCGGTCAAGGGGTGATTCATCCGAGATCTCACCGGCGCCGTCCGTCTCGAGGCTCAGTCGGCGCGGAACGGGTCGGCCGGGTAGACCCCGAGGATCTTCACGTCCGTGGTGAAGAACGCCAACTCCTCCAGCGCGTTCTTCAGGCCGGGGTCCTCGGGGTGCCCGTCGACCTCGGCGAGGAACTGGGTGGCCGCGAAGTGGCCGCCGACCATGTAGCTCTCCAGCTTGGTCATGTTGATGCCGTTGGTCGCGAACCCGCCGAGCGCCTTGTAGAGCGCGGCCGGCAGGTTGCGGACGTTGAAGACGAACGAGGTGACCACCGGGCCCTCGCCGGGCGGTGCCTGCACGAGGTCCGGGCTGAGCACCACGAACCGGGTGGTGTTGTGCGCCTCGTCCTCGACGTCGCGGGCGAGGATGCGCAGGTCGTAGATCTCCGCCGCGAGCGGCGGCGCAATCGCCGCCTGGGTCGGATCCTCCGCCTCGGCCACCTCTCGCGCAGCGCCGGCGGTGTCACCGGCGATCACCGGCACCAGGTCGTGCTCGCGGATGATCCGGCGGCACTGGCCGAGGGCATGCACGTGGCTGCGCACGGCCTTGATCGTGTCCAGGGTCGCACTCGGCGGCGCCATCAGGTGGAACTGGATGCGCAGGAAGTGCTCGCCGATGATGTACAGGTCCGAGGTCGGCAGGAAGTGGTGGATGTCGGCGACCCGGCCGGCGATCGAGTTGTCGATCGGAATCATCGCCAGCTCGGCCTTTCCGTTCTCCACCACCGCGAACACATCCTCGAAGGACGCGCACGGCACTGTATGCCAGTCGGGGTAGTGGTGCTTGCACACCATGTGGGAGTTCGAGCCGGGCTCGCCCTGGTAAGCGATACGTCGTGCGGTCACGCCAGCAGTTTCCCATGCAGCCGGGCGCGGCTGCATGGGAGCGGCCGGTCCCTGCCGAGGCGCCTCGGTGTCGGTAAGGCCTCATGGGTCTGGCCAGCGCCCGCAGGCGCTGAGTGAGAGTCGGCGACTCAACCGCCGACTCTCACGGGAGTGAGTTGTTACCACCTGTCGTACCAGTCGCCGTACCACCAGGGCCCGCGGCGACGGAAGCGCCAGCGCCAGCGCCAGCGACGGCGCCGTCGGCGCCAGGGCGGCGGCTGGCCCTGGAAGCCAGGCATCGAGATCTGCGTGAAAGCCATGACTCCTCCCCCGTTGGACAGGCCGACACTTTCACTATGCAGACATTAGCCCTCAAAGGCGGATAAATCACCGTATATTCTGTATATTATATGAAAGTGGACGGAAAAGGCGTTTCTGTTTATTAGATCTCATATGAGTAACATTCTAAGAAATGGACACGGAACGTCACTTGGTCCAGACGGTCTGGGCTCCGCTATGGCCCGCCCGTACTGTGGCGATGGTGCCTCCCACGCCGCCGACCAGGGCGAGGACTGCCAAGACGATGACCATGGCGGCGTGCCACCGCGGTCGCGTCCTGGTGCTTTCGTGGGCTGAGCGTGTGCTGTGTCGCATGAGGCGGGTTGCCAGGGAGATGCCGAGCGCGGCCAGCCAGAGCACGATGACGAACGGCAGCACCTGCTCGCCCTGCTCCTCGTGGGCTTCGATGGCTGCGTTCTCTCCGACCTTGTCGGCCAACGTCTCGCCGCTGCTGATCGACAGCGGCACGGCGGCCAGCGCGATCGTGGCGACGAACAGCACCGCAGGCCACAATCGGCTCGCTGCGGCGGGCCAGAACGCCATCAGGAGGGTGCCCAGCGCCGCGAGCGGCAGGCATACCACGGCGGCGTGGACAACCAGCGGATGCAAGGGCAGGCCGAAGAACATGTCTATCCTGTCCGGCCGGGCTTCGCGCCCGGGCCTCGCGTAGTGAGAGGTGCCGACGGCCCTGTGCCGTGCCTGGAGGCCACGGTATGGCCACCGACCAGCCTGGTAGCCGTCCCCTCATATCCGGGTGAGCCAGGCGCGAGCCTGGTCATTGCAGCCGATCCAGCGCCTGCTGGAAGGCGCGGGCGTGTCCGGCCTCGTCTTCGGCGTTGTGCGAGAAGCGTTCGGCCGCCTGGTTGTCGCCCGCTGCCCTGGCGCGCTTGGCGAAGGTCGGATACATGGTCTGGGACTCGTATCGCTCGCCGGCGATGGCCTTGACCAGGTTGGCGTGCGTGCTCCCGACCAGGCCGGCCAGCTTGGCCTCATCAGCGAAGTGCTCGTGCAGTTCCACATCGGAGTTGCCGCGGAACAGCTCCGCCACGGCTGGATCCTTGGCGTGCTCGGCGTACTGCTGGTACTTGGCGTACGCGAGCGCCTCGCCGTGCATGGCCGTGTCCAGGTCGGTCTTGGTCTGTTGCGCGCGGACCTCAGGCGGGCCTTGCGGGACGTGCACCGCCTCGGCCTTCGCCGGCGCAGGCACGGTGCCCCGACCGGACTCGACGGCCCGCAGCGCGGCGCCGAACGCTCGCGCGTGCGTGCCTTCGTCACGGGCGATCTCAGAGAAGCGGGCGGCCGCCCGGCTGTCGCCGCCGGCCTTGGCCTGCTGTGCGAAGCCGGGATACATCTTCTGGGACTCGTACGTCTCCCCGGCCGTCGCGGCGCGCAGGTTCGCGGCGTCGCCGTGGACCAGGCCGCTCAGCGCGGCCTCTTCCTTGAAGTGCTCACCCAGTTCCACATCGGCGGTGCGCTCGAACAGGCGAGCCACCGACGGCAGATTCTCCCGCTGGGCCTGGGCCGCGTACAGGCGATAAGAGGCGTTGGCGAACGCCTCACCGCGCATCGACTGTTCGAGGTCCTTCTGGGCCTGCGGACTCGGCGGATCCACCCTATCGGCGGGCGGACCCATCGGTGAGGCGGAAGCGGCGAACGCACCGCCCATGTGCATGCTCAATGCGATCGTGAACGCGCCGGTGATGAGTGCGCGTGCGGACAAGGGAATCATCTCGACCTCCCCACCCGGTGCGGATACCTACGGCCATGGTGGGACCGCTTACCTGGCGAGGTGGTCGGTAACGGTCATCCTGGCAAAACCGCGTGAAGCATGCAGGCCGGATGCAAAGCGTGGCCCATGCGCAGGGCGAGGCAGCCCCGGGTGGTATGCCGCATCCGGTGCCGCTGCTCCGGCATGGGGTCTTCCATAACGCGGTGAAAGGGGATGGCTACCGCTCATCGCACGCAACAGACCTTTCACCGCAGGCCATCCCCAACTAAGCGCCGGACCCCAGCGGCTCGCCGAACAGCCCCACCACGGGCCTCCACGACAGGTAGGTTGCGCTCTTACGTTGAGCGTGATCCGCATCACAGTGGAGGTCTCCCGTGACGACCAGAGAACATGACGCTTCGGTATACGAACAAATGCAGGAGAGCAGTGATTTCCAGGAATTGAAACGGCGCTTCCGCGCCTGGACGTTTCCCATGACCGTGGCGTTCTTCGTGTGGTACCTGCTCTACGTGGTGCTGTCCGGCTGGGCGCGCGGCTTCATGGGGATCAAGCTGATCGGCGAGATCAACGTCGGCCTCGTCTTCGGGTTGCTCCAGTTCGTCTCCACGTTCCTCATCGCGTGGGCGTACGCGAGGCACGCCGAGAAGAAGCTCGACCCGATCGCCGACAAGCTCCGCCACGAGGTTGAGGAGAAGACCAAGTGAGCTCCACGACCCTGGGGATGATCCTCTTCCTCACCTTCGTCGCCGGGACGCTGGGGATCACGTTCTGGGCGAGCCGCCAGACCAAGACGGCCGCCGACTACTACGCCGGCGGCCGGTCGTTCACCGGCGTGCAGAACGGGCTGGCCATCGGCGGCGACTACATGTCGGCCGCGTCCTTCCTCGGCATCGCGGGCATCATCGCGCTGTCCGGCTACGACGGGTTCCTGTACTCGATCGGGTTCCTGGTCGCCTGGCTGGTCGCGCTGCTGCTGGTGGCCGAGCTGATGCGGAACTCCGGCAAGTTCACCATGGCCGACGTGCTGGCGTTCCGGATGAGCCCGCGCCCGGTGCGCACGGCGGCCGGCGTGTCCACGATCGTGGTCAGCATCTTCTACCTGCTGGCCCAGATGGTGGGCGCGGGCGCGCTGGTCGGCCTGCTGCTCGGCATCACCAGCGACGCGGGCAAGGCGTGGACGATCGTCGGCGTGGGCGCGCTGATGATCGTGTACGTGGTCTTCGGCGGCATGAAGGGCACCACCTGGGTGCAGATCGTCAAGGCGGTGCTCCTCATGAGCGGCGCCGCGCTCGTGACGGTGCTGGTGCTGGGCAAGTTCGGCTTCAACCTGTCGTCCCTGCTCGGCCAGGCCGCCGCCACCAGCGGCCCCAAGGCGAACCCCGGCAACTTCCTCATCCCCGGCCTGAAGTACGGCACCGACGCCCAGGGGCTGGTCGGCAAGATCGACCTCATCAGCCTGGGCCTCGCCCTCGTGCTCGGCACCGCGGGCCTGCCGCACATCCTCATCCGCTTCTACACCGTCCCCACCGCCAAGGACGCCCGCAAGTCGGTCCTGTGGGGCATCGGCATCATCGGTGTGTTCTACCTGCTGACTCTGGTCCTCGGCTTCGGCGCGGCGGCCCTGGTCGGCAAGGAGGCGATCGTCAAGGGCGACAAGGCAGGCAACACGGCCGCCCCGATGCTGGCCGAGAAGATCGGCCAGGAGATCTTCGGCTCGGTCGGCGGAACGATCCTGCTGGCCCTCATCGGCGCCGTCGCCTTCGCCACGATCCTCGCCGTGGTGGCCGGCCTCACGCTGGCCTCCTCCTCCAGCTTCTCCCACGACCTGTACGCGCACGTCTTCAAGCGCGGCCAGGCCACCGAGCGGCAGGAGGTCGTGGTGGCCCGGGTGTCCGCCCTGGTCATCGGCGCCATCGCGATCGGCCTGGGCATCCTGGCCCAGGGGCAGAACGTCGCCTTCCTGGTCTCCCTGGCCTTCGCCGTCGCGGCCTCCGGCAACCTGCCGGCGATCCTCTACAGCCTGTTCTGGAAGCGGTTCAACACGACGGGCGCCGTCTCGGCCATCTACGGCGGCCTCGGGTCCGCCCTGATCCTGGTCATCTTCTCGCCCGTCGTCTCCGCGCCGACGCCCCCGGCGGGGACCGCGGTGACGGCGCTGATCCACGGCGTGGACTTCCACTGGTTCCCGCTGAGCAACCCGGGCATCGTGTCGATCCCGATCGGCTTCCTGTGCGGGTGGCTCGGCACGATTCTCAGCAAGGAGTACAACGCCGGCAAGTACGCCGAGATGGAGGTCCGCTCCCTCACCGGTGTCGGCGCCGAGAAGGCCACCCAGCACTGACGTCCGCTCCCTGAAGGCGCCTTTCTCCCCTCCGAAGGCGCCCGTCCCCGAAAGGGCCCGGTCTCGCCCCGAGACCGGGCCCTTTCCCTGCGCCGGTCCCGCGTCGTGCCGCATCCACCGAGCCCGCCACGCGCTCCTCAGTGCGCCCTTTCGGGGGCGCGGCCCGGCAGATGTGACCGCTGTCCGCGCACCCTGGGAGATCAGTGGTTGACGGGGTTTCAGCGGTATGGGTACGTTCTCATATGTGTGAACGTTTCCACACTGGTCGTCATGTGGCCGTCATCAGCAGGCTTGCCTGGAGGCGAAACCCCCCGATGCGAACCCCACTCGTCCGCTGGTCCCTCCTGCCGGTGTCGCTGGCACTGGCACTCACCTCGTGCGCCAAGGGCACCGGCGGAGGGGCGTCGGCGACCTCGTCGGCGGGTCAGTTCAACCCCGGCGCCAATGGTCGGCACCCTCACCCCGCTGTGGGCCCAGAACCTGTTCGGCAGCGCCTTCCTCGACGGGGCGGACAACTGGAAGATCTTCACCAGGATCGCGCTGCCGCTGTGCCGGCCCGCGGTCGTGGTGACGCTGCTGTTCGAGTTCCAGGCGGCCTGGACGGACCTGATGCGGCCGCTGATCTATCTGCGCGACTCCGCCACGTTCACCGTGCCGCGCGGGCTGAAGGCGCTGCTCGACCAGTTCGGGTTCGGCGGCGAGTGGCACTGGGAGATCGTCATGACCGCCAGCGTGATCACCACGATCCCGATGATCATCCTGTTCTTCCTCGGCCAGAAACATTTCGTCAGGGGCATCGCGACCACAGGGAGCAAGGGATGAGCCACCTCCACGGGAACGTCGGCTGAACCATGCGGATCACCACCACCGACCAGGCGTACCACCTGGACGCCGGCTCCTACCGGCTGACGGTCTCGCGTACCGACCCCAGCGCCGAGCTGGAAGGCTGGATGACGCTCAGCCTGATCGCCTCGGTCGACACCGCGGGCGGGCGCGACGAGACGTACGAGACGCTGCCGCCCGTGCTCGCCGAGCGCGACGGCGAGGCGATCTTCGACTTCCCCCAGCGTTCGACCGGGTGGGAGGCGAAGACGGTCCGGCTGACCTGCACTCCCGAGACGATCGCGGTGGAGGTGCGCGTCGAGGGCCACGGCGTGATCGGCGACGTGACGCTGCTCGGCGGGCGGGCCGTGCTCAACACCAGGGCGGCGGGCACGTTCCGCACGGGGCTGCACGCCCGTGGCGTCTTCAACCCCACGCCCACCCACCCGGTGCAGGTGGTGCGGCCGGTGTCGGTGCCGCTCGCGCTCACCGTGATCGGCGACGCCTCGCCGGGCCGCCTCCATGCGGTCTTCTCGCCGCCGCCGCTGGTGCTGGCCTTCTGCAAGGAGGAGCCGGACGGCGCCACCGCCGTGCCCGGCGGTCCCTGGCTGGGGGCCTCGGTCCGCGCGGGCATCGAGGACCTGACCTTCACCGAGCTCGGGTACGAGCCGCTGGACGGCGGCGCGCTGCTCCGCTTCGACTACGAGTGCCACACCCTGGTGAGCGGGACCTGGCGGTCACCGGCCGTCGTGTTCCGGGCGGCGTCGTCGCCGTGGGAGGCGATCTCGCACCACCGGGAGGACCTGGCCGCGCACGGCCTGGCCGCACCCGCCGGCGAGCGGCACGACTGGTGGAGCAGGCCGATCTTCTGCGGCTGGGGCGCGCAGTGCGCCAGGGCCGACGGCGTCTCGCCGACCGAGCTGGCCCGCCAGGAGCTCTACGACGAGTGGCTGTCCAGGCTGGAGGAGCACGGTATCGTGCCGGGGACCGTCGTGATCGACGACCGGTGGCAGCTCACGTACGGCGACCCGGCGCCCGATCCGGCGAAGTGGCCCGCGCTGGGGGAGTGGATCGCCGCCAGGCACGCGCGCGGGCAGCGCGTGCTGCTGTGGTGGCGGGCGTGGGCCCCTGACGGGCTGCCCGCCGAGGAGTGCGTGACGGACGCGGGCGGCCGTCCCGTGGCCGCCGACCCCTCGAACCCGGCCTACCGGCGCAGGATCCGTACGATCATGGAGAGGCTGCTCGGCGACCTCGGGGCCGACGGGTTCAAGGTCGACTTCACGCAGCGGTTCCCCAGCGGGTCGCACCTGAAGTCCTACGGGACCACCTGGGGGCTCGCCCTCCTGCACGAGCTGCTGAAGACCATGTACGAGGCCGCCAAGAGCGTCAAGCCCGACGCCCTCATGGTCACGCACACCCCGCATCCGGCGTTCGGCGACGTCACCGACATGATCCGGCTCAACGACGTGCTCGAGCTGGACCCCCACGGCGTCCCCGTCCCCGCCGTCGACCAGCTCCGCTTCCGCCACGCGGTGGCCACCCGCGCCATGCCGGGGCACCTGATCGACACCGACCAGTGGCCGATGCCGAGCAGGGCGGACTGGCTCGCGTACGCCGAGGCGCAGCCCGCGCTCGGCGTGCCCGCCCTGTACTACGTCGAGTCCATCGACAACTCCGGCGAGCCGATCAGGGGGGGCGACCTGGACCTCGTGGCGAACTGGTGGCGAAGCGACTGGTGACGGGGCGGTCCAGCACCGCCCGCACGAACGGCGGGATGACGCGGCGCAGCACGTTCGCCTCGTGCGCCTCGGCACGCTCGAGCGCCCGCTCCACCTCGGCGGTCGGGCCGCCACCCGGCGTCTCGGCGAGCAGGTCGAGCCAGCTTGGGCGGGATGTCGTCGAAGAGCAGCGCGAACTCCCGCACGCCCACGTCCCACACCTGCTCGGCCTTGGCCCGCAGCGCCGCCCGCTCGGCCGGGTCGCTGCAGACAGACCATCGACAGGCCGGGACTCAGCGCGAACACGAACCTCACGTGCTGCGCCGCCGCCTCCGCGACCAGCTCGCCCAGCCTCGCCAGGTCCGCCTCCGGGTACGGCTCCCGCCACCGCTCCCGGTGGAACGGGTCGTCCTTCGGGCGTACACGTACGCGTTGAGCTTGTGCCTGGCGGAGAAGCGCAGGTGCGCCATCCGGTCGGCGTGCGTCCACGGGGTGCCGTAGAAGCCCTCGATGGTGCCCCGGAGCGGCAGGTCCGGCCAGTCGCGGATGTCGGACTCGGGCACGCACGCCCGGTGCTCGTCACACGGGGCCGCCACGAGGGCGAGCAGCGTCTGCGCCCCGTAGAACGCGCCCGCGGGGTCCGCCCCGACGATCACCACGCCGGTCTCGTCGGCGGTCAGCGCGTATCCCTCGGGAGGCAGCTCGACGTCCGCGTCGATCCGCACCTCGATGACCAGGGGCCCGGGGGGCGGGGCGAGGGCGGCGCGCAGGGCGGTCAGGGCGGTGGTCGCGGCCGGGGCGCCCTGGATCCGGCATCTGGTCAGATCGACATGGGACCGGCCGATGGCAGCCTTGTGCGGAACGGGAACGATCCAGTCAAGGGCCTCCATTGTGGGAACGATACCGGATAGAATCGCGCCTCGTGAGCAACGATGTGACCGAAGTTGTCCCAGGTGTCTTCCGCATTGCGGACACCTGCAACGTCTACGTCATCGCCGCTCCTGCCGGAGGAGAGGAACGCACGGGGATCGCCGTCGACTTCGGTTCGGGGCGCGCGCTGGACCTCCTCGACGAGCTCGGCCTCGACCGCCTCACCGACGTCCTGATGACGCACCACCACCGCGACCAGGCCCAAGGACTGCGGAGAGCGGTCGAGTCCGGTGTGCGGGTGCACGTGCCGCCCGTCGAGCGCGACCTGTTCGAGCGGGTCGACGAGATGTGGACGGGCCGGCAGATCAGCAACGACTACGACCTGCGCGACGACCGGTTCTCGCTGCTCGACCCCGTGCCGGTCGCCGGCGTCGTGCCCGAATACCGGACGGCGAACTACGGAGGGATCGACGTACGCGTCCTGCCCACGCCAGGGCACACCCCCGGCTCCGTGACGTACATCGTCGGGCGGGTCGCGTTCACCGGTGATCTGATCTACGCGCCTGGAAAGGTGTGGTCGCTGGCCGCCACCCAGTGGTCGTACACCGAGAACGAGGGCCCCGCCATGGTCATCCTGAGCTCCGAGCTGCTGCGGCGGGAGGAGCTCGGCGTGCTGCTGCCCTCGCATGGCGAGCCGATGACCGACCCCCAGGAGGCGCTCGAGCAGCTCTCCACCGCCATGCAGCGCTACGTCGACTTCCGCCGCCCCCACCCCTGGGACGTCAGAGGACTGCTGGCCAACCCTTTCGTTCAGGTGACCCCCCACCTGCTCATGAACAGGAGCAGCCAGTCGTACAGCTATGTGCTGCTGTCGGAATCGGGCGCGGCCATGGTGTTCGACTTCGGGTACGACATGTCCACCGGCCTCGTGCACAACACCTCCCGCGCGGCCCGCCGCCCCTGGCTGGCCTCCATGCCGGCGCTGCGCGAGCACTACGGCGTCACGAGCGTCGAGGTCGCCCTGCCCACCCACTACCACGACGACCACGTGGCGGGCATGCCGCTGCTGCGCGACGTCGAGGGCACGGAGATCTGGGCGCCGTCCCACATCGCCCCCATCCTGGCCACGCCGCTCCACCACGACCTGCCGTGCCAGTGGTTCGAGCCCATCCCCGCCGACCGGGTGCTCGGCCTGGGGGAGACGGTGCGCTGGCGGGAGTACGAGATCACCGTGCACGACCTGCCGGGGCACACCCTGTTCGCGGCGGCGTACGAGTTCGAGGTGGACGGGCACCGGGTGCTCGTCACAGGGGACCAGCAGGACGGGATGGGCATACCGGGCGCCGGTGAGTCGGCACGCCAGGAAGTTCTGAATTTTCAGTACAAAAACCGGTTCCAGATCGAGGACTACCGGAAGAGCGCCGCTCTCTACCGCCGCCTGCGCCCCGACCTGATGGTCAGCGGCCACTGGCGGCCCCGCTGGGTGGACGACGACTACCTGCACATGATGACCGAGCGCGGCGAGGAACTCGTCGCGCTCCACCACGACCTGCTCCCGCTCGACCGCCTCGACCTCGGGGCCGACGGCGTGCTGTGCCGCCTGACCCCGTACTACGCGAGCGTCCGCGCAGGGGGCGAGCTCACGCTGACGGTCACCGTACGCAACCCGTGGCCGGACAAGGCCCTGGCCACCATCGAGCCGGTCGTCCCGCCGGGCTGGCGCCTCGAGCAGGGGTCTGTGACGCTAAGGCTCCCCGGAGGGGGTATGGAGCAGGTACATCTCCGTCTTGGCGCGGACGTCGTGCCGCGACGCCGCGTTCGTCTCGCAGTCGACTTGACCATCGGCGATCTGCGCCTCGGGCAGCACGCGGAGGCGCTGGTCGACGTGGTCGGGGAAGGGATCCGATGACCACAGAGCGGCGCGGCCCCCTCAGCCGTTCCAGGCGGCCCACGATCAAGGACGTGGCGGAGGCCGCCGGAGTCTCGCGTTCCACCGTCTCGCGGGCCCTGACCGGGCGCGGGTATGCCGCCAGCGACGTGCGCGAGCGCGTGCTGCGGGCGGCGGCCGAGCTCGGCTACGTGCCCGACGTGATGGCCCGCACGCTCAAACAGCAGGTGAGCAGGTCGGTCGGCGTCCTGGTGAGCGACCTGCGCAACCCGTTCTACGCGGAGCTGGCCGCGGGGGCCAGCAGCGAGGCCCGCGAGCGCGGCTACACGATGGTGCTGGCGGACACGAGCCTGTCGGCCGAGACGGAGAGCGAGGCCGCCGAGGCGCTCGTCGCGCTCAGGGTGGCCGGGGTGATCGTGACACCCAACTCCCCGGCGGTGTCCACCTACCTCGGCTCCCACGGCATCCCGGTCGTCGAGGTGGACCGGCAGTTCGCGGCGGGCTCGACCGACGGCGTCGTGGTCGGCAACCGCGTCGGCGCCCGCACCGCCACGACCCACCTGGTCGAGCTGGGCCATCGCAGGATCGCGCTGTTCATCGACGAGACCGACTGGACCACCGGCTACGAGAGGTACCACGGCTATCTGGAGGCGCTCGGCGCGGCCGACATCAAGGTCGATCCCGATCTGGTCGTGGCGTCGGGCTGGGACGTGGCCGACTCGCGGCGCAGGGCGCTCGACATGCTGTCCGGGCCCAACCGGCCCACGGCCGTCTTCGCCGCCAACAACGTGCTCGCCGAGGGCGTCTGGCGGGCGATCGGCGAGCTGGGACTGCGGCCGCCCGAGGAGATCAGCCTCGTGGCCTTCGACGACGCGCCGTGGATGAGCATGGTCTCGCCCCAGGTCAGCGCCGTCGCCCAGGACACGTTCAACCTGGGCGCGGCCGCCGTGCGCAGGCTGGACGAGCGGATCGAGATGCCCGACGCCGACTCGGTCACCACCGTGCTGGGGGTGCGGCTCGTCGCGCGCGAGTCCACCGCACCGCCTCCCGTGGGCTGACTCTTCTTCCGTCCGGCGCGTTGACCCGTGGGGAAAGCGCGCCTTAGGATCCCCGTGTGGGAACGATGTCACAACTCTTCGCGTGGCGCTCGTTCCGGTCGGAGGTCCCATGGAGCACGATCTTCCCCCCGTTCTGTCGCTGGACATCGGCGGCACCAAGCTCGCCGCAGGTGTGGTCACGGGCGACGGGCGGATCCACGGCTGGCAGGTCGCCCCCACCCGCAGGGAGGAGGGGCCGCTGCCGGTCCTGGCCAGGCTGTTCGACCTGGGCAGGAAGTCCGTCGCGGAGGCCGGGCTGCCTGATGTGGCGGCCGTCGGCATCTCCTGCGGGGGGCCGCTGGACGCCGCGGCCGGCGTGCTCGAGTGCCCGCCGCACCTGCCGGGGTGGATCGACGTCCCGGTGGGGCCGATGGCGGCGCAGGAGTTCGGCGTGCCCTCTGTGCTTGAGAACGATGCCACAGCCGCCGCCCTCGGCGAGTTCCGGTACGGCGCGGGCCGCGGCACCGCCACGATGCTCTACCTCACGATCTCGACGGGTGTCGGCGGCGGTTCCGTGATCGGCGGACGCCTGCACCGGGGCGCGGCCTGCAACGGCGGCGAGCTGGGGCACGTCATGGTCCGGCCCGGCGGACGCAGGTGCTCGTGCGGCCGCCTGGGCTGCCTGGAGGCGTACGCGTCGGGCAGCGCCATCGCCGAGCGCGCCCGCGAGGCCGTCGCCGCCGGTCGCGCCTCGTCCCTGTCCGCGATCGAGCTCCCGACAGCCGAGGACGTCTTCCATGCCGCCGAGGCGGGTGACGCGCTCGCGAGCGAGGTGTGGAACGAGACCACATGGGCGCTCGGCAGCGCGATCACGGATCTGGTGAACGCGTTCGAGCCGGAGCTCGTCGTCCTCGGCGGCGGCGTGACCCGTTCCGGCGCCCGGCTCCTCGACCCCGTCCGCGCCGCCGTCGCGCGGGACGCCATGCCTCCCGCCGCCCGCGCCGCCCGCATCGAGCTGTCCCGGCTCGGCGCGGGAGTCGGCGTCGTGGGCGCCGGCGCCGTGGCCCACGACCTTCTTGCCTCAGGGAAGTCCCATGCCTGACCCGATCCGCTTGCCCACGTCCCGATCGGACGCGGTCCCCACCTCTCGGCGCCCCTCCCTCCGCGATGGACGCGTAACCGTCCCATCCGAGGGGGCGCGCGTGGTGGCGGCCGAGGGGCCGGCGTCCGTGCTGGCCCAGCACGTCGAGGCCCACGTCAGCGCCGCGCGGAACGTGGCGGCGCTGCTGCCCGCCGTGGAGGCCGCCGCCGACCTGCTCATCGAGGCGTTCACCCGCGGCGGCACCCTCTACACCCTCGGCAACGGCGGCAGCGCGGCCGACGCGCAGCACCTCACCGGAGAGCTGGTCGGCCACTACAAGCGCGACCGCCGCCCGCTCCCCGCCGTGACGCTCACGACCGACGCCACGGTCATGACGTGCATCGCCAACGACTACTCCTACGAGGACGTCTTCGCCAGGCAGGTCAGCGCCCTGGCCCGCCCGGGCGACGTCGTGGCCGCCTTCACCACCAGCGGCAACTCCCCGAACGTCGTCAGCGCCCTGGAAGCCGCGCAGACCAATGGCGCGGTGACGGTACTCTTCGGCGGCGGCGACGGCGGCGCCGCGGCGAAGTTCGCCGACCGCCTCCTCCTAGTCCCCTCCTCCGAGACCCCGCGCATCCAGGAGATCCACACACTGATGCTGCACATGATCAGCGAGAAGGTCGACGCATGGGCGGCCGCATGAAGGGCCGGCGGGCCCCCTTGTCGAACGCCCCCTCCGGCGGCCGGCCGCGCGGACTGCCGAGGGCGCCGAGGCCGGTGGCCACTCCCGACCGCACCCTGCACATGATCGGGAACGCGCACCTCGACCCGGTGTGGCTGTGGCCGTGGCAGGAGGGTTACCAGGAGGCGCGGGCGACGTTCTGGTCGGCGATCCACCGCATGGACGAGTACCCCGACTTCGTCTTCACCTGCGACCAGGTCGTCCTGCTGTCGTGGGTCGAGGAGTCGGACCCCGAGCTGTTCGCCAGGATCCGGGAGCGGGTCGCCGAGGGGCGGTGGGTCAACGTCGGCGGCTGGTGGGTCGAGCCCGACTGCAACATGCCGTCGGGGGAGTCGTTCGCCCGCCAGGGTCTGTACGGCCAGCGCTACCTGAAGGAGAAATTCGGGGTCACCGCCACGGTCGGCATGAACGTCGACCCGTTCGGCCACAACGCCATGCTCCCCGCGATCCTGCGCGGACAGGGCATGGACTCCTACTGCTTCCTGCGCCCGGGACCGCACGAGAGCGAGCTGCCCGGCACGATGTTCTGGTGGGAGAGCCGCGACGGCAGCCGCGTGCTGGCGTACCGGATCCCGTTCGAGTACTGCAGCCCGCCCGGCGAGGTCGCGGGCCAGACCGAGAAGGCGCTCGGCCAGCTCGACCGCTCGCTCGGCGACCTGATGATCTTCTACGGCGTGGGCAACCACGGAGGCGGCCCCACCAGGGCGAACATCGACTCCATCCACCGCTACGACAGGATGGGCACGTTCGGCGAGCTGACGATGTCCTCGCCGCGCCGCTACTTCGACGAGGTGGCCAAGCGCCTGGGCGAGAAGGGCCTGGCCGAGCTGCCGGTGTGGCGGGATGACCTGCAGCACCACGCGGCCGGCTGCTACTCCTCGCACTCGGGCATCAAGCAGTGGCAGCGCAGAGCGCAGGCGGCCCTGCTGTCGGCCGAGCGCTGGGCCGCCGTCGCGGGCCACGACGCACGCGAGGAGCTGGGGCGGGCCTGGAAGCAGGTGCTGTTCAACCAGTTCCACGACGTGCTGCCCGGCTCGGCGATCGAGCCCGCTTATGACGACGCCCGCGACCAGCTCGGCGAGGCGGTCGCGATCTCGAAGCGGATCATCACCAGGGCGCACAACGTGATCGCCCGCGACATCGGCATCCCGCAGGAGGACGGTACCCAGCCGGTGGTGGTCTTCAACCCGCACCCGTGGCCGGTCACGACCCGGGTCGAGATGCAGTACGGCCTCGCGCCCACCGGCGTGCGCGTCGTGGACGCCGACGATCATGACGTGCCCTGCCAGCGCACCCAGTCGGTCGCCACCACGGATGACAAGGGACGCGGCGCCACCGTGTTCCAGGCGGAGCTGCCCGCTCTGGGCTACCGCCTCTACCGGCTCCGCCAGGGCGAGACGCCGTACACGAGCGGCCTGACCGCCTCCGAGCAGCACATCGAGAACGACGTGCTCCGCCTGGAGATCGACCCGGAGACGGGCTGGCTGGCCGCGCTGCTCGACAAGCGCACCGGCGTGGACCTGGTGGCCGGGGCGGCGGGCGAGCACACGCAGATCTGCGAGGACCCGACCGACACGTGGGGGCACCGCGTCGTGTCCTACGACTGGCCGGGCGAGGCGATGACCACGACCCGCGTGGTGCTGCGCGAGAGCGGCCCGCTGCAGGCCCGCATCCGCGTCGAGCGCGAGTGGGGCCGCTCCACGATGGCCGAGGAGTTCATCCTGGGCGCCGGGGACGACGCGGTGGAGGTGCGGGTCGAGCTCGACTGGCGCGAGCAGGCGCACCTGATGAAGCTGCGCTTCCCGGTCGCGCTGGAGAGCCCGGTGGCCACGTACGAGATCCCCTTCGGCCACCTGACCAGGCCGATCGACGGCGCCGAAGAGCCCGCGCAGTCGTGGGTGGACCTGTCAGGCGCGGGCGCCGGGCTGGCCGTCGTGAACAACGCCAAGCACGGCTACGACGTCTCCCCGCCGTCGCCGGGGCGCGGCCACAGCATCGGCATCACCGCCGTGCGCAGCCCGGTCCACGCCTGGCACGACCCGCGCCTGCTCGATCCGGACGGCTTCTACTCCTACCAGGACCAGGGGGTGCAGCGGTTCACGTACCTGCTGGTGCCGCACGCGGGCGACTGGCGCGCCGCCGGGCTCACCCGCCGCGCCGCGCTGCTCGGCTCCCCGGTACGCGCGATGCTGGAGAGCTTCCACGACGGCCCGCTCCCCGCGGCGCGCGGCTACCTGGACGACGGCGCCGGCCAGGTCATGGTGACCGCGGTCAAGCTGCACGAGGACGCGCCGCGCGACCTGGTGGTCAGGGCCGTCGAGACCACGGGCCGGTCCGCCCTGGCGACCCTCGACATCCCGCTGGCCCGGATCAGGCTCATGGCCGACTTCGGGCCGGGCCAGATCCGCACGTTCCGGATCCCGCTCGACGATCCGCTCTCCGCCGTGGAGACGGACCTGGTCGAGCTGAGCGTCCGCAAGGGCGCGTGCACGGTGGAAGCATGGTGATCGACGGCGCCTACCGGCGGAGGGCGTCCAAGGGGTGCGCGCGGTAGTCGATCACGGTGGCGTCCAGGATGCGTGCGCCTTCGGCCCCTCGCGCGGCCTCGGGCAGCCAGACCGGTGTCTCCGACGTGAGCGGATAAATCATGACCTCTACCGTCTCGATGCCGCCCGAGATGTCGATGTCCCAAGGCCCGCCGTTCCAGTACAGGTCCTCCGTGCGGTCGCCGGCGCTGGCCACCGCCACGTCGCCGACCAGGTCGAGGCGGAGCAGCGTACGCTCGCCGCCCGGCGGCACGGTGATCGTGTAGCGGGCCGCGTGGGCGGCCAGCGTCTCCGGATCGGGGGCCGAGGCGCGGCCCGGGACGGTGATCGGCCGGGCAGGGGGCGGCGTGGCCTCGGCCGTCCGCACGATCTTCACCGGTGCGGGGACCGCCGGACGGTCGAGGTGGTGGCGCTCGAACGCGCCGTCCGTGAGGATCTCGACGGTGGCGGGGCCGGTGGTGACGGCGGTCAGCACGCCGTCGGCCTCGACGATGTCGGCGTCGGAGATGACGAGCCGGCCGCCCGGCGTCCAGGCCCGCCGGGCGTCGGCCGCGTCGAGGACCAGCAGGCGCAGCCGGGCTCCGTCCGGCGTCTCGACGGTGAGGAGTTCGCGGCTCGCCGGCAGGTCCTCCAGGATCGCCTCGCCGTCCCGGTCCAGGACCGGATGGCCGCTGACGGAGGTGCCCGCGGGCAGCGAGAGATGGGCCGGGATCCCGTCCGTCCTCGTCAGGACCAGTACGTCGCCCTCGACGAGGGTCAGCAGGCCGACGGTCGCCCAGTTGATCACGACCCCGCGGACGTCGAGGTTGACCGGCCAGCAGAAGAACGCGCCGCTCGGGATGTCCACCGGGCGGTGCGGGAAGCGGACGCGGGCCTCGTCGAGCTCGACGTCGAAGCAGACGTCCCGGTGCGCGGGCAGCGGCTCGTACGGCTGGTGGTTGTTGACGAAGACGAACCCGCTGCGCCCGTCCGAGCGCAGGGACCACCGCAGGGACGCCTGGGCGGGGATGGTGGCGTTCATGGCGGCCAGGCGGTCGCCGAACGCGGCCAGGAAGGCGTGCTGGTTGCGCAGCAGGTGGAAGCTGTCGCGGGTCTGCAGGTGGGCCCCGACGGGGGCGTGGAAGTCGTAGTCGTACTCCGGCAGGTCGTTGGGGTAGCCGGTGGCCTGCGACTCCTGCAGGCCCGGGCGCGGGTTGGCGCCTCCGGCGTACATGTAGTAGCCCTGCCAGGCCGAGCCGCTGCCCAGCTTGGTCAGCGCGAGCGCGGCGATGTCCGCCCCTTCGAGCAGGGGGCGGCGGTGGTAGGCGGTGGCCATGCCGCCGCCCAGCTCGCACGTCGCCGCCGGGAAGTCCGGATGCTTGACGCCGCGCTCCCGGTCGCCGGCCAGGTCCTTGCCGATGCCGGGATCGTCCCACTGGTGGGAGAAGCGGAAGTGGGCGCGGAAGGTGTCGTCCCAGCCGTCGGCCGTGTCCACCCAGAAGCCGTCGGCGTAGCCGCCGTACAGGGGGAAGACCTCGCCGACGGGCAGGTCGGCGTTGCCCCAGGCGGTGGCCGTCCACAGCGGGGCGTGCAGGCCGGACTCACGGGCGATCCGCTTCAGGGTGACGAGGTGGCCCGGCTGGTCGTACAGCTCGTTCTCCAGCTGGATGCCGATGATCGGCCCGTCGGGGCCGCACAGCGGTCCGAGCTCCCTGCCCAGGTGGCCGAACCAGGCCCGGACCTTCTCCAGGTACGCGGGATCGTCGCGGCGGGCCGGGGGAACCCAGTCGGGCAGGCCGCCGTTGCGGACCTCGCCGTGGCACCAGGGGCCGACACGCACGATCGCCTCGAGGCCCGTGCCCTGGCAGAGGCGGACGAACGCGGCCACGTCCAGCCCGCCGTCGAACACCGGCTCCCGGTCCTCGCGCTCCTGGTGATGGATCCAGAAGACGTACGTGGACACGACGTCCACCCCGCCCGCCCGCACCAGGCGCAGGGCGTCCCGCCAGCGCTCGCGCCGCACCCGGCTGTAGTGCAGTTCGCCCGTCACGGGGATCCACCGGCGGCCGTCGCGCCAGAGCGAGCGGTCGGTGAGGGCCAGTCCGGGGCGGGGGTCCTCGGCGCCGGCCATGGCGGGCCGGGTCTCCGGCCGGTCCCAGGGGGTGTGTCGTACGGGCATCCGACCATTGTCCACACCGCCCGGGAAGGCGGAGACGGAGGGTCATAGCCTCGGAGGATGAGGGTATTCGTCACAGGCGGCACCGGGGCGGTCGGTCGTCCCACGGTCCCGGCGCTGCTCGCCGCAGGTCATGAGGTCACCGCGCTCGCCCGCACACCGGAGAAGGCGGCCGCGCTGGAGGGCCAGGGCGCGACCCCCGCCATGGTGTCGCTGTTCGACCGGGAGGAGCTGGCGTCGGCGCTCGCCGGGCACGACGCGGTGGTCAACCTGGCGACCGCGATCCCGCCGATGTCGAAGTTCATGAGCAGGCGGGCGCAGCGCGACAACCACCGCGTACGGGCCGAGGGATCGGCGGCGGTCGTGGACGCCGCGCGCGCCGCCGGGGTCGGGCGGATGGTGCAGGAGTCGGTCTGCCTGCTCTACCGCGACCAGGGCGCGCGCTGGATCGACGAGGACGCGCCCGTGGACGACTTCCCGATGGCCCGGGGGAACTTCGCCGCCGAGTCGAGCGCGCACCGGTCCCCGTGCGGGGTGGTCCTGCGGTTCGGCTGGTTCTACGGGCCGGGCGCGGCGCACAGCGAGCAGCTGTTCGACCAGGCCCGCCACCACGTCGGCATGGTGCTCGGCCGTCCGGACGGCTTCCTGTCCTCCATCCACGTGGCCGACGCCGCCACCGCGGTGGTCGCGGCGCTCGGGGCCGACGCGGGCACGTACAACGTCGTGGACGACGAGCCGCTGACCAAGCGCGAGTACGCCGACGCGCTCGCCCGCGCCGCCGGCGCCCGCATGTGGCTGCGCGGCCCCGGCCGGGCCGCCGCGCTCCTCGGCGACCGGCTCACGTCTCTCACCCGCTCCCTCCGGGTCAGCAACGCCCGCTTCCGCGCGGCCACCGGCTGGGCGCCGCGCTACCCCAGCGCCCGGGAGGGCTGGCGCACTGTCACAGCCTGAATGAACGGACCGGCCACGCGATCATGACTGTGGGCGCGGTCGTCCTGCTCGTGATCGCGGCTCGCCAGGTCTCGACGTGAGCAACCGGAGCGCCAGCAGGGCCAGCCAGGCCCACCCGATGGTCACCGCGGTCCGCTGGATGAGCCCGCCGTAGGCGACCAGCGCGGGGTTCTGGCTGAAGGCGATCGTGGCCAGGACGAACGCGCCCCCGAACCCGGTGGCGCTGGCGATGGAGTACGCCGCCCACCCGCGCTCCCGCTCCCGTAAGAACCTGACCGCGAACACCACGCAGGCCGCGGGCAGCGCCACGAATCCCATCAGCGAGAGGTAGTCGTGCAGCGCCGCGTGCACGCTGCCGTATCCGGTCGCCAGCCCGGGAGTCCCCGGCGGATAGCCGCTGACCGGGTCGGTGGTGAACACCCCGGCGCAGATCAGCATGGCGCCCCAAGCCCCCACCAGGACCGGCCCCCAGACCGTCGCCCTGGGCTGAGCGGACGCCTTGAGCGCCCGCCGCAGCCCGGCGGCGAGAGCGAGCGTCAGGAGACCGGCCACGACGAAGTTGACCGCCTGCACCCATCCGTACTCACCCAGCGCGAGCGAGCTGACCGGGTGCCGAAGGGAGTCGTAATGGGCGCGGACGGCACCCTGGACGAGGAAGGCGGCGACGAACAGCGGACCGGCGACCACCCCGCACAGGAGCAGCCGCCTTGTCGTCCTGTCACTGGAGTTCATGCCTGTCAAGCTAGACTGACAGAACTGCCCTGTCAATCCAGCCTGACAGCATGGACCTGTGGTTCAGCCGAAGAACCCGACCACACGGTGGATGCGGTCGCCCTCGAACTCCACGACGTCGTAGCCGGTGGCCACGGGCGTGTCCGAGCCAGGCGCGCCCAGCCGCCAGGTGAACAGCGCCGTGTGGTGGTGGGCGCCGATCAGCGTGCCGAGGCTGAACACCAGATCGCCGAACTTCTCCTGAGCCCGTCCGATCGCCTCGGACAGCTCGGCATGACCCCGCAGTCCGGCGTAGTCGGGGTCGGAGTAGACCGAGTCGTCGGTCATCACGGCCTTGATGAGTACGTCACGGGCGGCGGCGTCCCGCTCGTTCCAGATGTCGAGGTACTTGCCGATGAGGTCGTTGATCATGAGGTGATTCCCTTCTTGGTCGGTTTGAGGACGAGAGCGATGAGGCCGCCCACGGCGGTGACGGCCGCGGCCGCCCAGCCGGCGGTCTGCAGTCCGCCGAGCAGCTCGGTGGTGGGGCCGGTGGTCGGGCCGGTGGTGGAGCCCGCGGTGGCGACGGCCACGAAGACCGCCAGCCCGATCGCACCGCCGACCTCCTTGGCGGTGCTGGCCAGGCCGGAGGCCACGCCCTGCTGCTCGGGCGCCACTCCGGCGCCGGCCGAGGCGAACAGCGCGACGAAGGCCACGCCACCGAAGAACCCCCAGATGAGGCTGCCGGGCAGCAGGGTCCAGAACCCGCCGCCGATGGGCATGCCGGCGGTCAGCACACCGATCCCGGCTCCGGCGCCGATCATCCCGGTGCTGAGTGTCGTACGGACTCCCCACCTGCCGAGCAGCAGCGGCGCCACCTTCAGCGCGGCCGCCATGCAGACGAGGGTGAGTGGCAGGAACGTCAGACCCGCCGCCAGGGCGCTGTAGCCGAGGACCGGCTGCAGGTACGAGGTGAGCACGTAGTAGCCGCCACCCAGCGTGCCCTGGAACACGGCGATCACGGCCATCGTCGTGGCCGGGCCACGCCGGCGCAGCAGCCGCGGTGGGATCAGCGGATTCCCGGTACGCGCCTCGACCAGCAGCAGCAACCCCAGCAGCGCCGCGCCGGCGACCAGAGCCCCGGCGCCGCGTACCGATCCCCATCCCACCTCCGGTCCGCTCGCCAGACCGAACACGACCAGCGTCGAGCCCGCCGTGGCCAGCACCGCGCCGGGTACGTCGAAGCCGCCCGGCCGGGACGTGGCCGGGGGGTCGGGGTCGAGCAGCCGGAGCGCCGCCGCGGCGGCGCCGATGGCCAGCGGGACGTTCACGAAGAACACCGCCTCCCAGCCCAGGTAATTGGTCAGCACGCCGCCGAGCAGCGAGCCGACGGCCAGCCCGGCGCTTCCCGCCATGCCCCACGCGCCCAGTGCCCGGTTGCGTGCGGCCCCTTCCGCGAACCCGCGGTAGATCAGCGCGAGCGTGGCCGGGGTGAGCAGCGCCCCGCCCGCACCCTGTACGGCGCGGGCCACGATCAACGTCGTGGACCCTGTGGCCAGGCCGCCCGCCAGCGAGGCCACGGCGTACAGCGAGAGGCCGAGCATGAACATGCGCCGCGCGCCCAGCTTGTCGACGGCCCGGCCGCCGAGCAGCAGCAGCCCGCCGAGCCCGATGGCGTACGCGCTCACCACCCACTGCACGGACCGCGTGCTGAAGCCCAGGGCCGCTCCGAGGTCGGGGAGCGCCACGTAAACGATGTTGTAGTCCAGAGCCACGATGAGCTGGGTGAACGCCAGGAGCGCCAACCTGCGCCCGGAAGGGCCCACGTCGGTCGGCGCACGAGAGTCGGCAAGCGTCACGAGGAGTCTCCTTGACAGTTTCTATACGACGAATGACTTCTACACGCCGTTCAAACTATGTACGCCGAACAGTAGTCCAACTCTGTAGACTGTCAAGGGTGGGCGATCAGACGATGAGCAGGCGCGACCGTTTGCGCGCGCAGACCACGGCGGAGATCAAGTCGATCGCGCTCGAACTCATGGCCGCCGGCGGCCCCGACGCCATCTCGCTACGCGCCATCGCCCGCGAGATGGGCATGACCGCGGGGGCCATTTACAGCTACTACGCCACCCGCGACGACCTCGTCACCACGCTCATCGCCGACCTCTACACGGCGCTGGTGGACGCGGCGGAGTCCGCCCGCGACGCCGTGCCCGCCGATGACCCGGGCGGCCGCATCCTGGCCTGGGCGCAGACCGTACGGGAGTGGGCCCTGGCCCATCCGGAGGGCTTCCGCCTGATCTACGGCGACGCCGTCCCCGGCTACCAGCCGCCGGCGGACGGCCCGGCGAAGGAGGCGGAGCAACGGGCCTGCCGAGGGCTCACCGGTCTCGTCGCGGCGGCCTGGCGCGGGCCGGACAAGGGCGAGTACGGCTGGTCCGACTTCGACCCGGTCCTGGCGGAGGACATCCAGGCCACGTTCCCCGGCCTGCCGCCGGACGCGGTGGCGCTCACGATCCGCGTGTGGGGCCGCCTGCACGGCCTGGTCGCCCTGGAGATCTACGGCCACCTGCGCACGCTCACCCACGAACCTGCCGCGATCTACCGCGACGAGATGATCGCCCTGATCGCGTCCCTCGGCTTGACGCCACCCGCCTGACGCCGGGCGGCGACCCACCCGCTCATGATCCTAGCCGCGGCTCGAACGGAAGGCCTTGAGGACCGTCACGCTGCCGCCCTCGAGTGCGGCCTTGTACTCCTCGGACTCCATCGGGCACAGGGCCGTCCGGCCCTCGGCGTCGGCCGCTCGTCACGCTCCCTTGGCGGGATCCAAGTGCGTGAGCACGGTCTCGGCGATCGTCCCCAACGTCTGGATCTGCTCGGGGGAGAGCAGGTCGACGAAGTGGCGGCGGACGGACTCCACGTGTGCGGGCGCGGCCTCCTGGATGGCGCGCAGGCCGCCCTCCGTCAGCACGATCATCGCCCCCCGGGCGTCCCCCTCGAACTCCTCCCGCCGGACCAGCCCCCGCTGCTCCATCCGGGAGATGTGCCGTGATAGGCGGCTCTTCGACCAGAGCATGCGATCGGCCAGCTTGGTGAGCCGCCACCGATGATCCTCGGTGGAGGTCAGCGCCGACAGGACGTCGTAGTCGGGTGCCGACAGCCCCGAGTCGCGCATGAGGTCCCGGCTGACCTCGGCGTCCAGAAGCAGCCGCATCCTGCGGTATCCGATCCAGGCCCTGAACTCGGCATCGTCCAACCAGCGCGGCTCCATGCCGCCCGAGTTTAGTTGACGTGTAATCAACCTGGTCTTAGGTTTACATGTAAACCTGTCGATGGGAGAGAGTCATGTTCGGGCTGGGTATCTCGACCTCGGCCGTGCCGGGGGCCGATCCGGTGGGGGACGCGCGGGCGGCCGAGGAGCTGGGCTTCGACTTCGTCTCGGCCTCGGATCACCCCTGCGGGAGCGAGCCGTCGTACGAGGTGTGGACGATGCTGACCTGGGTCGCCGCCGCCACCTCGCGGATCAGGGTGGCCACCCGGGTGCTCGGGGTGCCGTACCGGCCGCCCGCGATGGTGGCCAAGATGGCCGAGACCCTGCACAGGTTCTCCGGCGGCCGGCTGATCCTGGGGCTCGGGGGTGGTTACTCGGATGAGGAGTTCCGGGCGTTCGGGCTGGGGGTGCCCACGCCGCGGGAGAAGGTCGACGGCATGGTGGAGGCGATCGACATCATCCGCGGGCTGTGGTCGGAGCCTCGCTTCACCTACGAGGGCACCCGCTACCACACCTACGAGGCCGCCATGGAGCCCAAGCCCGTCGGCCCGATCCCGATCTGGCTCGGCACGTATGGCAAGCGCGCCCTCGACGCTACCGGCCGGCTGGCCGACGGCTGGATCCCGTCCCTCGGCTTCGCCCCGCCGGGGCAGGCGGCCGCCATGCGGGAGCAGATCCTGGCCCACGGGCGTGCGGTGGAGTGCGTGTACAACGTCCCGTTCCGCATCGGGGAGCGCGCTGACGGGGACGCGGCGGTGGCGGGCTCGCCACAGGAGGTCGCCGACCGGCTCGCCGGCTTCGCCCGCCTGGGGTTCACGTCGATGAACTTCATGCCGGTCGGCCCGGATCCGCGCGAGCAGTCGGAACGCTTGGCCACGGAAGTCCTCCCGGCTCTACGTGCCGCCATCCCGTCTCGATGAGCTGCGGATTCGCACACTTCTCGGCACTCTGGGTATTCGACATGTCACAATGAGTGCCATGCCGTCCCCCCGACATGACGCCCTCATCAACATGTTCGCCGACCGCCCTCAACTGGCGGTGGAGATCATGCGTGACTTCATGGGAGTGAACCTCCCCGACACTTTGCTGCAGGTGGAGAAGACCACCTTCAACACCCGCACCTCCGATGACATCGAGCCCGATCTCGTCATCACCCTGGGACCTCCGCAAAGTCGTCCTCCGGCTCATGCCATCATCGTGGAGATCCAGCAGGACAAGACCAAGAGCCCCCGGCAGTTCGCACGCTACGCCGCCTCCCTGTGGCTGATGCTGGGCTGCGACGTCTCGGTCCTGATCATCTGCCCAGAGCGCAACGTCGCTGTCCACTACGCTCAGCCGATCGAGTCCGGGCTGACCGGCTACCACCTGCGGCCCTGGGTGCTGGGTCCGGACGAGATCCCGGCCATCGTCGACACACAGGAGGCCGCCGCCCACATAGGCCTCGCGGCCATGTCGGTCATGGTCCACGGCCACGACCGCAAGGTCATCGAGGCGTTCACCGCTGCGCTGGCCGACGCGACCGACGAACACTCTCCGGATTACTATGAATACGCATACAGCATGTCCGTGCCCGAGATTCGCTGCCTCATGGAGGAGATCATGAAGTCTGCGTCCACCAAATGGCCGGTCTACAGCCCCTTCGCCCGCGAGCACTTCGGCCGCGGCCTGGCACAAGGCAAGGCGGAGGGTAAGGCAGAAGGCGTAGCGGAAGGCAAGGCGGAAGGCAAGGCGGAAGGCAAGGCAGAAGAGGCGATCCGGCTGCTCCTGCTGGTGCTGGAGGCTCGTGGTCTTGACGTCCCAGAGGACGCACGTGCCCAGATCACCGCCTGCGCCGATATCGCCCAACTGGAAACGTGGACCACGCGTGCGGCAACCGCCCAGACTCTCCAGGATCTGTTCGACGAATTCGACGAACAGTGCCGTTAGCTCGACCGGCGGACCATTGGACCTGATCACTTGGTCAGATCCGGGGGGCGAAGGGGGGCGTGAGCCCCCTGGGAGGCGCTGTCTGGAACTCCACTGCGCGAAGCGCTCCCCGTGGAAGGCCTTGCTTTTCGCCCCCCGTGACCCTAGCTTCCGACTGGTTCGGCGCGGAGGCGGGCCGAGTGTTTGACCAAGCTGATCAGGACTTCGCGGCTTGACTCCCGCTTCCGTGCGTCACACAGGATGATGGGGACCGACGGGTTGAGCTGCAGCGCCAGCCGTACCTCGTCCAGCTCGAACGTAGGCGCCCCCTCGAAACAGTTGACCGCCACCACGAACGGCGTGCCCCGCCGCTCGAAATAGTCCACCGAGGGGAAGCAGTCGGCCAGCCGCCGGGTGTCCGCCAGGATGACGGCTCCCAGCGACCCCTCGGCGAGCTCGTCCCAGACGAACCAGAACCGCTCCTGCCCAGGGGTGCCGAACAGGTACAGGACGTAGTCGTTGCCCAGCGTGATCCGGCCGAAGTCCATCGCCACGGTGGTGGTGCGCTTGGCCTCCACCGAGGTGAGGTCGTCCACGCCGATCCCGCGGTCGGTCAGGACCTCCTCGGTGCGCAGCGGCCGGGTCTCGGAGACCGCGCCCACCATCGTCGTCTTGCCCGCGCCGAAGCCGCCCGCGATCAGGATCTTGATCGCCGTCGGCAGGCGCGGACGCTCAGAGCGACCGAAGACCATCGAGCACCGCCCTGTACATCTTCATGTCATGCATGTCCACCTCGGATTGTGGTTCCTGCGCAGAGACGAGTTCGCGGTCGAAGAGGTCGCCGAGTAGCACCCGGATCGTGCCGGCGGGCAGGTCGAGGTACGCGGCGATCTCGGCGACGGACTTGGGTTCGCGGCAGAGCTGGAGGATCCGCAGATGCTCCGGGTCCAGTCCGGCGTCGGGGCCGGGGGGCGGACCCACCGCGAGGGCCATGGATATCAGGTCGAACCGGCCGTGTACGGGCTGCGTACGGCCACGGGTGACCACGTAGGGCCGGATGATCTCCGGATCCACCCAGTGTTCGTCCGTCGGTCCGTCCGTGCCTCTCACCGGTCGCCCCCGGCGATGGCCTCGGCGTTGCGGGCGCCTGAGGTGAGGTACTGGCCGACCCGGGCCACCATCATCGCCATCTCGTACGCGATCAGCCCGATGTCGGCGTTCTGCGCGCACAGGACGGCCAGGCAGGCCCGCTCGCCGGCCGTGGTCACGATGAGGAACTGGTGCTTCCACTCCACGACCGTCTGCCGCACGGTGCCGCCGGAGATGTGGTCCGAGACGCCCTTGGCCAGGCTCTGCAGGCCGGAGGCGACAGCGGACAGGTGTTCGCCGTCGGTCCGTTGCAACCCGGCGGACGAGGCCATCAGCAGGCCGTCGGAGGACAGCACGATGGCGTGCTCGGCCTCCTTGATCCGGCTCACGAGGTCGTCGAGCAGCCAGTTGAGATCGGTGCCGGACGAGGGGGTCATGCCTCACCTCTCGACTGCTCGTCGAGCATCTTGGCGGCTTCGCTGCGGCCAAGACGCGTGCCTGACTGCAGAGATCCCATCATCGCGCGGATCTCCTCCGGCGAGCGCTCGTCATCGTCCTCCTCGTAGTCGGGCTGCGTGGGCGTGTCGTCCCGCAGCGCTGGCGCCAGGTTGGCCTGGGGTACCCGCAGGGGCAGCCCGTTCGACGTGAACTCGGTCACAGGCCGCTGCTCCGGTTCGGCTGGCGGTTCTGGTTCTGGTTCTGGTTCCACAGGGGTGAGCAAAGGTGCGGGCGCAGGGGCGGCCGGCTCGGGGGCGGGCGCCTGGCGCGCGGGCTTGAGCGTGCGCACGTTCTCCGCCGTGACCGGCCGGATCGCGGTGGCCACGGCCGTCGTCCTGCGCGGCAGGCGCTCCCGCGGCCCGCCGTCCTGCGACTCGGGCGTGGGGTCGAGCTGTACGAGCTCCTGCGGCAGCAGCACCACGACCGTCGTCCCGCCGTACGGCGACGGCTTGAGCACCACCTGGATCTCGTGACGCTTGGCGAGCTGGCTGACCACGTAAAGGCCCAGCCGGGCGGCGCCGGTGATGCGGAACTCGGGCGGGTCCGCGATGCGCGCGTTGTTGGCCTCGAGGTCCTCGGGCTTCATGCCCAGACCGCGGTCCTCGATCTCGATCACGTACCCGTTGGCCACGAGCTGGCCGCTGACCTGCACGTTCGTGTAGGGCGGCGAGAACGACACGGCGTTCTCGATCAGTTCGGCGAGCAGGTGGATGACGTCACCGACCGCGCGGCCGACGAGCACGACGTCGCCCATCGGCATCAGCGTGACGCGGGTGTAGTCCTCGACCTCGGCCAGGGCACCGCGGACGACGTCGACCATGGGGACCGAGCGGCGCCACGTACGGGCGGGGGTCGAGCCGGACAGGACGATGAGGTTCTCGGCGTTGCGCCGCATGCGGATGGCGAGGTGGTCGAGCCGGAAGAGCTCCTTCAGCTCCTCAGGGTCGGTCTCGCGGCGCTCCATGACGTCGAGCACGGTGAGCTGCCGGTGGACGAGGCCCTGCGTCCTGCGGGCCAGGCTGAGCAGGATGTCGCGGATGCTGCGGCGCAGCTCGGCCTGCTCGGCCGCGACGCTGATCGCGGTGCGCTGCACGGTGTTGAACGCCTGGCCCACCTGGCCGATCTCGTCGTCACCGAAGTCCAGGTCGGGGGCCTCCTTGGCCAGGTCGACCTCCTCGCCGCGGCCGATGCGCTCGACGACGCCGGGCAGCCGGTCGTCGGAGAGCTCGTGCGCGGCGTCACGCAGCTTCTGCAGCTGGGCGAACAGGGCGCGGGCCGTGGTGATGGACAGGATGATCGAGGCGATGACCGCGATGAGACCGAGACCGCCGGCCAGCACCAACCGGATGACCACGTTGACGGCGACGGGCACGGCCTGATCGACCATGCGGTCTCCGCCGGTGAGCACCAGGGTGTTGAGATCGGCCAGGGCGCGGTCGGCGGTCGTCTTCCACTGATCGGCGGTGAACGGCAGGCTTCCGGCGCTCGGATCCTGTTCGGAGAGGAGCGTTTCCAGATTCCTGAGACGCGTGAACGACTGGCCGTTGACCAGCTTGTCGTAGTTGGCCTTCTCGGAGGGGGCGAGATCGGCCGCGGCCTGGTCGGCGAGGACCCGCCAGGCTCCCACGGTCTGTGTGAACTGCGCGTGCTCCGCGGGGGTCAGCCGGCCTTCGGCCAGCGCGCCGGCGACCAGCGCGTCTTCCCTGGTGATCACCTCTCGGGCCCGGCTCAGGCCGAGGAGCGTGCGGATGCCCTTGGCGAGGGTCTTGTCGTCGAGGGTGGCCAGCGACCCGTAGAGACCGTAGATGGAGTCGATGACGTCGCCGTAGGTGCTCGTCGCCCGTAGCCTGTCCATCTGCCCCGAGTCGATGGCCTGCCGGGTCTGCCTGAGGGTGTCGAGTTGCCCGAACACGTCGGTGAGCCGCCTGGATCCTTCGTCATCCAGGGCGAAGTCGACGATGCCCGACGTCGCCGACTCCTTGAAGGCAGTGATCAGGCGGTCGGTCTGCTTCCGCTGGTTCTCCAGGTCCTTGCGGGAACGGATGCCAGAGCTGCTCAGCTTGACGACCGAGATCCGCCGTTCCTTCTGCAGCTCGACCAGGAGCGGCTCGCTGGGTGAGATGATGCTGGAGTCGAGCTGGGAGACCCAGAGCAGGTTGACGCCCTCGCGAAGGGTGACCCATGCAGCGAAGGCCCACAGCGCCGCGAGCGAGAGAAGCAGAGCCGTGACTTTGGTCCGCAGTCGTGTATTGCGGAAGCCCATTGTACCTACCCTGTGAAAGTCATTTCGTGTGCTGACCACCAGGACATGCAGTGGCATACCGGGCGCCGTCGATCAAGGAACTTTAGCGCAGCTCAAAGCGGCTCTCAAGCAACATCAATCACTTTGGTTACCAAATATCCCTTTTTTGACAACATTAGTCAAATACTCGCCAAGTGGATATCCTTCCAGAGTGAGCGACCCTGCCCCTGCTGCGTACTTCAGCATCAGTAATGATCTGGTCGATCGCTTGCTTCGGGGGGCGCAGCAGCTTGCCGGCGTGCCGGAGGAGGATCGGAGCACCGTTCTCAGGGCCGCCCTCGACGCCGTGCCCGAAGCGGACCGGCTGGTGCGTCCGTACGCGAGCCTGTTCGCCGAGGGTGACAGCTCCGCCAGCCGGCTGGCCTTCAGTTGCCTGTCCGCCGCGGCGACGTTCCCGCATGCGCGGGCGGATCAGATCGCCGATCTGGGTACGTTGATCACGATCTTGTTCGGCATTGATGACATCGCTGACAACATCGCGGGGCAGTGGTCTCATAGCGACATCACCGCTTTTTTCGAGCAGCTCTGCTCGATGGTCTCCGGCACACCACCTCAGGCGGGTGCCGAGGACGCCGTCGGGCAGGGGTTGCACGCCTGGCAGGCGTGGTGCGTCCGCTTCCGCGGGCACGCCGGTGCCGAAGCGCGCGCGCCGATGCTGAGGGAACAGCTCCGACGCGCCGGCGTGGCCATGGTCCGTGAGCGACTGTGGGCGGCGGGTGACGAGCCCTGGCCGTCGTACGACGACTATCTGGCCAACGGCAGCCTCACGATCCTCTATCCCACATGGTGGGCCGCCGCCCTCGGGATCTGTGGTCCCGCCGGCGCCGGGCATTGGGAGGCGATCGAGCAAGCCACCTCCCTCGGCGCGGCATGCATGCGGCTCGCCAACGACATCAGGACGTTCGAACGGGAAAGGAACGAGGGCAAGCCGAGTTCCGTCCTCATCCTGGAGCGCGCGGGCATGAGCACGGAGGCCGCCGTCGAGCGGGTCTTCGCTCACTACGCCGAGCTCCACGTGGCATTCCTGGCCGCCCTCGCGCAGCTGCCTGCCCCGTTGGCCGGCATCGCGGACGGGCAGCGCAGGAACGTCGCGTTCAACGGTGGCTGGTTCATGGCCAGGGACACGCACGCATATACCGTTCAGGAGCTGGTCAGGGACGCGGACACGTACGCAGGCTAGGACGGCGGCCTGGTGCGTTCCCGCGCCCGGCGGGCGAGGTGGGCCGCGGCGATCACCGCGCCGCGTGTCACCGCGTGCGGCACATAGAGATCCTTGTCGTGCCAGAGCGGAGGATGCTCCTTGCCGGCCGAGCGTAGGAGGAACCTCTCGCCCGCCGCCGCGGCGCGCAGGCGTCGCGGGTCCATCCAGTCTCCGGTCAGCAGCAGGACCTGCAGTGCGTACGCCGTCTCCTCGGCGGTGCCCTCCCAGCGGCCCCAGGAGCCGTCCGGCCGCTGACTGCCCAGCACCCACTCGACCGCCGCACCCACCGGCTCAACCGATGCGGCACCGCCGAAGGAGCCGAGCGCCAGCGCGCAGGTGACGGTGGCGTAGTAAGGGGAGGCGTGCCACCTGTCCTTCCAGCTCCCGTCCGGCTCCTGCCGCTCACGGACCCAGGCGGCCACCTCGGAGATCGCCTGCGCGTAACGTGGCGCGGCGTCGGGCGTACGGCGTACGTACTCGCCGAAGGCGTCCAGCACATGAGCGTTCACGCTGACGGACGTGCCCTGCTCGCCGAGCCAGGTTGAGAAGTGGGACCCGGAACGGAAGCCCCACAGGCTGTCCGGCTCGTGCGGCGCTCCGAGCAGTGCCAGCGAGTACAGCGCCACGGAGGTCGTGTCGGCGTCGGCGGGCAGCCCCGGTCCGGCGGGAGTCCCGCCGGGGCCGATCGCCGTTCTGAGGTCCGCCACCATCTCCGGCGGCACCTCGACGGGCACGCCCGCGCGGACCAGCCAGCTCAGCACCCAGCCCCGCTCGAACACGGTGATGGGCAGCCCGACGGGCACGGGGCCGCCGTGGCGTCGGACGACCGCCTCCAGATGATCACGGGCCGGTCCGTCCGGGTCCCGCCCGGCCAGCCAGGCGGCGGTAGCGGCAGGTGACGCCCCGACGGTCCCGATGGAGGCCGGCTGGACGGCGGGCGCCCCCCCGGCCTTGTCGCCGGCGATCTCCAGAGCGTGCAGCAGCTTCTCCGGAATCGCGCCTCCCGAGCCGATCCGCGAAATGACCCGATCGAGGCCGTCGTAGCTCATTCCCTCGGGCAGCGGCAGCGGTGCGTGGTTCGGCAGGTCCTGGAGGTGCCGGTTGATGAGCGCCACGAGCGAGGGCACGATGTGCTCGATCGCCGGCATGTCCGGCAGTTCGATCCGTCCGCTGCCCAGCCAGGCCGCGAGCAGGCGCAGCCCTCGTTCGGCCGCCTGGGTGAGCCGCTCGTGGTCCGTGCCCGGGTCCTCACGCGCCAGCGCGGTCAGGATCGCCTCGACGGCGCTCAGGGTCGGCACGAGGCCGTACCCGTCCGGTGCGCCCCAGGATCCGTCCGGACGCTGGGTGCCGGTCAAGTAGTCGAGCCGCTCCCGGTGCCCAGTCAGCCAGGGAGCCAGCGCGACCACTCGTCCGGTCTCGTAGACCGACGGCGAGACCTGCCCCCATGGCCTGAGCATCAGGCTCTCGATCAGTTCGCGCGCGTGCGCGACGATATCCGTTGCCGCGTCGGTGGTGATGCTCACGTGGCTCATGTCCGCGGGTCCGTCTCGATCGGCGTCAGCCGGAGCATGACCTGCTGTTTCGGCCGCGCCGAGGCTCCCGGTACGGCGGTGAGCGGCTGAGGATCGGTCAGCGCCAACCGGTACTTGCTCAGCAGGTTGGCGATGACCAGCGGGGCCTCGATGCGGAACAGGCCCTGGCCGAGGCACGAGTGCGGGCCCGCGCCGAAGGGGAAGAACGCGTAGCGATGCCTGGGAGCGGCGCCGTCGGCCCAGCGCCCGGGGTCGAACTCCAGGGGCCGGTCCCAGAACTCCGGCAGGCGGTGGGTGGTGTACGGACTGATCAGCACCTGAGAGCCGGCCTTGATCCGGACGCCGCCGATCTCTGTGTCCGCCATCGCCTGGCGGGGGATGATCCAGCCTGCCGGATACAGCCGTAACAGCTCCTGCAGGACCATGTGGAGATAGGTGAGCCGGGGCACGTGCTCGGGCCGTACCTGGTCATGGCCCACCACGCGGTCGATCTCCTCGTGAAGCCGGGCGCTGACGGCGGGATGATTGTGCAGCACGGCCCACAGCCAGGTCAGCGACGTCGCCGTGGTCTCCGTGGACGTGGCGTACATGCTCACCAGGTCGTCGCGGACCTGCTCCAGATCCATCCTGCCGTCCTCCTGCTGCCTGGCCCTGAGCAGCACCGCGATCAAGTCGGCCTTGCCGCTGCGCGCGCCCTCGCGGTGTGCCTGATCGATGAGGGGATAGACGATCTCGTTGATGTTGTTCATGGCTCGCAGGTACGCGCGATCGCCCGGAACTTTGATGGAGTACGGCACGAAAGGGAAGAGCAGCCGGAACGCGATCGACGTGGCGCAGGTGGCGAACTCGGGTGCCAACCGCTCGGCGGTGTCGCGTGAGATGCGGCCGCCGAAGAGGACCTTGACGACGGCCTGGTTGATGATCGCCGTCATCTGGTCGGCGGCGTCGATCGGCCGTCCTGCGCGCGCATGGACGTCGAGCTCCAGGACGCGCTCGGCGATGGCGTCGGCCATGTCCTCGGCCAGGGTGGCCGTGTACTTGGCGGTGAACAGCGGCTGGAGGATCTTCCTGGCGGATGCCCACTCATCGCCCTCGCGCAGGATGCCCTTGCCGGTCACACGCCGTACTGGCCGCCAGAACATGCCCTCGCGTGCGAAATTATCCCACTCCGTGGTGAGCACCTGCTGGACGTGGTCGGGGTGCGAGACCAGATAGGGGCGAAAGGGGCCCAGGTCGACCCGGACAACCTGGCCGCCGGCCTCGGTGCCCATCCTGGCCAGCTCGTTGACCGGGTCTTTCAGCAACCGGGGAATGGCTCGGTGAAAGGGTACGACTTGCGGCTGCATCACGGAGGTTTCCGTGGCGTGCGACATGGCGGCTATCCCCGATCCGAATGCTCTATACGGCTAAGAGCCAGCTGTGCGGCTATTTATCGTGCTTACTAGGAATATGTCCGCTTTGTCGTATTTTGGAGGGGGTGGTGGCGGCCTCGTGGGGTGGGATGGAGTCCATCGCCATGAGTGCTCCCTCCATCGCGTACGGTGTCCGTGTTTGACCACGGACATACCCTGACAAAAGTCAACATCTGGGTGGAGTATCACATGCTTATGCATGTAGATTCAAGATCGTACCGGGGTAGGAGCACCGTTTGAATCTCAGCCATCCCTCGGGCGGTGACGCCGTGGCTCGCTGTCGGGCCCTGTTCGAGCCGGCTCTACGCGAGGCGGTTTCGGCGCTCCACCCGTGGGGCGCTGGGATGGCCGCGTTCGCTCTGGGCTGGTCCGATGCGGACGGCAGGCCGCACAACGGGGACGGCGGCAAGGGCGTGCGGCCCACCATCGCCATGCTCAGCGCCGAGGCCGTCGGCGGCACGGCCGAGTCGGCACTCCCTGGGGCGGTGGCGGTGGAGCTGGTGCATGCTTTCTCACTGGTGCACGACGACATCATCGATCATGACGAGCGGCGGCGGCACCGTGAGGCCCTCTGGAAGGCGTACGGCGTGGGCCCGGCGCTCCTGGCCGGTGACGCGCTCCTGGCCCTGGCCGTCAGCCGGCTCGCCGGGTCGCCCGAGGCGATGACGTACCTGTCGGCGGCGCTGATCGAGCTCGTCAACGGGCAGACCGCGGACATGGCCTTCGAGAACCGGCCCTGGCACGGGCCCAACGCGGTCACCATCGCCGAGTACACGGCGATGGCCGCGGGCAAGACCGGCGGCCTGCTCGGGGCCGCCGCGGCCGCGGGGGTCTGTCTGGGCGGCGCGCCCGAGCTCGCCGACCGCATGTGGGAGATGGGGCTGGACCTGGGGGTGGCCTTCCAGATCGCCGACGACATGCTGGGCATCTGGGGCGACCCTCGCATCACGGGCAAGCCCGTGTACTCCGACCTGCGGCGCGACAAGAAGACCTTCCCCGTCCTCGCCGCCCTCGCCGGCGGCCACCCCGCCGCCCGCGAGCTCTCCACGCTGCTGTCGGCCGGCGTCTCGGACGAGGACTCGCTCCGCCACGCCGCCCGCCTGGTGGAGCAGGCCGGCGGGCGTGGCATCGCCCGGGCCCAGGCCGACCGGCGCCTCGCCGCGGCGCTGGAGGTCATGGACGAATGCCTGCCGGGCGCCACGGACCTGCGCGCCCTCTGCGCCTCGCTGGTGAACCGGGTCCACTGACCTCTTCGTGCCGCGGACGGATGACCTGCGTGCGCCCGTTCCCGCCCGAGGGCGCACGCGTCAAAGGCGCGGCGTACGCGTCAGAGGCGCGGCGTACGCGTCAGAGGCGGGAGGCCTCGTCCAGGAGGGTCAGCTCCTGCTCGCTCAACGTCAGCTCCGCGGCCGCCAGCAGCGGCTCGAGCTGGGCCACGTTCCGGGCGCTCGCGATCGGCGCCGCGACCGTGGGCTGGGCGGCGAGCCAGGCCAGCGCCACCGTGGCCGGTGCCGTCGAGCGCTCGGCCGCCACCTTGGTCAGCGCGTCCAGCGCCCGGCGCCCGTGCTCCTTCTGCAGGTACTCGGCCGCCCCACCGGCCCGGGGGCTGTCGACCGTCACGCCGGGCGCGTACTTGCCGGTCAGGAACCCGCGAGCCAGCCCGAAGTACGGTGTGCTGGACAGGCCCTCCCGGGCCACCACGTCCCGGAGCTCGCCCTCGTAACCTCGCTCGACCAAGTTGTACTGCTGCTGCAGGGCCACGTAGCGGGTCAGCCCCTCCTCGTCGGAGGTCCTGAGCGCCTCCGCCAGCCGGTCCGCGCCGTAGTTGGACGCCCCGGCGTGCCGGATCTTGCCCTCGCGGACCAGCGCGTCGAACGTCGCCAGCGACTCCACCAGCGGCGTGTCGTGGTCGTCCACGTGTGCCCAGTAGAGGTCGATGTAGTCGGTGCGCAGCCGGCGCAGCGAGTCCTCGACCGCGGTCCGGATGGTCGCCGGGGCCAGCCCCTGCAGCCCCTCCAGCATGCCGACCTTGGTGGCGAGCACGACGGAGTCGCGGTTGCGGCGGGTGTCCAGCCACTCGCCGATGATCGTCTCCGAGGTCGACTCGCCGGTCACCCAGTACGGGTAGACGTCGGCGGTGTCGATGAAGTTGCCGCCGCCCTCGACGTACGCGTCCAGGACCGCGAACGCCGCCTCCTTGTCGGCGGTCCAGCCGAAGACATTTGTGCCGAGCGATATCGGAAAAACGGACAGGCCGGATGTACCTATTGATCTCATTACGCCATTATCGGCACCCTCGCCGAGCGGACCCGATGGCACCCCCTCGCCGAGCCCGGAAGGACGTCCCGGCGCGGACACGGGGGTCTCGCTTCGCCGGGATGGCGGTGAAGTCGCAGGTGGCGCTATGGTGCGAGCTGTGGTGATCGGTGACGCGCGTACGCGCATCCTGGACGCGGCCGAGGAGTTGTTCGCGGGCGGCGGCTACGAGGCCACCCCTACCGCGGTCATCGCCCGGCTCGCGAAAGTGCCCAAAGGGCTGATCTTCCACTACTTCCCGCGCAAGATCGACGTGCTGGTCGCCCTCGTCGACGAACGCACGCTGGTCGAGGAGGGGCGCGAGGTCGACGCGGTGCCCGGCGACCCGGCGCGCACGCTGTCCAGGCTGGCGCGCGGCCTCCCGCTGCGGGCCTCACCCGCGATGCGGCGCATCCTGTTCAGGGAGGCCGACACCCACGGCTCGGTCAAGGAGCGGCTCGGGCGGCTCAACGGCGAGCTGATCAGGCGTGCCAGGTTCGCGCTGGAGCTGGCGCTGCCCGGAGCGCGCGGGGACGCGGCCAGGCTGGAGGTGGCGGCGGCCACGTTCGCCGCCGTCCTGCTCTACCAGGAGAATCTCTGCCAGCTAACCGGCCACCAGATCGATCCTGACGCCGTCGCGGAACTCATCGCCCACTCGCTCGTCTAGCAGCTCGTCGAGCGCCGTGCGCAGGTGGCCGAGCAGCCCCCATACGTCGTTCATCCGCTCGGGGCAGGCCACGATGCCGAAGTCGAGCATGCCGTCGTAGGAGAAGCAGGTGATGTTCAGGCCGCCGCTCATGTCGGTCAGCACGGACAGCGGGTAGTAGGACAGCACTCTGCCGCCGCACAGATAGAGCGGGAACTGCGGGCCCGGCACGTTGCTGACGATGAGGTTGATCGGCGGGAACGCCGTCCCCGCCAGCCGGAAGAGCGCCGGCGTGGCCAGGCTGGTCAGCGGGGCGGGCAGCACCGAGCAGAGCTCGCTCAGCCACGTCGCCGGGGCCAGCGCGAAACGCCGCTTGGCCGTGTTCATGGCGGCGCCGACGGCCCGCAGGCGCTCTCGGGGGTCGGCGACGTTCGTGGGCATGGGGGCGACCATGGCGGAGATCTGGTTGCCGACGAGATCCTTGGCCCCGGCCGTACGGACCGCCACGGGGACGGCGACGATCAGCGGCGCCTCCGGCAGCGCGTCGCGCTCCCGCAGCCACGAGCGCAGCGCCGAGGTGCACAGGGTCATGACGACGTCGTTGACGCTCATGCCGTTGGCCTTGGCGACGTTCTTGACGTCCTTGAGCGACAGCGAGCCGAACGAGAGGCGGCGGCGGGCGCTGATGGGGCCGTTGAACGGGGTCCGGGGGGCGGTGAGGCTGGGCAGCTCGGGGCGGTCGTGCCGGTCGCCGGCGACCAGCCGCGCGGCCTTGGCGATGAGCCTCGCGCCGGGCAGGCCCGCCGCCAGCGGAATGGCGTCTAGGTCCTCGGCCACCCTGACGGCCGACTGGACGGCCCGTACGGGGTGGGTCGCCGTCCGCGCGGCCGCTCCTGCCAGCATCTCGACCAGCCCGGGCACGTCCTGCCGGGGCGCGGGAACCGCCGTGCTGACACATCGGGTCGCCGCGGGGCCGCCGCGCAGGCCGTCGGGGGCGAGGTCGAGCAGGGTGGCGAGGGTTTCCGCGCCCGAGACGCCGTCAATGGCGGCGTGGTGCACCTTTGTGTAGACGGCGACCCTCCCGTCCGTCAGCCCGTTGATCAGGTGCATCTCCCACAGCGGGTGCGCCCGGTCCAGGCGTCGCGCGTGGATCTCCGCCACCGCCTCGGCCAGCTGCCAGTCGTCCCCGGGAGCGGGCAGCGTCAGCTCGAAGAGGTGGTTGCCGATGTCGAAGTCCGGGTCGGCCGCCCAGTACGGGCGGTCCAGCCCGAGCGGCACCTCGGCCAGCCGGAGGCTGAGCGCGGGCGACAGGTGGAGGCGTGCGAGCAGGAGCCGCGCCAGGGCGTCCCTGTTGACCGCTCCGTCGGCCGGGTCGAGAATCGCCAGCCCGGCCACGTGTGCCGCGGTGGTCGCGGTCTCGACATTGAGGAACTGGGCGTCGAGTGCGGTGAGCTGGCGCATCTGCTCTCCTTTTCCCGTGATGTGTGTGCAGGATCACATGCAGGGATTTCCGGAAGGTTTCCGCGAGAGTCTTTCAGATGAATTCAGGCTCGCCGTACCACGATTTAGCGAATTCCCAGCTCAGTCGGGATCGGTGACAATTGTCTATCCATTGACCACCTCAATGGGGTGGCGCACGACGGCGTCGAACGCGTACCCGTACGGGTGGCGCGGCGTGACCGGCGGCTGCGTGGCGCCTGTCTCGTCGGTGGCCCGCGCCATCAGCACGTGAGGTCCCGTGTGACGGGGCGCCCATGAAATGTGCCATGGCAGCCACGCCCTGGCCAGGTGCTGCCCGTGATGTTCGGCCTGGCGCCAGGTGAGCCCGCCGTCGAGGCTGACCTCCACCCGGACGATCCTGCCCTGCCCCGACCACGAGCGCCCGCGCAGGATGTGCGGGCCCATGAGGGGGAGCCGCGCATTCCAGGGGAGTTCGAACGCGCTCTTCACCGGCTGCGTCGTGACGTCCGGGTAAAAGACCGTGTTCCACGGCGTGAAGAGCGTTGTCGATGAAACCTCAATATCGCCGAGCCATTTGATGGAGGCTATTCCCACCCATCCCGGCACCACCAGCCGCACCGGAAATCCGTGATCGGGGGGAAGCGGCTCGCCGTTCATCTCGTACGCCACGAGGACGTCGTCCATGGCCTTGCCGATCGGCAGCGGCCTGCGTACGTGCCCGTAGTCCTCGAACGGCGCGTCGAGCCCCGTGGGCAGGACGTCGACCGCTCCGGGGAGCAGCCCGACCTCCTTGAGCAGGACCTTCAACGGCACCCCGCGCCACCGCGCGACCCCGATCCCGCCCAGCCCCCACTGCGTGCCCGGGGCGGCGTCGTTCTGCTGCGTGCCGTAGAACCGCCGTCCGTTGCCGGCGCACTCGATCGCCACGTCGAACGTCCGCGACGGCATGGCGCGCAGCTGCTCGTAGCCGAACTCCCGCGGGCGCCGAACGCCCGCCCCGTGCACCCGCAGCCGCCAGGTGGTGACGTCGATGATCGGGGTGGAGGTGTGGTTGCGCACGAAGAACCGGTCGATCGGGGTGTGGTATCCCTCTCCTGACATGGCCTCCCATCGCATCTCCGCGTTCAGGCCATGCACCCTGAACAGGTGGTCGGGCAGCGGCTTCACGATCGTCGCCGTCACTTGGTTCATGGCAGTCACCTCGTACGACCTATTTCCTACCTGGAAACCATTTAATCTCCTCACGCTGTTCCGGCGCACCCCGCGTTGCCGAACTCTGTCCGGCCACTACGGGAACGTTCCATTTCGCTACCTCGGGCCTTACCCTCCCGGGGGAAGGGGAACCGGGCCTATCCGGCGCGGCGTCGCTCGGCCCGGATCCGGAGGAGGTCGGCGCTCGCCTGGTCGGCGGGCAGGAACGCCTCCAGGTGGAGTTCGGCGAGCGTGATGTCGGTCGCAGTGGCGAACGAGGTCAATGTGGTGATCAGACGCAGCTCGCCGTCCGCCGACGCCAGCCGCATCGGCACGGAGAAGCCGAGATGCCCGGGGCCGACCGGGGTCTGCGGGACGTATCCGGCCAGCTCGGCGACGAAATCGTCCAGGCGCGGATCGGGGCTCCGCCGCGCCCTGGCACGAAGGTTCTCGATCACATGCCGGCCCCACTCGTCCAGGTTCAGCACCCTGCGTCCCATCCCGTCCGGATGGAGCATGAGCCGCAGCATGTTGACCGGCGGTGCGAGCAGTTCGGGTGAGGCGTCCTCGGTGAACACCTCGACGGCGTCGTTGGCCGCCACCACCCGCCCGTAGGGCGCGATGACGAGCGCCGGATACGGCATATGCCCGTGCAGGATCTGCTCAAGGGCGACCCGGACCGGGCGTAGCGCGGATTCGTCCAGGTCCGACTCGGTGAACATCGGCGCGAACCCGGCCACCGCGAGCAGATCGTTCCGCTCCCGCAGCGTCAGGCCGAGCGACTCGGCCAGCCGGATCACCACCGCCCGCCCCGGCTGGGAGCGACCGCTCTCGATGAAGCTCAGATGACGCTGGGTCGTGCCGGCCAGCGTGGCCAGTTCGAGCTGGCTGAGCCGGCGCGCCCGGCGCCAGCGGCTCAGCTCGGCGCCGACGCCGCTCTGTTCGATCGTGCTGCTGCTCACCAGACCGTTCTACCGCGTCCACGGAGCCCCCGGCGATTCCCTCGAGGGAATTGCCGGACGCCACGGCCACCCCACACGATCTCGTCGTGGAACGGGTGGCGGTCCGCCGGCATCGCCGGACCGACATGATCACGAGACGATGAAAGGGCTGTTCGATGAGGAGCTATCACCTTGATCCGGGACATGGCCTTGCCGGGCTGACGGTCCAGGAGCACGACATACCCGAACCTGCGCGCGGGCAGGTCGTCGTCCGGGTGCGCGCGAACTCGCTCGGCTTCCGCGACCTGATGGTGCTCGCCGGTAACTATCCGCTGCCGATCAGGCCCGGCGTGGTGCCCGGCTGTGAAGGGGCGGGGGAGGTCGTGGCCGTCGGCGAGGACGTCAGCCGGGTGCGGCCGGGCGACCGGGTGGCGGCCACCGTCTTTCCCCGCTGGCTGGACGGTCCGTTCAGGCTGGACAACGCCGCGCAGCTCGGGACGATGGTCGACGGCATGTTGACGGACTACGCCGTGTTGGGCGAGGACGGCGTCGTGCCCATCCCGGAGCACCTGTCGTTCGAGGAGGCCGCGGCGCTGCCGTTGGCGGCGGTGACCGCCTGGAACGCCCTGACCAGTGGCAGCCCGCTCCGCCCTGGGGACAGCGTGCTGACCCTGGGGTCGGGAGGAGTGTCGCTGTTCGTGCTGCAGTTCGCCAAGCTGGCCGGGGCCCGGGTGATCGTGACCACGTCCGGCGCCGCCAAGGCCGATCGGCTGAAGGCACTAGGGGCGGACGATGTGATCAACTACCGGGAGGACCCGGAGTGGTCGGAGACGGTCCGTGCCCTCACCGGCGGCGTGGGCGTCGATCGCGTCGTCGACTCGACGGGGCCGCTGGAGCAGTCGCTGAAGTCCGCCGCGTTCGGCGGCGACGTGGCCTTCGTCGGCCGTTGGCTCTCCGGCGCCGCGGGAGCCCGGCCCATCGACCCGGCGCTGCTGTTCAGAGCGGGTGCGACGCTGCATCCCATCGCCACGGGCAGCCGCACCCACTTCGTCGAGCTGGCCCGCGCCGTGGAGGTCCATCGGGTGCGGCCGGTGCTCGATCGGGTGTTCCCGTTCGAGGACGTTCCCGAGGCCTTCCGCTACGTGGAGTCAGGCGGTGGCTTCGGCAAGGTGGTCATCACTCACGACTGACGGCACGGGCGTCAAGGGCGAGCAGCCGGGTCAACGCCTGCCGTAGTTCCTGCTCCGGCTGCCGGAGAAGATCTCCGGCGCGCCAGCCGACGAACCCGTCCGGCCGGATGAGGACGGCCCCGGCATCGGTGATGCCGTAGGCGTGCGTGAATCGCTGGTCCGGGTCGCGCAGTTCGGCGGCCCCGACGCGGTGGACGTCGACGTCGAGGTCGAGCGAGGCCGCCACCGCCTTGGCCGCTTCGGCCCACTCCGCACCCTCGGCGCCGGCCAGCAGCGTGAAGGCGCCGGTGAACAGGTCCAATGTGGACAGCTTCGTCCCGGCGCGCTCCAGCCACACGTGGGGTGCGCGCAGGCCGGGACGGCCGCTGGGGGTGCGAGGGTCTTCCACCGGGTCCTCGGGAGTGGCCGGCTCGGTGCGCACGGCCGCGGAACGGTACCGGTAACCGAAGGCCATGGTCACCTCGTCGATCCTGGTGGCATCCTCGCCTGCGGCGTGGTGGCGGGCGTCGAGGATGCGCAGTGCGGTGTCCATCGTGGTGTGCGCGACCGGCCGGCGCTCGGCCTCGTACGTGTCGAGCAGCGCCGGTCCGGCCTGCCCGTGGAGCACGGCGGCGAGCTTCCAGGCCAGGTTGTGCGCGTCCGCGATGCCGGTGCTCGCGCCGAAGGACCCGGTCGGCGGAAAGACGTGGGCCGCGTCGCCGGCGAAGAACACCCGGCCGGCCCGGTACCGCCGGGCCACCCACGCGCCGATCCTGACGTCCATCACCGTCCGGCTCCAGCCGGGCACCGGGGGCACCAACGTGACATCGAGGTCCGCGATCCCTGTCGCGCGGCGGACCAGCTCGACGCAGCGCTGCTCGGGGAAGTCCTCGATGCTCTCGCCGTGGCGCGGCTGGAAGGGCACCCCGAGCATCCACCGCCCGAGCCGCCCCAACGGGGCCAGGACCGTGCCCGTCACCGGCTGGTCGAAGTAGGCGAGCATGAACCTGCGTCCCCGCAGTGCGCCGTCGAGGTCGGCGTCGAAGACGAAGTGCGCGGCATGGCCCAGCACGCCGGGGCCGTCCGCGCCGATGCCCAGACGGTCGCGGATGCCCGCGCGGTTGCCGTCCGCGGCGATGAGGTAGCCGGCGCGGATGCGGGATTCGGCCCCACTGCCGAGGTCGCGCACGACGGCCGTCACACCGTCGTCGTCACCGTCGTCGTCACCGTCGATGGAGACCAGCTCGGTGCCGAACCGCACGTCCACGCCGGCGCGCTCGGCGTGCGGACGTACGACGCGCTCCAACTCGTCCTGGTCGATCAACGCCCAATCGGCCGGGCTGATGCCTCCGGGCCGGACCTGGGCGAGCATGTCGACGCGGAAGCGCTCCTCACCGGCCAGCGTGCCCGCGCCGATCATCTCCGGCATGCCGACCAGGATCGACTGGTGCCGGAGGATCTCCTCCTCCAGGCCGAGGGCACGGTAGATCTCCATCGACCGCGGGTTGAACGCCCGCGCCTGCGGCATGATCGCCGTCGACGGGTGCCGCTCCACCAGCACCGAGCGGACTCCCCGCCGCGCGAGGAAGAACGCCGCGGACAGGCCGGTGATGCCTCCGCCCACGATGAGAACGGCGGTCTTGTGGTCGTACGGTCCGGTCATCGTCTCAACCTCTCTGTCGTCCTAGCCACGCAGCCTCATAATCAACAGTCCACTTATCTTTGTCAACCATTCATTTGATTAGCGCAGCTCGCCAGATGGGACTGTCAGGTGGAGGTATGATCGGGTCGTGCCCACGCCGAAGCCGCGCAGGTCACCCAAGCCGCAGGAGCGGCAGCGTGACGCGGAGCGCACCCGCAAGCTCATCCTGGACGCAGCGGCGGCCGAGTTCGCCGCGCACGGGTACGCGGGCGGCCGGATCGCCGCGATCGCGGCCCGTGCGGGCGTCAACCAGCAGCTGATCTCGTACTACTTCGACGGCAAGGAGGGCCTCTACCAGGCCCTGTCACAGGAGTGGCGGCAGCGTGAGAGCGAGCTCGTGACGCCGGACACGCCGCTGCCCGAGCAGATCCGCCGCTACGCGCTGGAGGCGCTGAGCAACCCGGACGGTGTCCGGCTGATGGCGTGGGGCGGTCTGGAGTACGCCGGTCCGGAAAGCGATCCTGATCACGCGCCCCGTTCGGAGCGGCTGCAGAGGGCCGTCGACGAGATCAGTGACGCCCAGTCGGTCGGCCGTCTGCCTGCTGAAGTGGACCCGGCCTGCCTGATGGTCATGTTGATGGCCGCCGCGATGGCGACCACCTCGATTCCGCACGTCATCGAAGGCGTCTGCCGGGTCGATCCCCGCTCGCCCGAGTTCCTCCGCCACTACGCCGAACAGGTCGCCCTCGTCGCCCGCCTCCTCGGCCTCGACCCCGCCTAGGCGGAGTCGATCGGCCGGCGGAACCGGCCGGCTCGGGAGCGGCCCAGGCGTGCCGGATCACCGAGCGCGTGCGGCATCGGCACGCGCGTCAGCGGTGGCCGATCCGCAGGGCCACGATGCCGACGCGGGCCCCGCTGCCCGCTTCTGTCCCGCTCACCAGGTGACCGGGAGCTCGTAGGCGCCGTAGATGACGGCGTCCGTCTTGAACGGCAGGTCCTCGACCGGTGTGGCGAGCCGCAGGGTGGGGATGCGGCGGAACAGCGTGTCGAAGACGATCTGCAGTTCCATCCGGGCCAGGTTCTGGCCGAGGCACTGATGCGGGCCGAACCCGAAGGCGAGGTGGTGGCGGGCCCCACGCTCGACATCCAGGTCGGCCGGATTCTTGAACACCGAAGGGTCCCAGTTGGCCGACAGGCTCGAGACCACGACGCCCTCACCGGCCTTGATGCTCACCCCGCCGATCCGCACGTCTTCGGTGGCCACCCGGGAGGCGACCGCGTCGGTGATGGCGAAGTAGCGCAGCAGTTCCTCCACGGCCATGGGGGTCCGGCCCGGATCGGCCTTGATCAGGGCCAGCTGCTCCGGGTGGGTGAGCAGCCCGATCACGCCGAGCGAGATCATGTTCGCCGTGGTCTCGTGTCCGGCGGTCAGCAGCAGGAAGGCCACGCTCACCAGGCCGGTGTGGTCGAGGGCGCCGTTCCGGCGTTGCCGGGCGATCTGCCGGCTGAACAGGTCGTCGCCGGGTTCGGACTCCTTGCGGGTGATCAGGTCGTCGATGTAGGCGCGGAGTTCGGCGAAGGCTCGCCGGCGGTCCTCCGGCGAGGAGGTCCGGCGTACCGCCACGGCGGTGCGGCTCTGGAAGAAGTCGTGGTCGGTATAGGGAACGCCGAGCAGTTCACTGATCACCAGTGAGGGCACCGGCAGGGACAGCGCCTGCACCAGGTCGACGGGACGCTGATCGGTGGCGAGCATGTCGTCGATGAACCGGTCGACGATCTCCTGGACGCGCGGGCGCAGTGCGGCCAGCCGCTTCACGGTGAACTCGCCGATCACCGGACGCCGGGCCGCGGCGTGTTCCTCGCCATCCATGCCGATCATCAACGGCGGCTGGCTGCGGAGCTGCTGCAGGGTTGCCGCATCGACGTTGAGTACCGGGAAGCCGTCCTTGCGGCGGTCGGAGGAGAAGCGGCGGTCGGCGAGGACGGCACGGCCTTCCGCATGCCCGGACACCCACCACACCTCGGCGCCGCTCGCCAGGCGAGTCCTGCTGATCGGGGCGTGCTCGCGCAGTCGCTCGTACTCGGCGGGCGGGGCGAACGGGCAACCACGCTCGACCGGCAGTTCCAGGTCGGCGAGTTCGCCGGCGATGCTCTTCGTCATGCTCTTCGTCATGAACGACCTCCCGGTAAAGAGATCTGGCTGAGATTGTTCGGCGCTCTTCGGTGGTGAAGCCCGACGCGGGTCCTGGGCAGGCCCGGCTGTCCGCCACCGGTGGTCATCGCAGGGTGAGCGGGGTCTCGGATCCGATGCGGGTCAGCTTCTGCGGATTGCGGACGTAGTAGAGGCCGGTGATGCGGGTGTCCTCGACGCGGATCGCAATGACGCCGTCGATCTCGCCGTCCACGCGGAGGATGAGTGCCGGGTTGCCGTTGACCACGGTGGGGTCGCCGGTGAGCGCGACCCCGGCCTTGCCGATGCCGCCGACGATGAAACGGGCCACCTTGTCGGCGCTGATGATGGGCCGCGGCGCGGCCTGCTTGATGCCGCCGCCGTCGCTCACCAGAACGACCTCGGGGGCCAGCACGTCAAGCAGACCCTGCAGGTCCCCGCCTTCGAGCGCGCGCTGGAACGACTCCAGGGCCGCCCGGGTCTCGCCGGAGGAGACCGCCTCGCGCGGGCGGCGGGCTTCGACGTGCCGGCGGGCCCGGTACGCGATCTGCCGGACGGCCGCCGGGCTTTTGCCGAGGGCGTCCGCGATCTCGTCGTAGCCGACGTCGAAGGCCTCGTGCAGCACGAAGACGGCGCGCTCGGTCGGCGACAGCGTCTCGAGGACGAGCATGAGCGCCATCGACACGCTCTCGGCGAGCTCGACGTCATCGGCCACGTCCGGCGCGGTGAGCAGCGGCTCCGGCAGCCAAGGACCGACGTACGCCTCCCTGCGGAGCTTCATGCTGCGCAGGCGGTTGAGCGACTGCCGGGTGGTGATCCGGATCAGGTAGGCGCGCTGGTCGAGCACCTGCTCCACGTCGGCCTTGACCCATCGCAGCCAGGTCTCCTGCAGGACGTCTTCGGCGTCGGCCGCCGATCCGAGCATCTCGTATGCGACGGTGAAGAGCAGGTTGCGGTGGGCGAGGAACGTCTCGGTCGCCGGGTTGGTGGCGTGATCGCCCATGTCTCGGTCCTTCTCCTTCGTGGCTGTTCTTCGCCGGCGGTCATTCGACCGCTCATGCACGTCAGAGGGTCACCGAGCTTCTTGGTCGAGCTTGCCGTGCGCCTCCGCCGAAAGATCCTGCCAGTCGGCCCAGGTCTTGAGCCGGTCGGCGTAGACCTGCTGAATCATCGGGTAGAAGCCCTGGCCGAAGAGCACCCGCAGGGGCGGGTTGTCGGAGTCGACGAGCTTGAGCAGCGCCTGGGCCGCGGCGGCCGGGTCGCCGGCGGGCTGCTTGCCGGCGACCGCGCCGAGGCGCCGCCGAAGCCCGTCGTAGGCCGGGTCGCGCTCGGCCATGTGGCCGTTGTTGAGCGGGTCGGGGTTGTTGCCGGAGCGGGTGGCGAAGCCGCCGGGCTCGATGATGGTCACCTTGACGCCGAAGTCGGCGACCTCGCCGGCGAGGGCCTCGTTCAAGCCCTCGAGGGCCCACTTGGAGGCGTGGTACGCGCCGCCGAGCGGCATGGCGATGACCCCGGCCGCCGAGGACAGCTGGATGATGTGCCCCGAGCGCTGCTCGCGCAGGTACGGCAGCGCGGCCTGGATCACCCACACCGCGCCGAACAGGTTGGTCTCCATCTGGTCGCGCAGGTCCTGCTCGGTCAGCTCCTCGATCGCGCCGATCTGGGCGTAGCCGGCGTTGTTCACGATGACGTCCAGTCGGCCGAAGTGCTCCTTGGCCCGCTTCACGCTCTCGAACACGGCGGCCTTGTCGGCCACGTCCAGCTCCAGCGGGAGCACCGCGTCGCCATAGGCGGCGACCAGCTCGTCAAGGCTTCCGGCGTTCCGCGCGGTCGCGGCCACCTTGTCGCCCCGGGACAGGGCGGCCTCGACGAAGTTGCGGCCGAGGCCGCGCGACGAACCGGTGACGAACCAGACCTTGCTCATGATGTCTTTCCCGTTCTTTCTACGGTGGCTGTTCCACCTCAAGACACACGAGCCGGCAAAGACATAACACCGTCCGAACGTGACCTGTGTCACTCACGACCGGGAAGTCTGATGGCGGAGACCAGGAGGGCCAGGCCCGTGCCGATGCTCAGCGCGTGCTCGATCACGGCGATCACGGGATGTTCGGCCGGCACGTAGTCCCAGGGCCGCAGGACGGCCAGCGGAAGCTTCCAGCAGCTCCAGGCGAACAGCGACCCCGACGCCGCGAACCCCAGCGTCATCGGGACCCACAGCGGCAGCCGGGCGGGGCGGCGACGACCGAGCACCAGCATGCTCCAGCCGCCGATCAGGGCCCACAGTCCCGCGTTCCCGGTCAACAGCCGCGCGTTGAGATCCCGATGAGCGAGATGAGCGGGGTCCAGGCCGATTGTGCCGCCGAACCCCCAGTACAGCCAGATCAGGCCCAGCATGACGGCCGCGAGCATCGCCGGCCGCGCCCAGCGTGAGACGTGCGGCCGGATCTGTCCGATCCGCCCCAGGAAATGCCCCGGCCATCTCTCCCTCAGGTAGATCGGAAGGGCGACGGCCAGCCCCGCCGCCATCCCGGCGAAGCCGATGGCGATGAAGACCATCTCCCAGCCGGGCGCCGACCCGGCGCCCCCGGCCCCGCCGGACGCATCGAGGATCGTGCTGATCACCATGTACGGGAGCATCGGGACCAGGAAGCCGGCACCCACCCAGGACAGGAAGATCACGGGAAGTGCGGGCAGCCGCCGCCCCCACCGCTGTGCCAGCGCCAGCCCCAGCGCGACCCCGGCCGCCGACATCCCCACCGTGACGGCGTTGAGCCCGACCCAGCCGGCGGTGCCGACGTCCGACGGCCCGTGCCCGGTCAACGCGGCCACGATCCAGATGACCTTGACCACCAGATAGAGCGACATCGTGAGCGCGGCCGTGTACCCCGCTGCTCTGCGCGCGACGCTCCACCAGGCACCGACGGCCGCGGCGGACGGCCGCGCCTCCTCCTTTGATGGCACCCGCGTCAACGTGACCCCCGCCTTCCCCGCATCGACCTCCGACACCGGCGATCCTTCCGCCGGCCGCCCGCGCGCGGATCCCACGGACGGGGGAACCTGCCGCGGGCCCTCCCCACAGCGGGCGATGGCGAGATCCCCTGACAGGGGGAGTGCTTGTTTCGCGCAAGCAAGCGGCTGGTGCTTGGCGTCGGCGTCCTGCGCGCCGGGGGCAGGAGACCCGCTCGACCGATGGCCGCCCGAGGGCGTCCCCCGGGCCGTCGAGGCTCGCACCCGGTGGACGCGGCGGCCGAACGTGACGGTGGTGGAGGAAGCCGGGCACGCCCGCGCACTCCCCGCGGCGGGGCGCCGCTCAACGGGGCGCGCTCACTCCGTCTGAACAGGCGCGGGCGCCGGAGACGCTCGACGCATCCGCTCGTCCGTCCAGTAATCCTCAGCCGGCGTGGGAGTCGCGACGCGGTGAGCAGTCGGCGAGGCGGGAATGCCGGTGTCAGCGGGAGTGGGGCGAGCGCCCTCCGCAGGCTGTGACGTGGCCATGCGCACCACGATCACGGCGAGAGCGATCAGGACCGCGGTCGCGGCTGCCGCTAGGACCGTCCTGGACAAGGCCGGGACCTCCCCTCGACGGGAGACTGAGAACGGGGCAGGGCTCCCCGGCGTGGAGCCGGGGAGCCCGCTGCGCTATTCGTCAGGATATCTGGTCGGCGTAGTTGTAGAGATCCCAGTCAGGATTGTCGAAATAAGGACTCCACCACTGGGTGGGATTGACAATTCTGTCCAGTGTGCTGGATGTGCCGTTGACATATCCGAGGCCTGTGCTGTCGTTGTACGACGCGAGCCACGGGCCGCCGCTCTGGCCGCGCGTCAGGGGGCAGCCCATCGTGATCTGATTCGATCCGGAGGCGGACGTGGTGCCCTGGCAGAAATACTGCCAGTCTCCCGGGTAGGGGGACTCCGACGGGTAGCCGAGCATGGTCATGGAGCGCGATTTCGGCTGTCCGGTCTGGAAGCCGTGACCGCCCACCGTGTCGACGAGTATCTGGCCCCGCTCATTGTTGAATGTCTTGACGAAGCCGACGTCGTAATCGAAGTTACCGTTGTTGATCCAGCCGTTGAAGCTGATCAGCCAATTCGCGGCGAAGGTGCCGTACGGACGGTTCCCGTAATTGTAGTAAGGGACGAAGACCCAGTTCTGGTGCCAGTTCCCGCCGCTGCCCCCGTGCACGCAGTGACCGGCCGTGCTCACGATGCGTTTGGACGGGCTGTTGATCGCGCCGGCGGAGCAGACGTAGTCGCGTCCGTCCACGGCGTTACGGTAGAAGACCTTGCCGACGGCGATCGACGCGTTGACCAGCACGTTGGCGTTCTGGCTGGTGCCTCGGCCGGCCTGGCCGCGTTCCACGCCCTTGAGGGACGGCGGCGCCGCGGGCTGGACGGTTCTGGGGACCGCCGACTGGATGTCGGACGGCGATTCTTGAGTGGGATGCTTGCCGGGGGATTCCGGCGCTGGGATTGCCTTGCGCATGCGCTCTTCTGTCCAGTACGCCAGGACGGCCTCTGTCCTGGCCTTGCGCGCCGTGCTCATCACCTGCGCCACGTCCGGGCTGACGGGAGCGGGGACGGCGACGGCCTCGGCCGGGGCTTTCATGTTCGGTGCGGCGGCACCGCTCGCAGGAGCGGTGACCACCATGGCTCCGCCCATGAGGACGGCGGCTGTGCCCGCTATGAGCACGCGCCTTACTGACGGGCGTAACCGAAATCCGCGCATGGAGCCTCCATAAAGGCGTTGGGGAATTCGAGACCTCCCGAAGGTACACACAAGTCAGAGCGGTTGTAAATCACCAAATACGAGCCGCATTGTTTTGGTCCTGACTTTTTTAGGGTCTGGTAATTCCCCTTCTCAAAAGAAAACATGCGGCGGCCATGCGCCCGGCAGCCCGATTTCATGTTGGGATTGACAGCCGGTGAAGAGCCGGTGAGCGACGGGAGCCGTACCGGGCCACGGCGGGTCTTGCTGCCCGAGCCCGCTCACCGTCGGCGCCAAGCCGGGCCCTGTCGCTGGGCCGACCCGATCGCTGCGATCACGAGATCGGGCTGGGCGTGCTGCACGTAGTGGTCCGCGGTGGTGGCGACCAGAAGGGCCAGGCCCGCGCGGAAGGATCCCCGGTAGGTGTCAGCGGCCGAGCGCGGCACGCCCGGCGAGTGTCAGCGACTGAGCGCGGCGTGCCCTCGGCGGGTGTCAGCGGCCGAGGAACGCCAGGAGCCGGTCCAGCGGCCAGGTGTTGATGACGTCGTCCGTGGTCAGCCACGCCCGCTGCGCGATCCCCACCCCGAACCGCTGGTTGGCCAGGTGCGGGACCGCGTGCGAGTCGCTGTCGATCGAGAACTTCACCCCATGGTGCTTGGCCAGCCGGACCAGATCGGACGGCAGATCCGAGCGGTCGGGGAAGGAGTCGATCTCCATGGCCGTGCCCGTGCGCGCGGCCGCGCGGAAGACGGCGTCCCAGTCGGCGTCGACGGCCGGCCGCTTGCCGATCTTGCGGGTGGTCGGATGCCCGATGATGTCCACGTACGGGTTTTCGCAGGCGGCGATGAAGCGCCGGGTCATCTCGTCGCGTGACATCCCGAAATGGGAGTGCACCGAGGCCACGCACACGTCGAACCCGGCGAGGATCTCCTCGGGCCAGTCGACCGACCCGTCGGGGGCGATGTTGAGCTCCGTGCCGTGCAGGAGGCGCATGTCGGGATATTTCTCTTGGAGCTCGGCCAGCCGTTCCCGCTGCTCCAGCGCCTTGTCCAGGGTCATCCGCTGCATCGCCAGGTCGGGGGCGTGGTCGGTGACCGCGTAGTAGGCGTAGCCGCGGGCGTGCCCGGCCGCCACCATGTCCTCCAGTGAGGCGACGCCGTCGGTCAGGTCGGTGTGGGTGTGCAGGTCGCCCTTCAGATCCTCCAGCCGCACCAGCGCCGGCAACTCGCCGCGGAGCGCCGCCTTGACCTCGCCGCCGTCCTCGCGCATCGGCGGCGGCACGTACTGCATGCCGAGGGCGGCGTAGATGTCCTCCTCCGAGGCGGCGGCGATCACCCGCTCGCCCTCGAACAGGCCGTACTCCGACAGCTTCCAGCCCTTCTTCACCGCCATCTCCCTGATGGCGACGTTGTGCTCCTTGGAGCCCGTGAAGTACTGCATCGCCGCGCCCCACGACTCGGCGGGCACCACGCGCAGGTCCACCTGGATGCCGGAGGTCGTGCGGATCGAGGTCTTCTTGTCGCCCGCCGCGATGACCTCGGCGACGTAGGGCTGGGCGCGGAAGCCGGCCATGATGGACTCGGGCGCGACCGCGAGGATGTCGATGTCGCCGATGGTGTCCTTCATCCGCCGCAGCGACCCCGCGTACGCGATGCGCTCGGCCTCCAGCGAGGCCATCACCTGCTCGGCCAGCGACATGGCGACGCCGATGTGGACGCGGCGGCCCGACTGCTCGAGCTGCTCGATGCCCTTGAGCAGGTTTGCCAGCGTCTTCGGGCCGAGGCCCTTGACGCCGTCGAGGCGGCCCGAGGAGATCGCCTCGCTCAGCGACGCGGTGGAGTCGATGCCGAAGTCCTCGAACAGCATGATCGCCGTCTTGGGCCCGAGCGACGGCACCCGCGTCAGCCTGCGCACGCCATCGGGCACGCGCCCGCGCAGGTCGTCGAGCTGCCGGAAGCTCCCGCGCTGCAGGAACTCCTCCATCTTCTTGGCGATCGCCTCGCCAACGCCGGGGACGCCGCGCACGTCGACCACCGAGATGTCCTCGGGGAACCCGGCGATGGCCTTGGCCGCCTTCTGGTAGCTGCGCACCCGGAAGGCGTCGCCGCCGCAGAGCGCGAACAGCTCCGCGTATTCCTGCAGCGCCGCCGCCGCCTGCTCGTTTGCCCGCATGCCCACACCTTAGAAGGTCGGGCCGACAATCCGGGAACCGCCGCTGGGCGATCCGGCGACCGCTAGAAGCGCACCTCCCGGGAGCGGTACGACTCGCCGAGGAAGGTCAGCTCCGACTCCGTCAGCGACACCGACACGGCCGCCACCGCGTCGTCGACGTGCCGGTCCTTCGTGGCCCCCACGATCGGCGCGGTCACGGTCGGCTGGTGGAGCAGCCAGGCCAGCGCGACCTGGGCGGCCGGCAGGTCGCGCTCCTTGGCCACCTGCGCCACCCGGTCGAGGATCGCCTTGTCGTTCTCCGGGTCGTACAGGAAGTCGATGCGCTCGTCGGAGCCCGTCCGCGCGGTCGTCGCCGACGAGCCCGCCCTGGCCAGCACTCCGCGCGCCAGCGGGCTCCACGGGATCACGCCCACGCCCTGGTCGGCGCAGAGCGGCAGCATCTCGCGCTCCTCCTCCCGGTAGAGGAGGTTGTAGTGGTTCTGCATCGAGACGAACTTCGTCCAGCCGTTCTGCTCGGCCACGTGCTGCGCCTTGGAGAACTGCCAGGCCCACATGCTCGAAGCGCCGATGTAGCGGGCCTTGCCGGCCTTGACCACGTCGTGCAGCGCCTCCATGGTCTCCTCGATGGGCGTCTCGTCGTCCCACCGGTGGATCTGGTAGAGGTCCACGTGGTCGGTGCCGAGGCGCTGCAGCGAGGCGTCGATGGCGGCGTGGATGTGCTTACGTGACAGGCCCGCGTCGTTGGCGCCCTTGCCCATGGGGAAGTACACCTTGGTGGCCAGCACGTAGTCCTCACGCCTGGGGAAGATCGCGCGCAGCGCCTCGCCGGTCACCACTTCGCTCGCGCCGCGGCTGTAGACGTCGGCGGTGTCGAAGAACGTCACGCCCGCGTCGGCGGCCCTGCGGATGATCGGCTCCGCCTCGTCGAGCGGCAGCGCCCACTCCTGCCTGGCGGGATCGCCGTAGCTCATCATGCCGAGGCAGATGCGGGAGACCTTCAAACCGGTGTTGCCAAGTCTTGCGTATTCCATGCCGCCCACCTTACGGGGGCGATTGGCCCGGCTGATCAGGGGCTCCGCCAGGGGCCGCGGGCCGAGGTCCGGCAAGAGGGGAAACACAGCAGATCGGTCTGGTTACCAAGGGCTCCGACGGGAAGTCATGGGTATCCGAAGCGCCGATGACCTTTACAAGGCAGAGCGCGATCAGGTCGATTAGGAGGAACGAGGCAATGGCGGGGGCTATCACGACACGGCCGGCTCCGTCGATCCAACCGCGTATCGGGGGTGGGGTGAAAGACACAGGTCGCAGGCTCGTGTCATGGTCACGTTCCAAGCTCAGGAGTCCCGGCTTATCAGGCGGGCTCGCGCTGGCGGCGGCCCTCGCCGCCCTGGCGACGCCGGTCCTGGTCGGGCTGGTGCGGTCGGGGGCGGGGGTCGCGGGCGGCGTGACGCTGCTGGTCCTGCTGGCGCTGCACGTCAGGGTCGTCACGGAGACGCCGGTACGCCGTGCGGGCGCGTGGTGGATCGTGGCCGTGCAGGCGTGGCTCACGTATCTGCCGCTGGCGGTGTTCGGGGCGGCGTGGACGCCGGTGTTCGCCCTGCTGTCGGGCGCGCTGCTCGTGATGGCGGCCCGGATCCGGTCGGTCGTGCTGGTGGTGCTGGCCCTGGTCTGCGGCCCGGTGCTGCTCGCCGCACCTGACAGGGCGATGATCGACACCGCGTGGGTGCTCGCCGCCCCCTTGCTCGGCGTCGTCGAGTACACGATGGTGGCGCTGGCCGAGCGGGTCAGGTGCCTGACCGAGGCGCGCACCGACGTCATGCGCAAGGCCGTCGCCCTGGAGCGCCGCCGCTTCACCCGCGACCTGCACGACCTGGTCGGTCACCGGCTCACCGTACTCGTGCTGAAGGCGCAGCTCGTGCAGCGCCTCGTGGACGAGGACGACAAGCGGGCCGGGGACGAGGCGAGGGAGACGCTGGAGCTGCTGCGCAACCTGTCCGCCGACGTCAGAGCGGTCGCCCACGGCCTGCGCAGCTCCTCCCTGGCGGCGGAGCTGGGCTCCGCGCGCTCGCTCCTGGAGTCCGTACGGGTCCGCTGCCAGATCAAGGTGTCCTGCCGCGACCTCCCGGGCGACGTCGAGGAGGCGCTCACGCACGCCCTGAGAGAGGGCGTGACGAACGTGCTCAGGCACGCCGAGGCCCGCGAGTGCTCCATCCAGCTTTTGGAACGCGACAGGATCGTCCGCCTGACGATCAGGAACGACGGGGTGCGCGCGCCGCGCCGCCCGTGGGACAGGGGGCAGGGCCTGCTGAACCTCGCCGAACGCGTCTCGAGCCTCGGCGGCTGGCTGGAGACCACGTCCTCCAGGCCCGGAATGTTCACCTTCAACGCATATGTCCCACTCGATAATTAATGTCACCCAATACATTGTGAAAAACACACAAAGGCAAATTCAATAAGCATAATTACTCGATGTCATGTGTAACTAGACCAAATCGCGTCTTGGCGGCAATCTCAAAGGACAACGCCTTGGAGGTCGGCGCCAGATGGACAAGTACGAGCTGTACTGCCTTGTGGATCCGTGTTTCTACGACACTCTCGAACACAGCACGGCCGAAGACGCCGACTTTCCCCTTGTACGCGAGCCCGTTCCCGCCGGCTGGTCGAACGCACTGACCGACACGTGGTGCTATTACGCCCCCGACAACGAACCGCCCCTGCCCGCCCAGGGCTGGAAGATCCATGTTTCCGCCCGCGTGGAGGACGCCGAGAAGGCCATTGCCGCCGTATGGGACTACTGCGTCCCGCGGGGGATCGCGTTCAAGTTCCTGCGCGGCACCCCGGTGCTCGTCATGGTCAACTCCAAGGCCGCCTCCCGGGCGTCCAGCGGCAAGCTGATCACTGTTTACCCCAGGGACGAGGGCCAGCTCGAGCTCGTGCTCAAGGAGCTCGACGAGCTGCTGCGGGACGTCAAGGGCCCGTACATCCTCAGCGACCTGCGCTACGGCACGGGCCCGCTGTTCGTCAGGTACGGCGGATTCGCCGAACGGCACACCCTGTCCGCGGCCGGCGAACGCGTGCTGGCCCTCGAGGACGGCGACGGGCGGCTCGTGCCCGACGTGCGGGGCGCGACGTTCTCGGTCCCGCCGTGGACGACGCTGCCCGGGTTCCTGGAGCCGCATCTGGCCGCGCGCAACGCCGTGACCACGAGCGGGCTGCCGTACGAGATCGAGAAGGTGCTGCACTTCTCCAACGGCGGCGGCGTCTACCTGGCGCGGGACACCCGCACGGGGGAGCAGGTCGTGCTCAAGGAGGCCAGGCCGCACGCCGGGCTCGACGCGGCAGGACGCGACGCCGTCTCCCGGCTCCAGCACGAGCGCGACATCCTGCGGCGCCTGTCGGGCCTGCCCGCCGCGCCGGCGCTGCTCGACTACTTCACGCTGGGCGAGCACCACTTCCTCGTGCAGGAGTTCGTGGACGGCACACCGCTGCAGCGGCGCCTCGTGCACCGCTACCCCCTGACCCGCGCCGACCGCACCGACCAGGACCTCGCCGACTACACCGCGTGGGCGGTCGAGACGTCGGAGAGCGTGGAACGGGCGGTCGAGTCGCTGCACGAGCGCGGGGTCGTCTTCGGCGACCTGCACCCTGACAACATCCTGCTGACCGCCGACGGCCGGGTGGCGCTGATCGACTACGAGGTCGCCACGCTCGCCGAGGACGGCGGCCGCGCCGCGCTCGCCCACCCCGCCTTCATCGCGCCCCCCGACCGCCAGGGCGTGGACGTGGACAGGTACGCGCTGGCCTGCCTGCGCCTCGGCCTGTTCGCGCCGCAGTGCACGATCATGCTGCCGCTGCACCGCGCCAAGGCGGCCCACCTGGGGGAGATCGTCAAGGAGACGTTCCCCGTGCCGGGGCACCTGGTGGACGCGGCCGTCGCGACCGTCGGCGCGGACGGCGAGCCCGTGACCATGCCGGAGAGCTGGCCCGAGCTGCGCGACGCGATGTGCCGGGCCATCGTGGCCGCCGCCACCCCCGAGCGGGACGACCGGCTCTTCCCCGGCGACGTGGCCCAGTTCCAGCCGGGCGGCGGGTTCAACCTGGCCTACGGAGCGGCCGGCGTGCTGTTCGCGCTCCACCGCGCGGGCCTCGGGCCGTTCCCCGAATACGAGCGCTGGTTACGCGAGCACGCGCGCCGCCCCGTCCAGGGCTCGGGACTCGGCCTGTACGACGGGCTGCACGGCATCGCGTACGTGCTCGACCTGCTCGGACACCACCAGGACGCCGACGACCTCATCGAGGTCTGCCTGCGCGAGAAGTGGGAGCGCCTGGAGTCGGCGCTGTTCTCCGGCCTGTCCGGCATCGGGCTGAACCTGCTGCGCTCCGGCCGCACCGACCTCGCCCTGCGCGCGGCGGACATCTGCGCCGAACGGCTCGCCGCCCCCGTCCCCGAGCTCAGCGGCGGCAGCAACCCCAAGGCCGGGCTCATGTACGGCTCGTCGGGTCCCGCGCTGCTCTTCCTGCACGCGTATGAGCACACCGCGGACCCGGCGCTGCTCGATCTGGCGGCGACCGCGCTCCGGCAGGACCTGCGGCGCTGCCGGCACTCCGCGGACGGCTCGCTCCAGGTGAACCAGGGCTGGCGGCTGCTGCCGTACCTGGACGAGGGGTCGGCCGGCATCGCCCTGGTGCTGGAGCGCTATCTCGCGCACAGGCACGACGAGGAGCTCGCCACGGCCCTGGCCGAGCTGCGACTGGCCGGGCAGGCCGGCTTCTTCGTGCAGTCCGGGCTGTTCACCGGGCGCGCGGGCATGCTCGCGGCCCGCACGGGCGACCCGCGCGAGCACATCAAGGGCCTGAGATGGCACGCGCTGCCGTACGGCGGAGGCCTGGCCTTCCCCGGCGACCAGCTGCTGCGCCTCTCCATGGATTTCGCGACCGGAACGGCGGGCGTGCTCTTCGCCCTCGGCACGTCGCTGGGCGACCAGCCGGGCCATCTGCCGTTCCTCGAGGCCGCTCCCGAGCGGCCTGCCCCCGACGAGCTCCGGAAGGAGGTGTAGACGAATGGTCCTTCTCGACCTTCAGGGTCTCGAGGCTCCCACGGCCAGCGACGTCGCCAGCGGCGGCAGCACGCTGACGGTGCTGTCCTGCCACTCTGGCAAGCCCAGCAACCTCAGTGTCGCAATTTGCCACTGATCAGTAATAGCAGTCCCCGCGCCGTCACCGGCGGCGCGGGGACGCAGACGTAAGGAGACACCGGGTGCTAGCGGGAGACCGGCTGGTGATCGGCGCGGTGCGGCGCAGCGGCCCCTGGCCCGCCGTGCTGGCCGTCACGGCGGTCGTGGGCGCGGCCGGTGAGTTGGCGATCCCGTACCTGGTCGGCCGCACCGTGGATGCCTTCGTCACGCGCCAGCCGGACGGCACCCCGTGGCTGGCGCTCTCCGCCGGCGCCGTGGCGGCCGTCGTGGCCGGCGAGAGCCTCGGCATCTGGGCCCGCGGCGCCGGCGGCGCGTACGCGGCGGCCACGCTGCGGCGGGCCGTCCTGCGCCATGTGCTCGGGGCCGGGAACGCCGCCACCCGCCGCTTCCCCGGAGGCGAGCTGGTCACCAGGGCCGGACTGAACGCCGAGGAGGTGGGCCGGGCGCCCGAGACGGTCACCGGCGCGCTGGCGCTCCTGGTGCCGACCGTGGGGGCGCTGGTCGCTCTCACGCTCATCTCGCCCGTCCTGACGCTGACGCTCGGGGCGGGCATCGTGGTCATCCTGCTCGTGCTCCGTGCCTTCCTCCGCGCCTCGACGATGATCTCGGGCGGCTACCAGCAGGTGCAGGGGGAGATCGCCGCGCGGCTCGTGGACGCCATGGAGGGGGCGCGCACGATCGCCGCGGCGGGGACCGCGGCCCAGGAAGCGCGGCGCGTGCTCGCGCCGCTGCCCCGCTTGCGCGCGCACGGGATGTCGTTGTGGCGGGCCAACGCGGGGGCCGCGGTCCAGTCGGGCCTGGTGGTGCCGCTGCTGGAGGTCGCGGTGCTGATCGCCGGTGGCTTCATGCTCGCCTCCGGCCGCCTCACCGTCGGTGAGCTGTACGCGGCCGCCCGCTACGCCGTGCTCGGAGCGTCCCTGAGCACCTCTCTCGGCTTCGTCGGCGGCCTCGCCCGTGCCCGGGCGGCCGCGGAACGGGTCGCCGAGATCTTCGGCCTCACCCCGGTCGCGCACGGCACGCGGACGCTCCCGCCCGGTCCCGGGACGGTCGAGTTCCGCGACGTGGCCGTGGACGGGCTGACCGTCGGCGACCTGACGCTCCCCGGCGGCTCGGTGACCGCCGTGGTCGGGCGGTCCGGGTCGGGCAAGTCCCTGCTGGCCGCCCTGGCGGGCCGGCTGGCCGATCCGGGGCGCGGTGCCGTCCTGCTCGACGGGGTCCCGCTGCGGGAGCTGTCGCGGGAGGAGCTGAGAAGAGCCATCGGATACGCCTTCGAACGTCCGGTCCTGGTGGGCGAGACGGTGGCCGAGGCGATCTCCCAGGAACCGGCCTCCCAGGAACCGGCCCCGATGGTGGAGGCGGCGCAGGCGGCGTGCGCGGACGCGTTCGTCCGGCGGCTGCCGCTCGGGTACGGCACACCCCTCCGCGACGCCCCGATGTCCGGGGGCGAGCGGCAGCGGATCGGCCTCGCGCGGGCCTTCGCGCAGGGCGAGCGGCTGCTGGTGCTCGACGACGCCACCTCGAGCCTCGACACGGTGACGGAGCGCCAGGTGAGCCGGGCCCTCACCACCGACCGCCGCGCCCGCACCCGGCTGATCGCGGCCCACCGGCCCGCCACCGCCGCCCGCGCCGACCAGGTCGTCTGGCTGGAGAACGGCGTGGTGCGCGCCTACGGGCCGCACCACGTGCTGTGGGAGGACCCCGCCTATCGGGCGGTCTTCCAGGGGACAGAGCCGTGAGACGGCGGGAGCGTGCCGGCATCGGATTCTGGCGGGCGTTGAGCCGGGAGCCGCGGCGGCTCGTCGCCATGGGGCTCTGGTCCGTGCTGGAGGCCGCGCCCGCGTTCCTCATCGGGCACGCCGTCGCGCGCGCCATCGAGGACGGGTTCGCCAGGGCCGAGCCCGTGACCGGACTGGCGTGGCTGGCGGCGCTGGGCGTCGCGTGGCTGGTCGCGGCCGTGGCCGCGCGGCAGGTCGTGCTCTGCGTGGCTGCGGTGGCGGAGCCGTTCAGGGACGACCTCCTGGCCCACGTCGTCGAAGGGACCCTGCGCCAGGCCGACGGGCGCGACAGCGCCGCGGTGGCCAGGGCGACGCTCCAGGTGGAGCTGGCCAGGGACGCCTTCGCGGCCGTGGTCACCACCGTCAGGGGGTTCGCGTTCACGGTGGTCAGCGTGGTGCTCGGGCTGGTCACGCTGGCCCCGCAGGCGCTCGCCCTCGTGCTGCCACCGTTCGCGGCCGGGCTCGCGCTGTTCCTGGCGTCGCTGCCCGCCCTCGCGCGCAGGCAGCGGGCTTTCCTGCTGGCCGACGAGAGGCTGGCCGACGCCATGACGGGCGTGGCCGGCGGTCTGCGTGACATCGAGGCGTGCGGCCTGCAGGATCGCACGTACGAGCGGCTCGATCGCCAGGTCGGCGACCAGGCCGCCGCCGCGCGGGCGCTCGCCCGGGTGACGGCCGCCCGCACGGCCGCCCTCGCCGTGGGCGGCTGGCTGCCCGTCATGCTCGTGCTGGCCGGGACCCCATGGCTGCTGGACGGCGGCCTCGGCCCCGGCGTGATCGTCGGCACGCTCGCCTACGTCGCGCAGTCCCTGGCCCCCGCACTCGGCGGCCTCGTACAGGGCCTCAGCGTCAGCGGCGTCCGGCTGGCCGCCACGCTGCGCCGCATCGCCGCCTCCGCCCCGCCCGCCCCGCGGGCCCGGCCGAGCCTGCGCCCCGCGTCCTCCGACGTACGGCTCTCCTCCGTCACCTTCGCGTACGGCCCCCACTCCGCCCCCGTGCTCGACGGCCTCGACCTCGTCATCCCCGAGGGCGACCACCTGGCGGTCGTGGGGCCCAGCGGGGCGGGCAAGTCCACGCTGGCCGCCCTGGTCAGCGGCATGCTCCGCCCCGCTGAGGGCGAGGTGCTGGTCGGCGGCGTCCCCGCCGACCGGATCGACCCCGACGCCCGCGTGCTGATCCCGCAGGAGGCGTACGTCTTCCGCGGCACGTTGGCGGAGAACCTCGCATATCCGCAGACGCCGGCCGACCTGAAGGAGAGGCTGGACGAGGCCGTCGCCGCCGTGGGCGTCCGTGAACTGGTGGACGCGCTGGGCGGCTACGAGGCCCTGCTGGACCCGGCGGCGCTGTCGGCCGGGCAGCGCCAGCTCGTCGCGCTCGTCCGCGCTTACCTCGCCCCCGCCCGCCTCGTCATCCTCGACGAGGCCACCTGTCACCTCGATCCCGCCGCGGAAGCCCGGGCGGAGGCCGCGTTCGCGCGGCGCGGCGGCACGCTCATCGTCGTCGCGCACCGCCTCACCTCCGCGCTGCGCGCCCGCCGCATCCTCCTCATGGACGGGACCCGGGTGACCGTCGGCACCCATGACGAGCTGGCCAAGGTCTCGCCCCTCTACGCCGACCTGGCCGGCCACTGGCACCCGGAGCCCGTGTCATGAAATTTCCAGACAACTACCCGCCTGCCGAACGCCTCCTTCTCACCGAACACCGCCACGGACACGACATCGACGACCCGTACCGCTGGCTCGAAGACCCCCACACTCCCGGCACCGAGACCTGGCTGGCCGCACAGGACCGGCTCTGGCGCGAGAGCGCCGCCAGGCTGCCCCATCGCGAGCGGTTCCTCGTCCGGCTCACCGAGCTCAGGGAGACGGGCCTGGTCACCGCGCCGGTGTGGCGCGGCGGGCGGCGCTTCCACCTGCGCCAGTCCACCATCCAGGAACACCCGGTCCTCTACTGCGACGACCGCGTCGTGATCGACCCCATGGAGCTCGATCCCACGGGCCTCACGACGCTGGACGACTGGCAGCCCGACCTGGAAGGACGCCGCCTGGCGTACCAGATCTCGCGGAGCGGCGACGAGCGGGCGGACCTCTACGTCAAGGAGGTGGACACCGGGCGCGTCATCGACGGCCCCGTCAGCGGCTGCCGCTACTCGGCGGTCGCCTGGCTGCCGGGCGGCGAGGCGTTCTACTACGTGCGCTTCCGTGAGGGCGTCCACCTGCACAGGGTCGGCGTCGCGGCCGACGTCCCGTTCTTCACCCGGGGACCGGTCTCGTACGGCGTGCAGATCAGCGCCGACGGCCGCTGGCTGACGATCTCCGCGGGCGCCCCGGCGGGCAACTCGCTCTGGCTGGCCGACCTCTCGCGGAGCGATCCGGAGCCCCGGCCCGTACAGGACGGGGCGCACGCCCGCACGGCGGGAGCGGTGGCCTGCGACGGCCGCCTCTACCTGGTCACCGACAGGGACGCGCCGAGGCGCAGGCTCTGCGTGGCAGATCCGGAGGAGCCCGCCGCGTGGCGTGAGCTGATCCCGGAGGACCCCGAGGCGGTGCTGGGCGCGTTCACCGTGCTCGACGGCGACCGGCTGCTGGTCTCCAGGACCCGGCACGCCGTCGGCGAGATCGCCGTGCACGATGCCCGCACGGGGCGGCGGCTGGGCACCGTGCCGCTGCCGGGCAGCGGCACGATCGCCTCACTGACCTCGCGCCCGGACGGCGGACCCGAGGCCTGGTTCACCTACACCGACGCCGTCACGCCCCCCGAGATCTGGCGCTACGACGCCCGCACCGGCGAGACCACCCTCTGGTCGGCCGCGCCGGGCCGCAGCGCGCTGCCCTCCGTGCGCAGCCACCACATCGAGTACGCCTCCGCCGACGGCACCCGCGTCCGCATGGTCGTCGTCGCGCGCCCGGCGCCGGCCGGCCCCCGTCCCACGATCCTCACCGGGTACGGCGGCTTCGGCATCCCCCTCATGCCCGGCTACGCCGCCGACTCCCTGGCCTGGGTGGAGGCGGGCGGCGTGCTGGCCGTCGCCAACCTGAGGGGCGGCGGCGAGGAGGGCGAGGGCTGGCACCGGGACGGCATGCTGGACCGCAAGCAGAACGTGTTCGACGACTTCGTGGCCGCCGCGGAGAAGCTGATCGCCGACGGCTGGACCACGCCGGAGCAGCTCGGCATCTGGGGCGAGTCGAACGGCGGCCTGCTCGTCGGCGCCGCCCTCACCCAGCGGCCCGGACTGTTCGCGGCGGCGGTGTGCTCGGCGGGCCTGCTCGACATGGCCCGCTACCACCTGAGCGGCCTCGGCCCCTCCTGGACCGGCGAGTACGGCGACCCCGACGACCCCAAGCAGCTCGACTGGCTGCTGGCCTACTCGCCCTACCACCACGTCAGGAAGGGACAGGACTACCCGGCCACGCTGTTCACGGTCTCGGCGGGCGACACGCGGGTCGATCCGATGCACGCGCGCAAGATGTGCGCCGCCCTGCAGTGGGCGACGGGCCTTGCCGGCCATACAGACCGGCCGATCCTGCTCAGGCACGAGCCGGACGTCGGGCACGGCGCGCGGGCGGCCAGCAGGTCCGTCGGCCTGGCGGCCGACGCCCTGGCCTTCCTCGCCGCCCACACGGGCCTAGATCCAGCCTGACTCCCTGGCGATGCGGATGGCGTCGATCCGGCTGCGGGCGCCCAGCTTGGTCGTGCTCTTGGACAGGTAGTTGCGTACGGTCCCCTCGGACAGGAACAGCGACGCGGCGATCTCCTCGATCGACCCCCCGTCCGCGGCGGCCCCGATCACGTCCAGCTCGCGCTGCGTCAGCGGCGCGTCGGCCGGGCGCATGGCCGCGATGGCCAGCTCCGAGTCGATGACCCGCTCTCCGTCGGCCACCCTGCGGATGCCGTCCGCCAGCCGTTCCGGCGGCGCGTCCTTGGCCATGAACCCCCGCACGTGCACGTCGAGCGCCCGCTTGAGCAGGCCCGGCGTGCCCACGCCGGTCAGGATGAGCACGCCGCATTCGGGCAGCTCCTCGTGCAGCTCGCCGGCGGCGGCCAGGCCGTCCTTGCCGGGCAGCGAGATGTCGAGGACGGCGACGTCGGGGCGGCAGGCGCTGGCCGCGGCCAGAATGTGGTCCCCTCTGGAGACCTCGGCCACGACCTCGATGTCTTCCTCATAGGCCAGCAGCGCCACCAGCGCCCCGCGTACCAGATTCATGTCCTCAGCGAGTAACGTTCTGATCACCATGCGTCCTTGCGGTCGGCCAGGCTGACAACGTCTGTGTGCGGGCTCCCCAATCCTGACCTATTGCCTCCATCGTGAAAAGTCCTGCTTTATGAAGGTCAGACCTAATTACCAATTTTCGGAAGACACACAGCGACGCGAAACGATTACCGTCCGGACCTAGGAGTGATCATCGTGACGCCCGGCACCGAGCCGATCGAGGCGAGCGCCTTGCCGGCGTCGGCCAGCCCGATCGTGCGCGTGATGAGCTGGTCGGGGTGGAGGATCCCGGCCCTGATCATCTCCAGCATCGGCGGGTACGCGTGCGCGGCCATGCCGTGGCTGCCCAGCAGCCGCAGCTCGTGGCCGATCACCCGGCCCATCGGCACCGGCGTCGGCCCGCCCGGCAGCAGCCCCACCTGGACGTGACGGCCCCTACGGCGCAGGCTCTCGACGGAGGCGGCACAGGTCTGCGGGCTGCCCAGCGCGTCGATGGAGACGTGGGCGCCGCCCCTGGTCAGCTCCCTGACCTGGGCGGCCGCGTCACCGGCCGAGCCGTTGACGAAGTGCGTGGCCCCCGCCCGCTCGGCCAGGTGCAGGGCGTCGGTGCTGACGTCCACGGCCACCACGCGGGCCCCGGCCGCCGTCGCGATCATCACGGCCGACAGGCCCACGCCGCCGCAGCCGTGCACCGCCACCCATTCGCCCGGTCGCACCTCGCCGACCTGCGCCACGGCGCGGAACGCGGTGGCGAAGCGGCAGCCCAGCCCGGCGGCCGTGGTGAAGGCCATGTCCTCGGGGATCGCGATCAGGTTGACGTCGGCGTGGTCGATGGCCACGTACTCGGCGAACGAGCCCCAGTGGGTGAAGCCCGGCTGCGTCTGCCGCTCGCACACCTGCTGGTCGCCGGTGGCGCAGGAGGGGCAGGTGCCGCAGGCGCAGATGAACGGGACGGTCACGCGCGCCCCCGGCAGCCAGCCGCGCACGTCGGCGCCGACGGCCTCGACGACGCCCGCCAGCTCGTGGCCCGGCACGTGGGGCAGGACCGTGATGTCGGGGTCATGCCCCTGCCAACCGTGCCAGTCGGACCGGCACAGCCCCGTCGCCTCGACCCTGATCACCGCCCCGTGCGGGGCGGGGGACGGGTCGGGCAGCTCGCGCACGTCGAGTTCGCCGCCGAAGATGTCAAACGCAACCGCTTTCATCTCATGAGCTTAGAGTCAGTTGCCGCAGGTCGCGCAAGGCTTGGTGGGACGGCGAGCCGGGTTCGGTGGTGTAGAGGACGAGGCGGAGGTCGTCGCGGTCGGGCACGGGCATGACCTGGCAGATCGCGTCGATGGTGCCGACCACGGGATGCGTGATCCGTTTGCGCTGCTCCCTGCGGATCTCGACCTCGTACCTGGCCCACAGCTCGGCGAAGTGCGGGCTGAGCGCGAGCATCTCGGCGACCAGCGCCTGGAGCTTGCGGTCGTCCGGGTAGCGGCCGGCGGCGGCGCGCAGATCGGCGACGGAGGCGCGGGCGAAGCGGCTCTTCTCCTCGTCGCTGAGGTGCTCGGCGATGTCGGGGGACATGAAGACCCAGCGGATGACGTTGCGGTCCTCCGGGCCCAGGGCGTCGAGGTTGCCCATGAGCACGTTGGCCAGGGGGTTCCAGGCACGGAAGTCGTATCTGGCGTCCAGCACGTACGCGGGGACCTCCTCCAGGAATCCGATCAGGTGCAGCAGGCTCTCGGGCACGTCCTCCCTGATCCGAGGCGTCTCCACCGCGTGTCCGGCCAGGTGGAGCAGGTGGGCGCGCTCGTCCTGGCTGAGCATGAGGGCCCTGGCCAGCGCGTTGAGGACCTGTCGCGACGGATGCGGGCCCCTGCCCTGCTCCAGCCGGATGTAGTAGTCGATCGACATGCCCGCGAGCTGCGCGACCTCCTGGCGCCGCAGCCCTGGTGTGCGGCGCCGGTCGCCGCCCGGCAGGCCCACCTCGGCCGGGGTGACGTGGGCGCGCCGGATGCGCAGGAAGTCGGCGAGTTCGTCGCGGTTCATGCACTCATCCTCGGTGATGGCGGCGCGTGCCTGGGTGGTACCGCTGATACCAGCCTTTCCAGGTCTCTCCCGGGCCCGCTGCGACCTGCGCGAACGTGGACGCATGACGAAGATCGCGCTCATCACGGGCGCCAACAAGGGAATCGGTTACGAGATCGCGCGGCTGCTGGGCGAGCAGGGCGTCACCGCGATCGTGGGAGCGCGCGACGAGGAGCGCGGGCGGGCCGCCGCCGAGCGGCTCGGGCAGCCGTACGTGCGGCTCGACGTGACCGACGAGGCGAGCGCGACCGCCGCCGCGAAGTGGATCGAGCAGGAGTACGGGAAGCTGGACATCCTGGTCAACAACGCCGGGATCAGCGGCGACATCTCCGCGGTCACCCCCAGCACCGCCTCGGTGGCGGCGGTCAGGGCGGTCTACGAGACGAACGTGTTCGGCGTGATCGCGGTGACCAACGCCATGCTGCCCCTGCTGCGGCAGTCGGAGGCCGGGCGGATCGTGAACATGTCGAGCGAGCTCGGCTCGCTGGCCATGGCGATGGACGCGGACAGCCCCTTCTGGGACGCCAACATCGTCGCCTACAACTCCTCCAAGACCGCGCTCAACATGATCACCATCTGCTACGCCAAGGAGTTGATGGCCACCTCGATCAAGGTGAACGCGGTCAGCCCCGGCTACTGCGCCACCGACCTCAACGGGCACACCGGGTTCAGGACCCCTGAGCAGGGCGCGGCCATCGCCGTACGGTTGGCGACCGTCGACCACGACGGCCCCACCGGGGCGTATCTGGAAGATGCCGGCGTGATCCCCTGGTGAGGTGTCAACCGCAGTGAAAAGGACAGAGGGGGGTGATGGGAAGAGATCTGGACAAGGAGCGATTTACCGAGGCGGAGTACGCCGCCTTCGGGGAGCGCATCGAGGAGCAGCTCGGCGTGCTGCGCGAGCTGCTCGCAACCCCCGGCTTCGGCCAGGGGCCGGCCACCATCGGGGCCGAGCTGGAGCTGTTCCTGATAGACGAGCGGGGGCGGCCGCTGCCGCGCAACAGCCAGGTGCTCGAGGCGGTCGACGATCCGCGCGTGGTGCTCGAACTCGGCCGCTACAACCTCGAGGTGAACCTGACCCCGACGCCGCTGGCCGGCGAGCCCTTCGCGCGGCTCGGCGACGAGGTGCAGGAGACGATGGGCATGGTGGACCGCGCGGTGGACCGGGCCGTGGAGGGCGGCGGCGCGCTGCCCATCGGCATCCTGCCCACGCTCGACGCCGACGACTTCACGGTCGGCGCGATGAGCGACCAGAACCGCTACCGGGCCATGAGCAGGGGCATCAGGCGGCTGCGGCTGGAACCGTTCCTGGTCAAGATCGACGATCTCGAGCTGTCGGTGGAGGACGTGATCCTCGAGAGCGCCAACACCTCCTGGCAGGTGCACATCCGCACGCCGCCCGAGCGGTTCGCCCGGCTGTTCAACGCCGCCCAGCTCGCCATCGGCCCCGTGCTGGCGGCGTGCGGGAACTCGCCGTTCTTCCTCGGCAGGCGGCTGTGGGAGGAGACGCGTGTCGCGCTGATGGAGGAGGCCGCCGACGACCGGGACGTGCAGCGGCGCGAGCGCAGGGACGGGCGCGTCACGTTCGGCTCCGACTGGGTGCGTGAGGGCGCTTATGAGCTGTTCGAGCGGTACGTGCGGGACTACGACCCCATCGTGCCCGACCTGACCGACGACGCGGAGCCGTACCAGGTGCCCGAGCTGCGGCTGCACCAGGGCACGATCTGGCAGTGGAACCGGCCCGTCTATGACCCGGCGGACGGCGGGCACCTGCGGATCGAGATGCGCGCGCTGCCGGCGGGACCCACGTGCGTGGACATGGCGGCGAACACGGCGTTCCTGCTCGGGCTGACGTTGGCGCAGGCGGAGCGGGATCTGACCGGGTACCGGTTCGCGGAGGCGTACCAGAACTTCTATCGCGCGGCCATGCACGGGCTGGACGCCAAGCTCTCCTGGCCGGGGGAGGACGTCGAGTTCACCGCCGCCGACCTCGTGCTCCGGCTGCTGCCCGAGGCGCGGGAAGGGCTGCTCGCGGCCGGGGTGACGCCCTCCGACGCCGACCGCGCCCTGGATGTGATCGCGCAGCGGACCAGGCTACGCCGCACGGGGGCGGCGTGGCAGCGGGAGGCGCTGGAGCGCTTCGGCGGGGACCGGGAGCAGCTCGTACGGCGTTACCACGAACTGGCGCTTTCGGGGCTGCCGGTACATTTGTGGAGCTGATCGCAAACCTCCGCCGCTTGCCGTCCATCAAACTGGGTCAAAGGACGGCAAAGTGAGGATCACATGGCGGCAACGGGGATGGTTCCCACGGACAAGGCGCGCTTGGCCTTGCGGCGGCAGACCGGCGACCTGGCCGAGGGGGCGGCCAAGCTCGCGGGGGAGATCGGCAGCGTCGGCGTCGAGGCGGTGCTGGCACAGGGCAACCGGGTCGCGGAGCACAAGGGGGCCTCGGGCGCGGTCGGCTCGATGCGGCCGCGACCCGTCGACTGGTTCGCCTTCGATGACAAGGACGAGGACACCGTCGACTGGTATCCGCAGGGGCTGACCTGCTCTGACGAGTCCGGCTCGATCGGGGTGCCGGCGTTCCTGGCGACCTGGTACTTCAAGCCGGATGAGGGCGAGCGGGGCATCAGGGTGTCCTTCCTGAGCCCCAAGACGCTGAAATATCAGCATGCGCTGCTGGTCGAGGCGAAGCCCGACGGCTCGTACGGGCCGATCAACATCCACGCGGGCGGCATCGCGTGCGACGGCGACCTCGTCTACATCGCCGACACCAAGAGAGGGCTGCGCGTCTTCGACCTCAACCGGGTGCTGGACCTGCGTACCGCCCAGAGCGATCTGGGCGATCCCCAGCGGATCGGGCGGCACGACGGCAAGTTCCACGCGTTCGGCTACCGGTACGTGATGCCGCAGACCGACTTCTGGCGGGTGGCGACGGCGGGGCCGCTCTTCTCGTTCGTCTCGATCGACCGCAGTGGCGGCACGCCGCGGCTGGTCAGCGGCGAGTACCGGGAGGACGACCCGGGCGGCTGGGTGGCCCGCTGGCCTCTCGGCATGTCCGGCGGTGAGCCCGAGGACGCCTTCGTGATGGGACAGCCCAAGATCCAGGGGGCCGTCTCGTGGGGTGGGAAGTGGTACCTGAGCCAGGCGGCCGGCGCGGCCGCCAACGGCAAGCTGCTCGTCTATGCCGACGGCAAGCTGGAGACCAGGGCGTTTCCCGTCGGGCCTGAGGATCTGACGGTGCAGGGCGGCAAGCTGTGGAGCGTCACCGAGTTCCGGAACAGGCGGATCATCTTCGGCGTCCCTCTGTGAGCCTGTCGAGGTGCTCGTACAGGACCTCGCGATAGCGGCGGTCGAAGTCGTCGTACCGGGAGCGCAGCTCCGCGCCCGGCCAGTCAGGCGGTAGCAGCTCCTCCGGGAGCAGCGGGTCGGCCAGGAGATGGCGCAGCACGGCGGCCGAGACCAGGAAGCCCTCGGCCAGGCCGTCTGCCCTCTCCAGGGCCCGCTCCAGCCCGCGCGCCTCGGCCGCCCAGCCGTCCAGGTCCCACAGCAGGGGAGTGGGGTCGCCGTGCGGCCGGCCGTCGATCAGCGTGCACTGCGCGGTGACGGTCTCCGGCCACTCGCGCACCAGGTTGGCGGGCCGCATCCAGGTGCCCTCGCGGAGCTCGGCCAGGCGCAGCGCGGTCATCGTGTGCCGGAACGCGGCCCGGTCGGCGGGCGCGCGCCGCTCCGCGGTGACCACGGCCACCTCCCACGTGCCGTCCCACGGCCTGGTGTGCGGGTCGCGGCTCTCGTCCTGCCTGGCCTGGCGCTCGACGAGGCGCTGCGAGAGCGTGTAGTGGCGGCCGTCCTGGAGCAGGTCGCCGGCCGCGACCATGCGTGACAGCGCCACCCGTACGGTGCCCTCGGCGATGCCGAACAGCGCGCCGATGCGCACCAGATGGCGGGCCGGCAGGCGCGGCGGGTGGCTGCCCAGCAGCGCGCTCAGCACGGCCGATCTGGCACTCAGATTGTTACGCTCTTCCATCGCGTGTCGAGTATATGTAACACTCGCGAGTATGGGCCGCTATCTCATCGAACCTTTCGACCGCGGCGACCGCAGCGACCGGTACGCCACCGAGCGTTACCAGGGCGCGGCCGGGCGCAACTGGTGGACCTGCGATCCCACGCTCCGCCTGCTCATGCGGCGCCACCTGGGCGAGGGATTCGCCTGGGCCGAGCCACGCCTGGAGAGGCTGGGCGCGCTCATGGGCGGGCTCGTCGCCGAGTGCGCCGAGGAGACAGACCGCAACCCGCCGCGGCTGGAGAAGTACGACAAGTGGGGCAGGGACGTCAGCCAGGTCGTCATGCCGCCGTCGTTCCAGGCGGCCAGGCAGGCGCTCATGGAGGACAACTTCACCTCGCCGTCGTTCGCGGAGGAGGCCCGCTCCCATGGGGCGGATCCGGCCGCGCTCGCCGCCGCCTGGACGTACCTGCTCGACCAGGCGGACATCGGGATGGGCTGCGCGCTCGGCACGGGCGGGGACATGGTGGTCTCCCTTGCGGAGAAGTACGCGCCGGAGGACGTACGCGAACGGGTGCGGGAGATCTTCGCCAACGGCTACTACTCCGGCGAGGCCGCTCAGATGTTCACCGAGCGGACGGGCGGCTCGGACCTGGCGGCGCTGGAGGCCACGGCGGAGCCCGCCGGCGACGCGTGGCTGCTGACGGGGTTCAAGTGGTTCGCGTCCAACGCCAACGGGTCCGCGTTCGTGGTGCTGGCCAGGCGCCCCGACGGGGCCGTGTCGCCGTTCCTCGTGCTGTGGGAGCGGCGGGACGGGACCCGCAACGGGGTGCGGATCAGGCGGCTCAAGGACAAGCTCGGCACCAGGTCGGTGGCGTCGGCCGAGGTCGAGTTCACCGGCGCGGAGGCGTTCTCCCTGTCGGGAGAGGGCTCCGGCTCCGGGCTCGGGACCATGATGAAGCTCACCAACGCCTCCAGGCTCGGCGTGGCCATGATGGGCGCCGGCGTGGCCAGGCGCGCGCTGGTGGAGTCGATCTGCTACGCCAGGTCGCGCGAGGCGTTCGGGCGGCCGCTCATCGACCACCCGCTGATGCGCCGCAAGCTCGGCGAGCTGATCGTCGAGGTCGAGGCCGCCCAGGCCCTCGTCTTCGACGGCCACGTCGGCCCCCGCCTGCGCATCGCCCCCGCGCTCATCAAGCTCCGCACCGCCCGGCTCGGCGTGACGGCCGCCAGCGACGCGATCGAGGTGCACGGGGGCAACGGCTACATCGAGCAGTGGCCGGTGGCCCGGCTGCTGCGCGACGCTCAGGTCAACCCGATCTGGGAGGGCGGCGACAACATCCTCTGCCTCGACGTGCGGCGCGCCATGGTGAAGGAGCAGGCCCACCTGCCCTTCCTCGACCGCCTGCGCGACCTGGCCACCTCCGACCTGGTCCACACGCGCATCGACGACCTCGCCAAGGCCGTCTCGGCGTGGGCCGCGCTGGAGCCCTCGGTGGCGGAGGAGCGGCTGTATCCGCTGGCGCAGTTCATGGCCGACGTGTACGCCGCCGCGCTGCTGGAGGACCAGGCGACGTGGGGGCTCGACGACGGCCGCAAGGCGCTGGTCGCCAGGCTCTACGCCGAGGCGCACCTCATCGACCACGGCCCGCTGCGCGGAATCGACCGCCCGTCGGAGGGCTTTGAGGTGTTCGGCGACCTCGTTTCGGGGGCGGTCACGCTCTGACAACCTGGATTTGCGCGAGTGCCCTACTGCAAAAGTCGCGTCCCCATGTGAAACAGGCACTCAGGGGCGATCGTAGATGGAGTGGTCGCCAACGCGCCGCCACCGCAGGATCGTCTCGCCGTCGTCATCCGTGGCGAAACAGAAAGTGGCACGTCCATCCGGCGAGACAAAGTTCCAGGTCATGGAGTAGACGTCGGTGCCGACGAGTTTGTGGATGCAGCCGTACCGGCCAGGGTATGTGTCCCGTGTGGGCTCCCTGGGCGAGCGCGGGCAGGAAGTGCTTGCAGACCGCCTCTTTGAACAGAGCGTAGTGCTCTGGAGGAAGCCGTGAGAGATCCCGCACGAATGAGTCGGATCGCTCGTACTTCAAGCGGATGTCTCCCCGCGAATCGCATCGCTCTCCGTGAAGAGATCCTCCATGCTGTCGAAGCGTCGGCTGCGGCCCTCTCGGAAATCCGCGTCGGCCTCGGCTTCGGCCGCCTGCCAGCCGGGCGTCCAGTACCAGGCGTCGTCAGCAGGAACGATGGCGGCCACGCGGCGGCCATGATCGGTCAAGTAGGCGATCGCGCCACGCTCGGAGGCAGCACTGATGACCTCGGGCAGATGGCCGTCGGCTTCATTCAGCGGGACCTCGAAGGCGCTGTCACTCATGTCTTGAGTGTAGGCCGAGACATATACAGGGGGCACGTTGCACAGTGTAGCTATTCAATTGCTGCATGTGTGCGGCTTGTTGAGCACCGCGGGGGTTGGCCGTCAAGGGCGCAGGGGTTCTCGCCGGCCGCCGGGGCCGGACACGTCACGGGTCATGGGCTATCCAAGATTCCGATGGCCTCCCAGCACCCGCAGCATGACTTCCCCATAGATGGGGTTCGCCACATCTATCGGAGGTCTCTGCTTGACCAGGCCCAGATCGCGAACGTAGGACAGGTCGATGGAGAAGGCGGGGTCGGCGTCGGGGAACGACCCAGCCACCACGGACTCCATCACCCGCTTGACCCGGGGCTCGCGCAGCCGGGAGACCAGCACATCGAGATGGGTGACGCGCGCCCGGATCAACCGCTCCTTGGCCTCCTCCACCTGCCTGGCGGTGATGGCGCCGGTTGCCCCCATCTGGAAGGTGATTTCGTAGGCGAGGGCGTTGACCAGCCACGGTTGTCCCTGCGTCAGCTCGAAGACCCGATCCACCGCGCCCTTGGTGAACTCCTGACCGGTCGCTTGTGTGTGCTGGTCGTACAGCTCGGCGATCTGGTCGGCGGTGAAGTCGCCCAGGCGCAGCGAGTCGGCGATGATGTTGAACGGGCTGGCCGGGTTCGAACGGTCGGAGTGGCCCGAGGCGACCTTGTAGTCACGCACGTTGCGCACCCCACACAGCACTACGGACGTGGGGAACGGATGGCCTTGAGGCCGCTTATCGTGGCCGGTGCGGAGTTGTCCGAGGATGTTGATCATGCTGTCGCCCTGAAGAGCGTCGACCTCGTCGAGGAACAGCACCACCCGGCGCGGGCAGCGCCGGCACCACTCCGTCAGCGCCGCACCGAACCGGCTGCCTGGTGCGACCTGCGGCCAGGGATCCGGCGGCAGCCACTCGTCCGGACATCCCGACCACTTGGCGGCCTCGCGCATGGAATGCAGCAGAATCGACTCCGCAGCGGCGAAGTCGTCACCGGCCGCCTTGGCGGTCTCGCAGGAGAACCTCAGGGCGGCAATGTCGTCATCGGCGGTGAGTTCGGAGGCCAGGAAACGTAGCGCGGTCGTCTTCCCGGTCTGCCGGGGCGCGTGCAACACGAAATAACGATCCATGTCGATGAGCACCCGTGTCTGCGGGATCTGCGGCGTGGGAGGCAGCATGTAATGGCGTTGCGGGTCGCACGGGCCGGTGGTGTTGAAGTATCTCGCTTTTAGTGGCCTCATGGTCACATTCTGTCATCGACCGTTGTCCCGATTACGAGATTCCGCGTTGAGACCGCCGAGGCTGTGGAGCGCACGACCATGGCCACACTCAGTGGCATGATTTCGGCGAAATGCGGGTAGGTAGTCGCGCTCGAAATGGGCGAGGCCGAGCGCTGCCTGGGCGCCGATTCTGCCGGGCTGACGGTCGATGCACGACGGCGCCGCTTCGCTCGGGATGGACCGCTGACCCTCAATTAGCGGCTTGGAGGATCGGCGCGACCTCAATCTCGATCGAGACTGCCCAAAGCAGGTCGTCAGCCCCGTCAGTGGCCGGCCATTCGTGAATATCAGCGGCAAGCTCCTCCGTGTCGGCCTCGTCTGGAACTCCAAGCCGTACGGCAGCCACTTTCAGATTCTGGCCGAAATACCGGATGATCAGCGAACGGTCATCCCACCTGGTTACCTCGGTCTCCAGTCCTGCTACCGGTTTCAAGGACTATACAGCGGTCGGCACGAAGATGGACAAGGGCCGTTTCGCGTCATGCTCGGTAGCCGAGGACTTGGCCCCAGAGGGCAAACTCGGACTCGTGATCGAAGTCTTCGATCCATCTCCGAACGACGCAGAAGACTTGAAGAACACCAAGCTGAACACCCAGGGGAAGGACCTGCCCGACGAACTCGGGCCAGGCTTCGCGGCGCGGCGGAAGAATGCCAAGGATCAGACCATCGCCTTTGTTTACGGATGGACGTCCGGCTACAAGCGCCTTCTCAGCATCAACATCTATAGGGGCGCACCAGGCCGCGACTCCCTGGCGGACGCGACCGAGTTCTTCCGCCAGCTCAAACCCCTCCTGCTGGACAAGCCCAGGTGAGGTTGCAGAATCACAGGTCAGGAACGGTGCGGCCCCCTGACGGGTTTCGAGGGCCGCATGGTGATGACGCTAAAAGTCGAATATGCCGCTCTTCGCGCCTGCTATGAACTTGTCCCAGACGGCCCGACGGACCACCCACGGCTCTGCGTCCGGCTGCTCGGTGTCGCGCAAGGCGACACGGCCGTCGGAGAGATGCTTGGCCTCCAGACACTCGCCGCCCTGACCGCTTGACGCCGTGATCCATCCCGTGGGACTTGCGATCTCTCGCGCGATTTGCTCACTCAACTCCATGCCGCCACTCTCCCCTTGATCCGCTGCACTGACAGGTACTCGGGAAGCGCCGCCTTGCGTATGCACTCGAGTCGGCCCACGAGGTGCTTGATGTCGTCGGGTTTGTCTATGACCTGACCGTGGAGGGCAGATTCGACGTACGCGGCGATCGGCACTCCATTCTCCTGAGCCAGAACAACCGGCCCCACGAGCACCGCCGTACACAGGGCCTCGTATGGGAGCAGTTGGACGCTGAACCAGTTGTTCTCGGCCATGGTGATCAGCTGTTCCAGCTGGCGGCGTGTCACCGAGCCGTCTCCAACCGGACGATACAGGATGCCTTCGTCCACCACAGCAAGGTATTGAGGCGGTGTGGGGCGGTTGAAGATAGTTTGCCGTTCCAATCGGGCTTGGACGGCTTCGTCCACCTGCTGGGGTGTCGCGTGCGGCTCCCCGGCGAAGATTGCACGAGCGTACTCCTCGGTCTGTGCCAGTCCCGGCACAATCAGGGGCGCGACGCTGATGATTTGATCGGCTTTCCGCTCGATCGGTGGCCACCGTCGGTACCACGTGGGTACCCGATTGCCGCTGATGGCCGGCCAGTGGGCGAGCAGAGCGCCGTCCAGGCCCAGCGCCTTTTCGCAGAGCTCGATCAGTTCGCGCGTGGGGTTCTCGTCTCCGCGTTCTACGTTGCCGATACGGCTCTTGCTGTAGCCGATGCGTTCGGCAAGCTGCTCCTGGGTCCATTTGGCGTCATAGCGATATTTGCGTAGATCGGCACCGAAACGTGCCGCCGGACTGGCGGTTGGGTCAAGCTCTTTGGGTGCTGGCATTGCTTCTCCCGTAACCAATGGGTCCCAGCGTTCTGGTTTGGTTCCAGCAAAAGTCTGGGATCGCCCTGGGATTGTTTCGCAAGACAATCTAGCTCGTTGCAGGCAATGTTTGAAGTGGCTGCCAAGAGCTGGCAACGCGCCAGTTTATATAACAGGTTCCATCAAGATCGACAGTGGTATGCGCTAAATTCCAACAAGATGGGGCAAAGGTGGTAAATATGGCAGCGTTTGGCATGCGGCTAGTCGGCGAGATGCGGTTCCCTGGACGTTCCGAGATCATTCGTGATGTTCGGATCTATGCTGTCCATTGGCTCGTAATGGAACTGCCTGGAGCTGCTGACAGCGATCATCTCCTGGATGATGTACGGCTCCTGGTCGCCGAACTCGCTACCAACGCGATAAGGCACACTATTTCTGGCCGTTGACGACATGGGTCATTTCGGGTCCGTATGTGGCTCGACGCCAGCCAGGTCCGCGTCGAGGTTATGGATCAGGGATGGTGGTCAGGGCCGCGACCCCGGCGGACACTTGCTCAGGAACCTTGGCGAAGCCTTCAGGGGAAGGGCTGTGTGACATGACAGGGATCCCCGATTTCCATGGCCCGCACGTTGAGCCACCCCTGCCTGGGCACGTCACGCTGACTTGGTACGACCCCACCCCTCGGCCGCCACGCATCCGGGTGATCTCACACACTTGTGAATGCCGCGACACGACGTACGAACTGTGCGCCGCCGCCGGCCAGAGCTTCGTTCGCCGCACCGATCGCGAGAAGCAGACCGTCCGTGAAACCGCCTGGACGTTGAGCGTGACCGCTCAACGCATCTTCCAGCAGATTCTGCACGGTGAGGCCCGTTGACGGCCAACCGACCGGAGAGGACTCGGGCTATCGGGACCCTACGGCATACCTGGCCGGGCGCAATCCGGCCCAGAGGACAACTGCACACGAGGGAGCTGATCGTTCCCCGGCCCGCGACGATGGCCTTCAAGCTCATCGAGTCCGCCCAGGCCTGCTGGCGGGCTGTGAAGCACCGCAGGTGGTCGCCCTCGCCCGGGCAGGAGCGATATTCACCGGCGGCGAGCTCGTCGAACGATCCGGAGAAGGTGACGATCGGGTGATCGCCTGACTGTGGGCCTGGCGGAGCCGGCTGATCTGGAGGCGGCCTGATCGGCTCGACGGCTATGGACTGGTTGCGGAGGTGCCTTTGGCCACCTCATCGGTGTCGTTCTGAAATTGCCGCAGGTCGGCCAGTTTCAGGGCGGGGCCGCCCAGGGGTGGCGCGGTGGGGTCGGCGCGTAGGCCGGCGAGGAAAAGGTTGGCGTGCCGGTGGGCGAGGGCGTTCTGGGTCTCGTCGGGGATCGGTCCGGGCAGTGGCCGGGAGAGCCGGGTGAGCAGCAATCCGATGTCGCCGAAGGCCACGTCCGTGCGGAGCCTGCCGGTTTTGTGGGCTTCCTCCAGCAGTTCCTCGACGAGCCGCGCCGAGGTGAGGCTGGCGGCCTTGAGCTCCGGCTCGTCCAGATCGAGCGCGACCAACAGCGTCGGGATCACCACCGAGGTCCGCAGGTCCAGAACGGCGTGGACGTAGGCGGCCAGCGCCTCAAGCGGGTCTGGATGCTCGCGTCGGGCTCGCTGCACGGCTTCGATGGTGCCGGTCAACGCGTGGAGGACGACGGCGTGCATGAGCGTGCCGCGATCTGTGAAGCGCCGATACAGCGTGGCGATCCCCACCTCGGCGCGTCGGGCGATCTCCTCCAGCGACGCGCCCGGGCCCTGCTCGACGAACACGTCCCGCGCGGCCTCCAGGAGCCGCTCGTGGTTGCGGCGTGCGTCGGCTCGCATCGCCCTCTCCCTCCTGGTTCGGCCCCCATCATACCACTAGACGGAGGGAACGCCTTCGGTTACGTTATGCGGAGGAAATCCCTTCGTTTATGAGAGGCGGCTGCGATGACCGACGCACGTCCAGGTCGTACGGGCGAGTCTCGGCCGCGAGGGCGAGGCAGGCCGGAGCGTCGCTGGCTCGCGCTTGTCGTGATCGCCACCGCGCAGCTGATGACCGCGCTGGACGCCACGATCGTGAACATCGCGCTGCCCTCGGCCCAGCGGACACTGGAGTTCAGCGATGGACAGCGGCAGTGGGTAGTGACCGCCTACACCGTGTGCTTCGCCGGCCTGCTCTTGTTCGGCGGGCGGGTGGCCGACGCCGTCGGGCGGCGCCGGTCCTTCCAGATCGGAGTCGCCGGATTGGGGCTTGCCTCGCTGATTGCCGGGCTGGCGCCCACACTGCCGGTCCTCGCCGCCGGGCGTGCCCTGCAAGGGGCGTTCGCCGCGCTGATCGCGCCGACCGTGCTGTCGCTGCTCGCGGTCACGTTCACCGACCAGCGGGAGCGAACCCGGGCGTTCGCCATCTACGGGGCGGTGGCCAGCAGTGGTGCGGCGGCCGGGCTGCTGGCAGGCGGCGTCCTCACCGACTATCTCGACTGGCGATGGTGCTTGTTCGTCAACGTGGCCATCGCGGGCGCAGTGCTGACCGCCGGCCGCTTGGTGCTGCCCGATCCACCCCGATTCGGCTCTGCCGGACTCGACGCCGCCTCGGCCGTGCTGGCCACCGGCGGGCTCGCCGCCGTGGTGCTCGGATGCAGCCAGGCCGCCGCTGGTGGCTGGGCGCAACCGACCGTGTTCGGTGCGCTGCTGGGCGGAGCGGCCATGGTGGCCGCATTCGCCCTGCGGCAGGCACGGATCCCGGACCCCCTGCTCCCGCTGCGCATCCTCGCCGACCGCAGCCGCGCCGGCGCCTACCTCGCCGTCGCCACCGCGGTCGTCGGATCATTCGGCATGTTCCTCTTGCTGACCTACCACCTGCAGGTGGTGCTGCACTACTCGCCCGTCCGCGCCGGCCTGGCCGTGCTGCCGATGACGCTGGCGAACGCGCTCAGCGGCTACCAGTTGGGCAACCGGCTGATGCCGCGTCTCCCGCCACGGATCCTGATCGCCGGCGGGCTGCTGGTCGCCGCAACCGGGCTGGCCCTCATCACCCGGCTGACCCCCCACAGCGGGTACCTCGCGACCATTTTGCCCGCCCAGATACTGATCGGGAGCGGCATGGGGGCGCTGTTCCCGCCGGCGTACCAAATCGCCATCCACGGCGTGACCCAACAGGACGCGGGCGTCGCCTCCGCCGTGATCAACGCGGCCACCCAGGTCGGTAGTTCCATCGGCACCGCCATCCTGAACACGCTCGCGGTCACCGCCACCGCCACCTACCTCGCCACCCACCCCACTGCCCTGAGCCTGCATCGAGCGGCGCTCATCCACGGGTACGCGACCGCGACCGCCTGGGCCACCGGCCTACTCGCGGCCATGGCCGTACTCGTCTACCTCCTCATTCCCGCAGCACGACCACAACCCGCAACCCAGACGCAGCCAGCCAAGGAGGGAAACTAAATGTCCATCCAGCTCAACCACACCATCGTCCCCGCCCGTGACAAGCATGCTTCCGCCGAGTTCCTCGCCGGCATCCTCGGAATACCGACCAGCCCCGACGTCGCCCGGTTCGCCCCGGTCACGCTGAGCAACAATGTCACCCTGGACTACATGAACCTGGCCGACGACCCCATGCAGCACTACGCGTTCCTGGTCTCCGAGGACACCTTCGACGCGACGTTCGAGCGGATCCGTGCGGCCGGCCTCACTTACTGGGCCGATCCCCATCGTGAACAGCGAGGTGAGATCTACCACTCCCGTACCGGCGGCCGCGGCGTCTATTTCCCCGACCCCGACGGGCACCTCATGGAAATACTCACCCGCGACCTGACCGGCCGGGCGATCTAGGGCGACGACGCGTCCATCACCCGGACAGAAGGTCATCGGGGTGGTGGGTGCGCGAGCATCGGAAATCGCACCAGCCGTCGCGTGGCCTGTCGCTGGCCCGCAGGTCCACATGAGCGTACGCTCGGCACGATCCCCGAGAGGAGGGTGGCATGACCGTACGCGTGGAGCGCGAGGGACCGGTCACCACCGTGGTGATCAGCAGGCCGGAGGCGCGCAACGCGGTCGATCGCAAGACCGCCGACGCGCTGACTGACGCGTTCCGTGACTTCGAGGCCTCCGACTCCGCCGTGGCGGTGCTGTGGGGCGAGGGCGGCACGTTCTGCGCGGGCGCCGATCTCAAGGCACTCGACAACCACGTCGGCGAGGAAGGCGACGGGCCGATGGGCCCGACCAGGCTCCGCCTGACCAAGCCGGTCATCGCCGCCGTGGCCGGGCATGCCGTGGCGGGCGGTCTCGAGCTCGCCCTCTGGTGCGACCTGCGGGTGGCCGAGGAGGAGGCGGTGTTCGGGGTGTTCTGCCGGAGGTGGGGGGTGCCGCTGATCGACGGCGGCACCGTGCGCCTGCCCCGGCTCATCGGCACCTCCCGCGCCATGGACATGATCCTCACCGGCCGCGCGGTCGAGGGGCGCGAGGCGTACGAGTGGGGGCTGGCCAACCGGCTCGTGCCCGACGGCACCGCCAGGGTGCGCGCCGAGGAGCTGGCCCGCGAGATCGCCCGCTTCCCGCAGACCTGCCTGCGCGGCGACCGGCTGTCGGCGCTCGAGCAGCATGGCTTGAGCGAGGAGGAGGCGATGCGGATTGAGCTCCGGCACGGGCTCGTCTCGCTGCCCGACGCCGTGGGCGGCGCCGCCCGCTTCGCCGCGGGAGCGGGCCGCCACGGCGACTTCGGCGACCTCTGAGCCTCACAGAACGGTGGTCCGTCACTTACCGTTGGACGGGTCTGAGAGTGACGGGAGTTTGCCAAGGCCATTGGCGCTCGCCGCCGGGGTGAACAAGCTTCCCGGAAGCGAATACGCATTCTGCGATGGGTGCGGCTCTCTTGGAGTGGTGCAGCACGTACATCACGCTATGAAGGTGTATTCGTCGCTTGCAATGGCGTGAACAGGTGTGCCGTGGCTGCCAAGACGGCTCGTTCGCTGTTGGAGAGCCTGCCTCGACGCAGTGCCGCGTATAGTGCGTGGAGCGCACGGGTTGTGTGGAGATCGTCGCTGATGGCTTCGTCTACGAGGGTGAGGTAGCGCCTCCCGGGGCCGGAAGCGGGCATCTGTTCAACGGCTTTGGCATAGGTTTGCGTTCCGGGTAACGGCTCCGCCTGTTGAACAAGGCGTTCAAACCGGCGTCGGGTGGTGCGCGCATCGCCGAAACATGAGCCGCTGTGAATGCCGCCGCACCAGAAGCCGCGTGGGCGCCGGTAGTGTCCGGCCGCCAGCATGGCGAACCGGAAGTCCTCGATGAGCCCGTTCCTCGAGAGCATGGCCGGGGTAGGGCGGGAATGTTGGGGATGGTGATGCCACATGGACCTACATGGGTCGCCGGCTTGGGCGGGGCCGACCAGCACGTGACATAGCAGGTCGTCGTGTTCCCCGTACGCCCGGGAGTCGTCATCCGAGCTCAGCGCGTCGATGCACGAACTGTTTCCCCTTGCCGCCGCAGGACAGTCCGCGGTACCGGGTCCGTCTCTACGAGGCTTCTCCTGGGGCTGGACCTGATACCCCTTCCAGGTCAGCAGCCTGCACAATACTTCCACGAACACGATCCCGCGCTCGTCGTCCACCGAATGCAGTCCGCTGGCCTCGCGAGGAGTGAAGCGCACCACGATAGGCCCGGAGGCCGGCGGTGGAAGCTGCACATATTGCCGCTGTTGTGCATCGAACAAGCGGATGGTTGCGCCATGATCGCTTATTCCGCCCCTGCCATTTCGTGTTTTCCCCACATCCGCATCCTTCTATGGCACGTGCCCGAGGCGCTTCTCGGAGACATGGGTCCTGGTCATCCACGCCGACTACCTGTCCGAGATGCCAGCTGAGATCGCCCGACTGACCCGGTTGGAGACCTTGGAGATTCGGTGCCGGTATATCGCCGTTCTGCCACCGGAGATCGGACACCTGGCCCGATTACGTGAGTTGACCGCATGTGGCACTGCGCTCACCGAACTACCGGCCGAGATCGGGGAACTTCAGCAACTGGAGGTCCTGGACCTGCAGTCGGCGCCGCTGAAAGCCTTCCCCGCCGAACTCGGCCGGCTCGGCGCCCTGCGCAGGCTGCTGCTCAACGGCCATGCTGCCGTATCCCGGCAGAGCTGTGGGCCCTGGGCAACCTTCGAGAGCTGGACATGTCCGACTGCCACCTGGATGAACTGCCGGTCGGCATCGGCGATCTGCGGGCGCTGCGACGGCTGGACCTGAACAACGGAAGTCTGGTCAGGCCCGACGGGACATGGGTCCCGCCCCCCGCCGACCTGTGGGATCTGACCGACCTCGAAGAGTTGACCCTGCCGATGAGCGGCCTGGCCGCGATCCCGGCCGTGATCGGTCGCATGACCAGGCTCCGCTACCTGGACCTGAGCACGTGCGAGGTGCGCGAACTGCCACCGGAGTTGGCTCGGCTCACCGATCTGGAGCGTATCGACCTGACCTGGACCCTGGTACGGGAGGTCGGGCCAGAAGTCCGGAGCCTGCCACGCCTGCGCGACATCTTGACGAGTCGCCGGGACCACGACGAACCCGGCGCGTCAAGGACGCACCGCGCCACCCCTGACGCCTGAGCTCGGCGCGTCGGCCAGGGCGTCGTGGGCGACGTTGACGATGGTGGGGTCGGACGAGCCGATGCCGGCGCGGTCGGGCAAAGCATCCGGCGGTGCGGCGCGCACCCCGCCCGGAATGGCCGGCACCCCGCCGACGGCCTTGATCGCTGCCGTCAGGACCACTAGCCTGATCGCCGCGCTGCCGGAAGGCGGGGCCGAGGCGATCGCAGCACGCGGGAAGAGCCCCGACCACGACGAGCTGCTCGACCACGCCGCCATGCAGTTGGGGACCGACTGACGTTGAGCGCAGAGGAAGATTTCCAGCAGGTCGGCGCCGAGCTGGCCGACCTGGGTGTACGGGTCTCCAGGATGATGGGGAGTCCCGCGCTCAAAGATCAGATGGGGAAGGTGTTCGCGAGCCTGCAACGCGACGGCGCGATGGTGTTCCGGCTGGTCAGGGATACCCCTGAGCACACGGCCGCGCTCGAGCTGCCCGGGGCGTCGCTGTTCGACCCCATGGGACAGGGCAGGGTGATCAAGGACTGGGTGGTCGTGCCCCACTCCTCGTCCGAGAAATGGACGGGTCTGGCCGAAGCCGCCCTCAGCCGCCCACGCTGATCAGCAGGCCGCGGGGTGCGGTAGTCGCCGCGCGATGAAGAGGGCGGTCGCAGAGCGCCATTGAAGGACCAGAACTCCAGTCTTGTCATCGGGCAAACCGTGGGCTTGCCGCTGATCGACCTTGTAGCTTCAGGATCCGGCGCGGCTGTTCTCACTCGTGGCACATCGCTTGGACGACCTCTCGCAGGTACGTGTGCAGTTCGTCTTCTTCGCCATCGCCAAGGGCGGCCATGGCGGCGGGGAAGGCGTCGGTGATATCGACCATGACGTCGAGCACGACCTCGTCCATAAACTCGCTGAAGGACCCGGGTCCTGTCTTGGACCGCGCGCTGTCCAGCCGTGGTTTGTTCACCATGGCCTGGGCGAGTCGGCGTAAGTCGTTCAAGGCAAGCTGTGTGTGCTGGTTCCAGGGCCGGCTTTCGTCGAAGCGTTGCTCGTCGAACTCTTCGATCTTCATCTTGATGATCGGCCGCTGTTCCGCCGTCGCGGAGATGTCCGGACGCATGACGATCCCTTCCGCGAAGTTTCCCGGAATGTCCGGCAGGCCGTGCAGGCATGGCACTCGAGTGGGGAACCGCAGTGGCAGGGCGTCGAGCTCGTGCCTGGGGGCTCTGCCGAGTATGGGCACGACGTCGAGTCCGGCAGCCGCCGCCACGGCTGCCACGTCGGTATAGGGCAGAAAGAGGCCGGCGTCGTCTAAATGGTCGTGCCGGAGTACATCGAAGAGCGCGAAACGCAGGCCCGGGCTGTACCAGACCCCGGTCTGCACCGCGCTGACCCCGGGCATCGGCTCAACGTCGGCATGCGGATAGTGGCCGCCGTACAACTCTCCATAGATGCGTACGACCGTGCCGCCCAACGACAATGCCGTCCTGGCCGCTCGTTCCAGTTCGGCGCGCAGCAGTTGCCAGCCGAAGAAGGCCTCCTCTCCGCGCAGCCATGCCTTGCGTTTGCCGATGCGGAGTTGCCGGCCGTCGTAGGCGATGACCAGCTGCGCTCCGTGGATCTTCTCAGTCGCGATCCAGATGCCGTTGGCGGCGACGGTGGCGCTCGACGCAACGGGGATCTTGGGGAAAGGCACATGACGCATGGCAGAAGTCTCGATGCCCACACAACATCCCCAAAACTGTTTTTCGCCCATCGACGGCGCCATGACTGCGACCACGAGAATCAGCCACGTTTGTTCGCTGGTTTGAGCGACGGTTGCGGGGCGTCGGGGGCGGTGATGTCGATGAGATTTAGCGACGGTTGCTGTGCGCGGAGTTGGTGTCAGTGAGTGAGTGGCTACTGGTCGCCGGTCATCCTCGGTGACCAGGTCGGCGGAAATGCTGGCCGTAGTAGTCCTCGCGCTCGAAGGTCATCTATCGTCGCGGACTCGCGCCGTTACATCGCGTGGTGATGAGGTGTTTGTGGCAGCCGTGGGTGTTCTTCGGGGTGGTGCGAAGGGTGTCGATCAACCAGCACGCGCCTTGGAGCATGCTTGCCCTGAGCATCTACGCCGGGATCAGACTATCCACGAGGAGTAGTCATGATCACTAGCATGGGGTTGCGCGTGGACGATGATCGAGGCGCTGAGGAGCATGCTATGACCTTCGACAGAATCGGCTATTGGGCCTGGACGGACATGGAGGAGGCCGGGCAGTGGCTGGCTACCGGCACCGACCCCAGCGCGCCGGAAGCAGTGGCTTGGGGTGTGCCGCTGATCGCCGCGTGTAGTCGCGGTTCAAATGAGGTCGTGGCCGCGCTGGCGGCTCAGGCCAGTGACGTGAACGTGCGCGGGGAAGATGGCCGCACCCCGCTGTGGGAAGCGGTGTGGGAGGCCAACGCCGGTGCCATCGAGGCGCTGCTGGCAGCCGGGGCCGACCCATGGATCGAGGTGATGTGCGGGTGGTCGGCCGGGCGGCTGGCGCTGGCTGGCCCACATGCGTCGTTGTTCGCTTGCCTTCCCGGGGTCGTTCCCCTGGAGGAGGAGCATCGAGCCGCCATCCAGCGGGCGCGTGAGCGCAAGACGCTGCTCGATAACACGGCGCACCTGGGCGGGGAGTGGGCGGTGGGGATGGGACTGGCGCTGGTCGCAGGAATCAGCGCTGATGAGGCGATCCGGCGCCTGGGGGCCGACCCCGCGCGGTTCGCTCCGCATCCCCCTCGCCCGGCACCGTGGCTGCCCGAGGATGAGGATGACGAGGATGAGGTTGACCTTTACACAGCCGGGTTGCAATACGTCGCCGTCACCGAAATCGCGGGAGGATGCGCCCTGGTGCAGCCGGAAGGCTTCGCCGTCACCCTGAACGAGACGGTGAACCCCTTGTCGGCGGGCACCCACTGCGTAGCTGTCTACTTCAACGCTAAGAGCGGCACGCAGAGCAGCTACGTCATCGACGGCGAAGAGGTCGACCGCGATCCCGTCAGCAGTGACGCACGCCCCGGCGAGAACCCGGCGCGGACGCTGAACCGCTTCCTCTACTCCTGGGCCCAAAGCAGACAGGACCCGATCGCAGCCGAGATCGGATACGCGTTCACGCTGCTGGGCCTGGATCCCGGCGACGGCTCCTGCGTGAAGGGACCATGGTCCAGGTGGGTCCAAGTCCCGGAGTGGAGCCGGTTCTGACGCGTCGTTGCTTCTCCGAGCTCACCCAGACCCGCGCCCGAGCCGAACACGCCTCGGCACGGTGTCCGTCTGCGTCAGCGGCGACCTCCACTTCACCGACGACACAGGGCGGCGCCGGGTCCCGCTGACCGAGGTGGCCCCGCTGACGTTGTCGGAGGTGCTGCGCGACGCCGACCTGGCCGTCGGCGTCACCTCGACCGGCCTGGACCCCGAGGGGCACGGCGAGTACTGGCAGTCCTACGGCTTCGGCGACCTCACCCAGACTGCCCAGATCCGCCGTGACGCACTGGCCCGGCTGCTGCCGCGCCTGGCGATCTCCGACCGCTGCACTCTCGCAGACCGGTTCCTCGTCGTCCGCGGTGACCTGCGCACCTACAAGATCCACCTCGGCTCGAGCAATATCCTCATGGAGCCCAACGACGCCTACCTGTGCATCGTCCCCCGCCGTGGTTCCGGCGGCGACCCGGTCTTCCTGCCCTTCCGGCCCTGAGCGGGGGGCGCGAGAGGGACGCTACCCGAGCACGGGGAAGTTCGCCTTGATCACACCGTGCGGGTCGCGGGAGCGCTTGAGGTCGCGCAGCCTGGCCAGCGTCTCGCGCGGGAACGCGGCCGCGGCCTGCTCACCGCCATGCAGCATCGTGTACGGCTTGCGCCCGCTGGTCGCCGGCACCAGCGCCTTGCCCAGCCGGTCGAGGCGCTCGCCCGTCGTCTCGGAAGGCTGGCCGAACGCGTAGACCAGGTACGGCTCGTCCAGGTGCCCCGCGGCGCCGCCACCGTCCGCGGGCTTGGCGAGCGCGCCGCCCAGATGCCGGATCTGCACGCCCACCAGCGGATCGATCGGCTCGTCCAGCAGCACGCCGGCCACCTCGCCGTCCAGCCCGGTCAGCAGCTCGCACCGGCTCATCCCCGGCGAGGGGTCGGTGGGCTCGTCGCAGATGGAGCCCAGCTCGGCCACCGGCAGCAGCCTCCGGTTGTCGCTGACGGCCCCGCCGATCAGGTCGAAGGGCCGCAGCAGCGCGCCCGGGTCCCGGCCCAGATACGTGCTGTCGACCATGACGAACCCGGGACCGCCGGGGATCTGCAGCAGGTCGAACCAGACCGTCAGCTCGTCCGGCGCCGACGCGGTGACCTCGCGGAAGGCGGCCAGCACCTCGGGCGCCCGCTCGATCGGCCACATGATCCGCCCGCCGTGCAGGAAGGGCGCGGGGCTCAGCTCGAACTCCACCGCCGTCACGATCGCGAAGTCGCCGCCGCCGCCCCGCAGCGCCCAGAACAGCTCGGGATCCTGATCGGCCGTCACCCTGATCCGCCTGCCCTCGGCGTCCACCGCGTCGAAGGCCCGCACGCTGTCGGACGCGAAGCCGTACTTCCTGCTGAACCAGCTCAGCCCGCCGCCCAGCGTGTACCCGACCACGCTGACCACGGGGGAGCTGCCCGCGAGGCCGGTCAGGCCGAGCGGGCTCGCCGCCGCCAGCACCTCGCCCCACTTCACGCCCGCGCCGACGCGGGCCACCCCGTTGCCGATCTCCACTCCGCCGAGCCCGCGAGTACGCAGCAGGATCGTGCCGTCGGTGTCGCCGGAGGGGCCGTGGCCGCTCGGCTGCGCGGTCACCGCCAGCCCGTGCAGGCGGGCGAAACCGACCGCGGCCGCCACGTCGTCCGCGTCGGCCACCTCGACCACCGCGCGCACCGGCTGGTCGACGGCCAGGTTCCACGGCCTGCGCGCCTCGTCGAAGCCCTCGTCGCCGGGGAGGAGGACGCGGCCGTTCATCAGGTTCCTCAGTTCGTTCATGTGTCCAGCGTGCGGTTTAGGACTTGAGAAAAAATTGGGGTTGACTTGAGGTTCGTGGAGTTCAGAATGTTCGGCCCACTTGAGGTGGACGACGACGAGGGCAACCGGCTCGACCCCGGTACCCGCAAGCAGCGGGCGGTCCTCGCCAGGCTGGCGCTCGAACCCGGCCGGGTCGTCCCGCTCGACCTGCTGATCGAGGAGCTGTGGGCGGGCGAGGCGCCGGCCAAGGCCACGGCGACGCTGCAGGCGTACGTCTCGCACCTGCGGCGGGTGCTCGAGCCGGACCGCAAGCCGCGCACGCCGCCCCAGGTGCTGCTCACCCGCGAACCCGGCTACCTGCTGAACATCACACCCGGCCAGACCGACGTGGGCCGCTTCGCCGCGTGGGCCGCCGACGGCGCGCGCCTAGTGAGACAGGGGCGGCACGCGGAGGCGGGCCGGACGCTGGACCGGGCGCTCGCGCTGTGGCGCGGGGAGCCGCTGGCCGAGTTCCCCGATCTGGCGCCGGCGGCCGCCGCGCGGCTGGGCGAGCTGCGACTGGCGGCCGAGGAGGATCGGCTGGAGGCCCGGCTGGCGCTGGGAGAGGCCAGCGTGGCCGACCTGGAGGCGCTGACGGAGGCGCATCCCTACCGCGAGCGGGCGTGGGGGCTGCTGGTGCTCGGGCTGTACCGGGCAGGACGCCAGGCCGACGCGCTCGCGGCGCTGCGCAGGGTGCGCGCCCTGCTCGCCGACGAGCTGGGCATCGAGCCGGGGCCGGAGCTGAGGCGGCTGGAACAGGCCGTGTTCGAGCAGGCGCCCGAGCTCGACGCCGGAACGCCCGCGAGAGCCGGAACGCCCGCGAGAGCCGAGGCGCCCGCGAGTGCCGGGGCGATGCCCGCGCGAGCCGGGGCGGCGCCCGCGGGCAGCCCGAGGCCCGCGCCCGCCTTCGACGGGGACCGGCTCGTGGCCAGGGAGGGCGAGCTGCGTGCCCTGGAGGAGCTGCTGTCCGAGGCCCGGCGCGGCAGGGGCGGGCTGGTCCTGGTCACCGGTGAGGCGGGCATCGGGAAGACGAGCCTGGCCAGGGCGGCCGCCGACCTCGCCGCCGCCCGGGGCTTCAGGGTGGAGTGGGGGCGCTGCCTCGACGGCGGCACGGCTCCGGCGTTCTGGCCCTGGACCAAGGCGGGCCTGATCCCTCCGCGCCCGCACGCCGAGCTGTTCGACCTGTACGACGCCGTACTGACCGAGCTGCGCAAGGGCCCCCTGCTGGTGGTGCTCGAGGACCTGCACTGGGCCGACGCCTCCTCGCTGAGGCTGCTCGGCCACGTCGCGGGCGAGCTGGCGCGGACCTCCGCGCTCATCGTCGCCACGCTCAGGCCTGAGCCCGGCGACCATCCGGAGCAGCTGCGCGAGACCCTCGGCGTGCTGGCCAGGGAGGGCGGCAGGGTGCCGCTGAAACCGTTCGACGCCTCGGGCATACGCGACTACCTGCGCCTGTACGACGTGGCGGCCGACCCGCAGGAGCTGCTCGACCGGTCGGGCGGCAACCCGTTCTACCTCACCGAGCTGCTCCGCCTGCCGGAACGCGAGCGCCACCTCGTCCCTCCCGGCGCCCGCGACGTCATCGAACGCCGGCTGGCCCGCCTTCCCGAGCCCACCCAGGAGCTGCTCAGAGCCGCCGCGGTCGCGGGCCGCGAGGTGGAGCTGGACCTGCTGGCCGCCCTGGTGGACCGCTCGATCGAAGAGGTCATGTCGCAGCTGGAGCCCGCGCTGGCCGCCGGGCTGCTCGCCGAGCTGTCCAACGGGGCCGCCGACTACCGCTTCTCCCACGCCCTCGTACGTCAGGCCCTCGACGCGGGGCTCACCAGGCTGGGCCGCGCCCGCCTGCACCTGCGGGCCGCCGAGCACCTGGAGACCGTGCCCGGCGCCGACCCCGCGATCCTGGCGGGGCACTTCGCCGCAGCGGCCCGGCTGGGCGGCGCACCCAAGGCCGCCACGTACGCGACGCGGGCCGCCGGGCAGGCCGCGCGGCGGCACGGCTACCAGGAGGCCGTCCAGCTGTGGGAGCTGGCGCTTGACCACCTCCCGCCCGGCGACTCGCCCGGACGCTGCCACGTGCTGACCGAGCTGGGCCAGGCCCGCCGCACCATGGGCGACGCCCAGGGCGCCTACCGCGACCTGAGCGAGGCGGTCGCCCAGGCCCAGCGGCTCGGCGACGGGGACGCGCTGGTGGCGGCGGTCTCGGTCTTCGGCGGCCTGTCGGTGTGGAACTGGCGCCCGTACGGCACCGTGGACGAGGACATGGTCGCGATCCTGGAGGACCTCCTGGCGGGCGACCTCGACGACCGGTCCAGGGCCGCGCTCCTGGGCACGCTCGGCATCGAGCTGTACTACGGCCCCCGGCGGGCCGAGGGCGAGCGGCTGGCGCTCGACGCGATCGACCTGGCCCGCCGCTCGGGCGAGTCCATGCTGCTGGCCAGGGCGCTCAACAACTACCTGATCGCGAGCTTCGTACCGGGCCGCAACCGCGAACGGCTGGCGGCGGCCGAGGAGATGCTGGCCGTGCCCGGCCTGCCCAGGGAGGCCAAGGTGGTGGGGCGGGTGCTGCGCATGTCGTGCCTGCTGCGCGCCGGCGACCTGGACGAGTGGAGGAGGGACCTGGCCCGCTGCGAGCAGCTGCTCCACGAGGTGGACCGGCCCGAGCTGGAGGCCATGGTCCGCGTCTCCCAGTCCGCCGACCACGTGCTGCACGGCCGGTGGGCGGAGGTGGAGGCGCTGCTCGAACGCTTCCCCACGATCGCCTTCGGGGCGAGCCTGTGGGGCCTGGACGTCCGCCGCCTGTCCGGCCTCTACGCGTGCCGGCGTGGCCAGGGCCGGGTGGCGGAGCTGGTGGACGAGCTGGTGGCCGCGGGCGACCGCCCAGGCATGACCCTGGTACGCCCGCTCGCCATCCTCGCCTCCCTGGACGTGGGGCGCACCGACCGGGCGCGCAGGCTCGTCGAACGGTGGGGTGTGGACCTGCAGGAGGACTGGTCGGCGGACTTCTTCTTCCCGGTCTGGGGGCTCGTGGCCGCCCAGCTCGGCACGCCTGACCCCGGCGACATGTACGAGCGGCTGCTGCCGATCGCCGGGCAGCCGGTCATCATGGGCATGGGCAGCGCGGCCCTGGGCTCCGTGCAGGACGTGCTGGCCGAGCTCGCGCTCCGGCTCGGGCACAGGGACAAGGCGCTCGAGCACAACGCGGCCGCCATCGCCACGCATCGGCGGCTCGGGCTGGCCTACTGGGAGTCGCGCAGCCTCGCCCGCCGCGCCGAGCTGACGCAATGAAGCCGCCGGGGTCTTGTCGGTGGCCCCGCGTAGGGTGACCGTATGCCTGTCATCGAGGTCGCGGGGCGCGAGGTCAGCATCACCAGCCCCGACAAGGTGGTCTTCCCGCAGAGCGGCCACACCAAGCTCGACCTGGTCCGCTACTACCAGGCCGTGGGCGAGGCGGCGCTGCGGGGCGTCCACGGGCGGCCGATGGTGCTCAAGCGGTTCGTGCACGGCATCGAGCAGGAGGCCTTCTTCCAGAAGCGCGCCCCGGCCAAGCGGCCCGACTGGATCGAGGTGGCCGAGCTGAAATACCGCTCGGGGCTCGGCGCCGAGGAGGTCGTCTGCACCGACCTGGCCCAGCTGCTCTGGGTGGTCAATCTGGGGTGCGTCGACCTCAACCCCCATCCGGTGCGCTCCGACGACCTGTCCAGGCCCGACGAGCTCCGCATCGACCTCGACCCGGTGCCCGGCGTCCCGTGGTCCGACGTGCTGGCGACCGCGCAGGTGGCCCGCGAGGTGCTGGCCGACCACGGGCTGGTCGCCTGGCCCAAGACGTCAGGGTCGCGGGGGTTCCATGTGTACGCCCGGATCGAGCGGCGCTGGCCGTTCGCCAAGGTGCGCAAGGCCGCCGAGACGGTGGCCCGCGAGGTGGAGCGGCGGGCTCCCGACCTGGCCACCAGCCGGTGGTGGAAGGAGGAGCGGCACGGCGTCTTCGTCGACTTCAACCAGAACGCCTACGACCGCACGGTGGCCTCCTCCTACTCCGTGCGCGCCGTCCCCGATGCGCGCGTCTCGACGCCTCTGACCTGGGACGAGGTGCCGGGCTGCCACCCCGAGGCGTACACGATCGACACGGTGCCTAAGCGCCTGGCCTCGGTGGGCGACCCGTGGGAGGACATGGACCTGCACCCGGGCTCGCTGGACGGGCTGCTGCGGCTGGCCGACGAGCTCGGGCCCGCGCCCAAGCCGCCCAAGGGCGCGGGGCGCCGGCAGCAGACCATGCCCGTCATCGAGATCGCGCGGGCCGAGCACAAGGACGAGGCGCTGGCCGGGTTCGAGCGGTGGAAGGCCCGCCATCCGGAGGTCGCGGCCAAGCTGGAGCCCGCCGACGTGCTGGTCGACGGCATGCGGGGGCGCAGCAGCGTGTGGTATCGCGTCCGGGTCAACCTCCAGCATGTGCCGGAGGAGCAGCGGCCGGAGCAGGAGCCGCTGGAGGTCGACTACGACCCCTGGCGCGGCGCCGGAGGCCCCGCCCCGAGCTGAGCGGGCGCAGGCGGCCCCGCCCCGAGCTGAGCGGGGCGCCGGACACATCCCCCTCGGCGCGCATCGCGGCGGCCGTGGAGTGCCGGCTAGCGCTGAAAGTGCCAGAACAGCATGGACGGCGTCCCGGCGATGGCCGCGTGCGCCGCCTCGGGCGCCAGATCCCACAAGGCCCACGGCCACACGTCCCACGCCTCCAGGACGTCGGTCCGCTCGCGCGGCTCCCCTGCCGGATGCCGGGGCTCCTCGCAGCGCCGCACCTGGAGCCCCGCCGCCAGCGCGGCCCGTACGTAGTCCCCGACCAGATGGCGGTAGGTGGCCACCCTCCCCGGCCGGCCGTCCGGCAGCCGTACGGGCGGGACCACCCCCTGCGCCACGCCCTCGGGATGGATGTCGGCGATCACCACATGCCCGCCGGGCCGCAAAACCCGGCCGAACTCGGCCAGCACCGGGTCCAGCACGGGCACGTGCGTCAACGCCAGCGAGCAGACCACCAGGTCGACGGACTCGCCGGGCACCGGCAGGGAGGACAGCTCGCCCGGCAGGAACTCCGCCTGCGGCACCCGTAGGCGCGCCCGCTCCAGCATGTCGGGCGAGCTGTCCACGCCGCGCACCCGATGGCCGCGACCGGCCAGGTAGGCCGCCATCCTGCCGGTGCCGCACGCCGCGTCCAGCGCGTCGCCGGCCGGCAACGCGTCGACGATCTCCCTGATGAACGGCTCGTCGAGGTCGAACGCGCTGTTGGGCCCGTCGTAGTTCCGCGACCAGATCCGGTAACCCTCCACGGTGTCCAAGCGAGCCACCTCGACGGCGGCGTCGGCCAGGGAGTCGTCATCGAGGAACTTACGGATCTCGGCGAGGCGTGCCTCGACGAACGCACGGTCGTGCTCGCCGGTGAAGGACCGCATCAGGGCGATGCCCTCCAGGCCCAGCACGTACGCCAACGGGTGCTCGTAGATCACCGTGACACGCTAACGACGACCGCCGCGCGGAAGCGACCGATTTTCGCCGACCCCGGGTCTCAGACGAGGCGGACGATGATCTTGCCGCTCACGCCGCCCGCCTCCAGGGCCCGGTGCGCCTCGGCGATCTCTTCCAGGGGGAACACGGTGTCCACGACCGGGCGGATGGCGCCGGTCTGCACGTACCGGGTGAGGTCGGCGAGGAGGCGGTGGGTGGGCCGGCCGCTGAAGAAGCGCACGCGCCGCCGGCCGTACAGGGTGGAGGCGGCGATGTACGACAGGGACGCGGCGATCCGGTTGACGTCGAAGGCTATCGCCACCATGCGACCCGACGGGGTCAGGAGGCGCCGGTAGGCGGCGTGGTCGGTGCCGACGGTGTCCATGACCACGTCGAATGGCGGCAGATCCGCAGGCCGCGTGGTGGCGTAGTCATAGGCCTCGTGGGCGCCGAGGTCGCGGACGAGGTCGAGGTTCCGTGCCCCGGCGAGCGCGGTGACGTGGGCGCCGAGTGCCCTGCCGAGCTGCACCGCCGTGACCCCGACGCCGCCGCTGCCGCCGCGTACGAGCAGGCGCTCGCCCGGCCGCAGTTCCGCCTTGTCGCGCAGTGCCGTGATCGCTACGGTGCCCACCGGGAGTGCCGAGGCCGCCACCAGGTCGAGGCCCTCCGGGACGAGGGACAGGTGACGGGGGCGGACGGCCAGGTACTCGGCGACGCTGCCGAACGTGCGGTCCAGCGCGCCCCACACCCGGTCGCCCGGCCGGGGTCCGGGTTCGGCCGGGTCCGGGCCCACGGCGACGACCTCACCGGTGAAGTCGAGCCCCATGCGTTTCGGGAAGCCTCGCTGCATCAGCCCGGTCACGGGCCGCATCTTGCCCGCCCGGCCGTGCAGCTCGCCGCCGTTCACGCTGGTGGCGTGCACGCGCACCAGCACCTCGCCGGGTCCGGGGGCCGGCTTCGGCACCGTGCCCACGTACAGCACGTCCGGTGGCCCGTACCGGTCGAACAGGGCTGCGCGCATCTCAGTCGCTTTCATCTCCACGTGAGTGACGCTAGCGGGCTAACCGGATGGGGCCGTCCATTTACGTTAATGTGAGAAATATGCCTGATCATCCCTCTCAGATGGAGTCCGCGCAGGTGCTGCGGGCCGACGCGCGGCACAACCGCGTGCGCATCCTCGAGGCCGCGCGGGAGTCGTTCGCCACGCGCGGGCTCGACGTGCCCATGGCGGCCATCGCGCGGCGCGCCGGGGTCGGCGTGGCCACGCTCTACCGGCGTTTCCCGTCGCGGGAGTCGCTGATCACGGAGGTGTTCGGCGACGAGCTGGCCACGTGCGCGTCGGTCGTGGACGAGGCGCTGGCCGATCCGGACCCGTGGCGGGGGTTCTGCTCGATGATCGAGAAGGTGTGCGCGATGCAGGTCGCCGATCGGGGGTTCACCGAGGCGTTCCTGACGGCGTTCCCCGACGCGATCGACTACGAGCGTACGCGGATGCGGGCCGAGCAGGGCTTCGCCGAGGTGATGCGGCGGGCCAAGGCCGCGGGGCGGCTGCGGGCCGACTTCGACCTGGCCGACCTGACGCTGGTGCTCAAGGCCAACTGCGGCGTCGCCACCGGAACGAGCCAGGCCGCGGCGGCGGCGTCGCGGCGGCTGGTGGCGTACCTGCTGCAGTCCTTCCGGGCCGAGCACGCCGAGCCCCTGCCGCCGGCGCCGCCGCTCACACTCGACTCCCTGATCAAGGCGGCAGGCTGACTTTCGCGGCTCGGGTCACGTCGGTGTTTCGGTGTCGAGTGCGGCGGTGCGCAGGGCGTCCGCGACGCGGGCGACCGGCTCCGTCGGCGGGTGCGGCAGGCGGGCGAGGAGGAGGCGGCGGTGCTCCTGCGGGCCGCCCCTCACCGGCAGGATGCGTACGCCCGGCGGCGCGGCTGCGGTGAGCAGGGCGGACACGGTGGTCAGCCCGCAGCCGGCCGCGACGAGATGGAGCTTGGCGAGCCAGTCGCGGGCGGTATGGGCGATGTCGGGCTTCTCGTCCAGGCCGGGCCACGCCCCCATCACCAGGTCGTCACCCGCCGGGCCGGCGATCCAGCGCTGCCCGCGCAGGTCGGCGACGTCGATGTAGTCGCCGTGGGCGAGGGGGTGGGCGGCGGGCACGGCCAGGCGCAGGCCACGCTCGGCGAGCGTCTGGACGGTCAGCGGCGGCGACTCGGCGTCCGGCGGCCGGAACGGTGGCGCCGACGCCAGCACGGCCAGGTCCAGGCTGCCGGCACGCAGCGCGCGGACGAGTGCCGGGGTGCTGCCTTCCCGGGTGACGACCGTGATGGCGGGGTCCGTACGGCGCAGCGCGACGAGAGCCCTGGTCAGCAGGACGGCGCCCGCGCTGGGGAACCAGCCCACCCGCACGACCCCGGCCCGGGCCGGCAGGCCGGACAGCTCCCGCGCGGTCGCGTCGATCTCGTCCAGCACGACGGTGGCCCGGCGCAGCACGACGCGGCCGGCGGCGGTCAGCCGGGCGCCGTCGCGCCGCCTCTCCAGCAGGTCCGTCCCCGCGGCCCGTTCCAGGGAGGCGATCTGCCGGGACACCGCCGACTGCGTGTAGCCCAGCACGGACGCGGCGGCAGTGAAGGTGCCCTGCTCGGCCACGGCGCGGAAGACCCGCAGCGCGGTCAGCGACACGTCGCTGAAATCCATGACGTCTACGCATACCAGGTGTGCGTAACTTTCGTTGGACTCATGATCGAGCCGCCTCCTAGCGTGGCGGCATGAACGATCCACGCATCGCCTTGGTGACCGGGGCGAACCAGGGCCTCGGCCGCGCCCTCGTCGAAGGGCTGGCCGCCCGGATGGCCCCGGACGACCTGGTCCTGCTCACCGGCCGCGACGCCCGGCGGGTCTCGGACGCCGCCCGCGAGGTCGTGCGGTCGCCCGGCACGCGCAGCCGGGTGGAGGGCCGGGTGCTCGACGTCGCCGACACCGGCGCCGTGACCGGGCTCGCCGATGAGCTGCGCGAGCGCCACGGAGGGGTGGACGTGGTGATCTCCAACGCCATCGCCCCGAACCTGCCCGACAGGTCGCAGGCCGAGCAGGCCGACGAGTTCATCGACGTCGCCAACGCGGCCACCCACACGATCCTGCGCTCGTACGGCCCGATACTGAGGCCCGGCGGGCGGCTCATCGTCGTGGCCAGCAGTCTGGGCACTCTCGGCCACCTCGACCCCCGGCTGCACCACCTGTTCGACGGCGCCTCGCTCGACCAGGTCGAGCAGGCCGTCGAGTCCTGGCGCGACGCCATCCACGCCGGGACGCTCGACGAAGCCGGCTGGCCGCGCTGGCTGAACGTGCCCTCCAAGGTGGCGCAGGTGGCCGCCGTGCGCGCGGTCGCGGCCGAGCGCCGCGAGCGCGACCTCGCCACCGGCACGTTGATCGCCGCCGTCTGCCCCGGCATGGTCGACACCCGGGCCTCGCGGCCCTGGTTCAGCGAGTACGGCCACGCTCAGACGCCGGCCCAGGCCGCGCGGGCGGTGCTCGACCTGGTGCTCGGCGAGGGCGCCGACCCCGCCCTGTACGGGGAGCTGGTCCGCTTCGGCAAACCCCTGCCCTGGTACGGCGGCACGCCGCCCACAGAGCAGGACCGTATCGTCATCCCCTGACGCCCGGCTCAGCGGCCCGAGATCAGGTTCGCCAGGCGGGCGTACGGCGACGTCGTGGTGCCGTGGTCGTTCTCCCGGCGGTCGGCGGCCCGGAACAGCGCGTAGATCAGCTGAACCCCCGTCCACCGCAGCGGCTCCGGCTCCCACTGGCGCACCTGGCGGCCCACCCACGGCAGGGCCGTGAGCTCGGTGTCATGGCGCAGCACCAGGTCGCGGAGCGTGCGCCCGGCCAGGTTGGTCGTCGTGACGCCGCTGCCGACGTAGCCGCCCGCCCAGCCGAGCCCCGTCGCGTGGTCGAGGTGGACCGTCGAGCACCAGTCGCGCGGCACGCCCAGCACGCCGCACCAGGAGTGCTGGATCCGCGCGTCCGCGGCCGCGGGGAAGAGCTTGACCAGCATCCGCCAGAGCAGCGCCACCGTCTGCGGCTGCGTGGCGCCCCGGACGTCGGTACGCGAGCCGTACCGGTAGGGCACCCCGCGCCCGCCGATCGCGATGCGGTCGTCGGCCGTGCGCTGCGCGTAGATGTACGCGTGCGCCTCGTCCCCGAGCAGCTCGTTGCCCTGCCACCCGATGTGCTTCCACACCTCGGCGGGCAGCGGCTCGGTGACGATCATGGAGCTGTTCATCGGCAGCCACTGGCGGTGCTGCCCGGCCAGCGAGGCGGTGAAGCCCTCGGTGGCGCGGATGACGTAGTCCGCCGAGACCGCCCCGCGCGTGGTGATCGCCGCCGCCTGGGCGTTGTCGCGCCGCGGCCGGATCGCGGTCACCGTGGTGTTCTCGAAGATGTCCACGCCCAGCCGGGCCGCCGCCTCGGCCAGGCCGACGGCCAGCTTGGCGGGCTGGATGCGGGCGCAGTGCGGCGAGTAGGCGGCCTCGAGCGTGCCCGCGACCTGCACGCGTTCGCGCTGCTCGTCGCGGTCCAGCAGGCGCATGTCCTCCTCGCCGTACCCCCAGGCGCGCAGGTCCTCGAGCTCCGCGCGGAGCCTGCGCCGCTGGGCCGGGTTCGTCGCGACGTGGATGAGCCCGCCCTTGTGGATGTCGGCGTCGATGCCCTCCTGGCGGGTCACCTCGATGACCTCGTCTACGGAGCTGAACATGGCGTGCTGCAGATCGATCATCGCCTGCCGCCCGCGCGCCTTGGCGTGCCGCTTGCGCGACCCGGCGAACTCGGCCGACAGCCAGCCGCCGTTCCGCCCCGACGCCCCGAACCCGGCGAACTCCTTCTCCAGGATCGCGATCCGCAGCCCCGGCTCGGCCTTCTTCAGGTAGTACGCGGTCCACAGGCCGGTGTAGCCGCCGCCGACGATGGCCACGTCGTACGAGCGCGGCCCCGGCAGCGCGGGACGCCTTTCCGGCAGGCCGATCTGGCGGTACCAGAAGGAGACCCCGCCGTTGGCGAAGTCCCCGGTCAGCGGAATATCTGTCATCGAACTTCCTTGAGGAGGTGTGAAGCCTGTTCAAACGGATGTGGTGGGCGGGGAGACAATCCAGAGGACCTCGGCGGTCTCGTGGCACTCGTTGACCACCCGGTGGGGGACCGATGTGCGGTACTCCACGCTGTCCCCAGGCTTCAGTAAGTGTGCGGTGGCGGAGCCGTCCGAGCCGAGCCAGAGCGTGACCTGCCCGCGAATCACCAGGAGGATCTCCTGGGAGTCGCTGTGGGTGTACGGTTCGTCCCCTGTGGACGAGCCCGGATCGAACTCCGCGGCGTAGACTTCCACGTTCTGGAGCGGACGCTGAGAGATCAGAAACTTGCGTGTGCCGGGGGCGGTGTGCAGCTCCGGACGTGCTTCTCGGCGCACCACGCGGTGGCCGATCTCGTCCTCCTCGTTGAAGAGATCCGCGACCGTGAGTCCGAGCGCCGAGGCGATGCGCCGCAGCATACCGATGCTTGAGCTGGTCTGCCCGCGCTCCAACTGGCTGATGAAGCTTGCGCTCGCCTTGGCCTCGGTCGCGAGAGCGCGTACGGTCATGTGGCGCATGGTGCGGTAGGCCCGGATTCGCGCACCCAAGCGGGCGGTCTCCGGCCCGGTCATCACATCGTTCCCATGGGGACGCCAGCCTTCTTGCCGGGAAGCGCTCGATTGACGCCACTGAACAAATTGTTAAGTGGCACTGAAGCACCGTACAGAAGATACGTAACGAGTGCGTAAAGGGGGATCAGCCGCGGGTCGGCCGCTCGTAGCCTTCGTCGCCCCCGTAGACGTGCAGGTCGGGGTCCTGCTCCGGCTGGTTGGCCGGGCTGGTGGGCGAGGCGGTGTGCTCGGCGGCGAAGTCGTCTGAGGGCTCGGGCGGCGGCGGGAAGAGGTAGCCCTGCCAGGTGATCCGCCCCTTGGGCTCGGCGTCCGTCAGGAGGTCGCCGGCGCGCTGGGCCGCGTACAGGCTGCCGGGGAAGCGGACGGGCAGGCAGGGGCGGTGCAGGTTCCTGGCCTGCAGCCACGTCTTGACCAGTTCCTCCGTGCTGAGCACCTGGGGGCCGCCGTACTCGATCTCGTCCATCGCGGGGCCCGCGGCGATCAGCTCGGTGATGCGGGTGGCCACCTCGCCGGCGTGGACCGGCTGCCAGGGCACCGTGCGGTCCACGGTGAGCACAGGGAGCGACTCGAAGTCGCCCAGCCGCCGGTCGAGCGACTGGTGGAAGGGGGTGGCGCGCAGGATCGTCCAGCCCAGGTCGCTCTCCGAGACCAGGCGCTCGGCCTCCAGCTTGTGCCGCAGATGGCCGATGGCGACGCGGTCGGCCCCGACGACCGAGGTGTACAGCAGGTGCGCGTACCCCGACTCGCGGGTGGCGGCGACCAGCTTGCGCGTGCCGGTCACGTCCACGGCGCCGCGGCCCTTGCGGCCGCCCGTGGCGAGGTGCGCGATCACGTCGACGTCCCGCACGGCGTCCGCGACGCCGTTGCCGGAGACGAGGTCGCCCCACATCCACTCGACGTTCCCCCGGCTCTCCCGCTTCGTACGGCTCAGCGCCCGCACCTGATGGCCCGCTCTGAGCAGGGCGGGCACCAGTGCACTGCCGAGCGTGCCCGTGGCTCCCGTGACCAGAATGCGCATGCCGCCCCTCTACCCGTGAATCTCAGGAAATGACAAGGAATCTGGTAAAAGCGTCTGTCAGCGGGCGAGCAGGGTAGGGCCGCTCACATGGCTCGAATCGCAGCGGAATCCCTGATAGAACGGCTCGCCGAGTGGGGCGTCGACACCGTCTTCGGCCTGCCGGGCGACGGCATCAACGGCATCATGGAGGGGCTGCGGCGCCACCGTGACCGGGTGCGCTTCGTCCTCGTCCACCATGAGGAGGCGGCGGCCTTCATGGCCACCGGTTACGCCAAGGCCACCGGGCGGATCGGCGTGTGCCTGGCCACCTCGGGGCCCGGCGGCATCCACCTGCTCAACGGCCTGTACGACGCCAAGCTGGACCACGTCCCGGTGCTGGCGATCACCGGCATGCAGGAGACGTCCGTGCTGGGCACCGGCTACCAGCAGGAGGTGCACCTGGACCGGCTCTTCGCCGACGTGACCGAGTACAACATGATGATCACCAACCCGGCGCAGCTGCCCTCGCTGGTGGACCTGGCGATCAGGACCTCCTACGCGCGGCGCGGGGTCTCCCATCTCACGGTGCCCAACGACATCCAGGTGGCCGAGGCGGGCGCGGAGCCGTACAGGACCGTGGCGCCCGCGCGTGCGCCGGAGACCGCGCCCATCTACCTGCAGCCGGCGGGCATCCCGCGGCACGAGGACCTCCGGCGCGCGGCCGACGTGCTCAACGAGGCCGAGCGCCCCGCCATGCTCGTCGGGCAGGGAGCGCTGCACGCCGGGCCGGAGGTGCTGGCCGTGGCCGAGGCGCTCGGGGCGCCCGTGGTCAAGACGCTGCCCGGCAAGGCGGTCATCCCGGACGACTCGCCGTACACGACCGGCGGGATCGGGCTGCTCGGCACCCGGCCGAGCGAGGAGCTGATGGACGAGACCGACGTGCTGTTCATGGTGGGGACGAACTTCCCGTACACGAAGTTCCTGCCGGAGGCGGCGCGCGTGGTGCAGTTCGAGGCGGAGCCGACCAGGGCGGGGGCCCGGATCGCGACCGACGTGCCCGTGGTGTGCGACGCCAAGGAGGGGCTGCAGGCGCTGCTGCCGCTGCTGACCCACCGGGACCGTCACGCTCACCTGTCGAAATATCAGACGATGATGGGCAAGTGGCGGGCCGAGATGGACACCCTGGAGAACCCGGACCGGGATCCCATCGCGCCGCAGTACGTCGTGTCGGTCCTCGACGAGCTCGCGACCGACGACGCCATCCTGACCTGCGACAGCGGCACCATCGCCACCTGGGCCGCCAGGCACTGGACGATCCGGGGCGGGCGCCAGTTCTACCTGTCGGGCACGCTCGCCACGATGGCGCCGGGGCTGCCGTACGCCATCGCCATGCAGCACGCCTTCCCGGGCCGCCAGGTCATCGCGTACGTCGGCGACGGCGGCTTCTCGATGCTGATGGCCGAGTTCCTGACGGCGGTGCAGCACCGGCTGCCGGTCAAGGTGATCATCAACAACAACAACTCGCTCGGCCAGATCCTGTGGGAGCAGATGGTGCTCGGCTACCCGGAGCACGGCGTGCGCTATCCCGAGCCCGAAGCCGACTTCTCGGCCTGGGCCCGCTCGTGCGGCGGGTTCGCGGCCAAGGTCGTCAAGGCGGAGGACGTGGCCCTGACGATCGGGCAGGCGCTCGCGTACGACGGCCCGGCGCTGGTGGACGTGGACGTCAACCCGAACGAGCCGCCCATGCCCGGCAAGGTCTCCTACGAGCAGGCGAAGAACTTCGCGCAGGCGTTCCTCAAGGGGCAGCCGCACAAGGCCGCCATCGCCACCACCCTGTTCAAGGACCGGATCCAGAAGATGGGGGACTGATCTTCGCGATGTCCGTCGCGATGCCCGCCGCCGCGTTCAGCAGCGGATCGATCAGGCGGGGCAGCTCGCGGGCGCGCCGGGACGAAACCACGATGCCCACGGCCGCCACGGGCCGCCCCTCCACGAGGATCGGCGCCGCCGCCGAGCAGGTGCCCAAGGTCATCTCCTCGTACGTCAGCGCGTACCCCTGGGCGCGCACCACCGCCAGCTCCCTGGCCAGCCGCCCCGGCTCGGTGATCGTGTGCGGGGTCGGGCGTTCGAGCCGGCGCGCCAGGTAGGACTTCACGAACCAGTCCGGCTCGTACGCCAGCAGCGCCCTGCCCACCCCCGTCGGGTGCATCGGCAGCCGGCCGCCGGTCCTGGACACGATGGGCACCGCCCGCCTGCCGTACACCTTGTCCACGTAGAGCACCTCGAGCCCGTCGCGCACGGCCAGGTGCACGTTCTCGCCCGTGCTCGTGAACAGCTCCTGCAGCCACGGATGCGCCAGCTCGTGGAGCGGCCGGGGCGCGAGCTGACCCAGCTCCCACAGCCGCAGCCCCACCCGCAGCCGCCCGTCGGGCGCGCGGCTCAGCGCCTGCCAGCCCTCCAGCTCGGCGACCAGCCGGTGCGCCGTGCTCAGCGGCAGCCCGCTGCGCCTTGCCAGCTCGGTCAGCGTGAGCTGCGGATGCGCCGGGTCGAACGCGCCCAAAACGGCCAGCACCTTGGACGTCACCGAACGCCCGGGGTCGCGTGATCCGCCTGCCATGGAGCCATTCTTCCACTGAGCGGAAGGGAGATCTCGGCCAAAGCACGGTCGAGGCAGGATGCTTCCCTCATGCGAACTCAGGTCGGGATCATCGGCGCGGGGCCCGCCGGCCTGCTCCTGTCTCATCTGCTCCACCTGCGCGGCATCTCCTCCGTGGTGCTCGAGAAGCGCAGCCGCGAGTACGTCGAGCGGCGGGTGCGGGCCGGAGTGCTGGAGCAGGGCACGGTGGACACGCTGATCGAGGCGGGCGTCGGCGAGCGGATGCTGCGCGAGGGGCTGCCGCACCACGGCATCGAGCTCAGGTACGGCGGCGCGGGCCACCGCATCGCGTTCGAGAAGCTCGTGCCGGGCAGGTCCATCACCGTGTACGGCCAGCAGGAAGTGGTCAAGGACCTGATCGCGGCCAGGCTCGCGGCGGGCGGCGACGTGCGCTTCGAGGTCGAGGACGTGGCCCTGCACTCGCTGGAGTCGAGGTCGGACTCGGGCCCCTACCTCACGTTCGGCGGCGAGCGGCTCGACTGCGACGTGATCGCCGGGTGCGACGGCTTCCACGGCGTATCCAGACCGGCCGTCCCCGAGGGCGTTCTGAGCGTTTTCGAGCGGGACTATCCCTTCGCCTGGCTCGGCATCCTGGCCAGGGTCGCGCCCTCGTCGGAGGAGCTCATCTACACCAGGACCGAGCGTGGCTTCGCGCTGCACAGCATGCGCTCGCCCACCGTCAGCCGCTTCTACCTGCAGGTCCCGGCCGACGCCCGGGTAGAGGAGTGGCCGGACGAGCGGATCTGGGCCGAGCTGAAGGCGCGGCTGGAGAGTGTGCCCGGCTTCACGCTGGCGACCGGCGAGATCATGGAGAAGGGCGTCACGCCGATGCGGGCGTTCGTGGCCGAGCCCATGCAGTACGGGCAGCTCTACCTGGCTGGGGACGCCGCGCACATCGTGCCGCCGACCGGCGCCAAGGGGCTCAACCTGGCCGTCGCGGACGTCCGCGTGCTGACCGAGGCGCTGGCCGCGTACTTCGCGGACGGCTCGACCGAGCTGCTCGACGGCTACTCCGCCGCGTGCCTGAAGCGGGTCTGGCGGGCACAGCACTTCTCGTGGTGGATGACGACGCTGCTGCACACGTTCGAGGACGACGACCCGTACGCGCGGCGGCTGCAGCTCTCGTACCTCGACTACGTCACCTCGTCGGAGGCGGCGGCGACCACCCTGGCGGAGAACTACGTGGGGTTGCCGTGATACATCAGGGGCGAGGCTTCATCGAGTGCCGGGTCATTTGAGTGCTGGAGGCTTCATTGAGCGCTGACGGCGGCCTGCTCGCCCCGGTCTGGGCAGGCACTCGAGCGGAGGAGATCACCTCGGACGCGGCCTGGCTGCGGGCCATGCTGGAGGCCGAGGCGGCGCTCGCCCGCGCGCAGGCCCGGCTGGAGCTCATCCCCGCCGAGGCGGCCGCGGCCATCGACAGGACGGCGGCCGCGCTCGTCCTCGACCCGGCCGACCTCGCCAGACGCGCCCGCCAGTCGGCCAACCCGGTCGTGCCGCTGGTCTCGGACCTGCGGCGGGCCGTGCCGGGGGCGGCCTCGTACGCGCACCTGGGGGCGACCAGCCAGGACATCCTGGACAGCGCGGCCATGCTCGTGGCCACGCGGGCGGTACGTGCCATCGTGGGCGATCTGAGCGCGATCATGCGGGATCTGGGCGAGCTGGCCGAGCGGCACAGAGGCACGGTGATGGCCGCGCGGACGCTGGGGCAGCAGGCGGTGCCGACCACGTTCGGGCTGAAGGCGGCGGGGTGGCTGGCCGGGCTCCTGCGCGCCCGCGCCCGGCTGCGCGAGCTGCGCCTGCCGGCCCAGCTGGGCGGCGCGGCCGGCACCCTGGCCGCCGTCGCCGAACGGGCGGACGCCGGTCCCGTCACCGCGCTGATGCTCGTCGAGGTGTTCGCCGAGGAGATCGGGCTGGCGGCGCCCGCGATCCCGTGGCACGCCGAGCGCTCCGCCGTCACCGAGCTGGGCGCCGCGCTCGCCGGCACGGCCAGGGCGCTCGGCAAGCCGGCCACCGACATCGTGCTCATGGCGCAGACCGAGGTCGGGGAGGTGGCCGAGTCGTCCACCGGCGGTTCGTCGGCCATGCCGCAGAAGCGCAACCCGGCGCTCTCCGTTCTCGTGCGGTCGGCCGCGCTCCAGGTGCCCGCGTACACGCAGGTGCTGGGGCAGATCGGCGAGCACGAGCGGGCCGCGGGGGCCTGGCAGGCGGAGTGGCTGCCGCTGCGCGAGGCGCTCCGGCTCACGGGCGGCGCGGCCGAGACCGCGGCGGAGCTGGTGGCCGGGCTGCGGGTGTTCCCCGAACGGATGCGCGCCAACGCCGAGCTGACCGGCGGCCGTCTGGTCGCCGAACGCCTGTCCGCCCACCTCGACCCGCGGACACTCAAGCAGGCCCTGTCCGCGGCGGGATCGCGGCTCCCCGTCCCCGATGAGCTGCTCGATCCGGAGGCGTACCTCGGGGCGGCCGCTGAGCTGGTTGACCGCATTCTCGCCACCTATCGGGAGCAACCGTGAAACTCCACCACCGCATCGACGGCCCGCCCGACGCGCCGCTGCTGGTGCTCGGGCCCTCGCTCGGCACCACGATGGAGATCTGGGAGCCCCAGCTGCCCGCGCTCACCGACTCCTGGCGGGTCCTCAGGTACGACCTGCCGGGCCACGGCGGCTCGCCGGCGGTCGCGGCCGGGTTCACGATCGACGACCTGGCGCGGGCCGTACTCGATCTCGTCGAGCCCGAGCGGTTCGCGGTGGGCGGCATCTCGGTCGGCGGCGCGATCGCCACGACCATCGCGACGCGCGCCCGGCACCGGGTGCGCAAGCTGGTGCTCTGCTGCACGTCGGCCAGGTTCGGCGAGCCGGGGCCGTGGCTGGGGCGGGCGGCGCTGGTGCGCGGCAAGGGGGTGGCGGCCCTCGTCCCGACGCTCAAGGCCCGCTGGTTCACGCCCGACTTCGACGGCCAGTGGGTGTTCGACCAGCTGGTGGGGGTGGACGCCAAGTCGTACGCCGCCTGCTGCGAGGCCATCGCCGCCTTCGACCTGACGCGCCGCCTGGGGGAGATCACCGCGCACACGCTGGTCATCGCCGGCGCCGAGGACCCGGCCACGCCGCTCGACCAGGCGCTCACGCTGGCCAACAGCATCCCGGGAGCGTCCCTGACGGTGGTGCCGCGCGCCTCCCACCTGGCCAACGTGGAACGCCCCAAGGCGGTCACCGCCGCCATCGTCGGCCACCTGTCAGACGACCAACCGCCTCCTGTCGTGGAGGACGGCCTGGCGGCGGGGATGCGCACCAGGCGCGAGGTGCTCGGGGACGCGCACGTCGACCGGGCGGTCGCCGCCACCACGGACTTCACCCGGGACTTCCAGGAGCTGATCACCCGCTACGCGTGGAACGAGATCTGGAACCGGCCCGGCCTCGACCGGCGCACCCGCAGCTGCGTCACGCTCACCGCGCTGGTGGCGCGGGGCCACCTGGACGAGCTCGCCATGCACGTCCGAGCGGCCTTACGGAACGGGCTCACGCGGGACGAGATCAAGGAAGTGCTGCTCCAGACGGCCGTCTACTGCGGGGTTCCGGCCGCCAACGCCGCCTTCGCGGTGGCCCGCCGCACCCTCGCCGAAATCGACGCGGAGGGCCGTTGACCTTGGGAGATGCTTTACAGTTGGTTGGTGGTCTTTGAGGAAGGGTGGGCGGCTACGCCCCTGCGCTGGCTGATGAACACGCTGGGCGACGCACAGTTCGCCCGGATGGACCGCGACCCGGGGCTGGTGGCCGCGGTCGACCAGCACGCCGCAGTGCTGCGTGACGCGATCCCGCTCGACCGGGAGACGCTGGGCGACTACCTGCTCGGCTTCCTCGACGAGCTGCGGCAGCGCGGCTGGATCTTCACCGGCGAGCCGGACGCGGCCGCGCTCCGGCTGACGGCCGTCTGCTGGCTGGCCCGCGAACTGGGCTTCCTGGAAGACGGCCTGCCCGCCTGACTCGCCGGGTCCACGCCGGGCCCCCGAGCGGGGCTCCCGCTGGGCGCGGTCACTCCGGAGGCATCTCCGGACGCGGCGGCACGTCCGTGCGCGGCGGCATGTCCGTACGTGGCATGTCCGTGCGCGGCGGGGTGGTCGTGGCCGCCGGGCCCGTGCGGATGGGGGTGGTCTCCTCCGACATCGCCCGCGCGTCCTCGCGGCCCCGCTGGTACGCCTCCGCGTGCGCCCTCGCCTGCGGCGCCTCCCGCTCGATGCGGCCCAGCCAGCGCTCCCAGCGCTGCTGCATCGGCCGGACGAGCCCGCCGCCGAAGCCGATCGCCGCGATCGCGCCGAGGGTGGCGAGCACCGTGATCAGCACCGGCGTCGTGACGGTCGTGGCCACGCCGATCTGGTTGAGCGCCGCGATGATGCCCAGCGCCCAGATGAAGACCGAGGCGGCCGTCGCCAGCCAGCGGCCGTACGAGAGCCCGCCGAGCATCCCTTCGAGGACGTCCCTGACGCCCTTGGCCACCGCACCCGCGACCACGATGATCACGATGGCGACCAGCGCCAGGGGCAGCCAGGCGACCACGCCGTTCAGCATGGACGAGATCGGGTTGGGCCCGTACACGCTGAAGGCCAGCTGCAGGGTGACCAGCAGGATCGCGTAGAAGACGATCTTCGCGAGCAGGCTGCTGGCGTCGTACTTGCTCCGCTCCAGCCACCGCTGTATGCCGCTGCGCTCCACCGCCCGGTCGAAGCCGACGCGTTCGAGTATCTTGTCGACGATCTTCTCCAGCGCCTTGGCCACGAGGTAGCCGATGACGAGAATCACCAGCATCGCGACCAGCTTCGGAACGAACGTCGCGATCGCCCGCCAGGCGTCAGACAGACCTTGGCCTATGTTGATGTCCACGGTTCCCTCCTCCGAGGAGCCAATGCAACGCGCTGCTACCCGTACGGAATCGGTGTATGCACGCAGCGCAGTCGAAACTTCGCACAAGGCGACATTGCATCGGGGTGGCAGCTAGGGTGATCGTCATGCACCGCAGCCGGATGTACGCCCTTCTCATCGACACCCCCGCGTCCGAGGCCGAGCAGGCGGCGACGTTCTGGGCGGGGGCGCTCGGGGCCACCGCGAGCCCGCTCCCCGGATACGAGCAGTTCACCTCGCTGCACGGGGCCGTTCCGGGCCTCGACGTGGCCGTCCAGGCTGTGGACGACGCACCCCGATTCCACGTGGACATCGAGACGGACGACATCGAGGCCGAGACCCGGCGGCTGGTGGCGCTCGGGGCGACGGAGGTGTCGCAGTGGCAAGAGTGCCGCATCCTGCGGGCGCCCGGCGGGCACGTGCTCTGCGTGCTGCCCGTGGAGAGCGACCGGTTCGAGGCGGAGGCGAAGACCTGGCCCTGACCCCGGGTCAGAACGGTGTCCGCGCGCAGACCACGATGGCCGGATGGGGACTCCTCATCGCGCCGAAGTAAGCCTCGGGTGCTCCTTCGATGTGCTCGGACAGTTCGTCCATGAAGGCGCGCAGCAGTGGGGTCGCGTTGTGCCGGTCGAGGTCCTCCTGCGAACGCCAGACCTCATAGAGGAAGAATCGGCCGTCTTCCTGCTCGTGGAGGTGGTATTCAAGATTGCCCTCGTGCCCCCGAGACGGCTCGACAAGGTCCATCAGGAGCTTCCTGAGTTCGTCGGCGTGTCCGGGCTTGGGGGTCAGGAATCCGTAGAGCGAAACGGGCGCTGGTGCCGTCGAAGTCGTCGTCATGCGATCAACGTTAGGATGTGACATCGGTGTCAGATTCAAGCCGCTGCCCTATGAGGTGGGTCACATGAAGATCGGGGAGCTGTCCCGCGAAACAGGCGTGGCCGTACGTCTCCTCCGCTACTACGAGGCCCAGGGGCTGCTCACCTCCCACCGCAGCGAAGGCGGCCACCGGCATTACGATCCCGAGGCCCCCGCCACTGTCGGCCGCATCCGCACCCTGCTCGCTGCCGGGCTCCCTACCAAGGTCATCCGCGAGCTCATGCCCTGCTTCGTCGGCGACGGCACCGAGCTGCAGGCCTGCGTTCTCGACCACCTGAGAACCCAGTACGCCGAGCTGGACTCCCGCATAGCCGACCTCACCCGAGCCCAAACCGCTCTGGGCGACATCCTCGAAGCCTCCACCCGAGCAGCCATCCACGTCTGAACCGGCCGCCACGTGGGCAGCGCCATGAAGCGTTGGGGGCAGAGCCCGAACGGGGCGGCCGATGAAATAGGCCACGGGTGGCATGGGAGTCCCTGCCAGGCGCTTGAGTGTGCCATCCTGCCGCTGGCCGCCGGAGAGCCGGCGGATCCGTTTGCCGGCCCGTCTCGCGTACGGTGAGCTCGGCCGCGTCACTGGCGGTAGCCCTCCGAGATCTCCACGATGGTGGACTTGCCCGCGCCGTTGGGGCCGAGGATCCCGAGCACTTCACCCATGCCGATGTCCAGGTCGATGCCGCGGAGCGCATGCACATCGCCGTACTGCTTGATCAGGCCCCTGACCCTCACCGCAGCCCCAGTCATGCCTCCAGCATCCGATCGGTGAGTCCCGCCCGCCACCATCAACCGGTCGACCCTGACTGTCCCCGATTCGAAGGACAGTCAGGCCTGGGAATCTCTTGATGTCATCAAGAGTTGAAGATATAAAGAGATGGTGATACGTGAGGAGACGCCTGAGGACGCCTTCTTCCGTGAGCTCGGCGGCGCCTGCGCCGAGCTGCGGCAGGCGTTCGCCAGGCACGTGGGCATGAGCCCCCACCGAGTGCAGTTGCTCATCCGTCTGTGGCGCGACGGCGAGACCAGCCACAGCGACCTGCGCCGGACGCTGGGCATCGATGGTGCGAGCGTCACCCGGCTGGTCAAGGAGTTCGAGGCCGAAGGGCTGATCGGCCGTCGCCTCGACCCGGCGGACAACCGCTACACCTTGGCCGCGCTGACCACTGCGGGCGAGCGGGCCGCGGCCGATCTGGAGCGATCGCACCAGGTGTACCAGGAGCGGCTGCTGCACGGTGTCGCCCCGGAACAGCGGGAGATCGTGCTGAGCGTGCTACGCCGTGTCCGCGCGAACATCATCGAACAGGAGAACCCATGACCGAGGACCTGCGGGCCGCTGCCCGGCGCATGTACGCCGCGTTCAACGCCCACGACCACGCGGCCGCGGCGGAGATCTTCACGGCGGACTTCTACAGCCACCCCATGGACACGACCGGGCCGGATAGCGTCACCCGAGCGTGGCAGCGGTTCCATGAGACGTTCCCCGATGCTCGGGTGGTCGTCGAGGACATGATCGTCGAGGGGGACACGGTCGCCGTCCGTACGAGCGTGCACGGCATCCCCGGTACGCAGCCACCGACCATGCTGGAGATGTTCCGGGTGCGCGACGGGCGTATCGCTGAGCTGTGGGGGCTGTCGTCGCTGCGACGCGACTCTTGAGCGAACCAGTCGCACGCGATCGGGCAGCCAGGGGCGTGATCTCCAGCGAGGTGCGGCTGGCATGGCCGGAGTAGGGCTGGATGAGGGCGTCGTCGATGCCTCCGGCCGGACAGTGGGTGCGGCCCAGGGTCTCCCGGGCCGTTGGTAGCGCTGGCTGTAGTGCGGAAACACCCACGCGTGGGATCGATCGCGAGTTGGTCGCGCCGACATGCTTGAGGACATCGCAACCACGTCATCAAGGGAGTTTCCCGATGTCTCAGCATCCTGCTGTCCCCTTCCGCCCGGCCTGGGCGGCCGGCGCGGCGGTTCTGGCCCTCGCTCTGGGGACCCTCAGCCCGGCGACCGCCGACGTCGCCCCCCAGGACCGGCCGGGCGGCGCCGTGCAGACGGCGCTGCACGATCTGGTCAGCGGCGGCGAGTTCCCCGGTGCGCTGGCCGCTGTCAGGGAGCGCGACGGGCGCAGCTGGGACTACACCGCAGGTGTGGGCGACCTGGTCACGCGGGCGAAGGTCCCGGTCAACGGGCAGGTGCGCATCGCCAGCATCACCAAGACCTTCACCGCCGCGGTCGTGCTGCAGCTGGCCGGCGAGGGCAAGGTCAAGCTGGACGCGCCGGTCGAGACGTATCTGCCAGGGTTGGTACGCGGCAACGGGAACGACGGCCGCCTGATTACCGTCCGCCAGCTGCTCCAGCACACCTCCGGCATGCCCGAGCACGGCAGGGCCATCGCGGGAACGTTCTTCGAAAGCCAGCACCGTTACTTCGAGCCCCGGGAGCTGCTCGACTTGGCTCTGACGCAGAAGCCGCAGTTCGCACCCGGCAAGAGCTGGGGTTACAGCAACACCGGCTACGTTCTGCTCGGGCTGCTGGTGCAGAAGGTCACGGGCCGGCCGGTGAGTGCGGAGATCACCGATCGGATCATGACGCCGCTGGGGCTCGGTGACACCTACTGGCCCGCTGCCGGTGAGCAGAAGATCCGGGGTGTCCACCCCGGGGCTTACAAGTCCAAGACCAGCAAACCGGGCGGCGAACCGGTGGACGTGTCGGAGATGGATCCGTCCAGGGGGTGGGCGGCCGGGCAGCTGGTCAGCACGCCGCGGGACGTCAACCGGTTCTTGGGCGCGCTGCTGGGGGGCAGGCTCCTCACACCGTCGATGCTGGAGCAGATGAAGCGGACCGTCCCGGTGGCCGGGGCCCCGCAGGGGTGGGGGTATGGGCTCGGGTTGACGAAGATCCTGCTGAGCTGCGGCGGCCTCGCGTGGGGGCACAGTGGTGATGTCGGCGGCTACTCGACCCGTAGCGGCATCACCGAGGGCGGCCGGTCGGCCACGGTCACCGCGACCGCGGAGTCTCTCACGGCAGACGGTGACAAGCAGCTCGACGCCGCCCTTGACACGGCCCTTTGCGCGGGAAGGTAGGGCCCCTCGGGGCAAGCCCGAGCCAGGTTCTCGCGGGTCAGATCCTCACGAGCCAGTCCCTTGCCGGTCAGGCCTTGAGGTAGGCGAGCACGGCTAGGACCCTGCGGTGGCCGCTGTCGGAGGGTTGCAGGCCGAGCTTGGCGAAGATGTTCCTGATGTGCTTGTTGACCGCACCCTCGCTGATGACCAGCCGCTCGCTCAGATCGGTGTTGGACAACCCCTCCGCCATCAGCGCGAGCACCTCCCGCTCACGCGCGGTCAAGGCGTGGAGCGGGTCTCCGGCCCGACGGCGGACCAGGAGCTGGGCGATCACCTCGGGGTCGATGGCGGTCCCGCCCTCGGCCACCCGGTGGAGCGCGTCGAGGAAGGACTGCACCTTGCCGACCCGCTCCTTCAGCAGGTAACCGACCCCCACGCCACCCTTGCTGAGCAGGGCGGATGCGTAGGTGTCCTCGACATAGGAGGACAGCACCAGCACGGGCAGCTCGGGCCGTGTCCGCCTGGCCTCGATGGCCGCGCGCAGACCCTCGTCGCTGAAGTCCGGCGGCAGCCGTACGTCCACGATGAGCGCGTCGGGCGCCTTTTCCGTGACGGCGGCGAGCAGGTCGGCAGCGTTGTCGACGGCGGCGAGCACCTCGATGCCCTCTGCGGCCAGCAGCAGGGCCAGCCCCTCGCGCAACAGCGCGTCATCTTCGGCGATCACAACCCGCATGGCAACTCCACTTTCAGCACGGTCGGCCCGCCGGGCGGGCTGGTCAGGGTGGTTCGGCCGCCGAAGGCGGCGGCTCGGTGGTCGATTCCGGTCAGGCCGCTGCCGGTGCCGCTGTGGGCGCCGCCCACGCCGTCGTCCTCGATCGCGGTGATCAGCAGGCCGCCGTCCAGGTGCACCCGCACCACGGCCTTGTTGGCGTGGCTGTGTTTGGCGACGTTGGTGAGCGCTTCGGCGGCGGTGAAGTAGGCCGCCGCCTCGACGGCCGCGGGCAGGCGAGGGAAGTCGGTGATCTCGACGGTGCAGGGGACGGGACTGCGCGCGGCCAGCGCGGCGAGCGCACCGTCGAGCCCGTACTCGGTGAGGACGGGCGGGTGGATGGCCCGGATGGCATCGCGCAGGTTGACCAGGGCGTCGGAGGCGGCCTCTTGGGCCCGTCCGGCCAGTTGCCGGGTGCTTTCCGGGGCGCCCGCCAGGGCGCGTTCGAGCAGGCCGAGGTGCATGACGACGGCGACCAGGCGGTTCTGCGTGCCGTCGTGGAGGGTGCGTTCGATGCGTCTGAGTTCTTGTGCGTGGGCCTCGAGTGCCGAGGCCCGAGCCGCGGTCAGCAGTGCCACCTGCTGCGCCAGCCGTACGCGGCCCAGGGGTTTGAGCAGGCTGCGGCTGAGCCGTTCTGACAGGCCGGCGGCGGGCGGCAGGACCAGGCAGGCCGCGCCCAGGTAGACCGTGGCGACCAACGGGCCGGTCAGGGCCAGCGGCCAGGAGTCGACTGCGTAGCCGAGCACCGATGGCGGGCTGCCCGTCGTCAGCCGCCACCACAGCGGCAGGGTGGCTGCGTTGAGCGCGGCCAGGGGCAGGCCGAGTGCCAGGAAGCCGAGCACGATGCCGGTGAGGCCGTGCGCGAGGAGCCAGAGCACTTCCCGCGGGGTGGCGGGGTCGCCCACGGCCGCGCGCAGGCGCACCGGCAGCGGCCCTTCAAGCGGCAGGTACGGCGGAGCAGGCATCCCCAGGCGCCGGCGCTGCCACCCCGACAGCCGCCTGACCAGGTGCGTCGCCGGCGGGACCAGGGGCAGGCCGATGCCGGCCAGGCTCAGCAGCGCGGCGCAGACAGCCAGCCAGAACAGCGGCAGGGCGAGCAGCGCGGTGCTCAACCCGATGATCAGGAAGAGCGCCGCATTCCGCATGGCCGTCAGGACGTTCATGGGCCACATTCTGCATGGCAGTGCGCGCACCACCGCCAAGACGCCCACCGGTGGGATGTCGCCCCGCCGCACCGGCTCCTACGTTTGTGCAGGTCAGGAGATATTGATGGGGGCTGAGTTGCCGGTCTCGACATGCCGAACTCCGGCCGGGTGCTCCTGGGCGGCGTGGAGGTGACGGCGCTGGACGAGCCGGGGCTGGCCGCTGGACGGCCCATCGCGACCGGCGTCATCGAAGGCGCCTGCCGCCACCTCATCGCCGACCGCCTCGACATCACCGGCGCCCGCTGGGGCCTGGCCGGAGCCATCCTGAAACTCCGCCCTCATCACCAACAACGACCTGCCCGAATGGCGCCATCACCTCGGCCAAGAACATCAGCGCATCCACGGTCGGCACGATAACGAGCACACCACCTGATCAGCCCGGTCCCTCAGAAGGAGCCGCACCCCTCCGACTTCCCGGCATTGCCACTAGGGTGGCCTCGATGTGCGGAGATCATCAGTGTGCCCCGTATGTCAGGGCCGGGTCGGCCGCCGGTGAGCGGGAATCAAGACCGGCACCGCCGTCACTGAAACAGGGGCACTTCATTCCGTCGTCGATCGCGCGCGGCACCGGTCATCGGTTGCCGGCGATGCCGTTGGAGGCGGCGGGCGGAGCCGATCCGCTTCGCCAGGATGTCGAAGTGGGGTGGATCGAGGTGTCTCCCGAGGCCGAGAGGCGGATCGCCGCGGCGCTGGAAAGCGGTGCTTCTGACCTGGACCTTTCCGGTCTGGAGCTGGACAGCCTGCCTGAGGCGCTGCGCGACCTCACCGGTATTACCAGGCTCGACCTGAGAAACAATCTGTTCGCTGAATTACCCGAATGGCTGGGGGGCTTCGCGAACCTCACCGAGCTCAAACTGTCAGGGAGCAAGCTCGTCAGCCTGCCTGATGCGTTAGGCGGCCTCACCAACCTCACCACGCTGGAGCTCAATACCGGCGGCGACCGCCTCACCGCATTGCCGAACTGGCTGTGTAACCTCGCCAATCTGAGGGTGCTCAAGCTGCGGGACAACAGGATCACCCATTTACCCGAGTGGCTGGGTGATCTGTCCAACCTCACGGTTCTCGACCTGGCCTTCAACAATGTCGCCGTCCTGCCGGACTCGATCGGCGACCTCACCGGCCTCGCCGAGCTGAACCTCTGGTACAACCAGCTCACCGCTCTGCCGGAAACGTTCGGCAGGCTCACCGGCCTGACCACGCTCGACCTGGGCCACAATCGGTTCACCGTGCTCCCGGAGGCGTTCGGCGACCTCGCCAACCTCACCGATCTCAGCCTGGCCATGAACCAGCTGACCACGTTGCCGGACACGCTGGGCGAGCTCACCAGCCTCGTCGAGCTGAACGTCTGCTACAACCGGCTCGCCGCTCTGCCGGAAACGTTCGGCAGGCTCACCAGCCTCACCAGGCTGTACCTGGGCGGCGGAAATCGGATCGCCGCGCTGCCGGAGACGCTGAGCAACCTCACCGAACTCGACCTGCAAGACAGCAAGCTCACCGTATTGCCGGACGGCATAGCCCGGCTCACCAACCTGACCAAACTCAACCTGTACGGCAACCGCATCGCCGAACTGCCGGAGACGCTGAGCAACCTCTCCGAGCTGAATTTGGGAGTTAACGACCTCGCTGTCCTGCCAAGCGGGCTGGCTGGGCTCACCAATCTCACCAAGCTCAAGCTGTACAGCAATCGGCTCAGCGTTCTGCCCGACTGGCTGGGTAATCTCACCGGCCTTACCGAGCTGGACCTCAGCAACAATCAGCTGGACCTGTTGCCCGACACATTCGGTACCCTCGCCGGTCTCGCCGAGCTTGATCTGTCGCAGAACAAGCTCACCGCGTTGCCCGACACCTTCGGCGATCTCGGCAATCTCGGCGAGCTGGAGCTGAGCGGTAACCGGTTGGACCTGTTGCCGGATACCTTCGGTGGTCTCGCCGATCTCGTCGAGCTCGACCTGTCGCACAACAATCTCACAGGATTGCCCGAGTCCTTCGGCGACCTTGTCAGCCTCGCCAAGCTCAATCTGTACGGCAACCACCTGAGCACCTTGCCGGACACGTTCGGCGGCGTCATCGGTCTCAGGGAGCTTGACTTGTCGCACAACAAGCTCACGACATTGCCCGAGAGCTTCGGCCATCTCGTCAACCTCGCCAAGGTCAATCTGTCCGGCAATCACCATCTGAAAACGTTGCCGGACACGTTCGGCGGCCTCGTCAATCTCACCTGGCTCGAGGCGCCGCACAATGAGCTCACGACGTTGCCTGACACCTTCGGCAACCTGGCCAACCTCAGGTACCTCAATCTGGACGCCAACGAGGTGCGCGCGTTGCCTGACACCATGGGTGACCTGGCCAACCTCGGCTGCCTCAGCCTGGGCGGCAACCAGTTGAGCGCGTTGCCTGACACCATGGCCAACCTGGCCAACCTCACTTACCTCGACTTGAGCGAGAACGATCTCACCGAGGTGCCCGAGTGGGTAAGAGGTCTCACCGCCCTTGAGGAACTCAACCTGGGCGACAACCAAATCACTGCCCTGCCCGAGTGGCTGGAGAACCTCACAGTCACAGAGCTTCGGGTGAGGGGCAACCCGCTCATCTCACCGCCGGACTGGCTGATCGACGACGAGGACTGGGACTGGGACGACGAGGACTGGGACGACGAGGACGCGGAAACGCGCTGATCCTCCCTTACAGCAGTCGCGAACATCCCGGGGCGTCGGATCCGGGTCAGCAGGCCAGAGCGGTGCGGCAGGGCATCCAGGTGCTCGCGGGCGTGCCTGGCCTGGCCGTCCAAGTGGTGGAACTCCTCACCTTCGGTTTCCATTCACCGGTAGGGATCCTCAAGTGTGATGCCGTGGAGGGTCTCGCGCACGACGTCAACCCGGGCGATCGGGGGTTCGGTGATGTCGCTCATATGCGCGTGATCATATTGCTGCCGTCTTCGTGTGCCGCCCGGCGGCGGCCAGGTGATCGCGCCAGGCGGCCATCTCGCGGGCGGTTATCGCCGAGACGCCCTCGTGCCCGAGCCCGGTGGTGATCTGCCCCCGTTCAACGTTTCACAGGACACCTTCCCGCCCGAACGGGTGGGGCCGGGGCTGCTCGCCATCGCCGCCACCGCGCACGGCGCGCCCATGGTCGTCGCCGTGCAGGTCGGGCGCGGGACGGGCAAGGTGCCCGTGTACGGCCGCGACGAGGTGCCGTCCCGGTGGCCGGCGAGTGCGGCCGGGCCGACCCACTGCCGCTACGCGGCCGGACGACCAAGAAACGGCTGGATGCCCAGGTCATGGCGGCCGGCGCGGCCGTGACCAAGGTGATCTCCTACGGCTGGGACCCGTTCCTGACCTGCCGCCTCAACTGGATGACCCCGTCGTTGAGCGACGACCTCCACGCCTCGTGGAACGCGCCGCTCATCGTCGGCGCGACCAGGAACGCGGCGGGGATCGCGATCACTGGCCGCAACCTCGCGGGCGGGACGATCAAGGTCCAGTACGCTCGGGCCGGTGCGGCGATGAAGACGGGCACCGTCGCCCAAGGCCCGGACGAGGCGAGTGCCGCATGGGTCCCTTTCACCACGCCCACCGACGTCGATCCCCGCCGGCCGTTCCTGTACATCACCGCCGTGAACGGCACCGGCCGATCTAGCACCAACGCGTACGTCATTCCCTTGTAGCGGACACGCCCCAGCTTCTGAGGCGGGCCGCCTTGCTTTGAAGACCTGAGCGATATCCGGCGACGTCGCTCAGATGGGCCCTATTGCTGCCAGTTCTCGCATACGAGCCCGTCTGTGGTTCGCATGAAGGCATGGGGCAGCCAAGTTGCCCCAGGCGAGGTCTGTGTGATGGTGACGCCGACGCCCGCGTCGATGGTATGGCCAGTCAGATTCCCGTGATCCTCCCAGACCGGACTGGTGCCGTCCCACCGACAGGCCCAGACGGAGTCGTTGCCGTCGGTCACGAAGACCAGTGCGTATTGGGAGCCGTTGTTCATGTCCAGGACGCGTCTCGCACCCAAACCGGTTTTGGCGTAATGGTCACTCGGCGGGGCGCCCATGTTGAGCCAGGTGCCGTCCTGACAGGCCCAGAGGTCGCCGGTTGATGCGCTCAGAACGAAGCAGCAGGGCTGCGCGAGATCCTCCGAGGCGCTTATGATGATCGCCGCACCGGCCGATCCACTGATCACCGCGGGGTAGCGAGGCCCACCAAGGGCGGTCCATCGCGTGGACACCATGTCCGTGACACCGAGCCACAGTTGCCTGCCGTCCCACACATAGACCTGCAGGCTCTGCTCGCCGGTTCGGAAGTCCGGGACGGCGAGAACTCCCATCGAGGAGCCGATCGCGACGCCGGGCGAACCCATGTTGTACCAGTTCCAGGACAACACGTTCTGCCAGTTCACCCACGCATTGCCGTCGCTGCCGGTTACGACGGCGAAGGGGGCGAGATCCATCGTCCGCTTCAGCGCGACCGTCACCGCGCCGAGGCCATTGAGAACGTCGACGCTCGCCGGCTGCCCCTGATCGGACCAGATCCAGTTTGCGCCGTTCCACCAGCGCACCCAGAGATGTCCATCTCGCACGACGAACGCGTAGGGTCGATTCCCATTCGGATCGTCGTCGAGGGCGATGACACCAACGGGTCGGTCGACCTTTCCCCCTTGGTCGACCCATTCCCAGATGTCAGCGGGGTTTTTCCAGAGAATCCACAGATGACTGTCATCCGCTCGCACGAATACGAAAGGACGGGAGGCCATCGAGACTCTCCTGTCCTGGACCGCCACCGCACCGATCCCGTACGTCACCCCAGGGCCGGGCTTGCCGCGAAGAGCCCAGGGCCATGGCGTCGGGATGGGCGCGCCGACCCAGGGCAGCGAGGCCACCGCCATGGCTCCGAGGCTGCTCCCCAGAAAGGTCCGGCGAGAGAGCTCTGGCACGACGACGTCTGCTGGTAATCGTCTGCCGCTGTCGCCGCTGTCGGATAACGCGGGCTGGTCGTCGGGCCGTTGCCCGTTTGCTGACATGACTTCTTCCTCTCGCGACCTGAGCGCAAATGTCGCGGTAATTCAGACGCCACCCGTCTCTGTCATCGACCCAGACTGAGGGACAACCCCGTGCTCGCTGGTGCCGTCGATGCCGATGAACCGTAGCGCCATGATGGCCTCCACTGCTCCGGATGTGCGAACTTGCGCACAGGCGAGCCTGAACGGCGGTTGCGAGGTCGTCAAGGGTGAGATCCCGACCGGGGCCATCACGGGTCAGCACCGGTGCTGACAACATCCATGATCAACCGATAACAACAAGAAGCCCCAGGCCTGGGACCTGGGGCTCTCTTTCTGCATGGTGGACGATACTGGGATTGAACCAGTGACCTCTTCCGTGTCAGGGAAGCGCTCTCCCGCTGAGCTAATCGTCCGTATTGAGTTAGAACTCAGAGCGGAAGACGGGATTCGAACCCGCGACCCTCACCTTGGCAAGGTGATGCTCTACCACTGAGCCACTTCCGCGTGGTGCTGCTTTTACTTTAGCGGATCCCGGAGGGTCCGCCAGCCAGGCCGAGGTGGAGACGGGATTTGAACCCGTGTAGACGGCTTTGCAGGCCGCTGCCTCGCCTCTCGGCCACTCCACCAGGAGTCTTGCTCCGAGCGGAAGACGGGATTCGAACCCGCGACCCTCACCTTGGCAAGGTGATGCTCTACCACTGAGCCACTTCCGCGTTAACCCCGGGCGACGTGCGCCGGGCTACGGGAAAACCATATCGCCTTCCCGGAGTGCCCGTGCGCAGCAGGCGGCCCCCGGGGCGAAATTCAATCGATCAGGCGGACATCCTTGGCCATCACGAACATCACCCGGTGGCCGAGCTGGATCTGGTAGTAGCGGAGATCGCCGGTGGTGGTGACGTGTTTGGCCGGGCTGAAGGCGCCGGCGGCGTAGTAGGAGCCGGTGATCGTGCCGCCCACCGTGTACTGCTGGCCGGGCCCGATCTTGTACGGGAGCGGCGCCAGCGGCTGGTAGGACGCCAGCTTGTAGGCGGACTTCTCCGGGTACGCGCGGCCGTACACCTTGGTGCCGGCCTTGAGCGGCGTGACCACGGGGCCCTTGGCGGGGACGGCGGTGGGGTTCGAGGGCGGGTTGTGGAACCAGGCTTTCTGGCCCAGGTACCAGATGGCCGTCCAGTCGCCCTGCCGGGCGGCCACGGCGTAGCGCTGGCCGGTGGAGGCGCGGGCGCTCTGGTCGTACACGCTGTACGTGCCGGGCGTTCCCGCATGCTTGCCGGGATCGCTGACCAGGGGAGACGACTCGCTCGGCTGCGTGTGCAGCCAGACCGTGGCGGCGCCGTGCTTCGGGCAGTCCTTGGCCGGTTTGCCGCCGGCGCAGCCGGTGAAGCGGGACTGGTTCTCGCCGTACGACGGGCGGATCATGATGGAATCGCCGTTCTTGGCTTCTTTGAGTGGCTTGCCCATCAGGTCGAAGTAGTGGGCCCAGTCCCAGTACGGCCCGGGGTCGTCGTGCATGCCGGGAACGGCCTTCGGGGTGGGGCCGGGCACGTTGTCGTGGCCGAGGATGTGGGCGCGGTTGAGCGGGATGTCGTACTTGTCGGCCAGATATTTGACCAGCTTGGCCGACGAGCGGTACATCGCCTCCGTGTACCAGGTGCCCCCTTGGGCGAGGCGGCCCTCGTGCTCGATCCCTATCGAACGGGTGTTGACGTCCCAGTTGCCCGCGTGCCAGGCGATGTCGTTCGTCGGCACGTGCTGGGCGACATGCCCGTCGCCGGAGCGGATCGTGTAGTGCCAGCTCACGTACTTCGGGTCGTTGATCATGGACGGGATGCCCTTGTACGAGCCCTCGGTGTCGTGGATGACGATGTAGTCGACGGCCCGGGTCCGGCTCAGGTGGTCATGGTTGCCGTAGTCCCGGTTGCTCTTCTTGCCGAAGCGTCTGTACGCGGCGGGCATCCATTCGCAGGCGAGGGAGGCGGGGCACTCCACGTCCGCGTTCTCCGACTGCTCGCGAGGGGACGACAGGGCCGGTACCGGGTCGAGCCGCACCAGGAAGCCGTCGTCGGTGCGGCGCTCCACGCCCTCCCGCATCACCGAGAAGACCTCGTCGGCGAACTGTTGAGCCCCGGTCTCGTCCGCGGCGCCCGAATAGCGGGCGACGGCCTCGTACCAGGCGGAGGGGTCGGCGCTCGGGCGGTCCTGGTAGGAGGCGAGGAGGGCGGCGCCGGCCCTGATGTTGGCGGCGGGGTCCTTGCGCAGCGTGGCGGGGTCGGCGCCGATGAGGAGCCCGGCCTGGGGGAGCGAGGCGGGCGGGTCGGCCATGCGCAGCGCAGATAGGGGGCGTCGGCCGGGGGGTGCGTCCACCAGGTGCATCGGCCCGTAGCCGCCCGCCGTGCTGGGCGACCAGCCGTTCGTGTCCCAGCGGGACTCCAGGTACGAGACGCCGAGCAGCACGCTCTCCGGCACGCCGTACTCCCGGGCCGCGGCGGCGAAGTCGGCCTGCCGTCCCGACGTGGACACGGCAGCGGGCACGGCGGCAGGCGAGGTGAGCGTGCCGGCGATCAAGGTGGCGGTGAGCCGGATGTGCATGAGCACCCCTCGGGAACGTCACGATGCAACTACTCACCGTAGCCATTCCCCTGAAAGGGATGTGTCAGACGGGTCGGATGATACGCATGAGATCTGCGAGATCATCAGCGAATTCGGCATCCCAGTCATCAGGCGTGAGGTGGCCGGCCAGCCGCTGGTGGGCGGGCATGTCGGTCCCTCGGCGGTGCCTGATCTCCCTGGAGGCGTGGGAGAAGCGCCCGCTCACCTCGGACAGCGCGAAGCCCAGCACGAACGTGCTCATCAGCCGCTCGACCCGGGGGACGTCGGCCTCCGGCACGCCCGCGTCGAGCAGCGCCTGATAGGCCAGGTCGACCAGCTTGACCCCGTCGGGCGTCACCGACGTGCGCAGCAGCAGGAGCGGGAAGACCGTCGGGTGCTCGCGGGCCAGGCGCCGGATCGCCCACGCGATCGCGCCCAGGCGCTCCTGCCACGTCTGCCCGGGGTCGTCGGGCACGAGCTCGCCGAGCAGGCGGCCGACCAGGCCGTCGAGCAGCTCATCCTTGTTCCGGAAATAGCCGTACAGGGCCATGGGCGTCACCCCGACCCGCTCGGCGACGGCCCGCATGGACAGGGCTTCGAGGCCGCGTTCGTCGGCGATCGCGAGGGCCGCGTCGAGGATTTCCGGCTGCCGGGAGGTCTTGAGCTTCCGCACGCGAACAGTCTACAGTGTAGAGCAGTCTACGCCGTAGACTGCGAAGGAGGCGTCATGCTGAACGCGAACGGGCTGGTCAAGCGGTACGGCGACGTCACCGCCCTGGGCGGCTTCGACCTGCGGGTGGAGCCGGGGGAGATCGCGGGTCTGGTCGGGCACAACGGTGCCGGCAAGACGACGTTCTTCGAGATCGCCGCGGGCCTGGTCCGGGCGGACGCCGGGAGCGTCGTGGCGCGGGGCGAGGTGGGGATGGCGCCCCAGCAGCTCGCCCTCTACCCGAGCGTCACCGTGCGGGAGACGCTGCGGCTGTTCGGCGGGCTCGCCGGGCTGCGGCGGCGGTCCCTGGCCAGGGCTGTCGACGTCGCGGCCGAGGAGATGGCGCTGACCGAGGTGCTCGACCGGCGCGTGAGCGTGCTCTCCGGCGGCCAGCAGCGCCGCACGCAGGCCGCCACCGCCCTCCTCGCGGACCCGGGCGTGCTCCTCCTCGACGAGCCCACGGTGGGCGCCGACCCCGAGACCCGCGCCGCGCTCCTGGCGGCGGTGCGCCGCCGGGCGGACGGCGGTGCGGCGGTCGTCTACTGCACCCACTACCTTCCCGAGCTCGCCGAGCTGGAGGCCACGATCGCCGTCGCGAGGAACGGGCGGGTCATCGCGCGGGGCACGGGCGCCGAGCTGCTCAAGGGGCTGCCGGGCGAGGTACGCGTCACGCTGGACGACGACGAGATCACGGTCTCCACCACCGATCCCACCGCCACCCTGGCCGCCCTCCTGCGTGACCTGGACCGCCCGGTGCGCGGCATCGACATCCGCCAGCCGTCGCTCGACGACCTCTACCGGGAGCTGGCCCATGCCGCGTGACGCCCCGCACCAGATCTCCCTGCGCCGGATCTCCCTGCACCGGATCGCCGTGCTGGCCGCCCACAACGTGCTGCTGCGCAGGCGCGACCCGGCCCACCTGGTCAGCTACCTGGTCATGCCCATGGTCCTCATGCTGGTCTTCAAGTCCATGCTGGGCGAGCCCGTCCAGGTCGTCACGGGCCTGCTGGTCATGTTCTCGGTGCTGTCGATGGCCGACGTGGCCGGGTCCAGCCTCGCCGAGCGCACCTGGCACACCTGGGACCGCCTCAAGGCCACCAGAGCCGGCGTGCCGGAGATCATGCTCGGCAAGGCCCTGCCGGTCTTCGCCGTGCTTGTCCTGCAGCAGTCCGTGCTGCTCGCGTACGGGATCGTCGCAGTGGGCATGCGGCCCGCCGGACCGGTGTGGGCGCTGGCGCTGGCCGTGATGGCATGGTGCTTCGCGCTGCTCGGGGTGGGTACGGCGCTGGCCGGAGTGGTGCGCAGCCAGGGCGAGCTGAGCACGCTCTGCAACATCGCGGCGCTGTCGGTCAGCGCGCTCGGCGGCGCGCTCGTGCCGTACTCGATGATGCCCTCCTGGGCGCAGGCGATCGCGCCGGTCTCGCCCGGATACTGGGCGACCACCATGCTCCAGGCCGCCGTCAGGGGCGACGTCGCGAGCACGGCCGGTCCGGCGGCCGTCCTCGTCGGGCTCGGCCTCGTCGCCGGCGCCTTCGCCTGGTGGCGCTTCGGTAAAGGTTGGGACCGCAGCAGCCTCCTGTAGAGAGCGGTTGGAGTTAAATCCTGCCCGATTTCGGGCAGGATGATGGCGTGTCTCGTTCCAGATGCGTAGTGTCCTCCTCTGTGTCCACCGCACGGCATCCCTACGAAGATCTCATCGCCCACCTCACCGAGACGAGCCCCCTGAGCCCGGGCGAGGCCGCGCGCGTGGTCGCCGACGTGCTGTCGTACTTCTCCGAGTCCGTCGAGGAGTACGTCCGCCGCCGTCACGCGGAGCTGAAGTCGCGCGGCCACACCAACGACGAGATCTTCCCGAGGATCGCCCGCGACTTACGCGGTCGCCGAGTAGCGGCACCCGAGCTGTCCCTGCGGCAGCTGCGCAGGATCATTTACGGATGAACAGGAGACCTCTATGTGCGGAATCGTGGCCTACGTCGGCCCGAGGGAGGCGGCACCCATCCTGCTGGAAGGCATGCAGCGGCTGGAGTACCGAGGCTACGACTCGGCCGGGGTCGTGGTGTCCAACCGTGGGCTCAAGGTACGCAAGGTCAAGGGCCGCGTGGCCGACCTGGCCAAGGTGATGCCGGCGAGGTTCAAGGGCACCCTCGGCATCGGGCACACCCGGTGGGCCACGCACGGCGTGCCGAGCGACGAGAACGCGCATCCGCACCTGTCCGCCGACGAGCGCATCGCCGTCGTGCACAACGGCATCATCGAGAACGCCGGTGAGCTGCGCGCCAAGCTCCAGGCCGACGGCGTGGAGTTCGCCTCCGACACCGACACCGAGGTGCTCGCGCACCTGATCGCCCGCGCCGTCGACGAGAACGACACCCTCGAGGAGGCGGTCAGGAAGACGCTCAAGAGCATCGTCGGCACGTACGGCATCGCGGTCATCGACCGCGACCGGCCCGGCGAGGTGGTCGTGGCGCGCAACGGCAGCCCGATCGTGCTGGGCATCGGCGAGAAGGAGATGTTCGCCGCGTCCGACGTGGCCGCGCTCGTCCGCTACACCCGTCAGGTCGTCCACCTGGAGGACGGCGAGCTGGCCGTGCTGAAGGCCGACGGCTTCCACACCTTCTCCAGCGACGCCCGCGAGACGGCCAAGGAGCCGTTGACCGTCGACTGGGACGCCGGGCACTACGACACCGGCGGCTACGAGCACTACCTGCTCAAGGAGATCTCCGAGCAGCCCGAGACGATGACCCGCACGATGAGCGGCCGCCTCGACGAGCGCTTCCACGTGGCCCACCTCGGCGGCCTGAACATGGACGCCCGCGAGACCCGCTCCTTCCGCCGGGTGAAGATCATCGGCTGTGGGTCGGCGTACTACTCGGGGCAGATCGGCGCGCAGCTCATCGAGGAGCTGGCTAGGATCCCCGCCGACGCCGAGCCCGCCAGCGAGTTCCGCTACCGCAATCCGGTCGTCGACCCCGACACGCTCTACGTCGCGATCAGCCAGTCGGGGGAGACGTACGACACGCTCGCCGCCGTGCAGGAGCTCAAGCGCAAGGGCGGCCGCGTCATCGGCATCGTCAACGCGGTCGGCAGCGCCATCGCGCGCGAGGTCGACGGCGGCATCTACCTGCACGCGGGGCCCGAGGTGTCGGTGGCCTCGACCAAGGCGTTCACCTCGACGTCGGTGGCGTTCGCACTGCTCGCGCTCCACCTGGGCAGGGTGCGTGACCTGTCGCCCGCCGACGGGCGGCGCATCGTGGAGGGCCTGCGCCGGCTGCCGGGGCAGATCGAGGAGATCCTCGCGCAGGGCGACAAGATCGCCGAGCTGGCGCAGAAGTACGCCAAGCACCCGAGCATGATGTTCGTGGGCCGCGTGCGCGGCTACCCGGTGGCCAGGGAGGGCGCGCAGAAGCTCAAGGAGATCTCGTACGTCCACGCCGAGGCGTACCCGGCCAGCGAGCTCAAGCACGGGCCGCTCGCGCTGATCGGCCCCGAGATGCCGACGGTCGCGATCGTCCCCGACGACGAGCTGCTCGACAAGAACCTCACCACGCTCGGCGAGATCCGCGCGCGCGGCGGCCAGGTGGTCATGGTCGGCCACCGCGAGCCCGACGCCAAGCTGGCCGACGACGTGATCGTGATCCCCAAGAACGAGATCGAGCTCGACCCGATCCTGCTCACGATCCCGTTGCAGCTGCTCGCCTACCATGCGGCGGTGGCGCTCGGCCGTGATGTGGACAAGCCGCGCAATCTAGCCAAGAGTGTCACGGTCGAATAAACAGGCCAATTTGGCTTCAAACCTCGTTATCTTGCTGCGGACGGCATAAATTCGATACGTGCGGCAGTTCGACCATGAGACGCCCAATCTCGCACGCATGTACGACTACATGCTCGGCGGGAAGGACAACTTCGCGGTCGACCGCCAGGCCATCGAGCAGCTCGCCGAGCTGATCCCGGAGGCGGTCCCGCTGGCCCGCGCGAACCGGGCGTTCCTCCAGCGTGCCGTGCGCTACGTCGCCGCCGACGGGGTACGCCAGTTCCTCGACCTGGGCAGCGGGCTGCCGACCCAGGGCAGCGCGCACGAGGTGGCGCCGGAGGCCAGGGTCGTCTACGTCGATCACGATCCGGTCGTCGCCGCCCACGCCAAGGCCCTGCTCGGACGTTCGAGCAGGGCCGCCTTCGTTCAGGCGGACCTCCTGGACGCCGACGCGGTGCTGGCCAAGGCGGGCGCGTTCCTGGATCTGCGCAGGCCGGTCGGGGTGCTGCTGGTGTCGATCCTGCACTTCCTGCCGGACTCGGCGGGGCCGCAGCGGGTGGTGGCCCGCCTGCGCGAGAGGCTGGCGCCGGGCAGCCACCTCGTGATCACCCATGCCACGTCGATGGGCCGTCTGGAGGACGAGCGGCGATACCGGGGCGCCTCCACGGAGGAGCCGGGTGCCGGCACCGACCGCACGCCCGCCGAGATCCGTGCGTTCTTCGGCGACTTCCCGCTGGAGCCGCCGGGGCTCGTACAGGCCGTCGACTGGCGACCCGACCGGCCCAAGCTGGTCGGCGACTGGTCGCTCCCGTCGTCGCTCATGGCCGGAGTCGGCAAGAAGCCACTCTGAGAGAAATGTGTATCTCTGCGTAAATTGCCAATAACTCCCTGTAAGTGATAGTTCGGGGGAGAGGCACATGCGCCGTCGACAGTTCTTCGCAGGAGGGCTGGCCGTGGCCGTGTGCGCGGTCGGCTGCGGTACGGAGCGCGCCCCCGGAGGCGCGGCCGGCCTGCGTGCCCGGTTCTCGATCAACCCGGAGGGGCGCCGGTGGGCGCGCGTCGGGCAGGTGTTCGCCGGCGCGGCCCGCGCGGCGGGGTACCAGCTCGGCGCCGGCACGAAGGTCACCCTGACCGGCCTGCCGGCCCTGGCCGCCGCCGAGGTGAACGGCCGCCAGGCCCTGCTCACCACGACGACCCCGCTGGCGCGGCTCAGCGGCGAGGTCGAGGTCGTGGTCGTGTCCGGCAAGTCCCGCTTCAGGGACTTCGAGGACTTCGGCGCCCACCTGGTCGCCAAGCCGGGCCAGACGCCGCTGGTGGGCGGGCCGCAGGGCGAGCCCGACCACCTGCTGTTCGGCCTCATCGCCAAGGGGCTCGGCGCGGACACCAGGCGGATGGACTACACCGGCTACCCCAGCAGCGAGGAGGCCGCCACCGCGCTGCTGTCCGGCAAGGCCACGGCCGCCGCCGGCCTGCTCGCCGACTGGCGCCCCGGCATCGGCGCGGGCCGGGTCAGGGCGCTCGCCGTCTCCACGGCCAGGCGGGTGCCGGACCTGGACACTCCGACGCTGCTGGAGTCCGGCGTACGGGTGGACTTCGCGGACTGGGTGGCGGCCTTCGGCCCCGAGGCCATGCCGGACGGGGCCCGCGAGGCGGCCATCCGCATGTGCGACGACGTCACCGGCTCGCCGGCCTGGGACGCGGCCTGCCGTTCCGAAGGGTGGATCTCGATCCCGCTGAGCGGCGAGGACTTCGAGCTCTGGCTGAGCACCGAGGTCGAGCGCACGCGCGCCGTGCTGCGGGATCTCGGACTGCTCGACAAGCCCTGAGCCACAACATCCTGGGTCAGTTGCGGGAACGGCTACTAGATGTAGGATCCTCCTCGTTGCTGGTTCGCCTCCACGGAGGCGGAGCAAAAGGGAACCCGGTGCGATTCCGGGGCTGCCCCGCAGCGGTGAGCGGGAACGACCGCCGTCATACGCACTGGAGTGATCTGGGAAGCGACGGCCAGTAGGAACGATTGTGCGCCCGCGAGCCCGAAGACCTGCCAGCGGCGTGCCGGGCTGCCCGTCCGGCATGAAGTGACCATGGCCTCGAGGGAGGGCCGGGGAGCGAACCGCGGCGGGTGCTGCCCGCCGCCGTGCTCTCGCGCGCCCTCACGGGGGACGAGCTCGCGAGGAGAGAGCACGTGACGCAGATCATCGGGATCGACCGCCGGCTGGCCATCGAGGAGGCCGCCGCCCGGGTCATCGCCGATCCGGCCAACTCCCGGGTCGCCGCCCGGCTGCTGGCCGAGGAGATCGCCGACGAGGCGGCCGCGCACGGGGTGCGGTCGTTCTCCGAGTCCATCGCCGCCACCCACGCGGCCGGGCTGATCCAGGACGGGCTGGCGGAGTTCGTCGCCGCGCACGCGCCGGAGCTGGACGCGCTGGTCGCCGCGGAGGCGGATGACCGGTTCGAGTACTTCGGGTTGCGCACCGTCTATGACCGCTACCTGCTGCGCCACCCCGAGACGCGGGCTGTGCTGGAGCGGCCGCAGCACTTCTTCCTCCGCGTGGCCTGCGGGCTGTCGGAGTCGGTCGAGGAGGCCGCCGAGCTCTACGCGCTCATGTCCACGCTGTCGTACCTGCCCAGCTCGCCCACGCTGTTCAACGCGGGCGCCCGCCGGCCGCAGCTCTCGTCGTGCTTCCTGCTCGACTCGCCGCGCGACGAGCTGGAGGCGATCTACGACAGGTACGGGCAGGTGGCCCGGCTGTCCAAGTACGCGGGAGGCATCGGCATCTCCTGGACCCGGGTGCGCTCGCGCGGCTCCCTGATCCGGGGCACGAACGGCCACTCCAACGGCATCGTCCCCTGGCTGCGCACGCTCGACGCGTCCGTCGCGGCGGTCAACCAGGGCGGGCGGCGCAAGGGCGCGGCCTGCGTCTACCTGGAGACCTGGCACGCCGACATCGAGGAGTTCCTGGAGCTGCGCGACAACACCGGCGAGGACGCCCGCCGCACCCACAACCTCAACCTGGCCAACTGGGTGCCCGACGAGTTCATGCGCCGGGTGGAGGCGGACGAGGTCTGGTCGCTGTTCGACCCGAAGGAGGTGCCCGACCTGACCGACCTGTACGGAGAGGCGTTCACGGCGGCGTACCGCGCCTATGAGGCCGCGGGGCGATATGTCCGGCAGATTCCGGCGAGGACGTTGTACGGTCGGATGATGCGCACGCTCGCCCAGACCGGCAACGGCTGGATGACGTTCAAGGACGCCGCCAACCGCACCTCCAACCAGACCGCCCGCCCCGAGAACGTCATCCACCTGTCGAACCTGTGCACCGAGATCCTGGAGGTCACCAGCGACGGGGAGACCGCGGTCTGCAACCTCGGCTCGATCAACCTCGCCGCCCATCTCGCCGGTGGCGACATGGACTGGGAGCGGCTCCGCGGCACCGTGCGCACGGCCGTGCGCTTCCTGGACAGGACCATCGACCTGGGCTTCTACCCCACGCCCGAGGCCGAGGCGGCCAACAGGCGCTGGCGGCCGATCGGGCTCGGCGTGATGGGACTGGCCGACGTGTTCTTCGGGCTGCGGCTGCCGTTCGACTCGCCGCGCGCCCTGGAGCTGTCCACGCGGATAGCCGAGGAGATCGCGCTGGCCGCGTACGACACCTCGGCCGACCTCGCGGCCGAGCGCGGCCGGCACCCGTCGTACGCCGACACGCGGGCGGCCGGGGGAGTGCTGCACCCGGACCACTACGGCGCCGGGACCTCGCCGCGCTGGGCGGCGCTGCGGGAGAAGGTGGCGGTGACCGGCCTGCGCAACTCGCTCATGATCGCCATCGCGCCGACCGCCACGATCGCCTCCATCGCCGGCTGCTACGAGTGCATCGAGCCGCAGGTGTCCAACGTGTTCAAGCGCGAGACCCTGTCCGGGGAGTTCCTGCAGGTCAACCGATACCTGGTGGCCGACCTGCAGGCGCGCGGGCTGTGGACGCAGGAGATGCGCGACGCCATCAAGCGGGCCGACGGCTCGGTCCAGGAGGTCCCCGGCATCCCGGACGACCTCAAGCAGCTCTACCGCACGGCCTGGGAGCTGCCGCAGAAGGCGCTGATCGACCTGGCCGCCGCGCGCCAGCCGTACATCGACCAGTCGCAGTCCCTGAACCTCTTCATGGCCAGCCCGACCATCGGCAAGCTCTCGTCGATGTACGCCTACGCCTGGAAGCAGGGCCTGAAGACCACGTACTACCTGCGCTCCCGCCCCGCCACCCGCATCGCCCAGACCACCGTCGCGGCTTCGGTTTGCTCCCTGGAGAACCCGGAGACCTGCGAAGCCTGCCAGTAGAAGGAGACTTCCATGCTGCTCGACCCGGGAATGGACCTCACGCTCCGGCCCATGCGCTACCCCGACTTCTACGAACGGTATCGCGCGGCCATCCGCAACACGTGGACCGTCGAGGAGGTGGACCTCCACACCGACCTCGCCGACCTGGCCAGGATGACGCCCCAGGAGCGGCACCTGATCAACCGGCTGGTCGCGTTCTTCGCCACCGGCGACTCCATCGTGGCCAACAACCTCGTGCTCAACCTCTACCAGCACGTCAACGCCCCTGAGGCGCGTCTCTATCTCAGCAGGCAACTGTTCGAGGAGGCCGTGCACGTCCAGTTCTACCTGACCCTGCTGGACACGTACCTCCCGGATCCCGCCGAGAGGGTGAAGGCCTTCGCCGCGATCGACCACATCCCCTCGATCCGCGACAAGGCGGAATTCTGCTTCAAGTGGATCGACTCGATCAACGAGCTGCAGCGCCTGGAGACCCAGGACGAGCGCCGGCGCTTCCTCCTGAACCTGATCTGCTTCGCCGCCTGCATCGAGGGCCTGTTCTTCTACGGCGCCTTCGCCTACGTGTACTGGTTCCGCTCCCGCGGGCTGCTCGGCGGCCTGGCCACCGGGACGAACTGGGTCTTCCGCGATGAGTCCATGCACATGGAGTTCGCCTTCAGCGTGGTGGACACCGTGCGGGCGGAGGAACCGGAGCTCTTTGGCGATGATTTGGCCAAACAGGTTACCCTCATGCTGGAGGAGGCCGTGGCCGCAGAGCTGGCCTTCGCCGAGGACCTGTGCGGGGACGGCATGCCCGGCATGGGGGTCGAGCAGATGCGCCAGTACCTCGAGTACGTCGCCGACCAGCGGCTGGTCCGGCTGGGCCTGCCCAAGAGGTACGGCTCGGCGAACCCGTTCGCGTTCATGGAGTTGCAGGACGTCCAGGAGCTGGCGAACTTCTTCGAACGGCGGGTTTCTGCGTATCAAGTGGCAGTTGAGGGCAATGTGACCTTTGACGAGACTTTCTAGACATTGGGGGCATAGGCGTGCAGTCTCCGGCGGACTGGCCGATTCTCGTAATCTCGGTGATCGGCTCGATCCTCCTGGTTGAGCTGGTGCGGAGGGTGCTGAACAGGGTCGGGCGCAAATGGTCGCTCGCCCGGCACCTGGTGGAGCACTGCACGTGGGCTGCGTTCGCGGTGGCGGCCGTCGTGGCCTTCAACCTCGTCTTCGAGCCGGGGATGTTCGGCTCAGGCCCGGGGGAGCCGGGCGTCGCGGCGACGGTGCAGCGAGCGCTCGGCCTGGCCACGATCGGCGCGGTCACCTGGCTGATCGTGCAGGCCTCGTACGCCCTGACGGACGTCGTACTCGAGCGGCTGGTGCTGGTCGAAGGGGAGCGCAACCGCCGGGCGCGGCGGATCAGGACGCAGATCGCGCTGGTCCGCCGCATCGCCGCCGCGGTCATCATCGTGGTCGCGATCGGCGCCATGCTCTTCTCCTTCCCCCAGGTCCGCGCGCTCGGAGCGGGCATCCTGGCCTCGGCGGGCATCGCGGGCGCCATCGTCGGCATCGCCGCCCAGCCGACCATCGGCAACGCCCTGGCCGGCCTCCAGCTCGCCTTCAGCGACGCGCTCCGGCTCGACGACGTGGTCGTGGTGGAGGACGAATGGGGCAGGATCGAGGAGCTGACGCTCACCTACGTCGTCCTGCGCCTGTGGGACGAGCGCCGCCTGGTCCTGCCGGTGTCCTACTTCACGCAGAACCCCTTCGAGAACTGGACCCGGCACGGCAGCCGGGTCCTCGCCGTCGTCCTCCTGCGCGTGGACTGGTCGGTGCCGGTCCCGAAACTGCGGGACGCGCTCTACGAGTTCCTTCAGGGCAACCCGCTGTGGGACCAGAAGGACTGGACGCTCCAGGTCACCGACGTGCTCACGAACGGCCTGGTGGAGCTGCGCGCCCTGATGAGCGCCGCGGACTCGCCGTCCGCGTGGGACCTCAAGTGCGACGTACGCGAGTTCCTGGTCAACTACGTCAGGGACAACTACCCGGACTCCCTGCCCCGCTTCCGCGTGGACACCCCGGAATCCCGACTGCGCAATTAAATACGTGGCGCGGGGCCGATCAAGCCTTTACCGTGGACATTGTCCAGCAGCACGAAGAAAGGCGGCGAAGTGAGCTCCGACCTGGTCCTCCCAGAGCCGCCGCGAAGGCTTTCCGGATAAACCCTCGAATTATTCGGAGAGCCGTCTCGGACACCCCGGGGCGGCTTTTTCGTTGACAACCGAGTGTGGGGCAGTTTGGTCAGCCCGCCTGCCTTGGGAGCAGGAGCATCGCAGGTTCGAATCCTGCCACTCGGACGGCGGTCCTGAAAGGAAAGGGCCGCGGGCCACGGCCTGGCCGACGGGATTGGCGCCCCCCGGCCGGACCCAGCCCACGCCCCGGGCCGGCCCACGCCAGCCAAGCCCGGGGCCCAGCCGCTCTGGCCCAACGGCAGAGGCGCCGCCCTCAGGAGGCGGAGGTTCAGGGTTCGAATCCCTGGGGCGGCACGCAGAAACGGCTCAAGCTTTTCGCGCTGCTGCCCGTGCCTGTGACCCGCTGCGCGGCGCCGGTGAGGCCGCCGACGCCGTCGCCTCTCCACCTTTGTCAGTGGCCGGTGACATGATCCGGCCATGACGACCTTCACGCCACCGCCTGACACCGCGGCCTGGCAGCACCTCGCCGTACGCACCGGCTTCGAGGTGGTCTGTTTCCGCTCCCCGCCGGACGGATACCGCGTCGAGGGGTGCACAACCGCGGTCGAGGAGGGCGAGGCCTGGGTCGTCGACTACGTCATCGAGCTCGACTCGGGCTGGGCCACGCGCTCGGCCCGGCTGGAGAGCCGTTCCGCCCGGGCCAGGCGCCACATCGTCCTGGAGGCCGACGGCGCCGGCCACTGGCGCGTGGACGGCGCGCCGGCGTCCTGGCTGGACGGCTGCCTCGACGTTGACCTGGAGTCGTCGGCCCTCACCAACGCGTTCCCCGTGCACCGGCTGCGCCTCGGCGTGGGTGCCGCCTCGCCGGCTCCTGCGGCGTTCGTCCGGGCCGCCGACCTGGCCGTCGAGCGGCTGGAGCAGCACTATGCCCGGCTGCCCGACGACGGTGGGCGGCAGCGGTACGACTACGCCGCGCCGGTCTTCGACGTCGCCTGCCGCCTGACCTACGACGAGTCCGGCCTCGTGCTCGACTATCCCGGCCTGGCCATCAGGGCCGCCTGAAGCGCCACCCGCCTGGCTTCGAGACTTTCGGCAAGTGGGTTTGGCCATTCCCAGCGCATCGCCGTGTCGGCAAGTCGGTCGCTGAAGTTCGCCTGGCGAACAAGCCGGCGCAGCGCCGACCCGGTGTCATCCGGTCCTTGTCGGGATCTACCCAGAAGTTCGTGCCTGCGGGGCAGAGAACTGAGGTACATCTCCCAGTCCGACGTGTGCGGTCAAGCGCTTTCCTGCGGGGCCAGCCACCGGTAGCGGTGCCGCGTCTCCTGACCGAGCCAGCCGTTCACGCTGGCCAAGCCTCGTGCGTTGACCTGCCCGTCGTGGATGCCGAAGGCCCGCTCGGGGGCGACCGCGCGAACGAAGTCGATCACCTCGGCGGTCTTCAGCCACGACGCCTGCAGGGGGACCAGGAGCGTCTCCACGGGCTCGTTCGGGATGTGCAGGGAGTCGCCGGGATGGTAGAGCGTGCCCTCCACGAGATAGCCGAGGTTCACGCAGTCGGGTCGGCCGCCGTAGATCGGCGCATGCCGGCCGCAGGCGGCCCGTACGCGGAAACCGGCCGCCGTGAAGTCCTCACCGACCCGCACGGCGGTGTACGGCAGCGCCAGCTCCGCCGCGAGCGGAGCGTACACCTCGATGCCGGCGCCCAGCAGCCGCAGCACGTCGGCGTGGTCGGCATGCTCATGGGTGATCAGCACCGCGTCCGCGCCGATCAGCGCGCTCGGCTCGCTCCAGATCCCGGGGTCGATGACCAGGACACGGCCCTCGTGCTCCAGCCGTACGCAGGCATGGGTGTATTTCGTGATCTTCACGATTTGTTCCATCCGAGAGGAGGGCGAGCGGGTTCGTCGGTGTTGCGCAGGTGGATCGCGAGGAGGGTCAGCCATCCCCAGCCAACGACGACGGTCAGCCGCTGCAGGAGCCCGCCGATGTCAGCGAGGCCCGTAGCTTGGGCGAAAGCCTGGCCGGACAGGAAGTAGCCGATCGCGACGAGCGGGCTGGCTCTGGTCCTGTTGAGCAGCCGCGTCCCGTGGTTCGCCGCCGCGATCCTCGCGGTCATGTTCGCCGGTACGGCGATTCGCAGGTGGGAGCTCGGCGATGGCCGGCGATGGCCGGTGGCGGTCGCCGCCGTCCTGGTGACGGCGACGCCCTTATGGGCGATCAACGCCGGCTGGTGGTGGTTGCAGCCTGACGCTGGTTGAGCCATCGGTTCCTCGAGCGGCCCCTGCAGGGATTCGGCCGTCGCCTGGCTGACCGGCGCCCCCGGCCGGCGCACGGTTCTCCATGAGAGCCTGTCCACCCGGATGCTTGATCCTCGAGTCGCATACATGATCACCCAGCCCTCTGATCCAAACCCCGAACAGGCGGGGATGGCCGCCGCCGTGACCTTCGCTGCTTGCCCATCCGGCTGTGAACCCGCTGCAACAGCGGCATCATCACGTAGACGACGATGGGCACCACCACGGTGGCGACGACCGGGGGGCGCAGGAACGGCGGGACCGCCTCCAAGAAGCCATTGAGGACGAGTTGTACGACGGTGAGAGTGGGCAAGACTGAGATCCACACCATCAGAGCCTGGTGATGACGGGACATCGGCTGCCTCCCTGGAGAGATCGGGACGGTTGAGTACAGCTACACCCTGCCGTTCGCTGTCACAGAAGTCCAAGATATGGTTCCTATGCCCTCGCATAAGGGAGCCTTATGGAACTGCGCCAGTTGCACTATCTGCTGGCCATCGTGGAAGAGGGAAGCTTCACCCGCGCCGCCGCTCGCGTCCACGTCGCCCAGCCCGCGATCAGCCAGCAGATCGCCCAACTCGAACGCGAGCTCGGAGAGCGGCTTTTCGACCGGTCCGAGCGCCGGATCCGGCTTACCCCGGCAGGGGAGGCCTTCCTTCCGTACGCCCGCGCGGCCCTCGATGCGGCAGCCTCTGGACGGGACGCGGTCGTCGCACTGCGCGGCGTCCTGGCAGGGCGGCTCACGGTGGGGACCATCCCTTCCCCTCCGTTGTCGCTACTGGATCAACTCGCACGGTTTCGGCGCCGCCATCCCGGCGTCCGTATCACCCTGCGCACCGGCGATCCGGAGGAACTGACGGCGCAGGTGGCGGCGGGCGCCTTGGATGCGGCCGTCATCGGCGTCTCAGGCAACCGCCTTCCCGCAGGGCCGGCGGGACAGCGCCTGCCTGTCGGCCTCACGAGCCGCGACGTCGCCGAGGAAGCACTCGTGATCGTCGTCACCCCCGGACATCCACTCGCCGCGAAGCCACAGCTGAGCCTGTCCGAGCTGCGTGGAGAGCCGATGGTCACGCTCACCTGGGGCGCCGGGCTGCGCATCGCACTCGAGACCGCCTGCGCCGAGGAAGGCTTCCTCCCCGAAGTCACGGCCGAGACCGACGACCTCACCTTGCTGACCGATCTGGTCCGGCACGGTTTCGGAGTGGCCCTCATGCCCCGGTCGGCCGCAGAGCGGGCCCGGCCGCAGGTGGTCACCATCCCGCTCCGGCCGCCCGCCCCGAGCCGAAGCCTGGCGCTGGTCTGGCGCCGCGATCGCCTCTCCGCGCAGGGCCGGGCTTTTCTCGACCTGGCCGGACAGGATCTCGACGAGCCAGGGGCTTGATCTCAGCCGGGCTTGTGTCCGCTCGTACGGCTAGCGCCTGGTGGGGGCGCTGGTGGAGCGGGCTTGAGCGCTGAGCGCGTCCAGTTCCTCCGCTCTGCGCTTCTTGAACTCCCTGCCGAGATCCTCGAGTCTCTTCTTGCTGACGGACTTCGCCAGGTTGGGGAGGACCTTGCCCTCTTCCTCCTGGACATGGCGATTGACTGATTTGATGAGCTTGTCGAGTGTGCGGTCGAATACCTTCGTCCCCGGCTCGGCACGCATGAGCGCATCGAGCAGGATCTCGATCTCCTTGTGCTCCTCCAGGCTGTGGTGGGCGTCGATATCCGGATAGACCCTGTCTTCCTCGGCCCGCGAGTGTGCGATCAGGAGGGCGTGCAACTCGGTCACGGTCGCCTCCTGGTCTCCCTCCTTGTTCTTGAGCCGCTCGAAGAGACCCTCCACGGCCCGGTGGTCCTTGGTGATCAGGGTGATGACGTCGGTAGCCATGACCGGCAGCTACCCATCCGGCCAAAGGCCATTCTCGTCAGCGGTTGGCCCTCGCCTGTCCTCTCCAGAACGGTTGCCCGGCTTGCGAGACGGGCGAGGTGGCCAGGGGGCGCGCATGCGGGTACGGCCCCAGGCATCACGCGAGGAGCAGGCGGCGCCAGGTGTCGGCCAGCCAAGCGGTGAACCGTTCCGCCGGCCAGCCCCGGTCCTCAACCAGCAGGCAGTAGAGCTCCGGCGAGTTGGTCGCCCAGACGACGTCGGCGATCTCTTCCACGTCGAGCCCCGGCCGCACCTGTCCGGTGTCGACGAGGTTCTGTGCCAGTTCGCGCATGTTGGCCGCGCGCCGATGCGCGATGTCCTGCCAGACCTCGCGGACCTCCGGATGCGTCGCCGTCTGGGCGACGCGCAGCAGCGGCGCCAGCCTGCCGTGGATGTCGCCGATCGCGCGCGCGTAGATCTCCAGCTTGCGCCCGGCATCGGGTTCGGCGCGGATGGCCTGTACGTACCCGCGCTCCCGGGCAGGAACGGCCCGGTCGGTGCCGGACAGCGCGGACTCCACCAGCTCCAGGAAGAGCGCGGGCTTGCGGCCCACCGCGGTGTAGACGGTGTCCAGGGCGACGCCGGCCCGCTCGGCGATGTCGTTCATCATCGTGGCCGCGTAGCCGCGCGCGGTGAACAACTCGCCGGCCGCCTCCAGGATGGCCCGCCGATTGGCGTCGGCCGCTTCCCGCCGGCCGGTGACGTCGTATCGCCTCTTGACCTGTCCTGCCACGAGGTTCATGCTAGCCATATTCATCCGAAATTACTTCGGATCAAAGTCATTGGGGGGATCCCATGGCACACGCGTTCACCTACGATGTTCCGATCGGCCCCGACATCTACGCCCGCATCAAGGAAGGGCTGGGGCCCGAGCCGCCCAAGGGGCTCATTGCCCACCTGGCCTACCGCACCGGCAACGGCCTGCGCTACGTCGACGTGTGGGAGTCCGAGGCCGACTGGGAGACGTTCGTCGAGGAACGCCTCCACCCGGTCGTCGACAGCGTCCTGACCGAGGCGCTCGGCTTCCGCCCGCCCGAACCTCCACTCGAGCGGCTCGACCTCATCGACGCCTGGATCGGGGCCTGAGGAGGTCCGCATTCTGGTGCCAGGGCCGCCAGGCCCAGCTCCTCACCGGGGGAGGCGTGCTTCGGCCTCCTGTCCGGCGGGCTGCGGCGGGCCGCCGGCGCGTGATGGCAGCAGCACGACGATGAGTACGGCGCCGAGCGCCACGCAGACCGCGCCCGCCGTGAGCCCGCCCGAGTAGCCCATGGTGGTCAGCGCGGCCACCCCGATGGCGCCGCCGATCTGCTGGACGGAGGTGAACACTGCCGAGCCGAGACCGGCGTCCTCCTCGGTGGTGCCGTCGACGGCGGCTGCGGCCATGACGGGCAGGCTCAGCCCGTTGCCCACGCTCAGGATGAGCATGCCGGGCAGGACGTGGGCGGCGTAGGAGTCGCCCGCCGCCAGGCCGGACAGCAGCAGCAGGCCGGCGATGTTGACCAGGAACGCCGGCAGAAGCGCCCAGCGCGTCCCGACCCGGAGCGAGATGCGGGAGGACAGCCACATGCCCGCCAGGATGCCGGCGCCGTAGGGCAGGTAGGCGATGCCGGCCAGGAGCGGGCTGTAGTCCAGAGCGGTCTGCACCTGGATCATCAGCAGGAACGACATCGCGTACATCGCCATCGAGAACAGCAGGGTCGCGCCGCTCGCGACCGCCCGCGTCCGCGAGGCCAGGAACGACCCGGGCACCAGCGGCGCCGCCGCCCGTGTCTCGGCGAGCACGAACGCCACCGCCAAGGCGGCGGAGAGCGCGACGGCGCCGATGACGATCGGATCGCCCCAGCCGGTCTCTCCAGTCCGCAGGAGCCCGTACACCAGCGACACCGCGGCGCCGGTGACCAGGATCGCGCCGGGAACGTCGAGGCGGCGCCGGCCGGGGGCACGGGACTCGGGGACCAGGCGGGGGAGCAGCGCCAGGGCCACGGCGACGACGGGCAGGTTGATCAGGAAGATCACGCGCCAGGACGCCAGGTCGGTCAGCGTCCCGGACAGCACCAGGCCCGCGGTCCCGCCCAGAGCCGCGATGCCGCCCCAGACACCCAGCGCCCTGGCCCGCTCCTCCGGCCCCGGATACAGCAACGTGATCATCGACATCGCCGCCGGGCCGGCCATCGCAGAGCCCGCGCCCTGCACGAATCGCCCGACCACGAGCTGCCACGGCTCCCGCGCGAGCCCGCAGGCCAGGCTGGCCATACGCAGGTACGGCTGCGCGCCGCACTGCCGCTGCTGGCCGAGGGGCAGCCGGTGTCGCGGGTGGCGCACAGCGTGGGGTACGCCACGGCGAGCGCGTTCCTGGCGGCCTTCCGCCGTACGGTCGGCACCACGCCCCGGCGCTACCTGCTCAGCCGCTGACCTCGGCCTTCTTGTCGAGATGCCGCGCGTGGGGTGCGGCGGTCAATCCGTTGCGGCGGCCGTGTGGGCCGGCTTGAGGCGTAGTGCCTGGAGCATCTGTGAGAGCGCTGTCCAGGTGTCGTCCAGGTCGCCGGGGCGGGTTGACCTGGCCAGCCACAGTGCCGCCTCGTTCATGGCGCCGGACAGCAGGTGGGTGAGCGGTTCGACCGGCTGCGGCGCGATGACTCCCTCTTCGATAAGGGTGGTGAGCGCTTCGGCCAGGTGGCGGGCCGAGGCGGCCTCGTCCAGTGCGCGCCAGTCGCTCCATCCCAGCACGGCGGGACCGTCGATGAGCATGATCTGCTGGACGTCCGGATCGGTGCTCGCCGTGAGGAAGGCTCGGCATCCCGACGTCAGCTGCTCCCAGGGATCGTCCTCGGCGTCGGCGGTGGCGGCCACCTTCTGGGCGACCTCCTGCTGTACGTGTTCGAGGACTGCGCGGAACAGGTCGGCCTTGCCCGCGAAGTGGTGGTACAGCGCGCCCTTGGTGACGCCGGCGGTGTGCACGATCTCTGCCAGGCCGACCGCGGCGTAGCCACGGGTCGCGAACAGCCGCCGGCCCACATGCAGCAGGGTGCGCCTGGTCTGCTCGCGCTGGCGGGCCCTGGCCCCGTCGGTCATGGCGTCCCTCCACGTTGACATACCGATGGTACGTCAATACTGTACCTTCGCATACCATCGGTATGTGAAAGGCGATTCCATGATACTGACCAGCTTCTATCCGGTCATCGGCACCTCGCGGTTGGCCGAGTCCCACGACTTCTACACCCGGCTGTTCGGCTTCGAGGCGACCTTCGAGGCGGACTGGTACGTGAGTCTGCGGCGGCCGGGGCCGTCGGCGTACGAACTGGCGCTGCTCGACCACACCCACCCCACGCTGCCCGAGGGGTATCGCGCGCCGGTGCGGGGGCTGTTGCTCAACTTCGAGGTGGAGGACGTCGATGCCGAGTGGGAACGGCTCGTCGCCGGCGAAGGGCTGCGACCCGAGCTCGAGCTGCGCAACGAGGACTTCGGGCAGCGGCACTTCATCGTGGCCGACCCCAACGGCGTGCTGATCGATGTCATCACGCCCATCGCGCCGTCCGAGGCTTACGCCGACCAGTACGTCAGCGAGTGAACCGAGGCGTCAAGCTGACGTGTGCCGAGCCGAGGCGAATCGGTGGACGTCGGAACCGGCGTCCACCGATCTCGTCGCGCTCTGCTCAGGCCGCGCGGCGGCCCAGGCCGCGCAGTTGGTCGGCGGTCAGCGCGGAGACGTTCTGGTCGATGGGGGACTCGGAGTACTGGTGGATGGTCCAGGACTTCCAGTCGGCGGGCGGGGTGACCGCTCCCTTGGGCTTGCTGTAGTGGGCCACCCATAGGGGGTATTCGGCCAGGCCCTTGCCGTAGGTGTCCGCGAAGTTCCAGCCGCTGTAGAACATCGGGGTGGTTCCCGTCTTGGCCTTCACGTACGACAGCCACGCCTTGGCCCAGGCGTTGACCTCGGCGACGGACCTGCCGTCGGTGGTCTCCAGGTCGAGGACCAGCAGGTCGCCGGGCTCGGCGGGCTGCGCGTTCACCACGGACAGGAAGTGCTCGGCCTCGGCGATGGGGTCGTTGCCGGGGTGGCCGTAGTGGTAGGCGCCGCGCACGATGCCCTTCTTGCCCAACTGGAGCCAGTGCCTGGCGAAGGAGGCGTCGCGGAAGCTCGTGCCTTCCGTGGCCTTGATGATGCCGAACTGGGCGTCGCTGGCGTTCCAGTCGTACAGGGGCTCGTAGTTCGAGATGTCCAGGCCGTAGGTGAGAGACCCGGTCTCAGGCTGGGCTTCTTGCCCCGGGGCGTGGCTGGTGGGCGATGCGAGCGTCATGGTGGCCACGCCGGCGATGGCGGTTGTTCCGGCGAGGATCGCACCCGCGACGGCGAAGCTGACGCGCTGGGTGAGGGGATTGAGGCGATTCTTTAGGGTATGGGCGATTGCGGCAAGCCGGGGCTCGGGCATGACGGCATTGACTCCTTGCTTCCATGCCGCCTACCGGGTTAGCTGACGGGTTCGGGCTTGGAAGTGCCCTACGGGCGCAGGCTGGGCCGGCGTCCGATTCACCCCGAGAAGATGGGTCCCCGGCTCCGCGAGGCGCGGATTCGGCGGCCGGACACTGCTCCGAAGGGCAGCGCACGGTCCGGTCAACCAAGCGGCAATGATGCGGTGAAGGTCGTCGCATCCATGTCGCGATTAGGCAAAAGATAGACATACGACCATATATGGTGCAAGTAGGGCAAATTGTGATTTGTCGGTATCGGCACCTGAACGGCGCTGAAGTGCCGTGCCTGTAAGGGTTGCGGGACTTGGTAAAGAAATCGGGACCGCTGCTTCAGGGCGCCCCTCTCCAGATGGCCTCATGTCAGCAACCGGTTCGCTTCGCGGTCTCCTGGCATCGCCTCATGAACACAGCTCATGCGAACGGGGTCGAGATCGCCTACAGCGCGGCGGGTGAGGGCGAGACGGTGTTGCTGGTTGGGGGGAGCGGGATGGATCAGGGGGTGTGGGACTTCTCCTTCAAGCCGGCTCTCGTCCAGGCGGGCTATCGCGTGGTGACCTACGACTCCCGGGGTGGCGGCGGGTCGAGCGCTCCGGAGCCGCCTTACTCGATCGAAGATCTCGCCCTGGACGCCGTCGGACTGGTCGAGCAGGTGAGCGACGGGCCGTGTCACGTCGTCGGACTGTCACTGGGCGGGTTCGTGGCCGAGGAGATCTGCTGGCGACGGCCGGACCTGGTGCGTTCGGTGGTGCTGGTGGCCTCCGGTGGGCGGACCACCGCGTACATGCGGGCGAAGATGCAGGCCGAGGAGCGGTTGTTCGCCGCCGGTCCGGTGCCGGTGGATTATGACCTCGTCGATGCGCTGTCGGTGTTCCTGCCCGCCAAGGTTCTCCAGGACGACGACAAGACCGTGGAGCAGTGGGCGCAGTTGATCGGCGCGACGGACGGGCCGGGGCGTATCGGGCAGGGTGCCGCGGCGCGGGCCTGGCTTCTTGACGACGGACGCGTCGAGCGCTGGCCGAACATGCGGGTGCCGGCGCTGTTCGTGGCTTTCGAGCACGACATCCAGTTTCCGCCGAGCCGGGTCAAGGAAGCCGCAGAGGAGTGGCCGCAGGCATCCTTCGTCGAGATCCCTGGTGTAGCCCATGGCAACGGCGTGTTCGACGCCGCGAGCCAGATCGGCGAGGCCATCGTCGGCTTCCTTCCGTTGATGCGTTAGGCGGCCTGGAAGGCCTCCTCGGGACCCGAACCTCTCCGGCCTGGCGCCAGCCGGTTGCCCCATCCCGGTACCTACTGGTCCCACCCCTCCGGGTGGGACGACCGCATGGGGTGCGGTCTAGGTTTGAAATACGGTGGGGGGGTATAGTATGTTGAGAGGGTCGGAAGGGGGAGACATGGTGGGATACAGCGACAGCAAGCAGGACCAGTTGCGCCGGTTGCGCCGCGTCGAGGGTCAGGTGCGGGGGTTGCAGCGGATGGTGGAGGACGACAAGTACTGCATCGATGTTCTGACGCAGGTGTCGGCGGCTACCAGTGCTCTGCAGTCGGTCGCCATCTCTCTGCTGGAGGATCATCTGGCTCACTGTGTGGCGGAGGCCGCCGCCAAGGGGGGTCCTGGGGCTCAGGCCAAGGTGAAAGAGGCTTCCGACGCGATTGCGCGGCTTGTCCGCTCCTGACAGCACCGAACACACCGGAAAGGGTTGATCGATATGGCTACCGCTACTTACACCGTCACGGGCATGACCTGCGGCCACTGCGTGAGTTCGGTGAAGGAGGAGGTCGGTGAGGTTGCCGGGGTCACCTCGGTGGAGGTTGATCTGGCCAGTGGCCTGCTGACCGTTGCGAGCGACGGTCCTGTGGAGGCGGCGGCGATTGTTGCGGCCGTGAAGGAAGCGGGCTACGAGGTGGCGAATCCGGCATGAACGCGGCGACCAAGCTGGGTGCGTACGTGCTGGGGTTGGCCGTCGTCTTCGGCGGCGCCCTGGGCGTGGGGAACGCGGTGGGAGAGGTTGGCCCGGCACCCGCCAAGTCGGAACACGGGACCACCCATTCGACGTCCGCCGCCGTGGGCCATGGCGGCCATGAGCAGAGCACCGCGACAGCGCAGAACGATACCCCTGGGGGGCTCCAGGTGTCCCAGAACGGCTACACGCTCAACCCGTTGACGACGATCAAGGCCGGTGAGCCGACGGATTTCCGTTTCACGGTGACGGGTCCCGATGGCAGGCCGGTGACCGATTATCAGGTTCAGCATGACAAGAAGCTGCACTTCATCGTGGTCTCGCGGGATCTGGCGACGTTCCAGCATGTGCATCCGGAGATGGCCGGCGATGGTGTGTGGTCGGTGAAGCTGACGCTGGCCGATCCGGGCGCCTACCGGGCTTTCGCGGATTTCGCTCCCGCCGGTGGTAGCGGTCTGACTCTTGGTGCGGATCTGCTGGTCGCGGGCGACTACAAGCCGCAGCCCCTGCCGCAGGCGGTCCGGACGGCTGAGGTGGACGGCTACACGGTCGCTCTGGCGGGTGATCTGGTGCCGGGCCGGGCCAGTAAGCTCACGCTGAGGGTGAGCAAGGACGGCAAGCCGGTCACGGATTTGCAGCCGTATCTGGGTGCGTATGGGCATCTGGTCGCGTTGCGGGCCGGTGACCTGGCCTACCTGCACGTTCACCCGGACGGTGAGCCGGGTGACGGCAAGACGGCGGCCGGACCGCAGATCACCTTCTATGCCGAGGTTCCCAGCGGCGGCGAGTACCGGCTGTTCCTGGACTTCCAGCACGACGGGAAGGTCCGCACCGCGGATTTCACCGCCCGGGCCGGGACCGGACAGAGTGAGCCGGCGGTAGAGCCGAGTTCAAGCCCGTCTCACGGCGAGCACGCGCACTGAGCGCAGGACACCGACGAAAGGAGACGTGATGTCGTCCCTGACGGAAAGCAGGGCTGTCGAGCTGTCGATCGGCGGCATGACCTGCGCGTCCTGCGCCAACCGGATCGAACGCAAGCTGAACAAGCTGGATGGTGTGAGCGCGACGGTCAATTATGCGACGGAGAAGGCGAAGGTCACCTTCCCTGAGGGGGTGGATCCGGGGCAGTTGATCGCCGAGGTGGAGAAGGCCGGCTACACCGCCGCGCTGCCCAGCCCGCCAGAAACCAAAGCGCAGGAAGAGCCGCAGGATGAACTGCGGCCGCTGCGGCAGCGGTTGACCACCGCCGTGGTGCTGAGTGTGCCGGTGGTGGCGATGGCGATGGTTCCGGCGTTGCAGTTCACCAACTGGCAGTGGTTGTCGCTGGTGCTGGCCGCGCCGGTGGTGGTGTATGCGGGCTGGCCGTTCCACAAGGCGGCCTGGACGAACCTGCGGCACGGCGCCGCCACGATGGACACGTTGATCTCGGTCGGCACGCTGGCCGCGCTCGGCTGGTCGTTGTGGGCGCTGTTCTTCGGCACCGCGGGCGCCCCCGGGATGACGCACCCGTTCGCGTTCTCCATCGAGCGTAGCGACGGTTCGGGCAACATCTATCTGGAGACGGCGGCGGCGGTGACCGCGTTCATCCTGGCCGGGCGTTATTTCGAGTCCCGCTCCAAGCGGCGTGCGGGTGCGGCGTTGCGGGCGTTGCTGGAGCTGGGCGCCAAGGACGTGGAGCTGGCCGACGGGCGTCGTGTCCCCATCGAGCGGTTGCAGGTCGGTGACACCTTCGTGGTGCGGCCGGGAGAGAAGATCGCCACCGACGGTGTGATCGTCGAGGGCACCTCCGCGGTGGATGCCTCCATGCTGACCGGCGAATCGGTGCCGGTCGAGGTGAAGCCGGGTGATGCGGTGACCGGGGCGACGGTGAACGCGGGCGGCCGCCTGATCGTCCGCGCGACCCGGGTCGGCGCGGACACCCAGCTCGCCCAGATGGCCACGCTGGTGGAGGAGGCGCAGACCGGCAAGGCGGCCGTGCAGCGGCTGGCCGACCGGATCTCCGGGGTGTTCGTGCCGGTCGTGATCGCGCTCGCGGTCGCGACGCTCGGGTTCTGGCTGGGGACCGGCAACGGGGTGGGGGCCGCGTTCACCGCCGCGGTCGCCGTGTTGATCATCGCGTGCCCGTGCGCGCTGGGTCTGGCCACCCCGACGGCGTTGCTGGTCGGCACCGGCCGGGGCGCTCAGCTCGGCATTCTGATCAAGGGTCCGGAGGTGCTGGAGTCCACCCGCCGCATCGACACGATCGTGCTGGACAAGACCGGCACGGTCACCGAAGGCAAGATGACCCTGGTCGCCGTGCACCTGGCCGAGGGCGAGAGCCGGGAGGAGGTGCTGCGGTTGGCGGGCGCGCTGGAACACGCCTCCGAGCACCCGATCGCCCAGGCCATCGCCCGCGCAGCCGCCTCCGAGGCGAGCGTGGAGGATTTCGCCAATGTCGAAGGGCTCGGCGTGCAGGGCATCGTGGACGGGCACGCGGTGCTGGTCGGCCGGCCCCGGCTGCTGGCCGAATGGTCGCAGCACCTGCCCGTCGACCTGGAACGCAAGCTGGGCGAGGAGCAGGCGGCGGGCCGCACCGCGGTGGCGGTCGGCTGGGACGGCCAGGCGCGCGCGGTGCTGGTGGTGGCCGACGTGGTCAAGGCGACCAGCAGGCAGGCGATCGCCGAGTTGCGGGCGCTGGGTCTGACCCCGGTGCTGCTGACCGGCGACAACGAGGCGGTCGCCACGACGGTGGCGGCCGAGGTGGGCATCGACGAGGTGATCGCCGAGGTGCTGCCCGCCGACAAGGTGGACGTGGTCAAGAAGCTGCAGGGCCAGGGCAAGGTCGTGGCCATGGTGGGCGACGGCGTCAACGACGCCGCCGCGCTGGCCCAGGCCGACCTGGGGCTGGCGATGGGCACCGGCACCGACGCCGCCATCGAGGCCTCCGACCTCACCCTGGTCCGCGGCGACCTGCGGGTGGCAGCCGACGCGCTGCGGCTCTCACGCCGCACGCTGTCGACGATCAAGGGCAACCTGTTCTGGGCGTTCGCCTACAACGTGGCCGCGCTGCCGCTGGCGGCACTCGGACTGCTCAACCCGATGATCGCCGGAGCCGCGATGGCGTTCTCCAGCGTCTTCGTGGTCAGCAACAGCCTGCGCCTCCGCCGCTTCAACTAGGAAACCGCTCCCTGTGGCCGAAGGCGACCAACGCCTTCGGCCACATTGCGTGCCGTACCGGCTCGATCAGGTTTGGCGGCGGCTGCGGTAGGCGGCGGTCTTGGCGCGAGCCGTACACGCCGCGCTGCAGTAACGGCGCGAACCGTTGCGGGTCAGGTCGATGTAGACCGCCTCGCAGTGGTGCGCCTCGCACGTCCCGAAGCGGTCTGGGCCGTAGCCGTCCACGATGAGTGCCAGCGCCGTGGCGAACTCGCCCCCCAGAGCATCCACCTGGGTGCCGCCCGAGCCGTGGAAGTGCAGGTGGAACGGCTGGCCGACGTCCTCGACCAGGTACGGCTGTGCGCCGTACCTGCGGATCAGGGCGTTGATGTGGGCGGCCTGGTCCGCCGGCCGTTCGGCCAGCAGCGCCTGTCGCAGCTCGCCGGCCAGCTCGGCCAGGCGCCGCCCGGCGTCCGGGGCCGCGCACAGGGCCGCACTCGTGCGGTCGCCGAGCTGGGCGGCGAACGCCGTCGCCAGTTCCTCGTCCGTCAGTGGCTGTATCGAGGCGCCGCCCCGCCAGCGCGTGGTGGCCAGATTGACCAGCTCGGCGATCAGCGGAGCCTGCCGGGTCACGTTACAGGCTATCTCCACTTGACTGGTAACACCCTTCCGTGTGTCATAGGCATAATCCAGTTAGATGGTAACGGAGTCGCCATGTTCGCGCCCTATCGCCGCCTGCTCGCCCATCCAGGCGTCCCTCACCTGGTCGTCGCCGGGCTCATCGTCAAGCTCGGCACCCCCGTGCTCAGCCTCGCCCTGCTGCTGGCCGCTGTCGACCGGCTCGGCTCCTACGCCACCGCCGGGCTCGTGCTCACCGGTCACGCCTTCGCCCTGGCCCTGTGCGCGCCGCTCGGCGGGCGCATCGCCGACCGGTACGGCCTACGCCCGGCTCTGACCGGCTACTTGGCCGCCCACGCCCTCGCTTACGCCCTGCTCCTGCTCGCACCGCCGGCCCTGATGATCGGCGCCGCGGTGCTGCTGGGGGCTACCACCCCGCCCGCGGGGTCGGTCATCAGAGGCGTCTGGCCGCGCCTCGTCCCCGCTGCCGCTCTGCCCGCCGCCTACGCCGTCGACAATGCCGTCAACGAACTGACCTTCATCGCCGGCCCCGCGCTCGTGCCGGTCCTGACCTGGGTCATCCCGGCCCAGGGCGTGGTGGCGGCCGCGGGCGCCGCCGTCCTGCTCGGGACCGCGTTACTCCTTGCTCTCCCTGCGGTACGGCAGGCCGCACCCACCCCGCCCGGCAGGTTCCGCCTGGCCGGGCCGCTCACCCACCGGCGCACCCTCGTGCTGCTGGCCATCGCCGCCTTCGGCACCTTCGCCTTCGGCTGCCTGCGCATCGCCACGGTCGCCTCCGCCACCGCCTTCGGCTCGGCCTCCTCCGCAGGCGTGCTGATGGGCCTGCTGTCGGCCGGCGCCCTCCTCGGCACCCTCGGGTACGGCGCGCGGGCGTGGCACATCACTGGGCCCATCACCGGCGGGCGCCTGCTCGTCCTGCTCTCGCTCGCTGAGGCGGCCGTCCTGCTCGGCGGAGGCTGGGCGCCCGGCTTCGTGACGCTCGCCCTGCTGGTCACTCTCGTCGGGTTGGTGACCGGGCCGCGCGACGCGGTCGTGCCGGCCCTGCTCGCCGACCACGCCCCCGCTCGGTACCGCACCGAGGTCTTCGCCTGGCTCAACACCTTCATGTGGGCCGGATACGGCCTGGGCACCGCCGTCGCCGGCCGGCTCACCGGCCCTCACGACACCGGAGCCACCGCCTTCGGTGCGGCCGCGGTCGCGGCCGTAGCAGGGGCGATCCTGGCAGCCGTCGCCGGCCGGTTCGCCTCGCCCTTGCGCACGCCCGCAGCAGCGCCAGGTGGGGATCATTTCCGTGAACCTGATCACACAGCTGACAGCTGAGGCCCGGACAGGACATGCGAGCATGTCCGGCACGGATACGAGACCTGCCCGCACATAGCGTGGACCGTCCGCAGACCGGCAGGACCGAGGTCGGTGCTCAGTCTGCGGCAGCGGCGGGGCGGGGCAGGCGGAGCCCTTTGAGGGCGAGTGCGTTGACCGCGACGATGAAGCTCGATCCGGACATGGACAGGGCCGCGATCTCCGGCCGCAGCACCAGACCGAAGGCGGGCTCGAAGACGCCGGCGGCGATCGGCAGCGCGATCGTGTTGTAGCCGATCGCCCAGCCCAGGTTCTGCCGCATCTTGCGCAACGTGCCGCGGCCGATGGCCAGCGCCGTCGGGACGTCGAGCGGGTCGGAACGCATGAGCACCACGTCGGCGGTCTCGATGGCGACATCGGTACCGGCGCCGATCGCGATGCCCAGGTCGGCCTGGGCCAGCGCCGGGGCGTCGTTGACGCCGTCGCCGACCATCGCGACCCTGCGCCCGCCGCTCTGCAACTCGGCGACCTTGGCGGCCTTGTCGCCCGGCAGCACCTCGGCGATCACCGTGTCGATGCCGAGCTGATCGCCGATCCGCCGGGCGGTGGCCTCGTTGTCGCCGGTCAGCATGACAACCTCCACACCGGCCTCGTGCAGCGCGGCCACGGCGGCCGCTGAACTGTCGCGGGGGGCGTCGGCGATGCCGATCACCCCTGCCACGCGCCCGTCCACGGCGGCGACGACCGCGGTGCGTCCGCCCGCCGCCAGTTCCTCACGGCGTACGGCCAGGGCGCCGAGGTCGATGCCTTCCGCCTGCATGAGTTTCGTGTTGCCCACCACGACCCGGCGCCCGTCCACCTGAGCCGTCGCGCCGTGACCCGGGACGTTCGCGAAGCCGGTGGCCCGGGGGACGCCGGGGGCGTGCGCGTCGGCGTACCGGACCACGGCCTCGGCCAGCGGGTGCTCGGACTCCCGCTCGACGGCGGCCACCAGCCGCAGCAGTTCGGCCTCCTCCAGGCCGTCGACGATCACATCGGTGACCTCCGGCTCGCCCCTGGTCAGGGTGCCGGTCTTGTCCATGACCACGGTCTGGATGCGAGCCGAGGTCTCCAGCGCCATGGCGTTCTTGAAGAGCACGCCACGCTTGGCGCCGAGGCCGGTGCCCACCATGATCGCGGTGGGGGTGGCCAGGCCGAGCGCGTCGGGGCAGGTGATCACGACGACGGTGATGGCGAAGAGCATGGCCGTTCCTGCCGTCGCGCCCGCCACCAGCCAGGCCGCCAGCGTCAGCCCGCCGCCGATGAGCGCGACGAGGACCAGCCAGAACGCCGCCCGGTCGGCCAGGCGCTGCCCGGGTGCCTTGGAGTTCTGGGCCTGCTGGACGAGCTTGACGATCTGGGCCAGGGCGGTGTCGGCGCCGACCTTGGTGGCCCGTACCCGCAGAGTGCCGTTCTTGTTGATGGTCGCGCCGACCACCGCGGAGCCCGGAGCTTTGTGCACCGGCAGGCTCTCGCCGGTGACCATCGACTCGTCGACCTCGCTCTCGCCCTCCACGACCTCGCCGTCGACCGCGATCTTCGTGCCGGGACGGACCACCAGCACGTCCCCGACCACGACCTCGGCCGTGGGGATCTCCACCTGCTCGCCGTCGCGGATCACCACCGCCTTGGGCGGGGCCAGGTCCAGCAGCGCCCGGATCGCGTCGTTGGCGCCGCCTCTGGCCCGCATCTCGAACCAGTGCCCCAGCAGCACGAACGCCGCCAGCACGGTCGCGGCCTCGTAGAACACCTCGCCGCCGCCGGTCAGCGTGATGTACAGCGAGTACAGCCAGCCCGCCCCGATCGCCACGGCGACCAGCACCATCATGTCCAGCGTGCGCGCCCGCAACGCCCGTACGGCGCCGTCGAAGAAGATCCACGACGAGTAGAAGATCACCGGCAGGCTGAGCAGCAGCGCCCACACGCCCTCGCGCAGCCCGAACGGCACCGGCACGTCCAGCCCCAGCACCTCCCGGCCGATCGGCGACCAGATCAGGATCGGGACCGACAGCACGGCCGCCACCAGGAACCGGTTGCGCATGTCGGCCACCATGGCCTCCATCGACATGGCGCCGTGGCCCCCGTGCCCCATCATCTCGTGCGGAGACGCTTCATGCTCCGCAGCGGGCTCAAGAACCGCCTGCTCGGCGCCTGGCGGGTCGGGCTCCGCCATGGGGTCGCAGACGTGCGACGGCACCGACTGCCCCGCGCAGTGATAGCCGCATTCCCGGACCCAGCGGCGAAGCTCGGCCAAGGACGTGGCCCTCGGGTCGAACACCACGGTGGCGGTCTGCCCTACCGGGTTCACCTCGACCTCGATCACTCCAGGGCGGCGGCTCAGGACGGCACGCACGACGTTCTGCTCCGAGGCCCACCGTAGCCCGCTCACGTCGAGAACCGCTGTGCTGCGATCCTTGGTCTCGCCGGTCGTCATGGCTCCTCCATACCCGTCAGGTGGCGCTCTATCTACCATTACTCATAGTAGAAGTTGCGTCCTGAGGCGTCGTATGGCGACCTCAAGGAGTCCCGGATCACGCTCGTACGTGCGAACTCACCGATGCTCATGCTGGCATGCGACTTCATGCCGGCATCAAGTCGCATGCCGGCCCCATGTCCAAAGCGGCGCCGCGCCGACGGTCTCGAAGCTTGCTACTACGAGTATTCGTAGGTCAGAAGGTGAGGAGCGAATGGCAGTGATGTGCCAGGAAGGAGCTGAGGCCGGGCACCAGCGCGACCATCGCGGGCCCACCCAGCAGCAGGGCGACCGCGAGCAGCCCGGTGAGGCGCTCGCGACGGCCGAGCGGCGCCTCGGGATTGAGCATACGGCGCACGCGGGTGATCGCCGTCTCGCCGCCCGCGCCCAGCGTGAACGCGGGCGCGTGGCCGGTGGCCAGCCGGACCAGCGCGGCGGCGATCTGCACACGCGGGTGGCGGCGCGCGGCGACGTCGTCGGCCAGCAGCTCGATCAGCCTGGCGATCTCCGTCCTGGCCTGCTCGAACAGCGGGACGTGCGGGAAGGCCCGGGCCAGAGCCTCGCCGGCGGCGAGCACCAGGTGATGGCGGCCCCGCAGATGCGCCCGCTCGTGCTCCAGCACCGCTGCGACCTGCTCAGGAGCGAGACTTCGCAGCGCGCCCGTGGTGATGACCATCTGGGCGTGCCTGCCGGGCACGCAGTAGGCCAGCCGCTCGTCGTACTCGATCACGACCGCGCCGAGGTCGCTGTCGCGCCGGCCCAGCAGACCGAGCAGCGCCGCGTGCTCGCGACGTTCGGCGCGGGCTCTGACGAGGACGGCCGCACCGCAATAGGCGACGCGTGCCAGCACCGCTCCCGCGGCCAGCAGCGCGCCCCCACCCGCCGGCGTGACTCCGGATCCGTCGTTCAGCATGTCGGCGCAGGCCTCGAACAGCCCGGCCAGGCCGTGCCCCACGACCTCGGGAGGGACGGCGAAGGCCAGCGCCGCCAGCGCCGTCGAGGCGACCACCGAAGCGGCCGCCGCCTGCCAGAGCGCGATCGCCAGCCGGGGTGCCCGATCGGCCCGGCGCGCCGCCCGCCGGCCCAGCCGGGGCAGCCAGATCGCGGCCACGACCGTGTAGAGCAGCAGGACGATGGCGGCGATCATGCCCGACCGCCCCGGGGCGGGAACACCTGCAGCGCCGCCTCCAGCGCGGCGGCCTCCTCCGGCGTCAGCCGCTCCAGGAAGTGCACCAGCGTGGCGGCCTGGTTGCCGCTGCCCGCGAGCGCGCTGCGCATCAGGTCGGCCGTGTAAGCCTCCTTGGAGGCGACCGGCTCGTAGACGTACGCTCGACCGACGGGCCGGCGCTTCAGCAGGCCCTTGGTGTGCAGCTTGTCCATCACGGTCATCACCGTGGTGTAAGCGATGGCCCGCTCCTGGCGAAGGTCTTCCAGGACATCTCGTACGGAGGCGGGCCGGCGCCGGGCCCACATCCGGTCCATGATCGTGGATTCGAGTTCGCCGAGACCCCGCGTCATGCCGGCAATGCTACCGGCGATCGTAGTCAGAGCGTTTCGCGTGCCGTGATCGCCCGCTTGAGCTTGATCAGGTCCTTGGGGGAGTTGACCGCGACGGCGCCCACCAGCACGCCGTTCCGGGTGAAGGCCACGGCGAACCGTTCTTCTTCCGGGGAGCCGGCGGTGATGCTCGCCGCGTCCGCGAGGTGCGGGAGCCCGGCCGTCTGGACGCGGGCGCCGTGCACATGGGTGGCGAAGTTCGGCACGTCCGCGAAGGGCTGCGCGTTCTCCGGTCCGGCCAGCAGATTCCGGGCGGCGACCGCGCCCTGCTCGTTGGCGTTGGACCAGTGCTCGATGCGCACCGTCTCCCCGCCGAAGAGGCCGTGCGGCCAGCGCGCGACATCCCCCGCGGCCACGATGTCGGTCGACTCCGTCGCGAACAGCGTCGGCTCGCACAGCACGCCGTCGTCCACGGACAGGCCGCTGCCGTCCAGCCATTCGGTGTTCGGCGCCACGCCCATGCCCCCGACGACCAGGTCCGCGGCGATGGACCGGCCGTCGCTGAGCCGTACCTGGCCGCCGTTCACGGCGGTGACCCTGGCGTTCGTGACGAGCTCGACGCCGTTGCGCTCATGGTGCGCGGCCAGCCAGCGGGACGCCTCCTCGCCGAGCCCGGCGTGCATGGGGTACGGCGCCGGGTCGACCAGGGTGACCTTCCTGCCGAGCTGCCGTGCTGTGGAGGCCACCTCGCCCCCGATGAAGCCGCCGCCGATGACCAGCACGTGCTCGTGCCCCGACTCGAGCTGCGCGCGCAGCGCCAGCGCGTCGTCGAGGGTGCGCAGGGTGCGCACGCCGTCGAGCCGTCGCGGGCGCGCGCCGCTGGCGATGACCAGGCCGTCGTAGCCGACCTCGGCGCCGTCGTCGAGGGTGACCGTCCGGCTCCGGACGTCGAGGCGTACGGCCTGCCGCCCGCGCAGCCACTGGTCGCCGACCTCCTCCGCGCCGGGGAGCGTGACGTCGTCGTCGCCACGCAGCACGCTCTTCGAGAGCGGCGGGCGGTTGTACGGCAGGTGCGTCTCGGCTCCGACCAGTGTGACCTCGCCCTCGAAGCCCTCCCGGCGCAGCGTCTGCACGGCCCGCAGCCCGGCCAGCGAAGCGCCGACAACGGTGATCTTGTTGATTCTTCCCATGCCGGCGACAATACCTACAGGGGGTATATGGCTGGCAATGTGACATGGATCTCATATACCCCTAGGCCGTATGCCTTGCCTTGGAAAGGATCGCGGCGTACCGTCTCCTCTGCATACCCGGCAGGGGTATGAAGGAAAGGAGATGTCGCGATGAGCACGAGCACGTACAAGGTGTCGGGGATGACCTGCGGCGGGTGCGCCGGCAAGGTGAAGGCGGAGATCGGCAAGGTCGCCGGGGTCTCATCGGTGGCCGTCGAGCTGGCGACCGGACAGGTCACCGTCACCTCGGACGGCCCGCTCGACGACGCCGAGATCAGGAACGTCGTGGAAGAGGTCGGCTACGAAGTGGTCGCCGGCTGAACCGCCGAGGTGCCGCCGGGCTGCACGGAGCGCGACAGAGTGCACGTTTTCCGACAAAATGTATCCTTTGCGGCACCTCGTACACTGGCCAGGTGCCGAAACTGTGGAACGAGACGATCGAGGCGCACCGCCGTACCGTGCATGACGCGATCCTGGACGCCACCGTCGAGCTGGTGCGCGAGCGGGGACTGCTGGCGGTGACGATGTCGCAGATCGCCGAGAAGACCGGCATCGGCCGGGCCACGCTCTACAAGTACTTCCCTGACGTCGAGACGATCCTGGTGGCCTGGCACGGCCGCCAGGTCGCGGGGCATCTGGAGCGACTCTCCCGTGCGGGGGAGCATGAGGGCGATGCCGGGCAGCGGCTCGAGGCCGTGCTGGAGACGTACGCGTTCATCCATCAGCAGATGGCGCGCCACGGTTTCGGCCCCGATCTGGTCGCGCTCCTGCACCGGTCGCAGGACGTCGGTCACGCCCAGCATCAGATACACGCCTTGCTCCGCGACGCGCTGAGCGAGGGCGTGCGGGCCGGTGCCGTGCGCGACGACGTGGCGGCGGAGGAGCTCGCCGCGTTCTGCCTGCACGCGCTGCAGGCGGCTGCCGTCCTCCCTTCGAAGGACGCCGTCCAGCGGCTCGTCGCGGTCACCCTGGGCGGGTTGCGAGCCCGCTGAGCCCGTTGCGGCCTTCCGGTCTCAGCCGGTCTTGGCCGTTGAACGGCGGCGGCGCCAGAGGTGCGTCGCCACGAGGGCGGCCTTCGCCAGGACGGCCACCAGGACGACGTCCGCACCGAGGCCCGCCCATTGCGGGATCGCCAGTATGCCTGCGGCCAGGCCCACGTGTACGACGACGGCCAGGACCGCGGCCAGCGTGAGGCCGAGCACGATGTGCCGCCGCCGGGGCGCGGGGTCCGTGACGGCCGCGCCGGCGGTCGCGCCGGGTCGGTCCCAGTCCACGGTCAGGTTGTCGCGCCTGCCCATTCTGGTGATGTTCCTGGTGAGGAGGGCCTGGGCGCGCTGCAACCCGTCCTCGTCCGCGGCCTCGACGCGCAGGGTCAGGTCGTGGGGGGTGGCCCGCAGGAAGCAGGTTGCCCCGTCGACGGTGATGGTCCCCTCGGTGTCCGACCACTCGGCCTTGACGTCCTTGGGCCTCTCGCCGCCCGTGTGAGAACCGCGACCCGGATGGGCGGGGAACCCGTGGCCCATCTGGGCGGCGTGCCGGCAGAGCTGGGCGAGGTACCGGCCGGCGCGGTCCGTCGTGACGTGGGCTTCGGCGCTGGGCATCGCATGCCTTTCGTTGTGGGGGTATCGACATGTCGTTTCTAAGAGATCAGACTGTATCTGATATATACACCATGTATCGCAAAATGCCGCAACGCGCGAATCGTGAGGGAGTGAAGCGGTAGCCCATGCCCGACTCGGTGATCAGGTGCACCGGGTAGGCGGGGTGACGCCGTCTCTTCTGCAAGGCGCCGCTCGGATCACCAGTCATCGGAGGAGGAGACCATCGCTGCCGGGCGTCCTCTGCCGAAGGGCAGGTGCCAGGCAGGAATCATCCGCACTCCGGGCTTCGGCCATCCCGACGGGATGCGAGAAGGAGCCGCCCTGCTCGACCTGCGCCCCGCGCCCACGGCCATCTTCGCGGCCGGCGACGAGAGCGCCATGGGCGCCATACAGGCGGCCAGGGCCCGCAGTCTGCGTATCCCCGAGGAGCTCGGTGTCGTCGGCTTCGACGACACCGAGATCGCCACCATGACCTCGCCGCAGCTGACCACCGTACGCCAGCCGCTGCGCGAAATGGGCGCCGTCGCCCTGCGCACCGCGCTGCGCCTGGCCGCCGGCGAGGACATCGAATACCGCCACATCGAACGTGCTACCAAGCTTGTCGTACGCGGTTCGACGCTCGCTGCCTGACCTAGAACGCCCAGCCCGAGAGGCTCTAAGGGGGTCCGCCGGGTGACAGTCGTACGGCGGTGACCTTGTACTCGGGGCACGACGTGACCGTGTCCGCGTGGCCGGAGGTGAGGGCGTTCACCCGGCTGGCGGGGAAATGGAACGCGCAGAAGAGCTGGCCGGGCGCTGTTTCGTCGGTAATGCGGGCGTTCAGCGTGGCGCGTCCGTGGCGGCTCTCCACGGTGACCGGGTCGCCGTCGCGGACAGCGTGGCGGGCGGCGTCGGCGGGGTTGACGTCGATCCTGTCGGCGGGATCGAGGCGGAGGTTGCCGGTGCGTCTGGTCATGCTGCCGGAGTTGTAGTGCGCCCACCGGCGGCCGGTGACCAGGATGAACGGGTAGTCGCCGTCGGGGCTCTCGCCCGGCGGGAGGTAGGGCAGGGCGGCGAGGTGAGCCAGCCCGTCCGCGGTGGCGAACCGGTCCAGGTAGAGCTTGCCCGTCCCCGGCCGGCCGGCGTCGGGGCACGGCCAGGCGAGGGCGCCCTCCTGGTCGAGCCGCTGGTGCGAGATGCCGCCGAAGACGGGCGCGACCCGGCCGCATTCGGCCAGGGCGGCGGCCGGGGTGGGGCAGCCCAGATCGGCTCCCAGCGTGGCGGCGAGGGCCTGGACGATGGCGAAGTCGGTGCGCGCCTGCCCGGGCGGGGACAGGGCGGGCCGCACCCGCTGGAAGCGCCGGTCGAAGTTGACGAAGGTCCCGTCCTTCTCCAGCCAGGACGCGGCGGGCAGCACCACGTCGGCGTGGCGGGCGGTCTCGGACAGGAACAGCTCCTGGCACACGACCAGGGGACAGGCTTCCAGCGCCGCGACGACCAGGTTGGTGTCCGGGTCGGTGGCGCAGACGTCCTCTCCGACGACCCACAGAACGCGCAGGTCGCCGGCCCGCGCGGCGGCGAACATCTCCGGGATGCGCAGGCCGGCGGTCCGCGGCACCGGGACGCCCCAGACCCGCTCGGCCCTGGCACGAGCCGCGGGGTCGCCGACCGCGGCGTAGCCCGGGAGCAGGTCGGGCAGGGCGCCCATGTCGGAGGCGCCTTGGACGTTGTTCTGGCCGCGCAGCGGATTCACGCCGTAGCCGCGGCCGGTGCCGACCGCGCCACGCAGTATCGCGAGGTTGGACAGCGTACGCACGCCGTCTGTGCCGTGCAGGTGCTCGGTCACGCCGAGTCCGTAGATGATCGCGGGTCGCTCGGCCCGGCCGTACAGGCGGGCCGCCGCCACGAGGTCGGGCACGGGAACGCCGGTGATCTCCGACACGCGGCCGGGTGGGTAGTCCTCGAGGAGCGCGGTGAGCTCGGCCAGGCCGGTGGCCCGGCGGCGGAGGAAGTCCAGGTCGGCCAGGCCCTCGTCGAGCAGGACGTGGGCGAGCCCGTTGAAGAGCGCGACATTGGTGCCCGGCCGGGCCCGCAGATGCACGTCCGCGTGCTCGGCCAGCCCGACGCGGCGCGGGTCGGCGACCACCAGCCGCGCGCCGCGCAGCACGTGCTGCAGCAGCCGGGCCCCGACGACCGGGTGCGCCTCGATCGGGTTGGCGCCCACCACGAGCAGGCAGTCGGCGTGCTCGGCGTCGTCGAAGCTGTCGGTGCCGCCGGACAGCCCGAACGCGGCGGTCAGCCCGGCGGCGGAGGGGGAGTGGCACAGGCGTGAGCAGTTGTCGACGTTGTTGGTGCCGATGACCGTCCGCATGAACTTCTGGATGAGGTAGTTCTCCTCATTGGTGGCCCGGGCCGAGGAGATCGCCGCCACGGTGTCAGGGCCCGCCTCGGCGATCGCCGCCCGCATTCCGCGGGCGACGTGGTCGAGTGCTTCGGGCCAGTCCACCGGCTCCAGCCGGGAACCGCGGCGCAGCAGCGGCCGGGTGAGCCGCTCGGGGGAGCGGAGGAATCCGTGGGCGAAGCGGCCCTTGACACAGGCGTGCCCGCGGTTGACCGGGCCGTCGTGGGCGGGCTTGACGGCGGTGACCTCGCCGTCGCGGGTCAGCACGTCCAGAGCGCAGCCGACGCCGCAGTAGCCGCAGGTGGTGCGGGTACGCGTGAGTGCGGACGACCGGGTGCCCAGCGGCAGGCCGGGCTCGGTGAGAGCGCCTGTGGGGCAGGTGTCCACGCAGCCGCCGCAGGCGACGCAGTCGGATTCCGCCCATGGGCCACCGGTTCCCGGAGCGACCACGGTGTCGCCGCCGCGTCCCGTCAGCGTGAGTGCGAAGGTGCCCTGGACCTCGGCGCACATGCGTACGCATCGGCCGCAGGCGATGCACAGGTCGCGGTCCAGCCGTACGTAGGGGTGGCTGTCGTCCTGGCCGCGCGCCGGTTCGGCGGCTCCGGGGCCGATGTCGAGCGTCCGGCACAGCCGGGCCAGCTCGGTGTCGCCCTCCAGGGCATGGCCGGGAAGGGCGGAGACGATCAGCTCCACGGCGTCGTGCCGGAGCCGGCACAGATCGTCCTGCTCGACCTGTATCTGGGCGCCTTCCGTCACGGGGGTCACGCAGGCCGCGACCACGTGGCCGTCCAGCCGTACCAAGCAGGTACGGCAGGAGCCCACGGGCGACAGGCGGTCGTCGTGGCAGAGCGTCGGGAGGCCGACGGCCGCCGCACGGACCGCGGAGAGCGCCGTGACGCCCTCGGGCACGGTGACTCCGGCGCCGTCCACGATCACCCTCATCCGCCCCACCCCCGCAGCCGGTCTCCGTAGGCGCGGGCCAGACTCCGCACGGCCGCGGGCACCCGGCGGCCGAACGCGCACAGGCTGGCCCGGCTCATCAGCTCCAGCATGCGGGCGTACGCCTCCCCGGGCGGGCCGCCCGCCGTGGCCAGCTCCAGCCCGCGGCGCGAGCCGACCCGGCAGGGCGAACAGGCGCCGCAGCTCTCGGCGGCGGCGAACCCCCACACGTGCCGCAGCACGTCCTCCGGCGCCGGCCGATGGTCGACGGCCACCAGGCCGGCATGGCCGAGCGCCGCGCCGAGCCGGCCCAGCGCGGCCTCGCTCAGCGGCACGTCCAGCTCGTCTTCCGGCAGGAACCCGCCCAGCGGGCCGCCGACCTGCAGCACGGCGAGCCGGGCGCCGTCGCGCAGGCCGCCGCCCAACTCGGTGACGATCCGGCGCAGCGGCGTACCGAGCTCGACCTCGTAGCAGCCGGGACGGGCGAACCGCTCCGAGAGGCAGACCAGTTTCGTGCCCGTCTCACTTGGAGTGCCGCGGCGGGCGTAGGCGTGGCCGCCGTGCCGGACGATCCACGGGACCGCGGCCAGGGTCTCGACGTTGTTGACCACGGTGGGCGCGTCCCACAAGCCCTTGCCGGTCGGGTACGGCGGGCGCGCCCGCGCACAGCCACGGCCGCCCTCCAGCCCGGCGATCAGCGCCGTCTCCTCACCTGACACGTACGATCCCGCGCCGCTCACCACCTCGACGTCGAGATCCACATCGCTGCCGTGCACCCGCGTCCCGAGATGCCCGTCCTCGTACGCCTGCGCCAGAGCCGCACGCATCCGGGCCAGCGCCCGCGGATACTCCGAGCGCACCAGCACCACCCCACGCCGCGCCCCGCAGGCCAGGCAGGCCAGCGCCAGCCCTTCGAGCACCCGCCCGGGATCCTCCTCCATCAGCAGCCGGTCGGCGTACGAGCCGGGGTCTCCTTCGTCGCCGTTGGCGACCACCACGGTGTCCGGCGAACGGCCCGCGGCCGCCCACTTGCCGGCCACCGGGAACCCGGCCCCGCCGCGCCCGCGCAGCCCGGAGACGGCCACCTGTGAGGCGATCTGCTCGGGCGTCCGCCGGCCGACGGTCTCCACCCAGGACCGCCAGGCAGGCTGACCCGCGACGATCCCGGCCAGGACGACCGGCTCGCCGGTGACGTCGGCCACCGGGATCGGCGGCGCGTACGGCCGCACCCGCCCCGCCACCTGCTCGGCGACCGAGGGACCGCTGCAGGGCGTCGCACCGTCCAGGCAGGCGGGCCCCGCGTAGCAGTACCCCAGGCACCGGACCGGCTGCACGGACGCCTCAGGCGTGGGTTCGCCGCTCTCGATGCCGAGAGCGCGCTCGATCTCGGGCAGGTGCCGGTTGCCCTGGGCCGCGAAACACGCGGTCGCGGTGCACACACGTACATGACGACGCCCATGCCCGGTGGCCAGATCGGCGTAGAAGCTCGCCGGGCCGAGCCCGGCCGCCGCGGGCAGCCCGAACCGGCGCGCGATCTCCGGCGCCCACGCCTCAGGGCCGCTGAGCGTCTCGGACGCGGCCTGGGCCAGAGCCTCGACCAGCCGCCCCCCGGGCCGGCCACGCCGGTCGGCCAGGGCACGGAACGCGTCAAAGGGACGATCCACAAGGGACGACCTTCCCGTTTTCCCTGGTCAGGACACACGTGCGGTGACCACGGCGCAGTCTTGAGCGCCTTTGCTGTGGCTTTGTCGCGTTCCGGGCAGGAGGTACGCACAGGGAAGGCTGTTGACGAAAGGCGCGACCATGAACGATGTCATCGTCGTGGGAACCGACGGTTCGCCGGGCGCCGACGCCGCGCTCACCTGGGCAGCCGACGACGCGGCACGCAAGGGGCTCCGGCTTGAGCTCGTGCACGTGATCGAACGCGGCACCTACGATCTTCCGCGTTATCCCATCCCCGGCCTGCTCGAGACGCTTGGCGAGGCCGCCGAGGTGATGCTGGAGGAGAAGGTCCGGACGGTCATGGCCGGATGGCCCGACGTCCAGGTCACCGCCAGGGTGGTGACCGGATCGGCGGTGGCGGACCTGCGGGTGCGGGCGGAGTCGGCCGCCGAGCTGGTGGTCGGCCGCCGCGGGAGAGGGGGATTCGCCAGCGCGTTGCTCGGCTCGGTGAGCCTGGGGGTGGCGGGCCATGTCCACGGCACGGTCGTCGTGGTACGGGAGGCGGCGGCCGAACGCGGGCGGCTCGTGGTGGGCGTGGACGCGACCGATTCCTGCGAGCCCGCCCTGGCCCATGCCTTCGCCGAGGCGTCCCTGCGCCGGGCGGCGCTGCGGGCCCTCTACGCCTACGCTGTCCCCGTCCATGCGGTCTCGCTCGACCTGGACCGGCTCCAACGAGCCCAGTACGAGTTCCTTCGCGATCGCCTCACCCCTTGGCGGGCCAAGCACCCCGAGGTCGACGTGATCGAGGACATCACCTCCGTTCATCCGGTGGCGGCTCTCACCGACGCGTCCAGGGACGCCGACCTGATCGTGGTGGGCAACCGGGGGCACGGCGGCATGGCGTCCGCGGTGCTGGGCTCCGTCAGCCACGGCGTGCTGCACTACGCTCACTGCCCGGTCGCCGTCGTCCGCCGCCATGCCTGACTTGGTCAGCGCCGCCGGCCCGAGCTCAGTCCATCATGTGGCGCGGCCCGTGTGGGCCCGGCCTGTCCCATCTTCCACAGGGCCTACCCCGTTCACCGAACCAGTCCGCCAGGTAGTGGCGCATCCGGAACATCTCGGCATGCTGGTTGTCGCGTATCTTCGTGGCGAGTTCCGCGACCTCGGGATGCTCGGCCCGCCCGGACATCAGCAGCTGCTGCGACATCCTGATCGCCACCATGTGGTGCGGAATCATGTCCTGCAGGAACGCCTCATCGAGCGCATCGCCGGACAGTCCGGACAGGTCGCGCATCATCGGCCGGTAGTCGCGCGCCCCTGGATGCCCCGGATACCACGTGGCCAGCCACTCCTTCATGGTGGCGATCTCGGCGTTCTGCGTCGTGACGATCGAGGCGCCCAGGGCGCGCATCCCTGGCCGGTTCGAGCGCTGAAGCTGCCGGGCCGCGGCTACTGCTTCTTCATGGTGGGCCACCATATGGGTGAGATAGCCGGCCTCGTCGCTCACGTGCATGTTGTGCATCCAGCCGCACGGGCCCATGGGACCCCAGCCGGTCGGCGTGGCCGTCGGCTGCCCGGCGGCCGCAGGCGGCGTGGTGCCGGCCGTCGTGCCAGGCGTGGCGCCGGTCGTGGCGCCGGCGATGCCGGTCACCGCCGCCGCGGCGGCCAGCGCCGCCCCGACCGCGATCGCCGCTGTTGCCGGACGTTTCATGTCGCCCCCCGCGTCATGTGTCCCCTTCCCCGAGCCTGCGGTCGCATGGCACTGGCCCGCCAGTGCCATGCGACCCTGATGACCAGGACCAACGTCCCGGGTCGTGGTGGGCAGGTGCGCCCTGGCGCTCGCGGCCGTCAGCGCATCCGCCGCAGCAGCGGTGAGGGCGACGGCTCGCAGGGTGCCACCCGGATCCGGGCGTCCACCGTGGTGGCGCCCTCCGGTGCGACGATGACCGGGTTGAGGTCGAGTTCGGCCACCTGGGGCAGGTCTTCGAGCAGCCTGCTGATCCGTACGACCTGATCCGCCAGCGCGGTGACGTCGGCGGGTGGCGAGCCGCGGTAGCCGTGCAGCAGCGGGGCGCAGCGCAGCTCGTCGATCATGTTGAGGGCGTCGGTGATCGGGGGCACCCGGAAGGCGCGGTCGGCCAGCAGGTCGGCCGTCACACCGCCCATGCCGACCATGGCCAGTGGCCCGAACGCCGGGTAGTTGACGCCGCCGACGATGATCTCCACGCCGCCGGGCAGCATGCGCTGGACGATCGCGCCGGTCATCTCGGGGCCGATGCGCGCCGACATGTCGTGGTAGGCCTGCCGTACCTCGTCGAGGGTCCGGAGGTTGAGCCGGACGCCGCCGGCCTCGCTCTTGTGCACGGGACCCGTGGACTTGAGCGCCACGGGCAGCCCGACGCGGGCGGCTGCCGCGGCGGCCGTCTCAGGGCTGTCCACGTCGACGGATTCGACCAGCGTCACGCCGTAGCAGCCGAGCAGCCGGGCGGCGTCGGCAGGGGAGAGCCAGCCGCCGTCCGGATGCGCCTCCAGCTCCGCGTGAACGATCTCGCGTGCCGTCTTCTCGTCGGCCTGTGGGGGGACGGGGACAGGCTCGACGGGGCGCCGGCGCCACTCGGCGTAGCGCACCATGTGGGCCAGGGCCTGGACGGCCTGCTCGGGGAAGGCGTAGCTGGGCACGCGGCCGTCGATCAGGTCGTCATGGCCGACGACGCAGGCCAGCACGGTCTTGGCCGCGGCCTTGGTGGCGTCGGCGATGGCCTGGCGGGTCGCTTCCAGGCCGTCGCCGAAGGGCGGGGTGTAGACGACGAGGATCACGTCGATCTCGGGCGAGGCGGCGAGCGTCCCGACGGCGGCGCCGATCTCGGCGGCGGTGGCGTCGGCGGTCAGGTCGACCGGGTTGCCCAGCGCGGCGGCGGCGCGGGCGGTCAGCAGCCCGGGCGGCAGCTCGGGAACGACGAGGCCGTGGCGTTCGCAGGCGTCGGCGGCCATCGCCTGCGGGCCGCCCGAGTTGCCGACGACGGCCACCCGGCGGCCGGCGGGCAGCGGCTGGGCGGCCAGGAGCTTGGCGGTGTCGATCAGCTCGTTCACGCTGTCGAGCCGGATGACTCCGGCAGCGCCGGTGAGCGCGTCCACCGCCACGTCGGGGGTGGCCGCGGCGGCGGTGTGCGAGCGCACCGCCCGGCCGCCGGCTTCGCCGCGGCCGCTCTTGACCAGCAGGATCGGCTTGCGCTTGCCGACCCGGCGGGCGATGCGGGCGAACTTGCGGGGATTGCCGAACGACTCCAGATACAGCGCGATCACGCAGGTGTCGTCGTCGTCCTCCCAGTACTCCAGCAGGTCGTTGCCGCTGACGTCGGCCTTGTTGCCGACCGAGACGAACGACGAGACCTCCAGCCGGTCCAGCAGCGCCGCTCCCACGGCCCCGGACTGCGACATCAGCGCCACGCAGCCCCGGGCCGGGCGGTGCGGCAGGAAGCTGGCGTTGAGCCAGGCTCCCGTGTTGATCACGCCGAGGCAGTTCGGGCCGATGAGCCGCATCCCGGCGTCGCGGCAGAGCGCCAGCAGCTCCGACTCCACGCCTGACTGCCCGGCCTCGGCGAACCCCGACGTCAGTACGACCAGCCCGGCCACCCCCGCCTCCGCGCAGTCGCGCGCGACGTCCAGGACGTGACGGGCAGGCACGGCGACGACCGCCAGATCCACGCCGTGGGGTACCTTCGCGTGGCAGGCCAGCCCCGCGATCTCGGTGGCGTTGGGGTTGACGGGATGGATCGGCCCGCAGTAGCCGCCGTCGATGAGGTTGCGCAGCACCTTGTGGCCGACGGCGTGTTCGTCGCGGCCGGCGCCGATCACCGCCACCGAGCGGGGGGCCAGGACCCGGGCGAGGGACGCCCGCCCGGCCTCGTGGTCGCGAGCCTCGATGGCCGCGAGCAGCCTGGGGGTGGGCTCCGCGGCGATGCTGACGTGCAGCGCGCCGTCCTCGAAGTGCTGCCCCACCGGCAGGCCCAGGTCGTGCAGCACCCGGATCATCGGCCGGTTCTCGGCCAGCACGTCGGCCACCAGCTCGCGCACGCCGTGCTCGGCGGCGTCCACGGCCAGATGCTCCAGCAGCAGCGTGCCCAGGCCGTGCCCGTGTACGGCGTCGTCCAGGAGGATGCCCAGCTCGGCGCGGCCCTCGTCGATCGGGATGTACTCGGCGACCGCGACCAGCCGGCCGTGCAGGTCGGCCACCCGCGCGCGGCCGGCGTACGTGTCGCCGGTGATGCGGTCGATGTAGGCGTGCGCGGTGCTGCGGCCGCCGGTGAAGAAGCGCAGATACGCGGAGCGCTCCGACGAGCGGTCCACCAGCTTGTGCAGGGCCGCACGGTCGGCGGGGCGGAGCGGGCGCACGTGGGCGATGCCGCCGTCGCGCAACAGTACGTCATATCCCTCATGCATGCCGGGTCCCCCGTTCGTCAGGTGTCGCGCAGGCCGGACGGCATGGACGTGACACGGCTCCCCATCACTGAGGGTGTCTGACGGGCCGAGGCGCGGACAGTGCCGGACGACCTTCACCTTCGGGCCGAAGGTCCCTGCTCCTTCGCCGGCGACCTGCTCGCGGGGGAGCCGGCCGACAGGTGGGGCCGGAGACGGGGCTGCTCGTGGTGGGAGGCTAGGCGGCGTTCCGCCGCGGTGCGAGACTGATCGACATGGAAAGCGAGCACCGTCCGTTGATGCCGCAGATGCGGCTCGATGAGCTGCTGGCCGAGCTGCAGGTACGGCTCACGGCCGTGCTGGCCACCCGCGACCGGGTGCACGCGCTGCTCGAAGCCGTCGTGTCCGTGGGCAGCGACCTCGACCTGGAGACAGTGCTGCGCCGCATCGTGGAGACCGCGACCAAGCTGGTCGACGCCAGTTACGGCGCGCTCGGCGTGGTGGGGCTGGAGAGCACGCTCCTCCAGTTCATCCCGGTCGGGCTGAGCGAGGAGGAGATCGCCCGCATCGAGCACTGGCCGCACGGCCTCGGCCTGCTCGGATTGCTGATCAAGGACGCCCGGCCGCTGCGGCTGCGCCGCATCTCCGACCACCCCGAGTCGTACGGCTTCCCGCCCGGCCACCCGCCGATGGGTTCCTTCCTCGGCGTCCCGGTACGGGTGCGCGACGAGGTGTTCGGCAACCTCTACCTGACCGAGAAACGCGGCGGCGGCGACTTCGACGAAGAGGATGAGGCCATCGTGATCGCGCTGGCCACCGCGGCCGGCGTCGCCGTCGAGAACGCCCGCCTGTACGAGGAGTCGCGGCGGCGCGAGACCTGGCTGCAGGCCTCCTCGGAGATCACCACGAGCCTGCTGTCCGGCGCCGAGCCGGGTCAGGTGCTCACCGCGGTGGCCGCCCGCGCCCGCGAGATGAGCGACGCCGACCTGGTCCAGGTGCTGCTGCCGAATCCGGCGGGCGACTCGCTGCGGGTGGAGGTCGCCGAAGGAGACGGCGCGGAGGAAGTGCTGGGGACCGCCTTCGAGGTGTCGGCCACGCTCGCGGGCGACGTGTTCGCCCAGGGGGAGCCGATGTCCGACGCGGACCCGCAGAGCGCTCCCTACCCGGACTCGCCGTTGCAGCGGCTGGGTTACGGCCCTGGGCTCATGATCCCGCTGGGCACCCTGCCGCATGTGCATGGGGTGCTCGCACTGGCCAAGCGGAGCGGGCGGCTGCCGTTCAGCACCGCGGACCAGCAGATGCTGCATGCCTTCGCCGGTCAGGCGGCGATCGCGCTGGAACTGGCCGAGGCACGCCGGGACGCGGAGCGGCTCGGCCTGCTGGAGGACCGGGACCGGATCGCCAAGGACCTGCACGATGTGGTGATCCAGCGGTTGTTCGCGACCGCGATGACGTTCATGAGCACGGTGCGGCTGGTGGACCATCCGGAGGCGGCCAAACGGCTGCAGCGCGGCATCGACGAGCTGGATGAGACGATCCGGCAGATCCGCTCGTCCATCTTCGCCCTGCAGGTCTCTCATGACCAGGCCGCGGTCAGCCTGCGGGCGCAGATCGTGGATCTGGTGGAGGGCGCCGGCAGCCATCTGGGATTCATGCCGGGCCTGCGCATGGAAGGGCAGATCGACACGCTGGTGCCCGAACCCGTCGCCGAGCACCTGCTGGCCGTCCTGCGCGAGGCCCTGTCCAACGTGGTCCGCCACTCCCACGCCACCCGGGCCGCCGTCTCCGTCGAGGTGGCGAGCGACGGCCTCACCCTCACGGTCTCGGACAACGGCGTCGGCCTGAAGCAGAGCGGACGTCGGAGCGGTGTGCGCAACATCGAGGAACGGGCCGGCCGCCTCGGCGGAACCGCAGAGCTGGAGAGCCCGGGCCCGGAGGGAAAGGGCACGCGGCTGCGCTGGCACGTCCCGTTGTGAGGTCCGCTGCTCGACAACCCGCTGCTTGACGGAGCCGCTGCGGCCGGAGCACGTCAAGCCGCGCCTGCTGGGTCACCGGGGCACCACGCCCGGGCTGAACTTCTGTTTCGCGCACCTCAACCGGATCATCGCCGAGCGCGGCGGTGGCTGGACCTGGTCATGACAGCGGGACGCCGCGAGGAGCGCACTGGCCCGGTCGAGGTGGACCGGGCCAGTGCCGGCGACCTGTTCAACCTCTTCGGCGCAGAGGGCGCCGGCGTCCGCCGTTCAAGGCGGGACGAAGGTCCCTGTGCTGTAGGTCGTACGGCACTGCTCCTGAAAGGTCGCAGACGGTGTGCTTGTGGTGTGACGAGGACGACGAATCACCACTGAAAGGGGGCCATCATGGCCACCAGTGTCAACCGGCCCGCCGCACCGACCACTGTCTCCCCCGCGGCCAGGCGCCCGGTCGACTACGTCTGGGCGATCACCAGGATCTCGATCGGGTGGATCTTCCTGTGGGCGTTCCTGGACAAGACCTTCGGCTGGGGCTTCGCCACCCCTGCCAATCGTGCCTGGATCTCCGGCGGCAGCCCCACCACCGGCTTCCTCAAGGGCACCGGTGAGAACGCGCTCGGCGGCTTCTTCAGCTCGCTGGCCGGGCAGCCGTGGGTGGACTGGCTGTTCATGGGGGGCCTGCTCGGCGTCGGCCTGGCGCTGGTCCTGGGCGTCGGCACCCGGATCGCCGCGGTCGCCGGCAGCCTCATGCTGGTCCTCATGTGGGCGGCCGAACTGCCCCTGGACACCAACCCCTTCATGGACGACCACATCATCTACTCGATCGTCCTCATCGGCCTCGCCCTGGCCGGCGCGGGCACCACGCTCGGACTCGGCAACCTGCCGATCGTCCGGCGCACGCCCTGGCTGAAGTAGTGCCGACAACGCGCAACCGCCCGCCTCCGGCCAACGGGAGGCGGGTGTCCTGTTCGGTCGAACTCTGCCGGGGACGTCCGCGCTGACCTGTGGGTCGCAAAGTAGGTCCGAACAGCATCCGGCGATTTCGTTCAGACCTACTTTGCATATTCGGTGCCTGGGAGGTCGGGAACCTTGCCGTTCGCTGCCCGTCCGGGGGTTCATGCTGGCGCGTCCCGCCGAGCTGCAAAGTGGATCCGGAAGGCGCAAGCTTCGTCCGGGCGGGACACCCCGTGCTGGCCTGGTCTGTTCCAGCCCGGTGACACCATCTCCTTGGTGTGGTCGGGCGCGACCTTGGGCGGATCCACCCGTCGGAACCGAGGTGCCGGCCGCGATGGGCAGGTCCTGTTCGGGGGCCCGCTGGTGGTCGCCGCTTACGGAGGATCTGGGGGCGAAGCCGCTTGTTCATCGCCGTTGTTGTGGGTGCGTTGGGTGATGGTGCGTTCGAGACCGTCAAGGAGGGCGAGGAGGCCGAACTCCCGGGTGGTGGTGGTCGAGGGGATGGCCACGGTGGTGGCCAGCAGCGGGAAACGGCTGGCGTTGAGGAGTAGCAGGTCGCGCATGATGGGGGCGGCGCTGCCGTCCGTCCAGGTCTGAGTGCCTTGGGTGGCGGCCGGGTGGGTGGCGCGGATGTGGTGGGACACCATCATGACCGCGTCGAGCCGTTCGCGTTCGGTCAGGGGGGTGTCGGTGAGGGCGCTGAGGGCTGTTTCGGGCCATGCGGTCTCACGTGGTCCCATGACGCGGTCGCCCACGGTGATCGACGGCAGCCAGGGGTGGCGCCGCCAGGCGGCGGACAGTTCGCGGGCGTACTCCTCCAGCTTGGCCCGCCAGCCGGCCGCCCCGCTCAGGTCGGGGGGTGTGCCGACCGCCGCCTCGATCATGATGGCCATCAGCTCTGTCTTGCCGTTGACGTAGCGGTACAGGGCCATCTTGGTGAGGCCGAGCTCGGCGGCGATGCGGTGCATGGAGACCGCCTCCAGGCCCTCGGTATCGGCGACCTTGACGGCGGTGTCGGCCAGCCGGGCGAGGTCGAAAGCGGGCCGGGGGCCTCTGGTGCGCGGCTTCCGCAGGCCCCACAACAGTTCGGCCAGTGCCCTTGGATCTTCGTTGGCCGACATGTCGCCTCCCACTTGCCATCCGTCAAAACTGTCTCTAGCGTACACAGTGTTCGGGGGACACAGTTAATCTCCGAACTAGGGAGCGGCCGGTGGCCGAGGAGCCACGCCGTTGAAGACAAGGAGTGGGCCATGTCCAAATCAGTGCTCGACATGTCGATGTCCCTCGACGGGTACATCGCCGATCCCAACGACTTTCTCGGTGGCGACGATGGCGAGCGGCTGCACAAGTGGGCTGACTCGGACCAGCATCCCGAGCCGGTCAAGCAGTTCCAAGACGAATGGAACGGGGCTGGTGCGATCCTCGCGGGACGGCGGACCGCTGAGCTCATGGACCACTGGGGCGGCTCTCACGGCGGTCTGCCGATCTTCGTCCCCAGCCACCGGCCGCCCGGCCCGGCCGCCAGGTGGGGCTATCCGCTGGTGACCTACGTGAACGACGGGATCGAAAGCGCGATGGCGCAGGCGAAGGCCGCCGCCGGGGAACGGGACGTCCAGATTCGTGGCGGCGCGTACACGGTGCAGCAGGCCCTCCAGGCCGGAGTGCTGGATGAAGTGCAGATCCACCACATTCCAGTACTCCTGGGCGCAGGGCGCCGGTTGTTCGACGTCCTGCCGTCGGAGATCGAGTTGGAGATCATTCAGGTGATCGACACCCCAGAGGCCACCCACATCCGCTACCGCGTCCGCCGCTGAGCCGATCGGCCACGGATCGGGCTGGATGTACTGCCCAGGGACGTTGGTCGAGGTTGTGTGACGACACGGTGTGAATATAAAGAAGTGCGGCGCATGCCGGCCGCCGACCAAGGCATGGCGCGCCAAGAGGTGACGAACGGCAGGGCGGACGCCGAGGCGGGATGCCGGATATGGACCGCATCGGGCTCGTGCTCAACGCACGATCGCGACCGGGCACGGCGCATGCCGCAGCATGGCCGCCGCCACGGAGCCGAACCGTCCGTGCGGGCTCCCGACGACCACCAGGGTCGCGTCCGTGACTGCGGCGAGCGCCTCGCCTGCCGGTGACTGTGTCGTACGCGCCTCGATCATGACATTCGGCTGCTTCTCCCTCCACGGCCGGAGGGCCTGCGCCAGCCAGGTGTCGGCGGCGTCTCGGACGGCCATGGGGTCGAGCGCCGGGAACGCGATCCCTCCCCAGGCCACCGGAGGCTGGTGCCAGGCGTGCACCGCGAGCAGCGGAAGGCCGCGTACGCTCGCTTCCGCGCAGGCGAAGGCGAGCACCGCGTCGGCCTTGCCGTCGTCCGCCAGGCCCGCCACGATCGGCCCCTCGCGGGGCCTGCGAGGCAGCGGACCCCTGCCACGGACGACGATGACCGGGCACTGCGCGTGGGCCACGGCATGGGCTGCCACGGAGCCGATCACCGCTCGCGCCACGGCGCCCAGTCCACGCGAGCCGACCACGAGCAGCCCGGCATCGGCCGACAGCTCCTCCAGCCGTACGGTCGTCGAGCCCTCGTACAGATCAGGGCGCACGTCCAGTCCGGGGGAGCTGGCTCGTGCGCAGTCGGCGCCGTGCCACAGCACGTGCTCGGCCGCATGGCGCAGCGACTCACGGGCCGCCGGATCACCGTCGCCGTACGGCCATTGCCACGCGTGGCAGACGACGAGGGGCAGCTTTCGGAGCTCAGCCTCGTCCATCGCCCAGTCCAGGGCCTGCATCGAGTGGTCGGAGCCGTCGTAGCCGATCACCACGCCCCTTGTCCCGTTCACATGTCCACTCTTGGCAGACCACAGCGCCGTACGGGAGGCCACAACGGCCTGGTTCTGAGGCTTTGCCCTTTCGCGGTCAGAGCTTTGACCCGGACCTGGAGGGGGCCCAGTGATCAGGCGAGGATGGAGAACCGGTGGTCCAGGTCGAAGATCCTGAGCAGGCGGGCGACGCGTTCGGGGACACGGGACAGGTAGAGGTGCGCGCCGACGTCCCGGGCTCTGTCGTCGGCGCGGATGAGCGCCGTCAGTCCCGACACATCCATGAACGACACGTCGCCCAGGTCGACCTCGATGGTCGAGCTCGGGCCGTTCATCGTGCCGATAAGCAGGTCCTCCAGTGGTGGCGCCGTCGCGACGTCGACCTCTCCACAGACCGTGACCTTCGCCGTGCCGTTCACTGCCTGCTTGAAAAGCTCAAAGGGGCTTCTGTACGGGCCTGGATGGACAAACTTCCTCTTCATCTCCGCCTCCAGTCGAGTGCTGCCACGGGGCGCAGACCGTCTTACCGGATCACTCCATGCTGGCGCGTCTCCGACGGCCGCAGTAGGGCCGAAGGTCCCCGCCCATGGGTTCCCAAAGTCCTCGGGACCGGGGCTGACCAGGTCAGACGCAGGAGAGGCGAGAACGACCCCGACCAACGACCGCCACCACTCGGGACTTCCGGCCCTATGCCCTGCCTCCGCCCGGAGCTGTGATGAAAGCGACCGACAAGGAGGAGCGCGAGATTCCGGCGCGTCCCTCGCGTAGAAGCCGGAAAGGAGCTGACGGGCCATGCGCATGACCGCCGCCGACCTGATGACCAGCCCCGCTGTCACCATCTCCGCCGATGCCTCGGTGGTCGCGGCCGCTCGCCTCATGGATGCCCATGACGTCAAGAGGCTGGCGGTCGTCGACTACAACGGCCGCCTGCACCGGTAGCCATGTTCGTGCGCGAGGCCATGAGCAGCCCGGCCGTCACGGTCCGCGGTGCCGACCCGGTGCGGCGGGCCGTGCGGACGCTGTACGGCCATGACATCACCGCCGCTCCGGTGGTGGACGACGACGACCGCCTGGTCGGCGTGGTCAGCGAGCTGGACCTGCTGCGCGGCGAGTTCGACCCCGACCCCCGTGCCACCGCCCGTCCCAGATCGCCGTGGCCGTCGACGATGCGGCCCTCGGCGATGCGCCTCTCGGATTCTCGACTGCCTGGAGTTCGACGAGCGCCTGCGCTTCGTGGACGGCCTGGACGACGCCGCCTTCCTCGCCATGGACCTCGAATGGCTGGGAGCGCCGCGGCTGGCCGAGCTGTTCCTGCGCTGGTACGTCGAGTTCAGCGGCGATCCGGCGCCGACGGCGCTGTGGCACCACTACGTCGCCTACCGGGCGTTCGTCCGCGCCAAGGTCGCCTGCCTGCGCCACCGGCAAGGCGACATAGACGCCGAGTGGGAGGCACGGCGGCTGGCCGAGCTCGCGCTCCGCCATCTGCACGCGGGAGCCGTCACGCTGGTTCTGGTCGGCGGCCCACCCGCGAGCGGGAAAACGACGCTGGGCGGCGCGCTGGCCGACCGGCTCGGGTACACGCTGCTGCGCAGTGACCGCATCCGCTAAGGAACTGGCCGGTCTCGATCCGGCGCAGTCCGCGAGCGCGCCGTACCGGCAGGGCATCTACGACCCCTGCCACACCGCCCGCACCTACGCCGAACTGCTGTCACGCGCCGAACTCCTGCTCGCACAGGGCGAGCCGGTCGTCCTGGACGCATCCTGGAGCGAAGAGCGGCATCGTGCGACGGCCGCGGACGTGGCCGTCCGGACCTCCAGCGACATGGTCGCGCTCCTGTGCACCGTCCTGCCTCAGATCGCCTCCGCTCGGCTCGCCACCCGCCCGCCGGAGCTCTCCGACGCGGACGAAACCGTCGGCGCCGCCATGACCGCGGCCATGCCGCCGTGGGCGGGCGCGATCGAGATCGACACCAGCGCTTCCCCACAAGAGGCGCTGGCACGTGCGCTGGCCGCCGTCCACCCGCCTGAGCGGAACGTGTCGTGGCGTTTTCGGAGATCTCAGCTGGAACCCGACTGACCGGCGGGTCCGCGGTCGGGACTCTGCTCTACCCCCTCGAAGATCGCCGGCGGAGGGAGTCTGCCGTGGTCTTTGGCCCTGGCCGCGAGGGACTTATGGCCCTGGGACGGCAGGGCCGCGCAGGGTGCGATGGGAGAAAGGGAGGACTGGTCACCGGTGCGCACGGGCGCGGCGGAATACGCTCGGCGCTGCTCGGGTCGGTCAGCCACGGAGTGTTGCACCACGCCCGCTGTGCCGTGGCCGTGGTACGGAAGTGAAGGGTGCCAATCACGTGGCCGCTCACGGACAGCAGGCCTGAGGTGGGAGACATGCGGCAGCTCAGCGCGCTGGACGCGCAGTTCCTGAACTTCGAGACCGACACCAACATCGCCAACATCGGCGGGCTGGCCGTACTCGGCAAGGATCTGTCCCGGGAGAAGATCCAGCACAGGCTGGCGGAACGCATGGCCGCGGTGCCGCAGCTACGGCAGCGCCTGGTCCGCGTCCCCTTCGGCCTGGACCACCCGTACTGGGCCGACGACGGCGAGGTCGACCTGGACTATCACGTCCGGGAGCGCACCCTGCCGGCTCCGGGCGACGACGCGCAGCTGGGCGAGCAGGTGGCCCGCCTGCACGAGCGGCGACTGGACCGGGAACGTCCGCTCTGGGAGATGTACCTGATCCATGGCCTGTCCTGCGGCCGCTGCGGCATCTACACCAAGGTCCACCATGCCGCCGTGGACGGGCTGACGGGGGCGGAGGTGCTCGCCGCGCTCATGGATCCCGCCCCCGAAGCGGTCGCGCGCCGGCCCCAGGCCCCTCCAGCGCTCTGGCACATGCTGGCCAGGAGCGCCTGGCACCTCGCGGCGAACCCCATGCACCTCCTGCGGTTCGCGGGCGAGGCACTGCCGGTGCTGGACCAGCTCCCCGTGCTCTCCCGGCTGCCCGGCGCGAGCAGCCTGTCGCGGCTGACACGGCCCCACCCGCTGCCGGAGCTGCCGGAGTTCGCCGCGCCCCATACCCCGCTCAGCGGTCCGGTCTCGTCCCGGCGCCGCTACGCCTTCGCCGAGCTGCCGCTGAAGGAGATCAAGCGCGTCAAGAACGCCTTCGGCGTCACAGTGAACGACGTCGTGATGACACTGGTGGCCTCCGCACTGCGCCGCTGGCTGCTGGCCCATGCGGCGCTGCCGGAGGCGCCGCTGGTCGCGGGCGTGCCGTTCTCGGTGCGCGGACGGGCCGGCGCGAACGAGGGCAACCAGGTCACCATCATGATCACGCAGCTGCCCACGCAGGTGGACGACCCACGCCGGCGGCTCGAACTCGTCAGCGAGGCGATGCGGCAGATCAAGGAACGGTTCGCTCTGACGCCGGCTCGCCTGCTCAGCGACCTGAGCGCGAGCATGCCCGCCGCGCTGAACGGCCTGGCCGACCGCGCCGCGCTCGAACTGGTGGGACGGACGACGCCGCCCCTCAACGTGGTCGTCTCCAACATCCCCGGACCGCAGTTCCCGCTACGGATCGCCGGAGCCGGGCTGCTGGCGCACTACCCGGTGTCCGTGCTCACCGACGCGAGCGGCGGCCTCAACATCACGGCCTTCTCCTACAACGGCCGCCTCGACATCGGCCTCACCGCCTGCAGGAAGCTGGTCCCCGACGTGTGGGCCTTCCCCGGCTACCTGCACGAGGCTCTGGACGACCTCAAACCGGCTCCTCGAAGGCGGAAGGCGCCGCCGGGCCGTCGGCTGCGTGACACCGACCCTTCCGCGCACGCCGACGCTTAGCCGTCCGGGTTGAGGACCAACGTCACCCCCGATTCGGGACTTCGTCCCCGGGCGCGACGAGCGCGCTGTCGCGAAAGTGGAGGTGAGAGCGGACAGAGGAAAGGGAGGGCGTGATGGCAGGTCACATCGTGGTCGGTGTGGACGGGTCCACGCCGGCGACCGCGGCCGTGGAGTGGGCCGCCGCCGACGCGCAGCGCCGCGGCCTGGCCCTGCGGATCGTGCACGTGTGCCAGCAGTGGCCGCACAGCGAGAGCGCCGAGTACTGCGCCGGTGCGCTGGAGGCCGCCGCGGTTCGCGCCCGTGAGCTCACCAGGGATGTCAAGGTGACGACAGAGCTGCTCAGCGGCGACGTGATCGACGATCTGGTCGCGGAGTCGGCGTCGGCGGACAGCCTGGTGCTGGGCAGCAGAGGGCTCGGCGGGCTCGCCGGGATGGTGCTCGGGTCGGTCGGCACGGCCGTGGCCGGCCACGCCGCCGGACCGGTCGTCATCGTCCGGGCTCCCAGCCCGTTGCGGCACGACAGGGTCGTCGTCGGCTACGACGGTTCGGCGTGTTCCGAGGCCGCGATGGCCTACGCCGTCGAGCAGGCCAGAGCCCGTGGGGCCGGGCTGCACGTCATCTCCGCCTGGCAGCTTCCGGCGTTCTCGCCGTACGCCGTCGCCTACGGCAGCCTGATCGAGGATCTCATGCGGGAGGAGGCCCGCGCGGCGCGGGAGCGCGTCGTTCCCTGGCGCGAGAGGAACCCCGATCTCGTCATCACCGACGAGCAGCCGTGCGAGCACCCGGTCAAAGCACTGATCGACGCGGCCGGGACGGCCGACCTGCTCGTGGTGGGCTCGCGCGGCCTCGGCGGCTTCGCCTCGGCGCTGCTCGGCTCCGTCAGCCACGGCGTCCTGCACCACGTGGCCTGCCCGGTCGCCGTCGTGCGACCACGCGAGAAGGAGGAGTCATGACCATCGAGACCCTGACCGCCGAACAGGTCATGAGCCGTGTCCTGGTGGCCATCAAGCCGGACGAGTCACCGTTGATGGCCTGGGAGCTGATGCGCCGCGCCGACGTGCACCACCTGCCGGTCCTCGACGGACGGCACGTGCTGGGCATCCTGACCCGCGAGCAGGTGGCGGCGTCCTGGTCGGGCGGGCCGCAGGAGCAGTCCAGCCGCCAGGTCAGGACGCTGCTGCAAGGCGAGCGCAGGCCGGTGATCCGCCCGGACACCCCGCTGGCCCGGGTCGCGGCGGCGATGCTCGACGCCGGATGCGACGCCCTGCCGGTGGTCGACGCGGGCGGACTGATCGGCCTGGTCACGGCCCGTGACGTGCTGGCGGCCGTCGCCGGACGTGTCCGGTCTGCCCAGACGCCCGGTGAAGTGGTCACCGGGATGTTCCACCTCGAGCCCGTCCTGCCCCGGATGCCCTCGCCAAGAGGGGCGCGATGAAGGCGTCTGCTCCGTGAGCGCCCGGCGGGCTTCGGCCCGCCGGGCGCAGTCGTGCGGCACCCGCCGGTGGGACGGGTCAGAGACCGTGGATGCGGCGGCCGGTGATCTTGTGCGGGACGATGCGGATGTACAGCTGGCGCTCGCCGCCCGCCCATGGGGTGACGCCGGCGTGGGTCACCTTCTCCACCTCGTCCTCCGGTACGTGGTGGGCGGGGCCCTGGATGAGCACGCTCCAGCCGGCCCGCTGGGCCTCGTCGATCCGGTCCACCTGGAAGCCGATCTTGATCTCCACTCCTTGCAGGCCGGTGCGCAGGTCCTGGTCCATGGGGCCGCCCCGGGCCGTGCGGAAGACGACGGCGCCCTCGTGCAGCTTGTAGTTCACGGGCAGCACCGTGGGCCCGTCCGGGCCGTTGAACGCCACCCGGCCGATGCCGCCCGGCTCGACCAGCCGCAGGCACTCCTCGGGCTCGAGGACCTCCAGGACAGGATGGGCCGCGGCAGGACCGGGGCCGGGCGGGCGATCGCGCCCGCCGCCCAGCAGATCCTGGATGGTGGTCTCCAGAGCGGCGGCCAGGCGGGTCACCGTCCCCATGTCGGGCATGTCCAGATGGCTCTCCAGGTACTGGATGTATCCGCTGGACATGTCCGCCCGGTCGGCGACCTGTTCGACGGTGAGACCGAGCCGGTCTCGGTGATAGCTGATGCGACGGCCGAAGTCACCACTGCCGGTCATGGGTGCGTCCTTCCTTGGCTGCTGGTGCCCATGAAGCTACCCACGTGTTTCTCCAGCAGACAGGGCCCTTCGTCCCTGACGTGACCGACCTCCGGCCCTGCTGCGGACCGGGCCGGGCGCGGTCCGATGGAGGTGACGAAGGAGGCAATCATGATCATCGTAGGCGTGGACGGCTCCGTGGCCGCGCGAGCCGCGGTGGAGTGGGCGGCCCAGGACGCGTTCCGCATGCGGGTGCCGCTGCGGATCGTGCACGCCGTGGACCGCTCGCCGTACCAGATCGGCAAATACCCCAACTCCATCCTTCCGGACGTGCTGCTGCGAGAGGGACAGCGGATCCTGAACGAGGCGGAGGCGCTCGTGCGTGAGCGGCGGCCCGCCGTCGAGGTCACGACGGAGGACCTCGAGGGCGCGCCGGCCGAGGTCCTGCGCGAGCAGGCCAAGGACGCCACCGAGGTCGTGGTCGGCAGCCGCGGGCTCGGCGGTTTCGCCGGTGCGCTGCTGGGCCCCGTCAGCATGCACGTGGCCGGTCACGTGCGCTGTCCCGTCGTGGTCGTCCGGGCCGAACATCGGCCGGCGTACGGGGAGGTCGTGGTCGGCGTCGACGACTCGCCGGAGTGCGAGCCCGCGCTGGCCTACGCCTTCGAGCAGGCGAAGCTCCGGGGGAGCGCGCTGCGGGTGGTACACGCCTGGCAGCTGCCGGTGCATGCCTTCGCCACGGAGGCCTCCTACGACACGGACGAGGTACGTACGGCGCAGCATCAGGTCGTCCGCGACCGGACGGCGATCTTCAGCAGGGACTATCCGCAGGTGAAGCTGGTCGAGGACGTGCAGTCCGCGCACCCGGTCGACGCGCTCGCCGACGCGTCAGAACGAGCGGACCTGCTGGTGGTGGGCTCACACGGGCGCGGCGCCCTGAGCTCGGTGCTGCTCGGCTCGGTCAGCCGGAGCGTCCTGCACCACGTCCGCTGCCCGGTGGCGGTGGTGCGCGCGTGAGGGCCGCGCTACTTCCGGGGGCGTGCGATGAAGGTCGTGATGATGACCACGACAGCGAGGATCACGGAGATGACGACGATCGCGATCGGCAGATTCATGGCAGCGCTCCCGTGGAGTCCGACACCTCCAGTGCACGTCAGCCACCAGTGCCCCCGCCAGAGGCCAAGGTCCTGCATGCCGTCCCGAAAGTCGATGAGGTCGTTCGGTGCGGTGTACGCGGGCGAGCTCATCGGCACCCTCCGTGACCTGCGTAAGGAGGGCCGATGTCCCTGGCAGCATGGGACCTTCGGCCCTGACCGGACCGCCCCCGGCGTGATGCGCTGGACTCGGAGGTGGTGGTCATGACCGTCGTTTCCGCGAAGCACGCGCTGGAAGCCGCAGTGGAGGCCGCGCGCTGGGCGCCGTCCGTGCACAACACGCAGCCCTGGACCTTCGTGGTGTCCGAACAGGAGATCGGCCTGCGGGCCGACACGGACCGGAAGCTGCGCGAGAGCGATGTCTCGGGCCGTGAGCTGCTGATCAGCTGTGGCGCGGCCCTGTTCACCATGCGTACGGCGATGCGGTGCGAGGGCTTCGAGCCGGTGGTGCGTACTCTCCCGGACCCGGACCGTCCCTCGTTGCTCGCCACGCTCCGCCCGGGCACCGAGGCGCAAGCGGACGAAACCATCAAGGCACTGGGCGGCGAGATCGAACGCCGGCGCACGCACCGGGCGGGCTTCGCCGACGTGGCCGTCCCGGACGGGGTGGTCGAGCGGCTGGTCCTCGCGGCCATGGAGGAGTGCGCCAGGCTGACGCCCGTCCGCTCCCCGGACGCGATCAGGGTGATCGCCGGGCTCACCCAGGCCGCGCAGGGCGTACAGGCGCAGGATCGCCGCTTCAGCCTGGAGATGATCCGCTGGGCGCGGCCACCTGACAGCAGCCGTACGGACGGGGTGCCCGCCCAGGGCTACCCGCGTGAGGCGGCGCGTACCGACCCGCATTTCCCGCAGCGCGAGTACGCCTGGCAGCACGGCTGGGGCAGCGAGGCCGACCAGCGAGGCGCGACGGCCGTCGGGGTCGTGGCGCTGCTCACGACACGGGGCGACACCCGCCAGGACTGGATCGACGCGGGGCAGGCGCTGCAGCACGTGCTGCTGGAGGCCTCGGCGTACGGCCTCAGCGCCGCCTTCCACACGCAGGCGCTGGAGATGGAGCCGCTCCGCGAGTTCCTGCGGATTCAGCTCTGCTCGGGTGAATACCCGCAGATGATCATGAGGCTGGGCGTCACCTTCGACGACAAGGACTCGATCCGCCGCCCGCTGTCGGAGATCATCGAGTAATCCTACAATTCTGAATACTTCAAAGAATATCGGAATTTCCCAAAGGGGGATTACCAGCCCCCACCTGAAAGTAAAGTAGCGACAAATCCACCGAAAATCGTTACCCTTCCCGTGGCAGTCAATGATCACGGGAGCGTAAATGAATCTTCGTGGAAGGGCATCGACGGCCGCGGCTGTCGGTGCACTGGTCACCGTCGCTACCCTTGCCGCGGGCGGGTTACCCGCGACCGCGGCAGCCGAGGGCCCGGTCACGCACGAGCAGAACCCACGCGTCCCCGAGGGCGCCGCGTGGACGGAGGCGTACTTCCCCTCCTCGGACGGCAGCGGTGTCGAGCTCCACGCCGACGTGCTGCGGCCGGCGCACCTGCCGGCTGAGGCGAAGACGCCGGTGATCGTCTCGGTGGGCCCCTACTTCGCGCACGTGGGGCAGACGTCGCCCGAGGGGTGGGACCGGGTCGGGCCGTCGGCGCGCTTCCGGGACTTCGTCGACGGTGCCAAGCTGATGGCGCGCGGCTACACCTTCGTGATGGTCGACCTGCGCGGGTTCGGCGGCAGCACCGGGTGCCTGGACTGGGTCGGCCCGGGTGAGCAGGCCGACGTCAAGGCTGCCGTCGAGTGGGCGGCCGGCCAGCCGTGGTCGACCGGCAAGGTCGGCATGTACGGCAAGTCGTACGACGCCGTCACCGGGCTGGTGGGCAACAACCTCAAGCTGCCCGGCCTGAAGGCGGTCGTCGCCCAGGAGCCGGTCTGGGACATGTACAACTACCTGTTCAGCAACAAGATCCCGCGGCCCAACGTCACGGGGACGCCGCAGGCGTACAACTCGATCGCGACGCTGCCTTCGATGGCCGACGACAGCGACCGGTACAAGGCGAACGCGGCGTACGAGGCGAGCCATCCGCAGTGCCTGAGCGACAACCTCACCAACAACAACAACCCCGACCCGGAGTCGGCGTACTGGAGCGCCCGCAACCTGGCCGCCCACGCGGCCGGCACCACCACGCCGCTGTTCGTGACCCAGGGGTTCATCGAACCCAACACCAAGCCTGAGGACATGGACGAGTACCTGGCCAACCACCGGGGCCGCGAACGCGGTTGGCTCGGCCAGTGGCCGCACGTGCGGGGCAACGACACCGACGGGGACGGCCGGCTGCAGATGGGTCGTGCCGGCTGGTTCGACGAGGTGATGCGCTTCTACGACCAGTACCTCCTCGGCACCAGGCCGTCGGTGATCGACCCGCCGTACGCCATCGAGGACAGCCTCGGCCACTGGCGCGCCCAGCTGACCTGGCCGGTGGCCACGACATCGTACGACGCGCGGCTCTCCTCCGGCCGGTACGTCGACGACGGCGGCGGGGTCTCGGCGAAGGCCGCCCCGGAGGGCCGCTGGGACATGGAGCACGCGCCGCCGATGAGGCCGCTGTCCGACGCCGAGAAGAACGTGGCCAAGCGGGGCGACGCCGCCGCCAACAGCTTCTGGACCTGGTCCACGCCCGCGACCCGGACGCTCCGGCTCACCGCCACGCCGACGGTCAGGCTGAACGCGAGTACGAGCGGGAACGTGATGGCCCGCCTGTGGGACGTCGCTCCGGACGGCACGGCGACGATGTTCGACGAGAACGTCGCCCTGATCGAGAAGGGCGGACCGATCTCGTTCGACCTGAAGTCGACCGACTGGACCTTCCAGCGGGGGCACCGGCTGGGGGTGCAGCTCGGGACCATCGTCGAAACCGACGGCTGGGGCTGGCTGGACGTGCCCTCGGGCAACACGGTCAAGGTCTCCGGCGCGCGGCTGAGCCTGAACGTGCTGAACGCCAGGTTCGACGTGCCGACCCAGGGTGACCGCTCGCCGTACCTGGACGAGTTCCTCGCGGCGAACACCACCACGCTCGGCGACGTCGGTCCCGGCACCTTCCCGCTGAAGGCCTCGTAGGGCTGACCGGGCGAGCGGCTGCCCGGTCACCGGCGCTCTCCGAGGGGGAGCGCCGGTGAAGCGGCGGCCGATCAGCTCGTCAGGCGACGGTGCAAGCGGCTCCGTTCAGGGTGAACGCAGCGGGCGCGGCGGTGTTGCCGGTGTGATTGGCCTGGAACCCGATGGTGGTGGAGTCGCCGGGTGCCAGCGTTCCGTTGTAGCTGACGTTCTTCGCGGTGACCTGGCCGCTGGCAGGCGTGTACGTGGCGCTCCAGCCGGAGGTGATCGTCTGTCCGCTGGGGAGGGTGAAGACCAGGGACCAGGCGTTGACGGCCGTGGAACCGGTGTTGGTGATCGTGATGTTCTCGGTCAGCCCGGTGTTCCAGGCGCTGATCGTGTCACTGACGCGGCAGGCGCCCGTCCCGCCGCCGGGCGGAGGGTCGGTCGGCGGCGGGGTGTTCCCGTCGAGGCCGAGGAAGGAGATGGCGTAGGCCAGCATGCCGCTCATCGGCAGGTCATGGCCGACGCCGCTGACGCTGATTCCCTCGACGGTCGCCCGGGTCCCGGTGTCGCCGTACCTGGTCCGGGTCCAGGACGACTGCGGGTGGTCGGTGAACGCCGGGGTCTGGCTCAACCCGTGCAGGTTGGTCCACTGCTTGATCTCTTCCCCGAAGTTCGGGTAGGAGAGCGTGGTGTCCGTGGTGCCGTGCCACAACTGCATCCGCGGGTAGCGGCCCGTGTATCCCGGATACATCGACCGGGCCTGGTCGCCCCACTGCTGCGCGGTCTTGATGAGGTTCCCGCCGGAGCACTGGCTGTTCCACAGGGAGCCGTTCGTGGTGGCGAAACACCCGGCGGGTACGCCGGAGAACGCCGCGCCGGCCGCGAACACGTCCGGGTATTCGGCAGCGAGCACATTGGTCATCATCGCGCCGGAGGAGAAGCCGCTGACCACGATCCGCGCGGGGTCGACGTTGTAGCGCTGCCGGGCGTAGGCCACCATCGACATGATGCCGGTCGAGTCGCCGCCGCCGTTGCGCTTGAGCGCGCCCGCCGTGGACACGTCGAAGCAGTGGCCGTCCCTGGTGGCTTCAGGCAGCACGATGATGTACCCGTACCGGTCGGCCGCGGTGACGTAGTCGTGGCCGTTCCAGTTGAAGATTCCACTGGCCGAACCGCCGCAGTAGTGGACCAGGACCAGCATCGCGGGCTGGGCCGCGACCCTGTCCGGGACGTAGGTGTACATGTTCAGGTTCGTGGGATTGGTGCCGAAGTTGGTCACCCGGGTCAGCGACGCGGCGTCGGCGGGCCGGATCCCCAGGAGGACGCTCGCGGCGAGCAGCGGTAGGGCAACGGCCGCGACAACGGCTCTCAGCCTCTGTTTCACGGCTGTCCTTTCTGCTTCGAGAGGGCGGCGGCCGAGCCCGTTGTTAGCGCTAACGCCTGATCCGCGGACCGGCCTCTTTCTGCGTAGGGGTGGTGGTACGGCGGAGCAAATACGACCCGGCGAATCCCGGTCAAGGCTCCGGCCGCCACGCTCCGTCTTTCTCCACGGGGAAACGCGCCTGAGCTGCTCCTACGAAAGAGCAATCCGATGGTGCGCAAAGCGCCGCGCTGAAACTTTCAGCATTCAGCTGGGCGGTTTGGAGGGGTGCAACTTTCCCGAAAGTTGCGGTGTGGAGAACGGCCCTTGGTCAGGGAAAATCGGTGTCCTGGCTCAGTGGATCTGACGCGGCTCAGCCAATCCGATGCCATGACTCACTGGATCTGATGCGGGCTTAGTAAAAGTGATGCGCGACCGCTGTCTGGCATGTGATGATCAGCGCTGCTTCATGGTTGATCAACGGCAAGTCATGATCAGCACCGCCTCGGGAAGGAACTCGAACGATGATCATCCGCGAGTGCCACGAGGACGACCTTTCCTTGCTGGAGCACCACATCCCCTCGGGCCGCATCCGCGTTCACGAAGTCCGCTTCCATCGCCAGCAACAGGGACTGAGCACGTTTCTGACCGCCTGGATCGATGACATCCCAGTGGGACACGGGGAGATTCGGTGGCGCGGATGCGCGGCTGCCGAAGTGCACGAACGATACCCCGACTGCCCCGAACTCAACGGCCTGGCCGTCTGGCCGCCCGACCGACAATCCCAAGGCATCGGCACCACCATCATCCAGGCCGCCGAGGCTATCGCCGCTCAACGCGGCAACCACTACATAGGCCTGGGCGTGGATGACCACAACCCCCGCGCGGCCGCGCTCTATCTCCGGCTCGGCTACGAGGAAACTGGCTGTCTATACCTCGACCGCTACCACTACATCGACGACCATGGCATCCGGCACGAAGTCGCCGACCCATGCCGGTTCCTGATTAAGCCGCTACGAACACGGATGATCAGCAGTTCTTGAGGCGAGCTCGTCGGAAGCTCCTCGCCAGACCCGGCTGCGCATCCTGAACGCATCACTTTCACTGAGCCAGCCAGGTCCATGGCGGATCAGGAGAACTGATGCCTCCCAGCTCAGAGCGTTGTCGGGACATCATTTCCACTGAGCCGAGACAATCGGCGTGCGGCCAGGCGCCGATCGACAAAGCCGCCGGCGAATATCTTGACGGTTGTCGTGGCGATTTCCACACGGAGTTTCCGACTGGCCTCCTTCTGCCGGGGTGGTGGTGGGCGGCAGGTGCCGCCGTCTGTGACGCGGTCCGGCGACTGATCGGCTGCTCCAGCCCCTGACCTCGCCGAGAGCGCTCTATGACGCTCGTTATAGTACGGCTAGGGCAGCTGGGGCTCAAGGGGTGGCGTGCTGTCCATCCTGGACCTGCTCGACAGCGGCGTCTTCTCAGCCGAGCGGGCCGAGGCGGTCCGTAAGAAGCTGCTCTAGCTGGGCCGCGACGTCGTCCAGCGGCTGGATGTCGCGCTTGGCCCGGCACATGGCCACCGTGCCCTCCACCGAGGCGACGATCAGGGTGGCCAACGGGCCGGCGTCCGCGACACCGTGTTCGCGCAGCGCCTCCGCCAGCAGCATCTCCCAGGCGGCGAACACGGCGGCAGCCGCGGCGATCGCCTCGGCCACGCCCTCGGCGGGCGGCTCCTCGACCGCCACGGCCAGCACCGGGCAGCCCGCGCGGAAGCCGCTGTCGAGCACCGTCTGCCGCCACAGGGCCAGGAAGGCGCGCAACCCGGCCACGGGACCCGCCGCCAGCTCGCGCGCCAGCGCCGTGGACACGAGGTCACCGGCATGCCGTACGGCCTCGGCAGCCAGCTGCTGCTTGCCGCGGGGGAAGTAGTGGTAGGTCGAGCCCAGCGGAGCCCCGGAGTGCGCGGCCAGGTCGCGGACGGTGCTGCCGGCCAGCCCCCGCCGCCGGATCAGGTCGGCCGCCCCCATGACGATCCGGTCCCGTGAACTTGCCATATAACGATCGTAATAGCAGGGATGGCGTGCTCTCCGCTACGAATCTACTTTGTAAAGGAAGTGGCCCGGCGTGCGCCCGCCGAAAGCGGGGCGCACGCCGGGCCCATCTCTCTCGATCGTTCAGTTCTTGGCTCTGCCCTGGATGTCGGCTCCGGTGCCGGCGGTGGCGGCGCGCCGGGTGGCGGCCGCTGCCCGCGTGTCGGGGCCGGGCAGGTCGGAGCTGAAGGCGTAGACCACGGCCGCCGTGGCGATGGCGCCGGTGTTCAGCGCGAGTGCCTTGTCGTTGATGTTAGCGATGGTGTCGCAGGCCTGGTGGTAGCAGGAGTCGTAGGGCTGGCCGGCGGTGCCGCCGAACAGCGCGGCCTCCTCGGCGGTCTTGACGCCTTCGGCTCCGGTGAACAGCCCGCCCGCGGGGATGCCGACCGCGATGAACGGCCCGTAGTCGGAGCGGCCGTCGAAGTCGGTGCCGTTGTGGCCCTGGCGCAGGGTGTCGAAGTACTTCACGAAGAGCTTCTCGATCTCGTCGGATCCAGGCGGACCGGCGGGGGCGCCGGTGGCGTCGGAGTCGTCACCGTCGTAGATCTTGAAGGCGTAGTTGGGCGAGGCGACCATGTCGTAGTTGAGGTACAGCTTGATCTTCGCGGCTTCGGCGGCCGGCAGGGACGCCACGTAGAAGTCCGAGCCGAGCAGCCCCAGTTCCTCGGCGCTCCACCAGGCGAAGCGGAGCCTGTTCTTGGTGGGGATCTTGCCCAGCGCCTCGGCTACCGCGAGCGTGGCGGCGCTGCCCGAGCCGTTGTCGTTGATGCCCGGTCCCGCGGTCACGGAGTCGAGATGGGCGCCGGCCATGACGACCTTGTTCGGGTCGCCCCACTTGGAGTCGGCGATCACGTTGTAGGTGGTACGGAACTCGCTGACGGTGTCGGTCTTGAGGTGGACGACGGTCGTGGCCGAGGCCAGTTCCTCACCGACGGCGAAGCTGGTGCCCACGACGGGGATCGAGACGGGCTCGCCGAGGTTGCCGCGCAGGGTCTCGGTCCGGCCGGGCTGGCCCTCGTTGAAGATGATCGCGGCGACGGCTCCCGCGGCCTGGGCGTTCTGGGCCTTGACGATGAAGTTGCAGGTGCCGCGCTGCAGCAGGGCGATGTTGCCCGGGGTGAAGCCGGCGAAGTCGGAGGCTTCGCAGCCGGAGCTCGAGCTGCTCGGTGTCGGGCCCGGTGGCAGGGTGAGGTCGATGTTCTGCAGGGTCGCGGTGACGTTGCCCGAGCCGGAGTAGCTCATGGTGGCGAACTCCCCGACGGACGAGCCGTCGGGCGGGGTCGGGGTGAAGGCCCGCGGGTTGGGCGAGACCCGCTCCATGGAAGCGGTGGACAGTTCCTCGAAATAGGCGAACTCGAACGGCTGCACGGTGACTGTGTAGCCCGCCTTCTTCAGCTTGCTGACGACATAGTCGCGGGAGGCCGTGTGCCCGCTGGTGCCCGCTGCCCGGATGCCGTCGTTGGCGTCGGCGATCGACTGCAGGGCCTGCAGGTGCTTCTTGACGGCGGGCGCGGTGATGGAGTCGATCAGCTTCTTCTGGGCCGGGTTCGGCGCCGGGTCCGCGTATGCCGCGGCGGGGACGAGCGTGAGGGGTAAGGCGAGTGCCGCGGCCACGGTGAGGACGCGGAAGACACCTTGGCGCGAAGTGATGCGCATACAGGCTCCTCTGGCTTGCGCGAATTCGTGCATTCTCCCCGAATGGGCGGCGTACGAGAACATAGAACGACATATCAACCTGGGGAAGGCCCGAATCGCGCCCAGCCACTGTGATGACATGACGGAATCGGGCTATCATCGCCATATGGCGATTGATAGCGACGGCGGCCGTTGCGTGAGTGCCGACATCGCCGCCGGCATCTCTCCGGCGGCGGCACTGTTCCACTCTCTGGCCGACGAGACCCGGCTGCGCATCGTGCAGCGCCTGGCCAGGGGAGAGGCGCGGGTGGTGGACCTGACCGCCGAGCTCGGGCTGGCCCAGTCCACCGTGTCCAAGCATCTGGCCTGCCTGCGCGACTGCCACCTGGTCGACTACCGGGCCCAAGGGCGCCAGTCGTTCTACTCCCTGACCCGCCCCGAGCTGATGGACCTGCTCGCCTCCGCCGAGCAGCTGCTGGCCGCCACCGGCCACGCGGTCGCGCTCTGCCCCGGCTCCGGCCGGACGGGGCTCGTGGGAGAGGCGGCGTCATGACCGCGCTGAACCTGGGCCCGGCGCCGGCCCGCCGCGCCGCGTTGCAGCGCCGCATCCGGCTGCTGGTCGCCGCGACCATCACCTACAACGTGATCGAGGCCGTGGTCGCCATCACCGCCGGCACCATCGCCTCCTCCTCGGCGCTGATCGGCTTCGGCCTCGACTCGGTCGTCGAGGTCGCCTCCGCCGCCGCGGTGGCCTGGCAGTTCTCCACCGCCGACCACGAACGCCGCGAGAAGGCCGCGCTGCGCGTCATCGCCCTCTCCTTCTTCGCGCTGGCCGCGTACGTCACCTTCGACGCCGTACGCGCCCTGCTTGGCGTGGGGGAGGCCGAGCACTCCACCCCCGGTCTGGTCCTGGCCGCGTTCTCGCTGGTGGTCATGCCCTTCCTGTCGTCCGCCCAGCGCCGCGCCGGCCGCGAGCTCGGCTCGGCCTCGGCCGTCGCCGACTCCAAGCAGACGCTGCTGTGCACCTACCTCTCGGCGGTGCTGCTGGTCGGGCTGGCGCTCAACAGTCTGTTCGGCTGGTCCTGGGCCGACCCGATCGCCGCGCTCGTCATCGCCGCCGTAGCGGTCAAGGAAGGGCGTGAGGCCTGGCGCGGAGATGCCTGCTGCGCCGTCCCCACTGCCTCTATCCCCGGGACCGAGTCCGGTGGTTGCGCGGACGGCTGCTGCTCACCCGCGAAGGAGGAACCGCGGTGATCGGCCGTCCGATGCCTGCCCGCGTGCGAGCCGCCTACCGCAGCGAGATGCGGGCCGCCCGCACCGCCACCAGCGGCGACGCCCGCTGGGGGCACCTGGAGCGGGCGCACGTCCCTGGGCCGCTACCTCGAGGGCAACACCGGCCGCGCCACCGTCGGCCTGACCCGGCCCATGCCCGTCCCCGACGATCTGGCTGCGCCAGGTGGGCGCCCGCCAGCGTGGGCAGCGCGATCAGGATCATGGCTGCCCAGGTCGTCCAGCCCGGCAGGGCGGCGTCCAGGGTCGAGATCTGAAGGGCCGGCGGTAGCACCGGCCCTTCGAGCGGCATGAACATGGCGCGGCCTTTCTGACGACTGTGCGACGTAACGGCAGTGCGACAGCGGGGCGGCGAAGGCGGGCCGGTCCGGTCACGTGGTCGCGGCGGAGTCGTCGTACGCGTAGCGGGGGGCAGCTGGGGCGTGCCGTGCCATGGCAGTGGGCACGCCCCAGCAAGGGCCACCGGGCCGGCCCGCGCGGGAGGGGCTAGTGCTCGTGATCGTCGTGGCAGTGCCCGGGACCGCAGTCCGGGAGGTCGGACCATAGATGTTCATGTGTAGAGATAAAGGTCGCGCGGTTGACGGCAAAGGTCTTGACCGAGCGCAGCTCGCTCGAAATCATATGCACATATGAACACTCAGACAGATATCGTGATGAGAGAGCGAAGGCCCACCAGGGGGCACTGCTTGCGTACCTCCAGCCGTTGAAGGAGCTCAGTGCATGTCTGATGAACACGGGCACGACCAGAGCCACGCACGCAGTGACGGCCATGGGCATGGCCACGGACACGGGCATGGACACGGGCACGGCGTCAGCGCGCAGGCGGACCGGCGCTACCTCAGCGGCGCGCTCGCCCTGATCGTCGGTTTCATGGCCATCGAGGTAGTGGTCGGCCTGATCGCCGGGTCGCTGGCGCTGATCTCCGACGCCGGCCACATGCTCACCGACGCGATGGCGATCGTGCTGGCGCTGGTCGCGATGCGCATCGCGGCCCGCCCGCCGCGCGGCGGCTTCACGTACGGGCTCAAACGCGCGGAGATCATCTCCGCCCAGGCCAACGGCATCACCCTGCTGCTGCTCGCGGTCTACTTCAGCTATGAGGGCATCCGCCGCCTGATCGAGCCACCCGAGGTCGAGGGCCTGTACGTGGTGGTCACCGGGCTGGCCGGCATCGCCGTCAACGTGGCCGCCACCTGGCTGCTGTCCAAGGCCAACCGCTCAAGCCTCAACGTCGAGGGCGCCTTCCAGCACATCCTCAACGACCTGTACGCCTTCATCGCCACCACGCTGGCCGGCCTGGTGGTCTGGCTGACCGGCTGGGGCCGCGCCGACGCCGTCGCCGCGCTCGTCGTCGCGGCGCTGATGCTCAAAGCCGGTTGGGCGCTGGTCCGCGACGCCGGACGGGTGTTCATGGAGGCCGCCCCGGCGGGGGTGAACCCCGCCGAGGTCGGTGGCCGGATCGCCGCCCTGGACACCGTGGTCGAGGTGCACGATCTGCACATCTGGGAGGTCACCTCCGGATACGCCGCTCTGTCAGCACACGTGCTGGTCGCGCCCGGCGCCGACTGCCACGCCGCGCGCCTGGCCGTCGAGGAGCTGCTGCACGAGGGCTACGGCATCACGCACACCACCTTGCAGGTCGACCACGCCGAGCCCGACGGCCACGCCGTGAACGACAGCGCTCCGCGTACCCTCCTGCAGCACTGCGCTGACCCCCACGGCCCCACGCACCACGGCATCCGGCCCGACGAGACGGAGATCGGCGACTGCCACGCGGCCACTGACACGCCTCAGGCGTGAGCTGTCGCCGCCGAGGGTGGCGAGCCCGTACGCCTGCACGGCCTCGTAGACGAGCACGTCAGCCCGGCTGCCGGGCAGCAGCCCCGTCACGATGCCGCCGACGATGCCGGTGATCAGTCCGAGCTCGGCGGGCACCCCCGAGGCGACGGCGACGCCCACACACAGCGGCAGCGCGACGAGGAAGGCCGGATACTCGCGCAGCCGCTCCAGTTGCGCGAGCACGTGGGCCTGCACCGCTCGGGCGATCCTGTGCGCCGGTGGCGGCGCGTCGAAGCCGTCGTTCGTACGGTCCTGGACCGAGCGAAGGCAGCAGGGAGCGACCCGTGTCAGACGGGTCGGCCGACTCGCAGCGCGCTCTGGGCCAGCCTCGTCACCCTCGAATTCCCCCGATCACCATGGCCTGAAGATGATCACACGCTGGTCGGCGCCACATGAAGCGGGCGAAAAGCTGACTATTCAGAGTCAAGTCCGGCGAGCGCCACCCGGCCGGTGGGGGAGAGCCGGTGACGCCGGTCCAATCGCCTGACGGCCGCCGCCGAGGCTGCTCCCGTGACGGCCAGCAGCAGCCACGGCAGACCGGCCAGGCCGGTGGCGCGGGACGAGTCGAGCAGGGCCCCGGACAGCAGGTTCCCGGCCAGGATGCCGACGCCGGACAGCAGGTTGTACAGCCCGTAGTAGGTGCCGATCAGCCGGTCTCCCGCCATGTCGGCGATGGTGGCCATCTCGAACGGGAAGGCGACCAGCGTGCCGAGGGTGAGCAGGAGGGTGCAGAGCACGACGGGGGCCATCGCCCACCCCGGCGGGAGGGACAGGTGGGCGGCCGCGGCGGGTGGCAGGAAGGCGATCCCCATGAGCACCAGGCCGCGGCTGATCGCCTGCCCGCGGGTCCACCGGGCCGAGCACCAGCCGGTCAGGCGCACCTGACCGGCGATGCCGAGCAGCGCCGAGATGGCGTAGAGGGCCGTCACGCCGCTCTCGCCTCCGCCGAGGCGCTGCACTTCGAGTGGCAGGGCCAGATACATCTGGTACGACAGCGCGTACGAAGCGATCATCGCCGCGGCGAAGGAGACGAACGCCCGGTCCCTGAACGCCATCCGCCAGTCGCGCAGCACCGGCTGCTCCTTCCCCGCCGGGCCGCGCCGGGCCGGCAGGCAGCAGCCCTGCAGGACGGTCAGCACCGCGAAGATCGCCGCGGCGGAGAGGCACACGGCGGTGAAGCCGGTCTTCAGCAGGACGATGCCGACCAGCGGGCCCAGCAGGATACCGCCCTGGTAGAAGACGTTGAACACGGCGAAGGCCGCGACCTTCCGCTCCCCGGCCGCGACCGCCAGGTAAGCGCGGGCCGCCGGATTGAACAGCGCACCCGCGAAACCCGTCACGACGGCGGCCACGATCAGCAGCGGCAGTGACGTGGTCAGCCCGAACAGCGCGAACCCGGCGGTCCGCAGCGCACAGCCGAGCATGATCAGCGGTTTGTAGCCGAGCCGGTCGGCCAGGGTGCCGCCGATCAGGAACATGCCCTGCTGGCTCAGGTTCCGCAGGCCGAGGACCAGCCCGATCGTCCAGGCCGCCAGGCCCGCGCCGCTCGACAGGTGCTGGGCGAGATAGGGCATGAGCATGTAGAAGCCGAGGTTGATGCCCGCCTGGTTGACCTGCAGGAGCTGGATCGGCCGGTCGAAGGAGCGGAACTCCCGCAGCACGCCGCTCATCTCGCGCCTGCCAGTGGGTCCGTCACGGTGGCGCAGCGCGTCCAGCGGCGCACCTCCCGCTCGGTCGGTACGTCCAGCAGGTCCGGCTCCTCGGCCGGCACCGTGCCCAGCAGGCCGTGGGCGCGGCAGGCCCAGACCGCTTCGGCCGGGCTGACCCAGTGCACCTCGCTGAAGGCGTCATAGGCGACGTTGCGGGAATGGATGCTGGAGCCGAGGCCGCGCATCAGCCGGGCCCTGGCGGGCTGGCCGCAGATGGTCGAGCCGACGGTGTCGACCCCGACCAGCTTCAGGTCGGGGAAGTGGTGGCGCAGCACGTTGTGGATGCCGGCGCTGTGCCCGCCGGTGCCGACCGAGCACACCAGCGTGTCGATGTGCGGAAGGCGGGCCAGCAGTTCGTGGGCGAGCCCGGCGTAGGCGTCGACGTTGTCCGGGTTGTTGTACTGGTCGGGACAGTAGGCGCCGGGAGTCTCGGCGAGCAGGCGCTGGACCCGCTCGCGGCGGGCCTGCTGCCAGCCGCCGACCGGGTGCGGTTCGGTGACGATCTCCAGCCGTACGCCGTAGGAGGCGAGCAGCCGGCACATCAGCGGCTCCATCCCGGGGTCGTCCACCAGCACGACCGGATGGCCGAAGACGATCCCGGCCAGGGCCAGGCCCAGTCCCAGAGTCCCGCTGGTCGACTCGACGATCGTCGCGCCCGGCCGGAGATCTCCCCGGGCCCGCGCCCGGCACACCATGTGCAGGGCGGGACGGTCCTTGATGCCGCCCGGGTTGAAGCCTTCCAGCTTGGCCCAGAATCCCCCTCCCGATACGAAGGGCTCCGAAATGAACACCAGCGGCGTATCGCCGACGGTCAGCGAAAGCGACGCTGAATCGGTGACGAGCGCCTCTTGCGGGCGCGCGAAAGCAGTTTGTGATGGCATGGGTGAATTCCCGGAAGCGAATGACGCAATTCGCTGGCATGACGGAACGGCCGCGAATCTGAGTGGATATAGGACGACTTAAGGATGTCGTGACTCCTATATGCGCATCACGCAGAGATTCTCCAGATAGGGCGCGGCAAGGCGGACCGCACGCGCCGGGGCGATCGGGATCTCGGCGCCGCCATGTGCCATCGCGGCCGACCGGGTCGCCGGCGTGGCCATGGAGAGGGGTGTGTCGTCCAGACTGATCGCCGAGCAGTCCGGTTCGGTGCCGTGCCGGTGACGGGACGGCAACTCGCGATGCAGGCACCGCGCGTCGTACCCGGCGGTGTCCCCGACGGTGCTCTCGGCGGTGTCCACGGCAGCGCCCTCGGCAGGGTCCACGGCAGGGTCCACGGCATGGATGGCCGGCTCCGACAACTCCACGGCCGCGCACGCGCCGCCATGGGCGAACACCACGCCGATGAGCAGCACGAGCATGACCGCCGCACGCGCCGTCAGCCGTCCGGCCGGGCGGTGAGAACGGGTCGTTCGTGTCGTGAGCATCACTGGTGATGATGCCCGGGAGCCCGCCGGACGCGCCCGGCGAAATCAAAGATTCCGGTAAAGCTCCAGCTGCCGTTCATCCTGAAAGACATCTCGCGACACGAATAAATGAAGGCCGTACCGTGCCGCGATTCAGGTGACACTGGACATTCGCGTATCCCTGCCGACTTACCAAGAACCCGCAGAAAGCCATCGGCCTTCAGGCCGTGGATGAATGCGGCCCCGCCAGGGGATGGCCCGCCGAAGGCGGGGCAGACCGGAGCGCACAGCGCGGACCAGAACCTTGCCGAAATCACTTGCAGCAGTGACGTGGCCGGGTCTACAGTCGGTGGTGGTCGAACAAGCGAGCGATAACCAAGCCGCGCGGGAGATCGCTTTTATGGAACAAGGCGGCCGGGCTGGTCGTCTCAGGACGTGGAGACTTCGGGGTTGCCCGGTCTGTGAAGCGTCAAGCACCCCGTTCCATAACCTATGGCGTCCAGCGCTGTGGGTTGCCGTCGCAGGCGGCACGGGAATCCTCGTCCCTTCAGGGCGAGGTGCAGGTCAAAGGTGGTGTTTTCCGTGACCCTGTCGAGACGCCGGGTCTTCGCCGGGCTCGGCGCGATCGCCGCGGGCCCGGCGACCGCGGACGTGCTCTTCGCATGGCGCGGCGCCACCCCGGAGCAGGTGGCCCGGGATGAGCGCTTCTGGGCTGGCGTCGCCCGTCAGTTCCGGGTGAGCCCCGACTTCGTCAACCTGGAGAACGGCTACTACGGCATCATGTCCGAGCCCGTCCCTACCCCGCCACCGACATCCGTTCCCGCGTGCACTCCGGCACCATGAACGTCGCCCCCGTCCTCGCCGTGGACGCCGCCCTGGACTTCCACGACAACCTCGGCGCCGCGGTCAAACAGGCCCGCCTGCGGTTCCTGCGCGACCGCTGGGTTCAGCCGCTCCGCGACGTCGGGAACCTGGAGATCCTCACCCCGGACGAATGCGGCATGTACAGTGCCATCACCGCGTTCCGGCTCCGCGGCCGCACCACCGAAGCCGACAACGCCGCCATCGCCGACCGCCTGATGAACGAACACCGGATCTTCACCGTCGCCCGGACGGGCATGGCCGGCGGCGGCGCCGTCCGCGTCACGCCCGCTCTGTTCACCTCCGCGGAGGACATCGATCGGTTCGCGGCCGCTCGCCGCGAGGTCTGCCGGCAGGACGGGCGCTCTTGACACGGCATCCGGGCTTCGCCCTATCTTGCTCATATGAATGGTTCTTCAGATGAGGGCGTGTTGGCGATGGATGGATGTGCTGCCAAGGTAGTGGACGCCGACCGCGTGGCCGCCGTGTGCGAACGGATGCCGGCCGCCGAGGACCTGACCGACACCGCGGACATCTTCGGCCTGCTGTCGGACCCCAACCGGCTGCGGCTGCTGGTCGCCCTGCTCGACGGCGAGCTGTGCGTATGCGACCTGGCCGCGGTCACCGGCCAGAGCGAGTCGGCCGTCTCCCACGCCCTGCGGCTGCTGCGCGCGCACCGCATCGTCGCCGCGCGCCGCTCCGGCCGGATGGCCTACTACCGCCTGGAGGACCCGCACGTACGGATGCTGCTCGACCTGGCGCTCGCCCACACCGAGCACACCGACGCCATTCACCCCGAACGCGACGGGAGCACCTGATGGGCGCCGGACACGGACACGGGCACGCCGGAAGCCGTCACCGGTGGCGGTTGGCGGCCTCCTTCGCCCTGATCGCGACCCGGCTCGACGGGCGGCGTCAGGGGTGAAGTGGACCGTCCCGCGTAGTGGGGCAGGAGCAGTCGATTCGCCGCCGGGCGAACCGGTGTCTGTGCGGCTCAGCGGGGTGGGTTCTGCTGCTCGATGTACTGGCGCATGATCGACAACGGAGCACCGCCCACCGACCCGGCGAAGTACGAGCCGGACCACAGCTTGTTCGCCACCCCGCCCGCCTCGCCCCAGAAAGCGGCCTGCTTGCGCGCGGCCGGCCGGTGGTCGCTCGGCTGGGTGGTCACGGGCCTGCTGAGCTACCTGCTGACCCTGTCAGAGATCGATCATCGCGCTGCCCGTCCCGAACCTGCTCGTGTACCACGAGCTGCTGGGTTTCAGCCTGTCCATCCCGCGCGCCGGCGTGCTGCTCCTGCTGGCGGCCCCGCCCGGCGCGCCGGACCCGCTCGGCGATCAACGGCTGGCCGCGGTCGCCTACCTGCTGGTCGCGCTGCTCGCCCTACGGCTGGCCCGGTCACGTGCACCGCGTACGTGAGCGCGGCCACGGCGGTGTTCATAAGTCGTGATCGAAATGTTCCGGCTGGGGGATCATGCCCGCCCGTACGCTACGACGAAAGGGGAACAACGGGGAGGCATGCATGTCGTTCATGACGCGGATGACGGCGGCGTTCAAGGGAGAGGTCCGGGCCGACGAGCTCGAGGCCTATCGCCGGGCGGGCGGGCTCGTCTACACAGAGCTGGAGCGGGCCGAGGCGCTGCGCTCCCGGTTAGCCGCCGAGGGGGTGAACCTGTGGCACGGCCCGCAGGCCGCCGCCGGGCAGCTGCTGTGCACGTGGAACGCGTTCGTTCTGCAGGCCATCGGGGAGCACCTGCTCGACGCCGACTATGCCGCCGACCCGAGCACCGTCGGCTACGTGCCGCAGGTCACCGCTCTGCAGGTCGACGCCTGCTTCTCCCAGGTGGAGAACTGGGTCTCACGAGCCCGCCAGGCCGCGGGGAACTCCCGCTACCTGGTGGAGAACGAGCTGCTGCTCCCCGCTGACCTGCCCGAATGGGCCGAGGCCAGCCCCTGCCCGCTGCCGCACCTGAAGGGCATGCTCGCCGCCTCACGCGCGATCCGTCAGCACGCCGAGGTCGCGCTCGGCGTCTTCGAACAGACCGTCGCCGACGCCGACAGGCACCGCCCCGCGCTGGAACGGCTGCGCCAGCTCGCCGCCGAGGCGGCGACGACCGCCGACTACGCCGAAGGCCTGCTCGACGCCGACCCGGCGCCGCGCATGCACGAGGCCATCGAGCAGCGCCTGCAGCGAGCCCTGGAGATCTACTACCACCTCGGCCAGCTGATCGCGATGCCCGGTCTGATCACCGGCTACAAGGGACCGGATGTACGGCAGGCCGTCCCGCCCGCGAACCTGAGGGTCTCCGACGCCCGCAACTTCGACCCGTGGTGCCTGACCGATCCGCAGAAGCGGAGCTTCTGGCAGGCCGACCCGCGGGCGCACCAGGCGATCAAGGAGATGTGGGACTACGACCCTGCCCCCGCCCTCACCTTGCGCATCCAGGCCGAGATCGACGCCGCCCGGCACAACGGCGCGATTACCTTCGCCACCGACGCCCAGGGGAAGCCGTTCGGCAGCTACTACTGCTGCCCCTTCTCCGCGATCTACCTGGTGCGCCGTCCGGTCGTCATCGCCGGCCGCGCGCTGCGGGCGATGCAGACGTTCACGCTGGAGGTGTCGGCCGAGGACGTGCCGAAGGGCGGCCCGTTCAAGCGGGAGCTCATCGTCTCCAGCTTCAGGCCGACGAACGAGGTCGACTACTGCGACCCGGACGGCCTGCACGGCGACTGACCCCGCGCGACACGGATAACTGATCAGGATCTAGTCCAGCCAGCCGAGCTTGGCCGCGCGTACGCCGGCCTGGAAGCGGCTCTCCGCCCCCAGGATCGCCGTCAGCTCGGCGACGACCCGGGTCACGGTGCGGTTCGACACGCCCAGCTTGCGGGCGATCGCGTCGTCCTTGGCGCCGGTCGCCAGCAGGCGCAGGACCGCGTGCTGCTGCTCGGTCAGCGCCATGCCGTGCACCGATCGCGGTACGTCCTGCGGCTCCGAGGCCGTCAGCCAGAGGTAGTCGTAGATCGCGGCCAGAGATCTGACCACGTTGCCGCCGCGGATCAGCACGGCGCCGGCTTCGAGATCCTCGGGGTCGGCCTGGATGATCGCGATGCGCCGGTCGTACACGAGCATGCGTGTCGGGACGATGGGAGCGACCCGGATCTCGATGCCCTCCGACGCCCGTGCGCGCAGATGATCGCGCACGAGCGGGTCGGACAGCGAGATCTGTGCGTGGATGCTGCGGATACGGACGCCTCTGCTCAGCGAGACCTTGTTGCGCTCGACGCCGCCGTCCAGCCTCTGCGGGGTCCAGTTCGCGGCCGGGTGCAGCTCCGCTATCTCGTGCTGCGCCATCTCCGCCAGCTCGTTGAGCCGCTGGTTGAGGCGGGTGGCGCGCTCCTGCCGGGGATAGAAGTGCACTGATGTGTCGTCGTCGGACTGCCGGCTGAGTCCAAGGTAGTTCCTGGCCAGAGAGGCGGTCAGGACGTGCTGTTCGACCAGCTTGTCCAGGGCCCGATGGCTGCGTTCCAGGCTGAGTGCCAGGGCCGCGGACGCCTCGACGCTGAGCTGGGATCCGGGGCTGAGCAGGCCGAGGTGGATCAGGCGGTCCCGCACGGTGTTCTGCTGGGCCTCGGTGAGGCCCAGCGCGGCGGACGCGTCGGCGACGGTTTCGCCTCTGGTGTGGACGCGTTCGTACAGGGCCTGGGCGAGGCGGTCTTCCTCGGTGGGCGAGGCATCGGTCATGTGGCGGTCCCTGTCGTTGCCGAACAAACGCGGAAACCATGACATAGCGCCATGCGCTTCTCCAAGCCCCGACATGTCTGTTTCTCGCCATGGCGTGACTCGGAAGGCCCCGAAGCCTGTCACGGGACTCCCGCTGCGGGCAAGATCTTCAGCAGGCGCGCCGTTTCCAACCATTTCAACACTGGGAGCATGGATGATCACTGTCGCCTACAGTCTGGTCACCTACCACGTCAGCGGGCTGTCCACGAAGAGCTGCGAGCACTGCCTGGCGAGCATCCGGTCCGAGCTCATCCTGGTGCCCGGCGTCGTGGGCGTGGACCTGAACCTCGAGGAGTCGAAGGTCAGCATCCTGACCGACGGTCCTGTCGACGACAGCCGAGTCAAGGACGCGATCGCGGCCGCCGGATGCGATGTCCTGAACTCCTGACGGCGCCGACAACCCTCCGGAAGCCGGCACGCCCGGCTTCTGGAGGATTGTCGTTCATACCCTGCCTACGTATATTTCGAGAAGGGACATACGTATAGGGGGTATGGAGTGGGGCAAGAGTCGGGGATATCCGCTGCGGCACCGGTCGAAGGGTTCGTCGCGGACGGGTACGACAAGGTGCTCGAAGCGTTCCAGCGACTGGTGCACGACGGACGGGAGACCGGGGCCGGAGTGTCGGTCTGGCGGGACGGCCGGGAGGTCGTCCGGCTGAACGGGGGATGGGCCGACGCCGCGCGGCACCGTGCCTGGCGCACCGACACCCTCGTCCAGCCGTACTCGCTGTCGAAGGCGTTCGTGACGCTCGCCGCCCTGGTGGCGGTGCGCGACGGCGCGCTGACGCTGGACGAGCCGATAGCCGGATACTGGCCCGCATACGGGGTCAGGGGCAAGGAGCACACCACGCTGCGCCAGGTGCTCACGCACCGGGCCGGGCAGCCGCGGTTCCCTGATGAGGCCGCGGGCCTGGACCTGCTCGATGATGCCGGACTACGCGAAAGCCTGGTGCAGGCGGCGCCGGAGTACGCTCCCGGAACGTCGCTCGGGGAGCACGCGCTGACCTACGGGCACCTGGTGGACGGGATCCTGCGCGCCGGTGCCGGCACCACCCTGGGGGAGTTGTTCAACGGGGTGATACGGCCCGCGCTGGGGCTCGACGCCTGGTTCGGGGTGCCGGATGACGCGCTCGAGCGCGTCGCCGATCTGGAGTACGCCGACCCGGAATGGCCGCGCCGGCTGCATGCCGCGCCGTGGCTGCAGATTCCCGACGGGACCCTGGACGTCGAGCGGGCGAACTCCAGGGCCTGGCGGCAGGCGGTGTTCGGGGCGGTCAACCTGCACACGACGGCGACCGCCATGGCGCGGTTCTTCTCCCGGCTGATCGAAGCGGACGGCCCGGTGCGCGCCCTGCTCGGGCCGGAGCTGCACGCCGAGCTCCTCGCTTCCCAGGTCACGGATGTCGACGAGGTCTTCGGCACCAGGATCACCTGGACGCTGGGCTTCGTCCGAGACCGCGGCAAGATCGCCAAGGGCGGGATCGGCGGCTCGGCGGCCTGGTGGTCGCTCAAGCACCACCACGGCTGTGCCTATGTGACGCGACGGCTGGACGATCACTCGCGCGCCGCGGAGATCGCCGCCGCGCTGGGCGACGACCTGAGCGTGGTGGGCGAGGACTGACCCGGCCGCGTCACCCCCCAAGCCATGGGGGGCCCGTGGCAGCGGGGCCGCCGTCGTAGGGTGGATCGCATGGTGAGGACAGCGGCACGACAGCCCGTACCCGCTCGGCGCGCGGACGCCGAGCGCAACATCGCCGCGATCCTCGCCGCGGCGACCCGGCTGCTCAGCGCTGACGCCGCGGCGAGCGTGGCCGACATCGCCAAGGCCGCGGGAGTGGGGAGAGTGACGCTGTACGGTCACTTCCCGTCGCGGGAGGCGCTGCTGGACGCGGTGCTCGATCACGCGGTCGACGTGGCGGACGCGGTGCTGGCGGACGAGTCGATCGACACGGCACCCGCTCCGGAGGCCATGGCGGGGCTGCTGCGGTCGTCCTGGGAGGTGCTCGACCGGCACCGCCGCCTGTTCCTGGCCGCCGACCGGGTCCTGGCCACGGAGCGGATCCGGGAGCACCATGACCGGCCGTTGCAGCGGGTGGAGCGGCTCATCGCGCGCGGGCAGCGCGACGGCGACTTCCGGACCGACCTGCCGCTGGCCTGGCTGGTGACGACGTTCTTCTCGATCATCCACAGTGCCGCGCAGGAGCGCGAGGCGGGGCGGCTGGCGCCCGAGGAGGTCGAGCCGGTGCTGATCAAGACCATGCTGTCGCTGCTCTCGCCGGCCGAAGGGTGATCCGCTCAGGCGGAGCCGCGTCGGCGCGGTGATGTCAGGGCGTTCAGCCGTGTGCCCCGGCTCGCTGGAAGTCCAGGAGCCGGGGCCATGAGCCGTATGCACGGGATGGTCGGCGGTGTGTCAGGTGCGGGAGGTGGCGGTCTCGTCGGCGGCTGCCGGCTGTGCCGTTCTGCGGGTACGGAGGGTCGCCGCCGCGAGCAGGGCGCCTGCGAGGGCGATGGCCGACGCTCCGATGAAGGCGGAGGAGAAGCCGCTGGTCAGCGCCGGCAGGTTGCCGAGTTGGGCGGCGCCGTTGGCGGCGGCGACGGCGGTCATGGCGGCCAGGCCGAGGGCGCTGCCCACCTGGTAGCTGGTGTTGACGATGCCGGAGGCGAGCCCGCCTTCCTCGGGGCGGGCGGAGGAGATGGCGGTGCCGAGGGAGGGGATGAAGGCCAGCGACATGCCGAGTGCGGCGACGAGGCTGGCGGGCAGGACGTCGGCGGTGAAGCTGCCGTCGGGGCTGATGAGTGAGAGCCAGGCCATGCCTGCGGCGAGCAGGATCAGGCCGGTGATGGTGGTCGTCTTGGGGCCGAACCGGTTGATGGCTCGGGGGGCGATGGTGATCATGCCGAGCATGATCAGGACGGTCATCGGCAGGAGGGCGGCGCCGCTGGGGAAGGCGCTGTAGCCGAGGACCTGCTGCAGGTAGAGGTTGAGGAAGAACCACATGGGGATCCAGGCCCCGCCGAGCAGGAGCTGGGTGAGGTTGGCGGCGGCCAGGTCGGGGGTGCGGAAGATGGACAGCCGCATCAGGGGCTCGCGGCGGCGGGCCTGGATGGCGACGAAGGCGCCGAGCAGGACGACGGCGGCGGCGAGCACGAGCCAGGTCTGGGGCGAGTCCCAGCCGATCTCGGGTGCGCGGACGATGGCGTAGACGGCGGCGCCCAGGCCGGCGGTGACGGTGAGTGCGCCGGTGATGTCGATGGAGCCGCGCTGGGTCTGGGCGGCCGGCATGAGCGGGCCGGTGGTGAGCAGGGCGAGCAGGGCGATGGGGATGTTGATGTAGAAGACCCAGGGCCAGCTCAGGTACTCGGTGATGACGCCGCCGAGGAACACGCCTGCGGTGCCGCCCGCCGGTGCGGCGGCGCCGTACAGGGCGAGGGCCTTGGTGAGCTCTCTGGGGTCGTGGCCGAACAGCATCATCAGCAGGGTGAGGGCGGACGGGGCGATCAGGGCCGCGCCGACGCCCTGGACGGCGCGGCCGGTCAGCTCCACCCACACCTCGGGGGCGACGCCGGCGACCAGGGAGCCGGCGAGCAGGATCAGCCATCCGGCCGCGAACAGCCGGCGGGCGCCGAACAGATCGGACAGGCGTCCGCCGAGCAGCAGCAGCCCGCCGAAGGCGACGACATAGGCGTTGAACACCCAGGACAGGCTCTCCTGGGTGAAGCCGAGGTCCTCCTGGATGCGGGGCAGGGCCACGCCGATGATCGACGTGTCCATGATGACGATGAACTGGGCCAGGGCGATCAGGGCCAGGGCGGTCCATCGCCGTGGGGATGGTGCGGACATGAGGGTCTCCAAGTTCGACTCATATACCTGGGTGGGGTACCCGAACGAGGCTTAATAAATACCATGGGGGGGTATCTGTCAAGCGGCTTGGTGCCTCGACCTCCTGCCCGGCGTCGGCGCCTGCCGGCCCTTCCATGCGAATGGCTCCGAGCCGATCGGCTCGGAGCCATTCGCCGTGCTGGTTCAACGGCGATGCAGCGTGAACCAGGACGTGGGTACGCGATTGGTGCCAGGGGTGACGTCGGTGAGTTCCCAGCCGGTGAAGCGGCTGCGGAGTTCGTCGGCGGTGACGCCGGTGAAGCCGTCGTCGAACGCTTCCGGGCCGTACCCGAACATCAGCAGCCGGGCACCGGGAGTGGCCCGGGAGGCAACGCGTACGGCCCCTCGACCGCGGCGACGAGCTCGGGAGCCGGGATGCCGCTGTCCCACGGCGGCTTGCCGGACAGGTAGTAGGCCTGCAGCGTGCGCTTGACGGCGAGCTCGCGGCCGTGTTCGGAGCGCCCTCCCAGGCTGCTGAGCCGCCAGGTGATCTGAGCCAGCTTCATCTCGTCCTCCGGAACTATTTAGAGTTTATCTCTAGATATCAACTCTAGATATAGACTTGAGCTGTGAGCACTGTCAAGCGGCTGGACAAGCGGACCGAACGATCCCGACAGACCCGCGCGAAGATCGTCGCGGCGGCGCGGGAGCTGTTCCTCGAGCATGGATATGGGGCCACGAACCTCCAGGACGTCGCCGACCGGGCCGGCGTCGCCGTGCAGACGATCTATTTCGTCTTCCGCAACAAGCGCGCGCTGCTGAAGGAACTGGTCGACACCACCATCGCCGGTGACGACGAGCCGATCGCCACCATGGACCGTCCCTGGTTCCGCGAGGCGTGCGCGGCGGCGACGGCTGCGGACCAGCTGCGGCAGCACGTGCACGGCACCAGGCTGATCCTCGACCGGGTCGCCCCCATCGCGAAACTCCTCGAGACCGCCGCCGCCAACGATCCCGAGATCGCCACGATGTGGCCGACCGGTGAGGATCCGCGCTTCACGGTGCAGACGGCCGCCGCGCAGGCCCTGGTCGCCAAGCCCGGCGCCCGCCCCGGGCTGTCCGCCGCGATGGCGGCCGACCTGCTGTACTGCCTGCTCAGCCCCGACCTGTACCTCGTCTTCGTCCGCGACCGCGGCTGGTCGCCGGTCGAGTGGGAAGCCTGGGCGTACGGAACCCTGCACACCCAGCTGTGCGAGGGGGTGGGCTGAGCCGGTTCCTGCGGCGCCGCGCTATCTACTATGTCTTTGCGTGGAAGGCCCGACGTAATGGCAGAACTCCGGCCGGTCCTTGGCAGGATGCTACGAGGCTAGTTAGTACACTGCTGCTAACGATGTGCCGATTGTCCAGGGAGGGCCGGTGGGGGTTGCGCGGCGACGCCTCGTGCTGCGAGTCGCGCGCGCGTTCCTGCTCGTCGTCCTCGCTATGGGCGTGTACGGCATGCACACCCTGGGCCACGTCCACGGCCGGCACAGCCGCCCCTCGTCCGACGCGCACGGGATGAGCGTCGGGGAGGAACCCCTTCTTGTCGTCCCGGCGGGGCTCCGGGCGTTCGTTCCCGAGCATGAGATGCCGGGGCTCGACCCGACCAGCGTATGCCTGGCGATACTGACGTCGTTCCTGGTCATGCTGCTGATGGCGGCCTGGGCCAGAGTGGGGCGGTCGACGTATGACGGCGTCGGAGGCCCCCCGCCCGTGCGGCAGGTGGCCAGGCCGCCGCCGAAGCCCACGTCTGTGAGGCTGGCCGGTCTCTCGATGCTGCGCATATAGGCCGATGACCGCGCGGACGACGGTCCGCGATCAGGCCGACAGTTCCCACACATCGAGAGAACGATCAACCATGCGTATCAACCGCACGATGTCCTTCACCGTCGCCGCCGGCACGCTCGCCCTGCTGACCGCCTGCGGCGGCAACGGCGACTCCATGGCCGCGCACGAGGGGATGAGCAGCGCGAGCGCGCCTGCCGCCACCACCGCGAGCGCGCAGCCGTCGAGCACCTTCAACGACGCGGACGTCATGTTCGCGCAGATGATGATCCCGCACCACGAGCAGGCGGTCGAGATGGCCGAGCTGGCCCCGACGCGCGCGAGCGACCCGGAGATCAAGGAGCTCGCGGCGAAGATCAAGGCGGCTCAGGACCCGGAGATCCAGACAATGAAAGGCTGGCTGGCCGAGTGGGGCAAGCCCGCTGAGTCGGGCATGGGGCACAGCATGCCGGGCCTCATGTCTGAGGAGGACATGAAGAAGCTCGATGCCGCCAAGGGCAAGGAGTTCGACAAGCTGTTCGCCAAGCAGATGATCGCCCACCACGACGGCGCGATCGAGATGGCCGGGACCGAGCAGGCCAACGGCTCGAACCCGCAGGCCAAGGAGCTGGCCAAGGCGATCGAGTCCACCCAGCGGACCGAGGTGGAGCAGTTGCAGAAGATCCTCGACCGGCTCTGATGTCAGGTCCGCCCGGGCGCGACGCGCGCCCGGGCGGACCTGGATCGTCCAGGTGGATGACGGCTCAGTGGCCGTGGCCCACGAAGGCGGCCGCCGGTCTGCCCTTCGGCACCAGGACGAGCGAGATGACGGCCGCGGCGCCCGCCGCCACCGCGCAGAGCGTCAGCCCCGAGGTGAACCCGCCGATTCCCGCCGCACCGGCTGCCACATTGGGGGCCAGGCTGGCGGCCGCCACCGTGGAGACGACGGCCACCCCGATGGAGCCGCCCAGTTCGTGGAAGGTGTTGATCACGCCCGAGGCGACGCCGGTCTCCCCGTGCGGGACGTTGGCCATGGTCGTCGTGGTGGCGGTGACGAACGCCGGGCCGATGCCGAACGCCGCGATGACGAAGCCGGGCAGCAGGGTGGTGTAGGCGCTCGTCTCCGGTGAGATCCGCGTCATGAGCGCAGCCCCCACGGCGGTCAGCACGAAGGCCGCGACCGCGATCGGCCTGCCGCCGACCTTCCCGATCAGGTGGCCGCCGAGGTGGGCGCCGAGGGTGATGGCGATGGCGACCGGCAGGAACGTCAGCCCGGTCCGCAGGGCGCTGAAGCCGAGGACGTGCTGGAGGTAGAGCGAGCTGAGGAAGAACAGTCCCAGCATGAGACCGGTGGCCAGCAGCATGACGAAGGTGCCGGAGATCACCGGGCGGCGGGCGAGGGTCTCCGCCCTCATCAAGGGATTGCGGGCGGTGCGCTCGATCAGCACGAACCCTCCGTAGATCACCACCGCCCCGAGCAGCGGGACGAGCGTGGCCCAGGCGCTCCAGCCGGCGTCTCCCGCGGTGACGAGGCCGTAGATGAGCAGGGCGGTGGCCAGGGTGACGGAGAGCGCGCCCGGTATGTCCAGCCGCTGCCGCTTCCCGTGTGGGCTGCCGGCGTCGACGAGGGACGGAATGGCCACGAGCAGGATCACGCCGATGGGGACGTTCACGAAGAAGACCCACTTCCAGCCGGGGCCCGCGGTGAGGACGCCGCCCAGCAGCACGCCGAGGGCCGCCCCGGTGCCGCCGATGGCCGCCCACACGCCCAGCGCGCGATTGCGTCGCTCGCCTTCGAACGTGGTGGTGATGAGGGCGAGCGCGGAGGGGGAGAGCAGCGCGGCGCCGACGCCTTGCAGCGCCCTGCCCGCCACCAGCAGCGATCCGGTCGTGGCCAGCCCGCACAGCAGCGACGCGAGGCTGAAGAGGGCCAGCCCCGCCGGCATCGTCCGCCGGGCGCCGACCGCGTCGGCCAGCCTGCCGCCCAGCACCATGAGCCCGCCGAAACAGAGCGTGTAGGCGGTCACGACCCAGGTGAGCGCCTCGCGGGTGAGCGCCAGGTCGGTGCCGATCGTGGGCAGCGCGACCTGGACCACGGTGATGTCGATGATCAACATGAACTGCGCCAGGCAGAGCAGGACCAGTACGGCCCAGCCTTTGTCCTTCATGCGTCCTCCATAACTTGAACATTGATGTACGGCTTAATGGAACCATACCGGCGTAGGGTTCCGATATGCCGGGTAGGGGTTAGAGCTGGAGCAGTTTGTCCGGGGTGATGGGCAGGTCGCGCACCCTCTTGCCGGTGGCGTGGTAGATCGCGTTGGCGATGGCCGCCGCCACGCCCACGATGCCCAGCTCGCCGATGCCCTTGGCGCCGAGCGGCGTCTGCGGGTCGGGCAGGTCCACGAAACGGACCTCGATGTCCGGGACGTCGGCGTGCGTGGGGATGTGATACTCGGCCAGGCCGGCGTTGACGATCCGGCCTGAGCGCTCGTCGAGCAGTGTCTCTTCCATCAGCGCCATGCCGATGCCCTGGATGATGCCGCCGCGCATCTGGCTCGCGGCCTGCTTCGGCGAGACGATGCGACCGCCGTCGAACGCGCCGACCCAGCGTGAGACCCGTACCTCGCCGGTGTCCTCGTCGACCCGCACCTCCGCGAAGTGCGCGCCGTAGGTGCTGGTGCCTCGCTTGATCGTCTGGAACGGCAGCGCCGACCTGCCCGTCACCTCCACATGGTCGCGTCCGGCCCGCTCCAGAATCCGCCGGTACGTCTCCCCGCGACCGTCCCGGGTGAAGAGCCCCTCGTCACGCGTCTCCACCTCCTCGGCTCTGCGCCCGGCCAGTGGTGTGTCCTCGGCGAGCTTGAGCAGTTCGCGTACCAGCTCGTCGCGGGCCGACCAGATGGCCGAGGCGAGGGTGGTCGTGGCGGCCGAGGCTCCGGGGATGCGGGTCTTGGCCACGTCGGAGTCGCCGTGCAGGAAGCGGATCCTGTGCATGGGGACGCCGAGTCGCTGGGCCGCGGCCTGGGTCTGGGCGGTTGAGGTGCCGGCGCCGAGCTCGTTCGTGCTGCTGTGGATGGTGACGGTGCCGTCGGCGGAGAGCCGGAGCTTGACCGCGGCGACGAGTACGGCGTCTGGGTTGATGGCGGCGGCCATGCCCTGTCCGACGAGCCAGTGCCCGTCGCGGGTCGCGCTCGGCGTGGGGGCGCGCTCGCCCCAGCGGAACGCCTCCGCGCCGAGCGCGTATGCCTCGCGCAGGTGACGGCTGGTGAAGCGGCGGCCGGAGATCGGGTCGCGGCCGGGTTCGTTGCGCAGGCGTAGCTCGAGCGGGTCGAGGCCGAGTTCCCAGGCGAGCTCGTCCATGGCCGACTCCAGCGCGAACGACCCCGGGGTCACGCCCGGGCCGCGGAAGAAGGCGTTCTGGATGCGGTCCACCCGTACGACCCGCTGGTGCGCGGCGATGTTGGGGCACGCGTACAGGTGCCGGGAGGAGGCGATCGCGGCCTCGGCGAACTCGTCCGTCGTGCAGGTGGCCAGGGCGTCGTGCACGATGGCGGTCAGGCGTCCCCGCTCGTCCGCGCCCAGCGCGATGCTGCTGCGGGTGGGCGCCCGGCCGCCGGTCATGTGGAACGTGTTCGTACGTGACAGCACGAGCTTGACCGGGCGGCCCGCCAGTCTGGCGGCGGCCACGGTGAGCGCCACGTGCGGCCAGGCGGGCGTCTTGCCGCCGAAGCCGCCGCCTATGTAGGGCGCCAGCACGTGGACCCGGCGCAGCGGCAGGCCGAACTTCTTGGCCAGCATCTCCTTGACCCCGTAGGGGTACTGCGCGGTGTCGTGGACGGTGAGTTCGTCGCCGTCCCAGGCGGCCACGGTGGCGTGGGGTTCCAGCGCGTTGTGGTACTCGAGCGGGGTGGTGTAGACGCCTCGCACGGTGACGGCCGCGTCGGCCAGCCCCGCGCGCACGTCGCCGACCACGGTCTTCGACTCCTCCAGTACGGAGTGTGCCGGCGTGTAGGCCCCCTCGTCCGTCATCGACAGCCGTGCGGGCTCGTGGGCGTACTCGACCTTGACGAGCCGGGCCGCGTGCTCCGCCTGCTCCTGCGTCTCGGCCACGACGACGGCGACCGGCTGGCCGTGCCAGAAGACCCGGTCCGTGTTCATGATCGGCAGGCTCATGGCGGCAGCGGCGACCGGGCCTTTGAGCGTGGCGTACGCGCCGGTGGGCTTCATCGGCGGCGCGTTCTCATGGGTCATCACCAGCACCACGCCGGGTGCCGCGAGCGCCCGGGAGGAGTCGACGGCGGTGATGCGGCCCTTGGCGATCGCGCTGGGCACGGGGACGGCGTAGGCGAGCCGGGCGAGGGCGTGGTCGGCGGTGTACCGGATGCCGCCCGACACCTTCGCCGGACCGTCGAGCCGGTCGACGTCGCGGCCGATCTCGCCGGTCCGGGCGGACAGCGGGTCGTGGCGGCCGTCGGGCAGGAGTCTGGCCACCTTGCCCATGGCTCGCGTGGCGAGGCTGAAACAGCGTGCGGCGACGTTCATGAGCGACCTGCCAGTTCGATGAGGGTACGCCGGACCAGCCGCCGGGCCAGTTCGACTTTGAACGCGTTGTGCTCCAGCGGGGCCGCTCCGGCGACCGCCTCCTCGGCGGCCCGCCCGAACGCCTCGCCCGCCGCCGCCTCGCCCGCCGCCGCCTCGCCCGTCGCCGCGCCGACCAGGAGCTCCTCGGCCGCGTACGCGCGCCACGGCCTGGGCGCCACCCCGCCGAGCGCGATACGTGCCCTGGCGATCCGGCCGTTCTCGACCCTCAGTGACGCGGCGACGCTCACCAGCGCGAACGCGTAGCTGGCCCGGTCCCTGACCTTGACGTAGTCGCCGGGGCCCGGCTGCTCCGGCGGCAGGTCCACGCTTGTGACGAGTTCGCCTTCGCGCAGCACCGTCTCCATGTGCGGTGTCTCGCCGGGCAGGCGGTGGAAGTCGGTGATCGGCACGCTCCGTTCGCCGTCCTGGCCGGTGAGGTTGACGGTCGCGTCGAGCGCTGCCAGCGCCACGCACATGTCGGACGGATGCACGGCGACACAGCTCGGGCTTGCCCCGAGGACGGCATGCGTGCGGTTGAACCCGTCGAGCGCAGCACACCCCGCGCCGGGGGCCCGCTTGTTGCAGGCGGCGTGGAGATCGTAGAAGTAGCGGCAGCGCGTCCGCTGCAGGAGGTTCCCGCCGACCGTCGCCCGGTTGCGCAGCTGCGGCGAGGCCCCTTTCAGCAGCGCCCGCGCGAGTACGGGATAGCGCCTGCGGACCCGGTCGTCGGCGGCGACCTGCGAGTTGCTGGCCAGCGCCCCCAGGCGGAGCCCGCCGTCCGGCAGGTCCTCGACGGCGGACAGCGGCAGACGCGAGATGTCCACGACCAGCTCGGGCGTCTCCACCTCCTCCCGCATGAGGTCGAACAGGTTCGTCGCGCCGGCCAGGTACCTCATCTGAGGTCCCGCCAGCCGGACCGCTCCGGACACGTCCGCCGCGCGGACGTAGGCGAACTCCCTCATGCCCCGGCCACCTCTCTGACGGCGGCCACGATGCCGTTGTAGGCGCCGCACCGGCACAGGTTGCCCGCCATCCGCTCCCTGATCTCGGCATCGGTGAGCACCACCGGCGCGGTCAGGTCCCCGGTCTCGGCGCTCGGCCGGCCGTCGCGGTGTTCGGCCAGCATGGCGACGATCGAGCAGATCTGTCCGGACGTGCAGTAGCCGCACTGGAAACCGTCGTGCGTCTGGAACGCCTCCTGCACCCTGGCGCCCAGCCCGTGGCCCGCCATGGCCTCGATGGTGACGATCTCCATGCCGTCGCACTGGACGGCCGGCGTCAGACACGAGTTGATCCGCTCGCCGTCGGCCAGAACCGTGCAGGCGCCGCAGGCGCCCTGGTCGCAGCCCTTCTTCGTGCCGGTCAGACGCAGGTGCTCGCGCAGGCAGTCGAGCAGGCTGACGCGGGGGTCGAGGGACAGGTCGTGCGCCTGCCCGTTCACGTGCAGGTGGACCGGGATATGGCCAGTCATCCAACCCTCCAATTATCTCGTACATGGATGTACGAGTTACTGAGGGCACCATACCCCATTGTTCTATACACCATAGGGGTATAGGGTCTCCGGGCGAGAGTGGCCGATTGAGTGGAGAAGATAACGATGTCGGAATCGATGCACCATGCTGGACACGACCCCCACGACCCCGGTACGGGTGGCGACCATGATGATCACGGGCATGAAGCGCATGCGATGAAGGCGACCTGGGGGGTGGCGGCGTCCGCGACGTTGCACTGCCTGACCGGTTGCGCCATCGGCGAGGTGCTCGGCATGGTGATCGCCACGGCGCTGGGCTGGGGCAACGGGCCCAGCATCATCCTGGCCATCGTCCTGGCGTTCTTCTTCGGCTACGCGCTCACGCTCCGCGGCCTCATCCGCGCCGGCGTGGACTGGCGTACGGCGCTGCGGTTGGCGCTGGCCGCCGACACCCTGTCGATCCTCGTCATGGAGATCGTCGACAACGGCGTCATGCTGACCATCCCCGGTGCCATGGACGCCGGTCTCGGGACCGTGCTGTTCTGGGGCGCGCTGGCGTTCTCGCTGCTGGTGGCCTTCCTCATCACGACCCCGATCAACAAGTGGATCATCGGACGGGGGAAGGGGCACGCGGTGGTCCACGCCTACCACCACTGACGCCCGCCCCCGCGATCACCGCAGCCCGCCGGGCCTACGACGGCCCGGGGGATTCCTGCCCCTAGGCAGGGCCGGCGGCACGCTGTTTTCTAGGGGTTTCCCGATGGTCAGCCACTAAATAGCATGACCACGAATATGGGGGGTGGAGCGCCGGCACGTTGGTTGCCGGCTTCTTCACGATGGGCCGAAACACGTACGTCTACCGGATGCGGATGAACGATCGAAGGGCCTTTCCATGCCTACATCGCTATTGACCATCACGGATGCGGCCGTCATCTCGACCGACAAGACCCGCATCGGCTACCGCAGCGTGGGAACCGGGCCGGCCCTTGTCATGGTCCAGGGGGCCATGGGCACGTGCGAGAACTTCGTCGAACTGGCCGGCATGCTCTCCGGCTCCTTCACCGTGATCCTGCCCGACCGTCGCGGCCGCGGGCTGAGCCCGCGTCCGTTCGAGCCCGGCCATCAGGTCGCGCGAGACGTCGAGGATCTCGCCGCGGTGCTCGACGCCACCGGCGCGACCGACGTCTTCGGGCTCAGCACCGGCGCTCTGGTGGCTCTCGAGGCCGCCCGCGCGCTGCCCGGCATCCGGCGCGTGGCGGCCTTCGATCCCCCCATCTACCTCGACGGCCTGCCGGCCAGGCTCATCGCCCGCTTCCACCGCGAGGCCGCCCGTGACGACGTGCCCGGCATGCTGATCACCGCCATGAAGGTCACCCGCCTCGCCCCGCGGCTGGTCGAGCTCATTCCCCGGCGCCTCCTGGAGGCCGGCATGCGCCTCGCCCTGCGCCGCGAGGCCCGGGGAGAGCCGGGGCGTTACGCCTCGACAGAGCAGCTGGCCCGGGCGCTTCCCTACGAGGTCGCCATCGTCGAGGAGCTCCAGGACATCATGCGCTTCGCCGCCATCGACGCCGAGGTCCTGCTCCTGGGCGCCGAGCAGAGCCCGGCGTACATGCGAGCGGGACTGGCCGCCCTGGCCGGCCTCCTCCCCGCGGCCGAGCGCGTCGAGCTGGCCGGTGTCGGCCACGGCGCCGCCTGGAACGCCGATCGCGGCGGTGACCCCCAGGCGGTGGTCCCCGCCCTGCGCCGCTTCTTCGGTCCCCAGCCGGACTGAGCGCGTCCCCGCGCTGCGGGTCGGGTCAGTCGGGCAGCCCGGTGTGGTCCTCGTCGTAGATGTCCGAGGCCGATCTGACGATGAGCGGGTCGGGCGTGCCGACCACCTCGTGGTCCTTGTTGTCGTACTCGAACAGGCTGAGCACGTGGCGCATCGCCTCCAGCCGTCCCCGCTTCTTGTCGTTGCTCTTGATGACGGTCCAGGGCGCCTCAGGCATGTCGGTGTTGAGGAACATGTCCTCCTTGGCGGCGGTGTAGTCGTCCCATCTGTCGAGCGAGGCCAGGTCCATCGGGGACAGCTTCCACTGCCGCACGGGGTCGACCTGGCGGATGATGAAGCGGGTGCGCTGTTCGGAGCGGGTCACCGAGAACCAGAGCTTGACCAGGTGGATGCCGTCGCGCACCAGCGCCCGTTCGAACTGCGGGGCCTGCAGCATGAACTCCCGCCATTCGGCTTCGGTGCAGAAGCCCATCACCCGCTCGACCCCGGCCCGGTTGTACCAGGAGCGGTCGAACAGGACGATCTCCCCGGCCGCGGGCAGATGGGCGATGTAGCGCTGCAGGTACCACTGGGTACGTTCGCGCTCTGACGGCTTCTCCAGCGCGACCACGGTGGCGCCGCGGGGATTGAGGTGCTCCATGAAACGCTTGATCGTGCCGCCCTTGCCCGCCGCGTCGCGGCCCTCGAAGAGGATGACCAGCCGCTCGCCGTTCTCCTTGACCCAGTACTGCAGCTTGAGCAGCTCGATCTGCAGCAGCCGCTTGTACTGCTGGTACTGCTCCCGCCCCAGGCGTTCCTGGTACGGGTAGTGCTCGCGCCAGGTGTCGACCCGGGTGCCGTCGGGGCGCAGCAGTACGGGATCGTCGTCGTCGCTGTCGTCCACCAGCAGGCCCGGCGTCGAGTCCAGAAGGAACACCTCATCCACGTCAACCGCCTCGCCTCTCTCGTGCTTCGGCCCCCCGTACCCGCCAGATCGTCAGTGGAACTGCGGGACGATGAACCGGCCGTGAACCCCGAGCGGACACCGGACGACGGGGCCGGCCCCCGCCTTCGGCTGATCTACCGATGCGGGGCTGACGGGACGACCCCAGAAAGCGGACAATAGGGATAAACCACTTGGACGTGAGGGGAACTCCAATGGTTGACATCGATGTTCCGATCTGGGCCGCCCGGCTGCGGGTCCTGCGCCGCGCGCGGCTGTGGAGCCGCCGGGAGCTGGGAAGGCGCCTGGACGACGCGGCGGACGAGACGTCGCGTGATCAGCTGCCCGCGCCGGAGGCGCTCAGCTCGCTGATCCACCTCTGGGAGACCGGCGAGCGGCGGCCGGACGAGTCGCACGCGGAGTTGCTCTGCCGGACGTTCGGCCTGGGGGAGGGGGACCTGTTCGTCGGGGACGCGGCCGGCACCACGCTGTGGCACTACCTCACGGGCATCCCGCTGCAGTCGGGCATGTTCCCGGCAGAGGAGGAGGAGCGCACCGGCCGGGCGATCGAGGCGCCCCAGCGGGCCGACGAGGAAACGGTGCGTTACTTCAGGACCGTACTCGACGCCTACAGCCGGACCGATCTGCGGCCCGCCGACGTGATCAACGTGCTGCAGCCGGTCTTCGCCGGGATCGAGGAGTTCCACCGCGACGCCGGTCCGTCCGTCAGGCCGGCCCTCCTGGGGCTCGCCGCGGAGAACGCGGAGCTGATCAGCCGCATGTACCACGAGGCGGGTGACCCTGACGGGGCGCTGGCGTGGTCGGACGAGGCCATCCGTGACGCCCGTGAGGCGGCGGACGCGCCGCTGGAGGCGTACACGCTGGCCCAGCGGGGCGGTCTCTCCGACACCGCCGGTGCTCCCGGCCGGCTCGTCGATCTCGCCGTCGCCGCCCGCGAACGCGCCGAACTCCCGCCGCGGGTGGACGCCCTGTCACGGCATCACGAAGCGCAGGGTCACGCCCTCGCCGGGGACGTGGACATGTGCCATCGCCGCCTGGAGGAGTCGGCGCAGTCGCTGGAGGAGCCGGGCGACGACACGCCCTACCGGTTCGACAGCTCGGCAGAAGCGCGCCACGCGCTCTGCGCCGGGTGCCTCATCGATCTCGGGCAGGCCGGCGGCGCGATCGAGATCCTGGAACAGGAGCCGCCGAAGGCGCAGCCGACGTACGCCATCGCCTACGCCATGGCCCGCATGGCCCACGCGTACGCCGACGCCCATGAAGGGGAGCGGTGGGCCGAGACGGCCCGTCAGGCCCTCGCTCTGGCCCGGCAGAGCGGCGCGTCGCGGGCGCTGCGGGAGCTCGCCAGGGTCCAGGTTCCGCACCAGGACGTGCGGCACCGGCGCATCCTGCTGTAGCCGCCACCCGGACCTGGGTAATGAGTTCTTTTCCCGTTATTGGTTCCAACCAGTAACGTCCGGAGCTTTGCTGAAGGGACCAACCGTTTCGAGCTTCTTGCTGAATGAAGAGTCATGGCCCGTTCCCGTATCGTCTTCTCGCTCTCGCTGGTCGCGGCCATCGCGCTGGTGGCGCTGGTGCTCGGCGTGGTGGGCGGCCGGGCGACGAACTCGGCCGGACGGCCGGAGGGCGGCGGCTCGGCAGGGGCGGCGAGCGGCAAGAAGATCGACGTGATCATCAAGGCGAGCGACTCCTCGTTCTGGCAGACGATGATCGCCGGCGCGAAGCAGGCGGGCGGGGACTTCGGTCTCCACGTGAGCACCTTCGGCCCGACGTCCGAGACCAACATCGACCAGCAGGTGCAGCTGGTGGAGAACTCCATCTCCCGAGGCGTGGACGGGCTCGTCATCGCGCCCAACTCCTCCAGCGCCCTGAACTCGGCGATCGACCGGGCACGCAAGGCGGGCCTCAAGGTCATCACCGTGGACAGCCGCGTGACCACGGCCTCGGAGGGGTTCATCGGCACCGACAACGTCAAGGCCGGGACGCAGGCGGGCAAGCGCATGTGCGAGCTGCTCAAGGCGCAGAACAAGACGAGCGGCAGCGTCATGATCGAATCGTCCGTGGCCGGCATCCAGTCACTCGTCGATCGGGACGCCGGCTTCAAGCAGGGCATCGCGAACAACTGCCCGCAGGTCAAGGTGGCGCTGCAGCGCTACAACAACAACGACATCAACACCGCGGCGTCGCAGGTCAACGACGCGCTGACCGCCGACCCGAGCCTGGCGGGGGTGTTCGCCGACAACAACACCTCGGGTGTCGGCGCGGCCCGGGCGATCCAGGACAACCACGCCACCGCGACGGTGCCCGTCGTGGCGTTCGACTCCGACCCGCAGGAGAACGCCGCGCTGGCCGCCGGCACCATCGACGCGCTCGTGGTGCAGAACCCCTACTTCTTCGGCTACCAGGGCGTGCTCGCGGCCGGGATGGCCACGGTCGAGCGCATCCCGCCGCGTGACATCGATCCAGGGGCGGTCGTGGCCGACACGGAGAACATGACAGCGCCCGATGTGAAGCAGCTGCTCAACCCGCCGACGATGAAGGCGGGATGATGGCGCGTCCGGTCGTCGAGCTGCGCGGCGTCTCCAAGGCGTTCGGCTCCGTCCAGGCGCTCAGCGACGTCTCGCTCCGCCTGCTGCCCGGCCAGGTGCACTGCCTCGCCGGGGAGAACGGCGCGGGCAAGTCGACCCTGATCCGGGTGCTGACGGGCGCGCTGCGCCGCGACAGCGGCAGCTACGAGATCGACGGCCGGCCGGTCACCGCGCCGACCCCGGCATCACTCCGTACGGCCGGTGTCCAGGCCGTCTACCAGGAGCTCAGCCTGCTGCCCCACCTGTCGGTCGCGGAGAACCTGTTCATGGGCCGCCTTCCGGCCCGCACCGGGATCATCGCCAGGAGCCGGCTGCAGTCCCAGGCCAGGAAGGCCCTCGACGAGATCGGCCTGACGGAGCTCAGCCCGCAGGCGATCGTCGAACGGCTCCCGGCGGCCACGCGCCAGCTCGTGGAGATCGCCAAGGTGCTGACCGCGGAGTCCGTCAAAGTGATCGTCTTCGACGAGCCGACCACGGCGCTCACCGAGGCGGAGTCGGAGCGGCTGCTCCAGCACATCCTGCGGCTGCGCGAGCGCGGCCTGGCGATGCTCTACGTGACCCACCGGCTTGAGGAGATGTTCGAGATCGGCGACTGGGTGACCGTCCTGCGGGACGGGGGCCTGTCCGAGGCCGGGCCGATCAGCGACTACGACGAGGACCGGCTGATCACCGCCATGGTCGGCCGGGAGATCAGCTCCCTGTATCCGGAGACCCACCGGCACGCGGGAACGCCCGCGCTGCGGGTCCGGGGGCTGCGCCGGTTCGACCGCTCGCCGAGCATCGACCTGCACGTCGGGGCCGGGGAGATCCTCGGCATCGGGGGACTGCTGGGGGCGGGACGGAGCGGGCTGCTGCTGTCCGTCTTCGGCGCCGCTCCCATCGTGGCCGGGCAGCTGGAGGTCGCGGGCAGGCCGGTGAAACCGTCCGGACCGCGCGCGATGATGAACGCCGGGGTGGGGCTCCTCACCGAGGACCGCAAGGTGCTGGGGCTGCTGCCGGAGCTGTCGATCCGGGAGAACGTCACCATCGCGAGCCTGCGCAGCGGCTCCCGCCGTGGTCTCCTGCCCGGCCGCGAACAGGCCGAGGAGGCCGACCGGCTGCTCGACAGCCTGCGGCTGCGCGCCGGTTCGTACGACCAGCCGGTCTCGACGCTGTCCGGCGGCAACCAGCAGAAGGTGCTGCTCGCCCGATGGCTGCTCACCAAGCCGAAGGTGCTGATGTTCGACGAGCCCACGAAGGGCATCGACGTCGGGGCCAAGGGCGAGCTCTACACCGTCATCGGTGACCTGGCGGCGAGCGGGCTGGGGATCATCGTGGTGTCGTCGTACCTCCCCGAGCTGCTGGGACTCGCCGATCGCATCCTGGTGCTGCGGGACGGGGCGGTCGCGGGCGAGCTGCCCGGGTCCGCCACCGAGGAGGACGTGCTGCGCCTGGCGAGCGGCAGCGGAGGCGGCGAGCCCCCGGCCGCTCCTCCGGGCGATCAGGGAGGGACGGGCCGAGATGCCTAGGCTGATCTGGCGTGAGCCGATCGAGACCACGACGATCACCAGCAGGCCGCCCGGCGGCGCGGCGGACGACGCGGCGGCGCAGGCGCCCGGCGCGAGGCCCCGGGTCATCACGCTCGGGGACATCGCCGGACGGGAGAGCGGCGGCCTGGTCGTGCTGCTCGTGGCGATCGGCGCCCTCACGCTCGCCAGCGACGAATTCCTCACCGGCAACAACCTGGCCAACCTCGCCCGCCAGGTCGCCATCTTCGCGATCATCGCGGTCGGCCAGCTCCTGGTCATCCTGACGGCCGGGATCGACCTGTCGGTCGGGTCGGTCCTCGGCCTGGCAGGAGCCTCCACCGCGCAGTTCCTGGTCGCCGGCGTGCCGATCGTGCCGTCGATCCTGCTCGGCGTGGGGATCGGCACCGGGCTCGGGATCGTCAACGGCCTGCTGGTGACCCGGGCCCTGCTGCCGCCGTTCATCGCGACCCTGGGCATGCTCGGCATCGCCCGCGGAATGGTCCTGCTCAGCACCGACGCGCAGACCATCCAGGGTGTGCCGGACGCGTTCCAGACCATCGCCAACGGCACGGTCCTGGGCATCCCGAACCTGCTCATCATCGCCGCCGTGGTCACCGCCGTGGTGTGGTTCGTGCTCACCCGGACGGTCTTCGGCCGCTACATCTACGCCGTCGGCTCCATCCCGGAGTCGGCCCGCCTCGCCGGCGTCCCCGTCCGCATGGTGACGATCTCGGTCTACATGATCTCGGGCCTGCTCGCCGGCCTCGGCGGGGTGCTGCTCGCCTCCCGCCTGGGAGCGGGCATCCCCACCGCCGGCACCGGCTTCGAGCTCAGCGCGATCGCCGCCTGCGTCATCGGCGGCGCCAGCCTCTTCGGCGCGAAAGGCAGCGCGATCGGCGCCGCCACCGGAGCGCTGATCATGGGCGTGCTCAACAACGGCGGCAACCTCCTGGCGATCAACGCCTTCTACCTCCAGATCGCCATCGGCGTGCTCATCCTCGTCGCGGTCGGGTTCGACCAGCTGAACACCCGCCGGTCGGCCGCGGGCGGCTGACCCAGGCGCCTTCTCCGGCCGGTGCCTCACATGACGGTGATCTCCGTGCCCAGACCGGCGGCCGGCGCCAGGTCGCCGGTCGCCGGCTCGTAGCGTGCCGGCGCATGGTCGACGCGGGCGAGGCGCAGGCGGGCGAGCCCGTTGAGCATCATCGCCTGCCCGAGGCTGTCGCCGGACGCATGCGCGCTGCGCAGGGCGATCTCGTGCGTGGTGCGCCATTCGTCGTAGCGGCCGCGGGTCTCGAACAGGTGCGTGGCGGCGGAGGCGAGTTCCCAGCACAGCTCGTACGCGCCCAGCGCCGCGCTCTGGCTGACCGCCGCCACGATGCCCGCTCGTTCGGAGTCCACCCAGGCGAGCGGGTCCCGTACGAGGCGTTCGGCTGTCTCAGAACCGGGCGACCAGAGGACGCTGCGGGCCCGCTGTACGGGGTGGTCTCCGCCGCACCACCGGAGGTGCGCCTGGCGGGTGAGGGCGAGCCAGGCGCTCAAGGCGCGTCGCACCGCGGCGAGACGTTCGTCCTCGGGCTCGTCGGCCTCGGCGCATTCTCGCGCGTACGCGCGCGTCAGGTCGTGGAAGCGGAAGCGCGTCTGCCCCGTCCGGTCACGGCCGGCGACGTCGAGGAGGCGGACGTCCACCAGCTGCTCGATCAGGTCCTCGGCCTCGGTGTGCGGCAGGTCGAGCAGGGCGGCGGCGGCCCAGGCGGCGAAGTCGGGGGCCTCCAGCAGGCCGAGCAGGCGGAACAGCCTCCGTGCCGGCGGGTTCAGCTCCTGGAGGCCCACGGCGAGGCCGTCCCGGACCGACAGGGAGCCGTGGGTGAGCCGGCGTAGGCGGCCGCGGCTGTCGCTCAGCCTGGTGACCAGCTGGTCCAGCCCCCAATGCGGCCGGGCCGCGAGCTGGGCGCCGGCGATCCGTACCGCCAGCGGCAGGCCACCGCACAACCGCACGAGCGTGCCGGCCTCGCCCGGGGCTCCGGCCGCCCGCTCGGGGCCGATGAGGCTCCGCAGGAGTTCGAGCGCCTCACCGGGCGGCATCAGCGGCAGATCGATCATCCGCGCCGCGGGCAGGGCGGTCAGGCGGCGCCTGCTGGTGATCAGGACCGCGCACCCCGGCGTGCCCGGCAGCAGCGGGGTGAGCTGTCCTTCGTCCGCCGCGTCGTCGAGCACCACCAGGTAGCGCCGGTTGGCCAGCCGGCCGCGGTACAGTTCCGCCCGCTCCTCCAGCCCCGCCGGGACGGCGGCGCCGTCGATCCCCAGCATGCGCAGGAGCCGGCCCAGCGCCTCCTCCGGGGCTGTGGGACGGTTGTCCTCGCCGCGCAGGGTGATGTACAGCTGCCCGTCGGGGAAGTCCCGCCGGAGGCGGTGGGCGACGTGGACGGCCAGGGCGGTCTTGCCCGCCCCCGCCTGGCCTGAGATCACGCACAGGGGCAACGTCGGCGTCGTCCTCACGGCGCCCTCGGACGCCGTCGCCCGCTGCCGGCCCGGGCAGAGCGCCTCGATCGCGGACGACAGCTCCGCTTGCCTGCCGGCGAAGTCGGCGATGTCCGGCGGCAACTGGCAGATGCCCCTGCCCTGCGGCCCGGACGTGATGGACGGCAGGTTGCCGCCGAGGATCATGGCCTGCAGGCGTTTGAGGTCCTCCCCGGGTTCGACGCCCAGCTCCTCCACGAGCACGTCGCGGGCCTGACGGTAGGCGTCCAGCGCCTTGTCCCGCTGCCCGGCGCGCGCGTACGCCAGCATGAGGAGATACCACGTTCTCTCCCGCAGCGGCTGCTCGGTCAGCAGGCGGCGGAGATCACCGGTGACCTCTTGCGAGTGCCCCAGACGGAGTTTCAGCTCCGCGTAGTCGAGGCGCGCCTGCGTGCGCCACTCCTCCACCTCGGCGAGGCCGGCGAGCAGGTCGTCCCTCAGCGGGATGCCCTCGGCGGGCCGCCCGCGCCACAGCGCCAGCGCGTGCTTGAACCGCTCGACCGCGGACTCGGTCTCGCCCCTTTCGGCCTCCAGCCGGGCCAGCCGTACCTCCTGGTCGAACGTGAGCAGATCGACCTCCTCCGTTCCGGCCTGCAGCAGGTAGCCGGAGCCCTTGGTGAGGAGGCGGGTCCCCGTCGGCAGCGACTTTCGCAGCTGCCCGACGTACGTGTGCAGGTTGGAGACCGCCGAATGAGGAGGTTTGTCCCACAGTGCGGCGATCAGCCGGTCCTTGGACACCGTGGTGTTGACGTTGAGCAGCAGACTGGCCAGGACCACGCTCTGCTTGCCGCTCAACTCGATGGACTGCGTCCCGCCCACGCGGACGCATACCGGCCCCAAGATACCGAAGGTCACTTTAGTCAAACCGTGCTCCCGCTCGTGATCAACCCGAACAGCGACCGCTGGCCACCTTCCGGCACAGCCGCATACGGGGCGCATGCTCACAAGACGGCCGATATGCGGACACGACGGGCCGCCGCGGGACGCTCAGAGTCCGGCGAGTACGCCGTGCTGCGCGGGCGCGCCGAGCTCGGCCAGCACCGCCTGCGCCCGCCGCCGGGCGGAACGGGCGCCGCGCGCGTTACCCGTCCGCTCGCGTGCCCGCCCCAGGACGATCAGCGCACGGGCCAGGTCGAGCCGCTGACCGGTGCGGGCCAAGGTGCGCACCGCCAGCTCGCACTGCCTGACGCACTGGTCGTACTCGCGCTCGCCGAGATCGGCGACGGCCAGCGCGATCCGCGCCCTGCCCACGCTCAGGACCCATCCCTGAGCCGCCCTGCGCAGCGCGGACCCGGCGTGGGCGCGGGCCTCCCGGTAGCGGCCCTCACGGGAGGCCAGCTCCGACAGAGCGAGCGCGGCCTCGACGCCGCCCTGGCGGTGACCGAGGTCCTCGGCCTGGCGCCAGGCGGCCCGTAGCCGGTCACCGGCCGGCTGCCCGAGGCAGAGCTCCGCGCGTGCCAGGCCGATGAGGGCGAGGACCTCATGACCGTGGTCCTCGATCTGTCTGGCCAGGGCGAGCATCTCCCTTCTGGCCAGCAGCGCCTGCAGGTGCCGCTCGGCGTCGGCGTGCACGGCGGCTATCCCCTCCAGCGCCGTCACCTGCCCGTACACCATCCCGGCCGACGAGCCGAGCCTCAGCGCGCGCCGCAGAATGGGCAGGGCCTCGCCGAGCCGCCCCTGCTCCTGCCGGACCATCCCGAGCCCGACCAGCGTCAGGGCGTGCAGCTCCTTGGGGCCGATCTCCTCGGCCATGACGATCGCCCGTTCCAGGCACTCCTCCGCGTCCGCCAGCTTCCCCAGCTGGCGCAGCATCACGCCGAGGTTGTTGACGCTGGAGGCCTGGCGCCCCCTGTCGCCGATCGACTCGTAGATCCGCAACGCGTGGCGCGTCTTGGTGACGGCCTGCCTGGACGAGCCGACCAGGGCGAGCGCCGTGCCTTCGGCGCGGAGGGCGTCCGCTTCGCCGCTTCGCCATCCGGCCTTGCGGCAGGAGGCTGTCGCGCGGCCCAGTTCCTCGGCCGAGAGCCGGTAGTCGCCGGTGCAGACGTGCGCCAGGCCGAGTGACAGGCGCATGGCGGCCTCGCCGAGCACGTCGCGGTCCCGCTGCGCGCTCGCGAGCCCGAGCCGGGTCAGGCGCAGCCAGACGGGCAGCCAGCGCTTGCGGTAGAGCACGGCGCGCATGGCATGCGCGAGCCGCCAGACGATCCCGTCCATCCGCAGTTCGGCGGCGTGCTCGATGGCCGCGGTGACGTTCACCCACTCGCTCGTGAGCCACGCGTCCGCGTCCTTGGGGGAGTCGAAGCGTACGGCGGGCGGCCCACTCTCGCCCGGTGCATCGTCGAGCAGGTCGACCGGGCGGGAGTAGGCCACGTCCGCCACCGCGGCGACGCTGTGCAGGTAGAACTCCAGCAGGCGGAGGACGGCGGCGCGGTCGTCCTCCGTGGTGCCCGACTCGCGCGCGAACTCCGCCACCAGGTCGTGGCAGGTGTAGCGGCCCGCGCCCGTCTCGGTGGCCAGGTGGACCCGGGTGAGGGCGTTCAGCAGGGCTTCCGCCTCGGCGACGCCCACGTCGGCGAGGGCCGCCGCCGCGCGGGTGGTGATGCCGTCACCGGGGACCAGGTTCATCAGGCGGAACATCCTGCGGGCCGCCGGGGAGAGCGCCTGGTACGACAGCGACAGCGCCTGACGCACGGCCGCGCCCTCGTCCCCCTCGATGTGCAGCCCCGTCAGCCGTCCGTGCTCCGTCAGCTGCTTCACGTAGCCGGCGATCGTCAGGTGCGGATGATCGGCCAGGCGGGCGCCGGCGACCCGGAGCGCGAGCGGCAGTTGCCCGCACAGGCGGACCAGTTCGGCGGCGGCGTCCGGTTCGGCGTCGATCCTGCCGCGGCCGGCGGTGCTCGCCAGGAGTTCAAGGGAGGACTCAGGAGGCAGGCCGTCCAGCGCGACGCGCTGCGCCCCCTCCAGCGCCACCAGGCCGGTGAGCCGATCGCGGCTCGTGACGAGCGTCAGGCAGCTCGGCTCGCCAGGCAGCAGGGGCCGCACCTGCGCGGAGCCGGCCGCGTTGTCCAGCACGATGAGCATCCGGCGTCCGGCCAGCGACGATCGGTAGAGCGAGAGCTGCGCCTGCGGGTCCACCGGCACGTCCTGAGCCAGGTGCCCCAGGGCGATGAGCAGCCGCGCGAGTGGATCTGCGGTGGCCGGGCCCTGGTCGAAGCCATGCAGGTCGAGGAAGAGCTGCCCGTCGGGGAACAGGTCCGCGTGTTCGTGCGCCCAGTGCAGCGCCAGGCTCGTCTTGCCGATGCCCGCGGGGCCGACGATGGCGACCGTTCTGGCCGCTCCCTCGCTGATCAGGGTGAGCCGGTCGAGCTCGGCCTGCCGGTCGAGCAGCCGGCCGGGAGCGAACGGCAGCTGGCGGGGCCTGGCCGGCGCCGCCGACGACTTCGCGCGCAGCAGCCGGCCGTGCAGCTCGCGGAGCGAAGGGGCCGGCTCCGTGCCGAGCTCCTCGCGCAGGTGGTCGCGGAGCCTGTGGTAGACGTCCAGGGCCTCGGCCGTCCTGCCGGTCTCGGCCAGGGCCCGCATGAGCTGAGCGTGCGGACGCTCTCTGGAGGGGTGGGCGACGACGACGGCCCGCAGTTCTGTGACGACCTCGGCCGGTCGCCCCTGGGCCAGCATCAGCTCCGCCCGCTCCTCGACCGCGGTGGCGTGCAGCTCCCGGAGCCGCGCGACCGCGGCCTCGGCGAACGGGTGGTCGATCTCCGGCAGCGGTGGGCCGCCCCACAGGGCGAGTGCCTTCTCATAGAGGGGCAGGGCGTACTCCGCGGTGGCGCGCCGCGCCTGACCCACGAGGTCGGCGAACACCTCGGAGTCAAGCTCGCCAGGTCCCACGTGGAGGATGTAGCCGCGATCGCTGGTGGTGATCAGCGCGCTGCCGCACGCGGCCCGCAGCTTGGCGATCAGCATGCGGATCCTGGAGCGGTACGTATCGGGTACGGCCTCGCCCCACAAGACGTCCGCCAGATAGTCGGCCGACACCGGGACGCCGGCGTTCAGCAGCAGCACCGCCAGCACCGTCCGCTGCTGGGGCGGCAGCAGGATCTCCGTTGTCTCGATCATGACCTTCACGCCGCCCAAGATCCGGAAGCCGTGGGTCGTTCTCGACATAACGGGACTTTAAGCGATCATCAACCGCTCGGGTGGGCATTCAGGGAGGAAAGTCGGTCGCGGACCGCGCTGCTGGAGTGGATAGGCAGCTCGATGTCCCTGGCATCCGAGCGCCGCGGGGCCGATCCGACCCGAGAGGCAGGCGCTTCGGCCCTATCGGCAAAGGACGTTGGTCCTGGTCATGAGGGTCCTGCGGCCCTGTCCCCGCACCGCGGCCCCCTTCAGTCTTGAAGGCAGCGGAAAGTGCAATCGGGGGAAAGAGCGTTGGGGGCCGGCCATGAAACGGTCGACAGTGGCGAGGATCGCGGCCGGCTCGGCGCTGGCGACCGTGGCGGTGACCGGCGCCACCGTCGCGGCCACCGACGTGGTGCAGCAGGTCACACAGATCACGTCCGGGCAGCAGGGCGCCGCGCCGGTCGAGCGGGGCATGACGGCGCCTTACCGGCCCATGCGCGACGCGAACGTGAGCGATGAGGCCGACTACCTGGCCCGTATGATGGCCAACCATCACGAGGCGGTGGCGGCGGCCCGGCAGCTGCAGCGCTCGGACCGGCCCAGGATGCGTGCGCTCGGGGCCTCGATCACGAAGACGCAGAGCGCCGAGCTCGGCACGCTGAAGGCCTGGCTGGACCAGTGGTATCCGGGCCGTTCGGGCACGGAGACCGGCTACCCCCCGATGATCCGCGATCTGTCCAGGCTGTCGGGCGACGCGCTGGACGAGGCGTTCCTGTGTGACATGACCGACCACCAGATGGCGGGGGTCGTGATGTCCCAGCAGTTGCTGACGTCCGGGCGGGCCCGGCATCAGGAGGTCGCCGCGTTCGCTGTCAGGGCGCGCGATGCCCAGCGTGCCGAGGTTTTCCGGATGCAGCGGGACCTGGCCGACCGGTTCGGCGGCTGGGCCATGCCCTGCGAGATGCAGAGCTGAGCCGAGGAGGATGTCATGTCGGTCGAGGTCAAAGATGTCATGGGCCGGGTGGCCATCGCCGTGCTGATGGATGCCTCGTTCGTGGAGATCGTGGAGGCGATGGGGCGGTTCGCGGTGGGTGCGGTCACGGTGATCGACGGGGATCGGCGGCCCGTGGGTGTGGTGTCCGAGGACGATCTTCTGCTCAAGGAGACCGACACGGTACGGCACTGCGTGTCGATGTACGAGTCGGGCAGGGAGCGGCAGGAGCATCAGAAGGCGGCGGGTGTGACGGCGGCTGAGCTCATGAGCTCGCCGGCGATCACGGTCACGCCGGGCACGTTGGTGCGGGAGGCGGCCCGGCTGATGCACGTCAGGCGCATCAGGCAGCTGCCGGTGGTCGACGAGGTCTCGGGGCGGATCGTCGGCACGCTGCACCAGCGTGACGTGCTGCGGGTCTTCATCCGTCCGGTGGGTGAGCTGGAGGCGGAGGTCAGGCAGGTGCTTCCGGACCCGGAGGCGTTCGCCGTCGAGATCGACCAGGGCGTGGTGACGGTCAGCGGCGCGGTGGAGTGGAGATCACAGGCCATCGCCTTGGCGGAACGGATCCGGGCGGTCGAGGGCGTCGTGGACGTGAGGTCCGTGGTGACCTTCGACAAGGACGATCTCCTGAGCGCCCCCTCGGGAACGTAGGCGCCGCCGGCCCGGTGTCACTTCTGGCGGCCGTCCCGCAACCGCGCCGCCAGGGCCGCCGCCTGGGTGCGGCGCTGCATGTTGAGCTTGGCCAGCAGGTTGGACACGTAGTTCTTGACCGTCTTCTCCGCCAGGAACATCCGCTCGCCGATCTGCCGGTTGGTCAGCCCCTCGCCGATCAGGTCGAGAATGTGCTTTTCCTGCTCCGACAGCGTGGCGAGCGGGTCCTTCCTGGCCGCCTGGTCGCGCAGGCGCTGCAGCATGGCGGCGGTGGTCTGCGGGTCGAGCAGCGACTGGCCCGAGGCGACCGTGCGTACCGCGTCGACCAGGTCGGAGCCGTGGATCTGCTTGAGCACGTAGCCGGAGGCGCCGGCCATCACCGCGTCGAACAGCGCGTCGTCGTCCGCGAACGAGGTCAGCATCAGGCACGCGAGCCCCGGCATCCGGGAGCGGGCCTCCCGGCACACGTCCACGCCGCTGCCGTCCGGCAGGCGCACGTCCAGGATCGCCACGTCGGGCCGCAACGCGGGGAGACGGGCGATCGCCGACTCGGCCGTGCCGGCCTCGCCGATCACCTCGATGTCCTCCTCGGCCCCCAGCAGCGCCGCGACACCCCGTCGCACGACCTCATGGTCGTCGACGAGGAACACACGAATCATATGTACGACGCTATCCGACCCAGGCACCGGAGATGGGCATCGCCGCAGGTCAGGTGCGACACTGAGAGATGTGGAGAGCGAGCGTCACCCGTTGATGCCGCAGATGCGGCTCGATGAGCTGCTGGCCGAGCTGCAGATGCGGCTCAATGCCGTGCTGGCCACGCGGGACCGGGTGCACGCGCTGCTCGAGGCGATCGTGACGGTGGGCGGCGAGCTCAGCCTGGAGGCCGTGCTGCGCCGCATCACGGAGACCGCGACGAAGCTGGTGGACGCCAGCTACGGTGCGCTCGGCGTGATCGGCAAGGAGAACACGCTCATCCAGTTCATCCCGGTGGGGCTGACCGAGGAGGAGATCGCCAGGATCGAGCACTGGCCGCGCGGCCTGGGCCTGATCGGCATGCTGATCAAGGATGCGCGGCCGCTCAGGTGCGGCCGCATCGCCGAACATTCGGAGTCGTACGGCTTCCCGCAGGGCCATCCGCCCATGGGCTCCTTCCTCGGCGTCCCGATCCGGGTGCGGGAAGAGGTTTTCGGAAACCTTTACCTGACCGAGAAGCGCGGCGGCGGCGAGTTCGACGAGGAGGACGAGGCCATCGTGATAGCGCTGGCCTCCGCTGCCGGTGTCGCCGTGGACAACGCCCGTCTGTACGAGGAGTCGCGGCGGCGTGAGACCTGGCTGCAGGCGTCGTCCGACGTGAGCACGAGCCTGCTGTCCGGTGCCGACCAGGACCAGGTGGTGAACCTGGTGGCGACCTGCGCCCGCGAGATGACCGACGCGGACCTGGTCGAGGTGCTCATGCCCGAGCCGTCGAGGCAGTCGCTGATCGTGGAGTTCGCGGCGGGCGAGGGCGCGGAGGAGCTGTTCGGCGCCGTCTTCGTGGTGTCGGAGACGCTCGCGGGCCATGTGTTCACCGAGGGCGAGCCGATGTCCGACGCGGACATGCAGAGCGCCCCGCGTCCCGGATCGCCGCTGCGGCGGCTGGGGTACGGGCCGGTGCTGATGGTGCCGTTCGGGAACGTGTCGAGCGTGCGCGGGGTGCTGGTGCTGGCCAAGCGGACCGGGCGGTTGCCGTTCAGCGACGCGGATCAGCAGATGCTGCAGGCGTTCGCCTGCCAGGCGGCGATCGCGTTGGAGCTGGCCGACGCGCGCCGGGACGCCGAACGGCTGGGCCTGCTGGAGGACCGCGACCGCATCGCCCGAGATCTGCACGACGTGGTCATCCAGCGCCTGTTCGCGACGGCGATGACGCTGATGAGCACGATCCGGCTGGTGGAGCGGCCGGAGGCGGCCAAACGGGTCCAGCACGCGATCGACGAGCTGGACGAGACGATCCGGCAGATCCGTTCGTCCATCTTCGCGCTGCAGGGCTCCGCCCAGGCCGCAGCCAGCCTGCGCGGGCAGATCGTGGCGCTCGTGGAGGGCGCCGCCGGCCACCTGGGATTCATGCCGGGCCTGCGCATGGAAGGGCAGATCGATACCCTGGTGCCCGAGCCGGTCGCCGAGCACCTGCTGGCCGTCCTGCGCGAGGCCCTGTCCAACGTGGTCCGCCATTCCCGCGCGACCCGCGCCGACGTTCTCGTCCAGGCCGCCGATGCCGAACTCGTCCTCATGGTCACGGACAACGGCGTCGGCCTGGGAGAGACCGGACGCCGCAGCGGCCTGCGCAACGTGGAGGACCGGGCCGCCTGCTTGGGCGGCACCGCGGGGTTCGCCGTCTCCGAACAGGGCGGCACCCGGCTGTGCTGGCAGGTCCCCCTTGTGAGGCCGGCGCTGTGAGGCCGGCGCTGTGAGGCCGGCTCAGTCGGCGATGCGGCGGCCGGACACCTGCTCGGCCTCGACCACGATGTAGTGGTCCCGGTTGCCCGGCGCCCAGGTCGTCAGCGGCAGCTCCGCCAGCCGGTCGCGCTCGGTCGGGTCCGTCACGGCCCGCGCGAGCCCTACCGCGGTGACAGACCAGCCGGTACGCCGCTCGAGATCGAATTCGTCGGCCTCGAACGCCACCACGGCTCTTCTGGTGGCGGCGGCCAGCTTCGATCCGGTCGAGGTGCGGATCACGATGGAATGGCCGTCGAGATGGAAGTTGACCGGCTGCACGGCCGGCAGAGCCTGATCGGTGAACACGATCCGCCCGATCGGTGCCGTGGACAGCAGGTCGAGGCACTCCGCGCGCGAGAGCACCTGAAGTCCGGACGAGTCGACCTGCATACCCTCACCATCTCTGCTCGGAGCCCGTCAGCGTTAGAGGCGAAAGTCCTGAGGTCAGGTGCACGAGAACTCAGATGACGAGAACATCAGGATGTTAGCTGTATCCTGTCTGTATCGGGGCCGAGGAAGGGAGCGCGATGGTCAGACTGACCCGGGCGCAGCAACAGGAACGCACCCGCGCGGCCGTGCTGGCCGCGGCGAGGGAGGAGTTCGCCGAGCGCGGCTACGCCGACGCCAAGGTCGACCGGATCGCGGAGCGCGCCGAGCTGACCCGGGGCGCCGTCTACTCGAACTTCCCGAGCAAACGCGCGCTCTACCTGGCCGTCCTGACCGACTCGATCGAGCGCACGGACGCGGCGGAGGCGACGCCACCGCCGGACCTGGCCGAGGCGTTGGGCGCGTTCGCCCGCGTCTGGCTCGAACGGCTGCCGTTGACCGGCGACACCCCCGCAGGTGGGAAGCTGCAGCTACGCTCGCTGGCCGGGGTGTTCGACGACGGGCCGGGCCGCGCCGCGCTGGCCCAGATCGCCCGGCTGGAGGCGCTGCTGCTCGCCCGCGCGCTGGAGTCACGCCTGCCTTGCCACCCGCGGCGGGTGCGGCTGGCCGAGCTGGTTCTCACGCTGTTGACCGGCGCCGGCCACCTGGCCGACACGGCGCCCGGCTTCGGCGACCCCTTCGACGTGGCAGGCGCCTGCCGGCATCTGGCCGCGCTCGACCTCGCCGACGCATGGGACCCGCCGCACCTGCCGTACATCGCCCCCGCGCGGCCCGTCCAGGACGTGTGGGAGCCGCCCGCCGAGCTGACGGACCAGATCACCGGGCGGCGGACCGGGTTCGACGCCGACGGGGTGATCGCGGTCCTCGGCACCGGCCGGCTGGAGGCGGCCGAGGAGGCCGTCCGCGCCGCCCGTCCGGGCGACCGCGTCACCGTGGTCGTCGTGACCGGCGACCCCGCCGAGCTCGGACGTCTCGTCCGGCTCAGGATCGGCGACCTCGCCGGATGCCTGCGCCGCGTGTTCACCCCGGACGCCTGTCCGGACCTCCGCCTCGTCCTCGACGAGCGCGCCACCGTCGCCTCGGCCGTCGGCATCCCCGACGCCGACGACGCCACCGAGGCGGCGGTACGCGTCCAGTCCGGCAGGATCGTCGCCCGGGCCTCGGGGCGAGGCGCCGCCCACGCGGCGGCGACCTCGGGCGGCGCGGCCAGGACAGAACCCGGGAAGGCCGGGCGATGACCCGCGCCGCCCGGCATGTCACCGACGTCAGAGACGACCGACAGGAAGGGCCTGCCGACGTGCCGCATCCGACCAGCACCGACTTGCTGGTGCTCCACACCCTGCGCTGCATGGGGTTCACCGTTCTCGCTCGCGTGGCCGAGGCGAGCGGGCTCCCCGAGGCCGACGCCGAATCCGAGCTGATCGATCTCGCCGTGGCCGGCCTGGTCACGCACACGCCGGGAGACTTCGGCGGCTGGGGTCTCACCGAGGCCGGCCGCGCCGCGGACGCCGAGCGGATCTCCGCCGAACTGGACGCGGCCGGGGCCCGGGCCGCGGTGGCGGCGGCGTACGACGCCTTCCTCCCGCTCAACGTCGAGCTGCTCGACCTCTGCGGCGCCTGGCAGACACGGTCAGCCGGCGGTGTCCTGACGCTCAACGACCACACCGACATCGCTTACGACTCCCGGGTTCTGGACCGGCTGACCGATTTCGACCGGCGCGCCGACGCCGTCCTCGCGGGCCTGGCCGCGGCGATGCCTCGGTTCCGGCGGTATCGGGTCCGGCTCACCGGCGCGCTCACCCGCGTCAAGGCCGGCGAGCCGGAGTACGTGACCGACAGCATGGCCTCGTACCACACGGTCTGGTTCCAGCTGCACGAAGATCTGCTGGTCACCCTGGGCATCCCGCGATGACGTGGATCCATCCCCTGTCGCCGGAGACCGGCGGGAGCGCGGCCGTGCTCGGCGGGAAGGCGTACGGCCTGGTCGTCCTGCGACGTCTCGGGCTGCCCGTGCCTCCGGGGTTCGTCATCGGCACCGGGGCCTGCCGCGCCTTCCTCCGCGACGGGCGGTTTCCCGACGGTCTCGGCGCCGAGCTGGCGGCCGCCGTCTCCGAGCTCGAGGCCGCCACGGGGCGGCGCCTGGGCGGGGCCGAGCGGCCGCTGGCGGTGTCGGTTCGCTCGGGCGCCAGCGTGTCGATGCCCGGCATGATGAGCACGATCCTCAACCTCGGTCTCACCGCCGAGGCCGCGGAGGGGCTGGCGGCCGAGACGGGCGATCAGCGGTTCGCGCTCGACTCGCGCCTGCGGTTCCTGTCCGGCTTCGCCGCCACGGTCCTCGGCGTGGACCCGGCTGCCCGCGGGGCCGGAGGGATCGGCGAGTTCGAGGCCCTCATCCGCGAACGAGCCGGCCACGCGGTCCTCGACGATCCGGCGCGGCAGCTGGAGCTGGCTGTCGGGGCCGTGCTGGCGTCATGGGACACGCCGCGCGCCCGGACCTACCGCGAGCTGCACGAGATCCCGCACGACCTGGGCACGGCCGTCACCGTGCAGGCCATGGTGTTCGGCAATCGCGGCGACCACAGCGGCAGTGGCGTCGCGTTCAGCCGCGACCCCAACACCGGTGAGCGGGTCCCGTACGGCGAGGTCCTGTTCGGCCGCCAGGGCGAGGACGTCGTCTCGGGGCGGACGATCACCCGGCCGCTGGCCGAACTGGCCGGCAGGGAGCCGGCGGTGTGGGCCGGTCTCCTGGCGGCCCTGTCCCGGGTCGAGGGGCACTACCGCGACGCGTGCCACGTGGAGTTCACCTTCGAGGCGGGCCGGCTGTGGATCCTGCAGGTGCGGCCCGGCGGCCTCGCCGGGCGGGCCGCCGTCCGCGTCGCGGTCGACCTGGCCGACGAGGGCGTCATCGATCGCCGCGAGGCGCTGCTCCGCGTCTCCCCACGGCAGCTCGACCAGGTACGCACGCCCCGGATCGACCCGTCCGGCGTGCTCGACCTCCTCACCCGAGGGGTGGGCGCGTGCCCGGGCGTCGCGACCGGCAGGGTGGCGACCACCGCGGACACAGCCGCCCGGATGGCCGCCGAGGGTCCGGTCATCCTGGTGCGCCCCGAAACCTCCCCGCTCGACCTGCACGGCCTGGCCGCCGCCGCGGGCGTCGTCACCGCACGCGGCGGACCGGCCAGCCACGCCGCCGTCGTCGCCAGGTCCATGGGCAGACCCGCCGTGGTGGGAGCGGCGGACCTCGAGGTTGACGTGGCCGCCGCCCGCGTGCGAGCCGGCGGGCGGGCCATCCCGGAGGGCACGCTCGTCACCATCGACGGGACCGGCGGAGAGGTCGCTGCCGGCAGCCCCCGCATCGTCACGGCGGCGTCCGATCCGCACCTGGACCGCCTGCTCGAATGGGCCGACGCCGTCTCGGGCGACCGCTCACCCGGAAGCGCCGCAGAACGCCTCAGAAGGGCCCACTGAGCAGGCGTTTTGCGGACTTGCCTAGGACGCCGTCCAAGCGCGACTCTTAGATGAGCGGGTCATCGCTTCGGGGGAGGTTGCGATGAGCGGGTACGGCACGACCATCCCGGCGGCGCGTCCCCGGACGCTGACGGTGGGGGTGGAGGAGGAGTTCCTGCTGCTGGACCACGCCGAAGGCCGTCCGGCTCTCGCCGCGCCGGCGATCCTGGCGCTGTTCGACGGCGACCCGTGCATCAAAGCCGAGGCCATGCGCTACCAGCTCGAGACAGTCACCGGTGTGTGCACGGACCTGGCGCAGGTGGCGGAGGAGCTGTCCCGCCACCGGGCGCTCGCCTCGCGCGCGGCGGAGGAGCTCGGCTGCCACCTGGTCGCCTGCGGCATCGCCCCCCGGCAGGCGCCCGGCCTGTCCGCCCTCACGGCCGACGCCCGCTACCGCGAACTGGCCGCCCGACACGGCTCCCTGGTCGCGAGCTCCTGCACCTGCGGCTGCCACGTACACGTCGGCATCCCCTCCCGCGAGCTCGGCGTGCAGATCCTCACCCGGCTCCGGCCCTATCTGGCCACGCTTCTGGCGCTCAGCGCCAACTCGCCCATCGCCGACGGCGGCGACACGGGCTGGGTCAGCCGCCGCCACCGGCAGTGGAGCCGCTGGCCGACGGCGGCGCCTCCCCGCGTCTGGCGATCGGCGGCCGACTACGACGCCGCCGTGTGCCGCCTGATCCGCCGCGGCCGTGCCATGGACGAGCGGAGCGTGTACTTCCACGCCCGCCTGTCACCGCGCTATCCGACGGTGGAGCTGCGCGTCATGGACACCTGCCTCTCGGTCGAGGACACCCTCCTGATGGCGGCCATGGCACGGGCGCTCGTCGCCCTGGCCATCGCCGACGTGGCCCGCGGCGTGCCCGTTCCCACGCTGAGCGACAGGCGGATCGTCGCCGAGCTGAACGCCGCCGCCCGCCACGGCCTCGACGCGCTCGCCGTCGACCCGTACACCTCGCGCGTCATGCCGCACCGTGACCTGCTGGAGATCCTCCTGCCGCGCCTGCCCGAGCCCGAACCGATCGCCCTGCTCCTGCAGGGCCTCGCCCTCCGAGGGACGGGTGCGGCCAGGCAGCGGACGATGTGGGCCCAGGCGGGCTCACCCCGGCGCTTCGCCCAGCTGCTCGCCGAGGCGACACAGGCTTGAGTGTGCGGGTAGGAGCCGATATGTGGGGATACGCAGGTGGCGGCTTGTCGCGAAGGAGGGGACATGACCGTCGAATCATTGACCGCCGGGCAGGTGATGAGCCGTGTCCTGGTGGCGGTCAAGCCGGACGAGTCGCCGTTGATGGCCTGGGAGCTGATGCGCCGCGCCGACGTGCATCACCTGCCGGTCGTCGACGGGCGGCGCGTGCTGGGCATTCTGACGCGGGAGCAGGTGGCGGCGTCCTGGTCGGGCGGGCCGGAGGAGCAGTCCGGCCGCCAGGTGCGGGCGCTGCTGCGGCGCGAGCGCAGACCGGTGGTCCGGCCGGGCACCCCGCTGGCCAGGGTGGCGGGGACGATGCTGGACGCCGGGTGCGACGCCCTGCCGGTGGTCGACGGGGGCGGGCTGGTCGGCCTGGTCACCGCCTGTGACGTGCTGGCGGCCGTCGCCGGACGTGTCCGGCCGGTCGAAGGAGCCGGTGAGATGGTCACCGGGATGTTCCACCTCGAGCCCGTCCTGCCTCCGACGTCCTCGCCGTGAGGCGCCTGACGAAGCCGCTCTTGCCTCAGCCGGCCAGTAGCCTCAGGTTCTCCGCCGCGGCGGAGCCGGATGGGGCGTGGTAGACAGTCAGGGCGTGTTCGGGGTCATCGGGCAGCCGCAACGACTCGAAGGAGAGGGTGAACTCACCCGCCAGCGGATGACGCAGGCGCTGGACGCCGTGGTTGGTCTCCTTGACGTCGTGCCTGGCCCACAGCCGGCGGAACTCCTCGCTCCGCGCCGACAGCTCGTCCACGAGCGCCGACAGCTGCGGATCGTCCGGATAGCAGCCCGCGTACAGGCGCAGGGCTCCGACGACGTCGGTGGCCTTGGACTCCCAGTCCGCGAACAGGTGGCGATGATCGGGCCGCAGGAACACCAGCCGGGCCCAGTTGCGCTCCCGGGACGGCAGCCGGTCCCAGTCGCCGAACAGGGCCGCCGCCATCCGGTTCCAGGCCAGGATGTCCGAGCGCGGCCCTGTCACGTACGCGGGCACCCCGTCCATGGAGGCCAGCAGCTGCCGGAGCTCGGGGCGTACCTGCTGGTGGGGCGGCGAGTACTGCTTGCGGTGCTGGCACTTGACCAGGTGCGTGAGGTGCGTGTGCTCGGCGTCCGTCAGCCGCAGGGCCCGCGCGATCGCACCGACGACCTCGTCCGACACGTTGTTGCCCCGGCCCTGCTCGAGCCGGGTCAGATAGGCGACCGACACGCCGGCGAGCTGGGCCAGCTCCTCGCGGCGCAGCCCCGGCACCCTTCGGTGCCGCCCGAAGACCGGCAGCCCGACAGCCTCTGGCGTCAGCCGGGCCCGGCGGCTGCGCAGGAACGCGCCGATCTCGGCGCGCGGATCGAACGGCTGCTCGCCGCCCGGGTCCGCTCCCTGCAGGCCGGGCATAGAACACATATCGCCCATTGTCCCCCATCGTCGGCATGTGGAGTGCGTACGAGCCTGACCCTGGCAGTAGTAGGACCACCGGTCGTACGCGGAGCAGGGCTCTGGGAACACCCCGCCTCGCCGCGGCAGGCTCGTGCATGGCACCCCCACCTGACCACGATCTGAGGGAAGACTTCGATGAGCACTGTTGCCGCCTCTTCTGTCGTGCAACGCAACGGCCGGGCGGTGGCCGCCGGGGAGCTGGCGCCGCTCGCCTTCGCGGGCTACGCCCACTTCACCGCCATGCAGGTGCGTGGCGGCCGGATCCGGGGCCTGGACCTCCATCTGGAGCGGCTGCGGCTCGCCTCGGTGGAGCTGTTCGGCCGGGCGTTGCCCGACGACCGCATGCGGTCCTATCTGCGGGCTGCCCTGGAGGACGGCCCGGCCGACCTCTCGCTGACGGCCACGGTGTACTCACCGGCGGGGGAGTTCACCGTGGCCGGGGACGATGCCGAGCCGGAGGTGCTCGTCCGTACCGGACCCGCCGCCTCCGGCCCGGAGGGGCCGCTGGCGCTGGCGGCGGTCGAGCACGAGCGGATGCTCCCGGCCGTGAAGCACGTCGGCGAGGTGGCCAAGACCTATTTCCTCCGCCAGGCCGCCGGAGAAGGCTTCGACGACGCCGCCTTCGTGGACCGCCGGGGCCGGCTCAGCGAGGCGTCGATCTGGAACCTGGCCTTCTGGGACGGCGCCTCGGTGGTGTGGCCCGTGGCCGAGATGCTGAGCGGGATCACGATGACCGTCGTCCGCCGGCGGCTGGATCGCCTGGGCATCCCGCAGCGGGACCAGGAGATCACCCTGTCCGACCTGCCGGCTCTGGCCGGGGCCGTGGTCATGAACTCATGGACGCCGGGAGTGGCGGTACACCGGATCGGCGCTGTGGCCCTGCCTGAGGCGCCGTCCTTCGTCGAGCTGCTGCACCGCGCCTACCAGGCCGAGCCGCTCACCTCGCCGTGAGCTCCTGGCCCGTTCCGGATTCGCACGTTCCGGGTACGGCGGACGGCATGAACCCGATCGGCATCGTGCGGGACCGTCTTCTGGCTGCCCTGGCGGACCCGGCCGCCCTCGTGGACGCGCCGGGCCCCGGCGGGACCTGGCCGGACATCGACTACGCGGGCCGGGACGTGGCCGCCTGGGAGCCGTTCGAGCACCTGTGCCGGCTGGCGGGGCTCGCCCGCGACGTCCCCGCCGAGGCGTTACGCGCCCTCGACGCCTGGCTGGAGCTGGATCCTCAGTGCCCCAACTGGTGGTACAACCGGCTCGGCGCGCCGCGGCTGCTCGGTGACGCCGCCCTGCTGCTGCGCCCACACCTGTCCGCCGAGCAGAGCTCCCGCGTGGCGCACGTGCTGGAGCGGGCGGCCTGGGACCGGATGGCGGGCCAGAACCTGCTGTGGGCGGCGGAGGTCGCGATCCGCCGCGGCCTGCTGACGGGCGATCTCGGCGTCCTGGCCGACGCGTTCGGCCGCGTGGAGGGCACGCTGGCCGTCGGGGAAGGCGAGGGGATCCAGGCCGACCAGAGCTTCCACCAGCACGGCGCCCAGCTGTACTCCGGCGGCTACGGCCACGCCTTCGCCAGGGACGCCGCGGCGCTGGCCGCCCTGGCCGCGGGGACGCCGCTGGCCTTCTCCGGCCGGGCGCTCGCCGTACTCGCGGACTTCCTCCTGGACGGTCAGCGGTGGATGGTGCACGGCGGGCGGTATGACATCGCCTGCATGGGCCGCGAGAGCTCCCGGCAGGGCAACTCCGCGCAGGCGCGCGAGCTGGCCGCGGCCGCCCGCGCCCTGACCGACGCGCCCCGCCGGCGGGAGCTCGCCGACTTCGCCGACCGTCTGGACTCCGGGAAGCCGCTGGTCGCCGGTGCGCGCTACTTCTGGCGCTCCGACTACCTGGCGGTGCACCGTCCCGGCTGGTCGGCCGCGGTGAAGACGTCCTCCACCCGTACCGTGCTGTCCGAGGCCGGCAACGGTGAGGGGCTGAAGGGCCGGCACCTCTGCGACGGCTTCACGCCCCTGTGGCGGACCGGCCGCGAGCACGCCGAGCTGTGGCCGGTGTGGGACTGGCGGCACCTGCCGGGCACCACGGTCGTCTACCGGGCCGGCCCGCTGCCGGTGTCCTCCGGCTTCGACGAGGACACCGGGGGATCCGGCTTCTCGGGCGGCCTGTCCGACGGCGAGTACGGCCTGGCCGCCATGCACCTGCGACGGGACGGGCTCGAGGCCCGCAAGGCCTGGTTCTTCTTCGCCGACGAGTACGTCGCCCTGGGCGCCGGCATCAGCTGCGACGACGCGGGCGCGCCCGTGCACACCACGATCGACCAGAGCGCGCTGACGGGTCAGGTCGTCTGCGACACGGCCGTGGTCGCTCCGGGCGGCACCACCGTCTGCCCGGACGTACGCCGGATCCACCACGACGGCGTCACCTACGTCTTCCCCGAGCCGGCCACGGTGACCGTACGCGCGGGCCTGCGCCGGGGCAGCTGGGCGGAGCTCAACCATTCCCAGCCCGACGCCCCGCTCAGCGCCCCGATCCTCGAGCTCTGGATCGACCACGGCGTGCGGCCCGGCGACGCGTCCTACGCCTACTTCGCGGTCCCCGGCGAGGCCGGCGCCCCGGAGGCGATCAGCGTGCTCGCCAACACCCCGCGGCTGCAGGCGGTACGGCACGGCGCGCTCGGCGTCGTCCAGGCCGTCTTCCACGAACCCGGCGTGCTCCGCGTGCCCGGCGGCCCGGACATCACCGTGGACCGCCCGGCCCTGCTCCACCTCCGGGAGGCCGGCGACCACCTCGCCCTCTCGACCGCCGGCCCGTACGGGCACGGGCCCGCCGCCGTGGTCGGCATCCGTCACGGCTAGGGGAGCAGGGAGCGTCCCAGGTCGACGATGAAGCGGGCGAGCGCGGCCCGCCTGCGGAACAGGTCGTGCAGCTCGGGGGTGGGCTCCTGGCCCAGGAGCTCGAAGGGGATCGCGGTCCACGCGCTGCGCAGCACCAGCGCGGCGACGTAGCCGAAGGAGACCTCGCCGGGATCCGCGACGTCGGCCGTCGCGGCGGCGTACGCGGCCTCGATCGCCTCGTGGACGGCCGGCAGGTCCTCGGGGTCGAGCTCGCCGGTGTGCGCGCGGCCGACCAGGAGCTGGCCGAGGTCGAAGCCGACGGCCGCCGGGGACGGCGAGCCCCAGTCGACGGCCACGAACTCCGCCGATCCGTCGGCCGGGACCAGCAGGTTCATGGGGCCGGCGTCGCCGTGGACGTGGGTGTGCGGGAGGCGGTCCAGGGCGTCCAGCAGCGGGCCGATCCGGTCGGCGAGGGCCAGGAGGTCGGCTCGCAACAGGGGGTCGGCGTTCGCGGCGACGAGCGGGTGGCGCCACGTCGCCGGGTCCCGCAGGATCGGCAGGAACAGGCCGGCGACCGGAACCGCGCAGTAGTAGCGGAGGCTGCGGTTGAGCGGCTCGCGCGGCGCGGACGACCGGCCCGCCACGGGCCGCGCGGCGGCCAGGTCGCCCAGCAGGCGGGCGGCGGCACGGTAGCGGTCCAGGTCCCACGCGGAGGAAGTGACCGGCACGTCCTCCAGCCACATGACGAGCCGGTCGTCCCCCAGGTCGTCCAGCCGGTACATCCGGGGCAGCCGCAACCCGCTGGGAAGGGAAGGGCGGGCCAGGTAGACGTCCGCGTCGGCCCGCCAGGGGAAGTTCGCGAGCGCCTCGGCCCGCAACTCCTCGGGCATCTTCGCGAACCAGGCCGAGTGCTTGATCGTATGGATCGACTTGACGAAGAACGACCAGCTCACGCCGCCGGTCGTCGTGCCGCGCACGCGGTGGAGCGAGGCCGTCGACAACGACCCGGAACCGTGGTGAAGAAGCTCGACGTGCTGCTCGGCGATCTCGGCCAGCGGGTCGCCGAGGCTCGCGCGGACGAGGTCCGTCAGGCCGGTGGTCAGCGTCACGGTCATGGGTCTCAGCATGGCGGGTACGACGGCGCTCTCGCATGAGCATGGCCTACTCAAATACGCTTTCGCCGTGGCAGCCTCCTGGCCGTTCATCGGGCGTGCGACGCAACTCGCGGAGATCAGGTCCGCCTCCCGGGGCGTGGTCGTCGCCGGTCCGCCGGGGACGGGCAAGAGCCGCCTGGCGGCGCAGGCCGTACACGGTCTCGACGGGGTCGCCTGGGCGCGGGCCACCGCGGCCGCCGCGGAGATCCCACTGGGTGCCTTCGCCCCGCTGCTCCCCGCCACGCCGCCCGCCGGCAACCCGCTGGGCTGGGCGGCCGCCGCGCTGCGCGCGCCGGTGCTGGTGGTGGACGACGCCCACCTGCTCGACCCGGCCTCGGCCGCGCTCGTCCACCACCTCGTGACGCGGGGCGGCACCCGCGTGATCGCGACGCTCCGCAGCCGGACGCCCGTGCCGGACGCGGTCCTCGCCCTGTGGAAGGACGATCTGGTGCCGCGGCTGGAGCTGGAGCCGTTCTCCCTGGAGGAGACGGAGGCGGTCCTGGAGGCCGCTCTGGGCGGCCGGGTGGAGGCGGCGACCGTGGCCCGGCTGTGGCGCGCGAGCCAGGGCAACGTCCTCTACCTGCACGAGCTCGTGCTGTCCGGGATCCTCACCGAGGACGGGGACGTGTGGCGCTGGCGCGGGCCGCTGACGATCACGCCCACGCTGCGCGAGACCATCGCGGGCCGCATCGGCGAGCTGACCCCGCGGGAGCGGGAGGCGCTGGAGCTCCTGGCGTACGGCGAGCCGCTCGGCGCCGACCTGCTGGCCGTCCTCGGCTCCCTCGACGCCGTCCAGCACCTGGAGGACCGGCAGCTCGTCACCGTGCAGCCGGACGGCCGGCGGCTCCAGATACGGCTCGCGCACCCCCTGTACGGCGAGGTCATCAGGGACGGCTGCGGCGTGCTGCGCGCCCGCACGATGATGCGCCGGCTGGCCCAGGCGGTCACCGAGGCCGGGCTGCGACGGCGCGAGGACGTGCTCAGGGTGGCCGTCTGGCGGCTGGACAGCGGCCTGCCCGGCGATCCCGGGCTGCTGCTGGCAGGCTGCGAGCGCGCCAGGGTCGTGCGTGACCTGGAGCTGGCCGTACGGCTCGGACGCGCGGCGGTGGCCGCGGGCGGCGGGACGCCCGCGCTGGCCGCGCTGGGCACCGTGCTGTTCTACACCGACCGGCACACCGAGGCCGAGGACATGTACGCCACCGCCTGGGCGGCGGAGATGACCGAACGGGACAGGACCGACCTGGGCGTCCAGCGGGCACTGAACCTGACCGTCGGGCTCGGCGACGTCCCGCGGGCGCGCGCGGTCCTCGAGGAGACCACCCGGCTCGCCCGCGGCGACGGCGCGCGGCAGGGCATCCTGATCATGCGGGCCGTCCTCGCCGCGCTCACCGGCGACGTCGCCGCCGCCGAGGACCTGCTCGCGCGGACGCGGGACCTGGGCCCGCTCAGCCCGCACGGCGAACGCATGATCGGGGGGGCCGACGCCGCCGTCCTGCTGGCGCGGGGCCGGGCCGCGGAATGCCTGGCCCGCGTGGCGGAGGTCCGCGCCGGGCTCGCGAAGGAACCGGACGCCATGCGCAGCCTCTCCGCCGCCCTGATCGGCCACGCCGCCAACGCCGCGCTGCTGCTCGGCGACCTGGACACCGCCGAGCGGCTCGCCGACGAGGGATACGACCTGGGTGGCCGGTTCGGCAGCTGGACGCGGGCGGTCCTGGAGTTCGGCACGGCGAAGGCCCGTGTGCTGCGGCTGCGCGGCCGGCTCACCGACGCGCTCGCCTGGGCCCGCGACACGGTCGCGCGGCTGCCGGCCACCGGCGTACTGGCCGGAGCCTGTCTGGGCGAGCTCGCCCACACGTACGCGCTCGCCGGCGACCTGGCCGCGGCCGAGGAGGCCCTGGCGCGGGCGGAGGCCACGGGCATGCCGATCGGCCCGTACGTCGTCCTGCCTCTCCGCTTCGCCCGCGCGTGGACGCTGGCCGGTCGCGGCGACGCGGCCGGGGCCGTCGATCTCTGTCTGGAGACCGCCGAGAGCGCGCTGCCCTGCGACGTGCCGTTCGCGCTGCACGACGTCGTCCGGCTCGGCCGTCCCGACCTGGTCTCCGCCAGGCTCGCCGCGCTCGACGTGCGGAGCCCGCTGGTCGCGCTCTTCGCGCGGCACGCCGCCGCCCGCGACGGCGCGGAGCTCGACGCGGTCTCGGAGGGCTTCGAGCGGCTCGGCCTGCTGCTGTACGCGGCCGAGGCGGCGGCGCAGGCGGCCGCCCGCCACCGCGAGGCCGGGCTGTGGCGCGGCGCGCGGGCGGCGGAGACCCGGGCCTGGCGGCTCTCCCAGCGCTGCCAGGGCGCCCGCACGCTCGCCCTGATGGACCTCGACGTCCCCGGCCTGACGCCGAGGCAGCGCGAGATCGCGGTGCTGGCCGCCCAGGGGCTGACGAACCGTGAGATCGCCGAGCGGCTGGTCGTGTCCGTCCGCACCGTGGCCAACACACTGTACGCCGTCTACGACAAGACCGGCGTCAACGACCGCGCCGCCCTCGCCGCCCTCCTGATTCGCTGACTCATCTCCAACGGGGATGACAGTCATCGCCGATCATCGCCGTACGGGCTCTTCCCGTTGCCGTAGTCGTAGCCCGGCGAGCCCGGACCCCCGGTCCATAGCGTCTTCTCGTTGAACTGGATCTGCGCGGACGCCACGCCGGGTCAGGTCAAAGGTGGTGCTCACCCGTCCAAGATGCCTGACTAGAGCAGCATTTACGCCTGCGGTGCCATGGCATTACCCGCCACGGGTAAGTAAACATGTCGCGGGGAATGCGGCGGTGGCCATGCGTGCCATCCCGATAGCCAGGTCAAAAAGCCGAAAGATTACGTTACGCATCATCGGCGACTTCCTTGAGTCAGGTGAACTGGGTGCTATGGAGGCGATGACCCGATCTCGTGCGGGGAACCTCCCGCTCGAGCTCACCAGCTTCGTCGGTCGCAGGCAGGAAATAGCCGAGGGCAAGCGCCTGCTCGCGACCGGCCGGATGGTGACGCTCACCGGTGTGGGCGGGGTGGGCAAGACCCGGCTGGCGCTCCGGATCGCCGCGGAGATGTCGCGGGAGTTCCGTGACGGGATCTGGCTGATCGACCTGGCTCCGCTGACGGCCGGGGACCTCCTCGCGGACACGGTCGCCGGCGTCGTCGGATGCCCCCAGCCGGACCTGGCCTCGCTCGCCGAGTACCTGCATGACAAGCGGTCGCTGCTGGTGCTGGACAACTGCGAGCACCTGCTCAGCCAGTGCGCCGCCGTGGCCGGCGAACTGCTGGCGATGACCCCTGGCCTGAGCATCCTGGCCACGAGCCGGCAGGCGCTGCACCTCACGGGGGAGCGGATCCTCGAGGTTCCGCCGCTGACGGTGCCGGAGGCGGCCGAGGCGACGACGGACGACGCCCTGCAGAACGAGGCCGTGCGGCTGTTCGAGGATCGCGCCGCCTCCGTCGTGCACGACTTCCGGGTCACCGACGCCAACAGCGCGACGGTGGCGGAGCTGTGCCGGCGGCTGGAGGGCATCCCGCTGGCCATCGAGCTCGCCGCGGTGCGCGTGCAGGTCCTGTCCGTGGAGCAGATCCTCGAGCGCCTCGCCAACCGGTTCCGGCTGCTGACGACCGGGCCCACCACCGCGCCGCCGCGGCAGAAGACGCTGCGGGCGCTGCTGGACTGGAGCTATGACCTGTGCTCCGCCGAGGAACGGGCGCTGTGGGAGCGGTTGTCGGTCTTCTCCGGCGGCTGTTGCCTGGAAGCGATCGAACATGTGTGCTCGGGGGACGGGATCGCCCCCGAAAGCATGCTCGACGTGCTCGGCCGGCTGGTGGACAAGTCGATCGCGCAGCGCCGCGGGCGGGGCCGTTTCGGGATGCTGGACACCCTGCGCCAGTACGGACTGGAGCGGCTCGCCGCCGCCGGCCAGGACAGATCCCTCCGGGTGCGCCACCGCGACTGGTGCCGCGGGCTGGCCGCGCAGGCCGAGACCGAGTGGTTCGGCGAGCACCAGATGGAGTGGCTGGGCCGCCTCACCGAGGAGCAGGGGAACGTGCGGGCCGCGCTGGAGTTCTGCCTGAGCGAGCCGGGGGAGGCCTGGGCCGCGCTCGAGATCGCCGGCGCGATGTGGAGCCACCGGCTTTCGTGGAGCTCTCCGAGCGAAGGCCACCACTGGCTGGAGCGGGCGCTGGCCCAGGAGGCCGACGCCGGCAGCGTACGGGCCAAGGCCCTGTGGGTGGACGCGTGGCTCATGCTGCTCCGCGGAGAGGCGGAGGCCGCCAAGCCGCTGCTGGAAGAGTGCCGGGAGCTGGCGGCCCGGCTGGGCGACGAGGCCCAGCTCGCCGGCGCGGTCCACATCACGGGGTTCGCCACGTTGCTGGCCGGCGACTTCGGCCGGGCCTTCGAGCTCCTGGAGGAGGCCCTGGCCCGGCGGCGCGCCCTGGGCCATCGGGGCAACGCCTGGGTGGCGCTCTTCCAGCTGGCCATGACCGCCGTCCTCATGGGCGATCCGCGTTCCTCGAAGCTCTGCGAGGAGGTCCTGGAGACGGCCGAGCAGGCGAACGCCGAATGGTCGGTCTCGTACGGGCTGTGGGTCGTGGCTCTGGACCGGTGGCGGCAGGGCGCGTACCGGCCGGCGGTGAGCATGATGCGGGACGCCGTCCGGCTGAAGCTGCGCTGCAACGACCACCTGGGCCTCGCCCAGTGCCTGGAGGGGCTGGCCTGGATCCTGGCCGACGACGGGCAGCACGAGCAGGCCGCGCAGATGCTGGGCGCCGCCCACATGGTCTGGCGGTCGATCGGCACGTCACTGCCGGGGCTCGGTCATCTGGCGGGCCTGCACGACCGGTGCGAGTCCGCCGTCCGGCGGCACCTCAAGGAGGCGACGTTCAAGGCGGCCTTCGAACGCGGCTCGCAGTTCAGCCTCGACAAGGCCGCCGCGTGCGCGCTGGACGAGAAGCTCACCCGGCCCACGGAAGCCCTCCAGCCCGAGTCCGACGTCACCTCGATCCTCACCCGCAGAGAGCGGGAGATCGCCGAACTCGTCGCCCGGGGACTGAGCAACAAGCAGATCGCCGATGCCCTGGTCATCTCGCAGCGCACCGCCGAGTGCCATGTGGAGAACATCCTGCGCAAGCTGAACTTCACGTCCAGGTCGCAGGTGGCCAAGACGTGGACCGCGCGCCAGGCCGGTTGAGGCACCGTGATGACCAGGCCGGGATCGGCGAGCGTCCCCGATCCGCTCATCCGGATCAGGGGGCTGCGCAAGCACTTCGGCGGCATCCGCGCGCTGGACGGCGTGGATCTCGAGCTCCACCGCGGCGACATCCTGGCCCTGCTCGGCGCGAACGGCGCCGGCAAGTCGACGCTGATCAAGATCCTGTCCGGAATCCACCGGGCCGACGGGGGAGAGGTGACCGTGGCCGGCCACCCGCTGGGCAGCCGGGCCGCCGCCGCTCGCATGGCGTTCATCCACCAGGACCTCGGCCTCGTGGAGTGGATGACCGTCGCGGAGAACGTCGCACTCGGCGCCGGATACGCCCGGCGCGGCGGCCTCATATCCTGGCGCGCGGTGGACGACCGCTGCCTGGACGCGCTCCGGATCGTCGCCTGTCACCTCGACCCGGACGAGCCGGTCGCTCACCTGACGCGCGCGGAGCGCTCCCTCGTGGCCATCGCTCGCGCGCTGGCCACAGACGCGAGGATCGTCGTGCTGGACGAGCCGACCGCCTCCCTGCCCCTCGCCGAACGCGGCCGGCTCTTCGACGTCCTGTGCACGCTCCGTGACCGCGGCCACGGCATCCTCTACGTCACCCATCGGCTCGACGAGGTCTACCGGGTCGCCGACCGGGTCGCCGTCCTGCGCGACGGCCGCCTCGTCAGCCAGGGCCCGCTCGCCGGCCGCGATCCGGCCGGCCTCGTACGCGACATCGTCGGACAGGAGGGCAGCCGCCACCCGCGCCACGTCCGCAGGCCACGGGAGGTACTCCTCCGCCTGGAGGACGTGCGCACCAGCCAGGCCGGTCCCGTCGGATTCGTCCTGCGGGGCGGCGAGGCGCTCGGCCTCGTCGGGCTCGCGGGCGCCGGGCACTGGGAGATCGGGCGCGTGCTGGCCGGCGCGCGCCCCATGCTGTCGGGCCGCGTGCTGCTCGGCGGCCGCCCGTACCGGCCGGCCTCGATCTCGGCCGCCGTCGGCGCGGGCGTCGGCCTCGTCACCGGCAACCGGCACGAGGAAGGGGCCGCGGAGAACCTGAGCGTACGGGAGAACCTCCTGGCCAACCCCGGGACGCGCGGCCGATCGCCGCTGAGCCCGCTGAGCCCGCGTCGTGAGCGCGCCGAGACGGCCGAGCTCATGACGCGCCTGCACGTCCGCCCCGTCGACACGGAGGCGTCCTTCGGCGATCTGTCAGGCGGGAACCAGCAGAAGATGCTGATCGGACGGTCGCTCACGGCCCGCCCCCGTCTCCTGGTCCTCGAGGAGCCCACGGCCGGCGTCGACGTGGGCGCCAAGGCCGAGATCCAGCGGCTGCTCGACGAGGCCCTGGCGACCGGGATGGCCGCGCTCCTGGTCTCGGCCGACTTCGAGGAAGTCGTGAACCTGTGCGACCGCGCCCTGGTGTTCGCGCGGGGAGCGGTGACCGCCGAGCTGGGCGGCGCCGCCCTCACCGCCTCCGCCCTCGCCCGCGCGGCCACGGCCTACGGGACCGGCCGTTGCTGATCAACGATCCCGCGCGCCGGCGACGGCTCTCCGCCGACCGGCTGATCGGCGGCTACGGACTGCTCGTGCTGGCCGTCGTCCTGTTCGCCGTGTTCACGCTCGCGCTGCCGGACACGTTCCCCACCATGGCCAACCTGACGGCCATCGTCTCCGCCTATTCGATCATCGCGATCCTGGCGCTGGGCGCGATGATCCCCATCGTCACGGGGCACTTCGACCTGTCCATCGGGTACGGACTGGGGCTGGGGCATGTCATGACGCTGCTCCTCGTCGTGAACGCCGGATGGCCGTGGCCGCAGACCTGCCTGACCGTGCTCGCCGGCGGAGTCGTGGTCGGCATGGCCAACGGCCTGCTCGTGGAGCTGGTCCGCATCGACTCGTTCGTCGCGACGCTCGGCACCGGCAGCGTCCTGTACGCGATCACGGGCTGGGTGACCCACGGCGCCCGGATCTTCCCGGGCCCTCGTGGCCTGCCGGAGGGCCTGACCGGCCTGTACGAGTCGAGGCTGCTCAACGTGCCCCTGCCCGCCTTCTACGTCCTCGCCCTGGCCGCCGCGCTCTGGCTCATGCTGGAACGGCTCGCCGTGGGCCGCTACCTCTACGTCATCGGCTCGAACCCGCGAGCGGCGGAACTGGTCGGGATCCCGATCCGCCACTACGTCATCCTCGCCTTCGCGATCTCCGGCCTGGTGACCGGCTTCGCCGGGATCCTGCTCGCCGCCCAGCAGCAGATCGGCAACCCGAGCGTCGGGCTGGACTACCTGCTGCCGGCGTTCGTGGCCGCCCTGCTCGGCTCCACCACGATCAAGCCCGGGCGGCCGAACCCGTGGGGCACGGTCGTCGCCGTCGCGGTCCTGGCCATCGGACTGTCCGGCATCAGCCAGCTGGGAGCCGACTTCTGGGTGACCCCCCTGTTCAACGGCATCACCCTGCTGATCGCGGTCGGGCTGGCCGGCTACTCCGCGCGGCGGCGGGCGCACGCCCGCGACCGGTGAGGAGCCGGACATGAACCTCCTCCGGGCCGGAGCGGCGCTGGCGCTGGCCGCCGTGCTCGCGGGCGGCTGCTCGCGCGGCCCGGAGTATCCCGCCCCCGGCCGGACACCCTCAGCGAGCCCGTGCCCCGGTGTGGTCCGCACCGCGGCGCGGGAGGTCGCGCGGGCCGAAGCGGTGGACGTCCCCTGGACCGGTCCCACGAGCGGGCCGCGGGCCGTTCCCGGCAAGAGCGTCGTCTTCGTCGCGTCGACCATGACCAACCCCGGAGTGGCCGGCGCCGCCGGCGGGGTACGGGACGCCGCTCGGTCCGTACGGTGGGGCTTCCGCGTGATCGACGGGCAGGGCACGCCTGCCGGGATACGGGCGGCCCTGGGCCAGGCGATCGCGCTCCGGCCGTCGGGGATCGTCATCGGCGGGTTCGACCCCGGCTCCGTGGCCCAGCAGGTCAGGCAGGCCGACGCCGCCGGCATCCCGCTCGTGGGCTGGCACGCGACCAGGTCGCCCGGTCCCAGCGCGCGTCCCAAGCTGTTCACCAACGTCACGAGCAGGGTGGAGGACGTCGCGAGGATCAGCGCGTACTGGATCATCTCCAGGTCGAACGGCGACGCCGGCGTCGTGATCTTCACCGACTCCTCGATCCCGTTCGCGGAGAACAAGTCCCGGCTCATCAAGAAGACCCTGCTGAGCTGCTCCGGCGTCAAGCTCCTCTCCTACGAGAACATCCCGCTCCCCGACGCGGGCAGCCGCATGCCGCAGGCGGTCTCGTCCCTGCTGGCACGGTTCGCCGACCGCTGGACGCACTCGGTCGCCATCAACGACCTCTACCTGGCCGACGCCGCTCCGGCGCTGCGCGACGCCGGCCGGCCAGGCGGCGGGCCTCCCTACTCGATCGGCGCGGGGGACGGCGATCCGTCGGCGTTCGAGCGCATCCGCGACCGCCAGTTCCAGCAGGCGACCGTGCCCGAGCCGTTGAACGCGCAGGGCAGCCAGATCGTCGACGAGCTGAACCGCGCGTTCGCCGGTCGCCCGCCGAGCGGCTACGTGTCGCCGGTGCACCTGACCACGACGGCGAACGTGGACGGCGCCACGTCATGGGATCCGCGCGGCTACCGCGAGGCCTACCTGCGGATCTGGCGAGGAGGCTAGAGCGGGTCTCAGGATGCCGGGCGGGCCCGAGCGGGCCGGACCGCGTACATGACGGCGCGGCCGGTGCCGAGCCGCACCCCTTGGCGGAAGGCGGACGTGAACGCCGCTCTCCCGAGAGCGCGGCGGGCCTGGTCCGCGCACCGTACGTGCGAAGAAGCGTGATAGCACAGCCGCTCGGGCGAGGCGCCCGCCGCCTGCCACAGCGCGTGCGCCGCCCCCAGCAGCTCGGCGGCCCTCTCATGCTCCTGCCGGACGCCGGCGCACCAGGCCAGCACCTCCAGGCACTGGACGAGACACCACCGGTCGTCGCTCGCCCCGGCGAACTCCGTGGCCGCCGTCACCAGGGCCTCGGCGCGCGCGCAGTCGCCCAGGTTCCACCACGCCATGCCGAGGACCAGCTGGGCGTACGAGCGGGACACCAGGGAGTGATGGGACTCGCACAGCTCGAGGAGCTCCTCGCCGAACTCCACGGCCTGGCCGGGGTCCTCGCTCGAGCCGTACGCGGCCGCGAAGTAGAGGCTGAACAGGACCCCGTCCATGTCGTCCAGGGCCCGGTGGAGGGCGATGGACTCCCGCAGCAGCGCGAGACCGCGCCGGCCCTCGCCGCTGGAGAAGGCCGCCACCCCAGCGGTCCGTACGGCGTACGGCAAGATGTCCTCGTTCCCCGGCCGCCGGGCGATCGTGTGGCACTCCTCCAGCAGCGGCAGTGCCGCCTCGGCGTCGCCCTGGCGCAGGGCGAGCATGCTGTCCACCCACAGCGCCGTCGCCCGGGCCCGGCCGGCCTCCGGCACCACGTCCAGGCCGCGTTCGAGCCAGTAGCGGCCCTCGGTGAGCGCGCCGGAGAGCAGCCAGTAGCACCACATCGCCGAGGCGGTCTCCAGCCCGGCGGAGGCCAGCGGCGGCTCGCTCAGGCACGTCTCGAGGGCCCCGCGTACGTTCGGCAGCTCCTGCCGCAGCACCCGGTACCGCTCCAGCTGGTCGGGGACCAGCTGGTCGATCCGGTGCGCCTCCGCCAGTTCCCGGTAATGGCCGACGAAACGCCCGCGCATCAGCCGCCGCTCGGAGGGCGTCAGCTGTTCGGAGCCGTACGCGCGCAGGCTCTCCGGCATGCGGAAGCCGCTCTCGTCCCGGGCCAGGACCGACTTGTCCACCAGCCCGGCCAGGAGGTCGAGCACCTCGAGCCGCTCGATGCCCGCGCCGGAGCAGACGTCCTCGGCGGTGTCCAGATCGGCCCCGCCGGGGAACATCGACAGCCGCGCCCACAGCCGCTGCTCCTCGGCCGAGCAGAGCTGGTAGCTCCAGTCCATGGTCGCGCGCAGCGTCTGGTGGCGCGGCAACGCGGTGGGGGCGCCGGTGGCCAGCACGTCGAAGCGCTTGTCCAGCTCGTCCGCCAGCCGCTCCAGCGACAGGGTACGCAGCCGCGCCGCGGCCAGCTCGATCGCCAGCGGAAGCCCCTCGAGGCGCCGCACCAGCCGCACCACGCGCTCCACGTTTCCCGCGTCCAGCGCGAAGTCCGGCACGACCTTCGCCGCGCGCTCCAGGAACAGGCGGACCGCGGCGTGCCGGGCGACCTCCCGGACGGTGCGGCCGGTGCCCGGCGCCTCCAGCCGGTCGTCCGGGGCGCGGCCGGTCTCCGGGGCCATGGGGCCGGGACCGGGGCCGGGAACGGGCAGCGGCGGGACCTTCAGCACCTGCTCGCCGTACACGCCCAGGCTCTGCCTGCTGGTCACCAGGACCTGCACATGGGGCGCGGTCCGCAGCAGCCGGTCCACGAAGCGGGCGCAGACCTCGCCCATGTGCTCGCAGCTGTCCAGGACCAGCAGCATGCGCTTGGCCGACAGGAAGTCCACCAGCACGCCCGTGAGGTCGGGGCTCGCGTCCTGCAGGCCCAGGGCCGCGGCGACCGCGGGCTCCAGCAGGTCGCCGGTCTCCAGGGGGCCGAGCTCGACCACCTCGACGCCGTCCCGGTACTTGTCCCGCAGGAGCTCGGCCATCCTGAACGCCAGCCGGGTCTTGCCGACCCCGCCCGTGCCGGTCAAGGTGAGCAGCCGCGCCTTCGACAGCGCCTTTCGCGCCACGGACAGCTCGTGTGTCCGCCCGACAAACGTTGATTTATCCATCAAAAGCGTCATAAGGAGCCCCCGGAAAGGCGATCCCCCTGGTCGCCGGCCCAGGCCGCGGGTCGAACCCGAGCGTGCACAGCATTCACCACCCAGGTTATTCCGTGGACCGTGATCCGGCTTGCCGCCGCTGCCCCTCCGGGCGGCGGCCGAGGACCCGGCCGGCAGCCGAGCGATCGCCGCCTAGAGACCGGTATCTATCAACTGGCCCGAATATCTTGTCGAACCCCTAGAGTGCGGCCTAGTCTCTGGGAGACAACGTTTTCTATCTCTCCGGCCGAAGGCAACACCTCCCGAGGAGAGGTTCATGTCCCCACGCGATCCCCTCGTCAGCCGCCGTACCGCGCTCAAGACCGCGTTCGACACCGTGCTCGCCGCCGGCGCGGGCGCGGCCGTGCTCGCCCGCGCCGAACCCGCCGCCGCTGCCGGCCACCCCGGTCTGCTGCACACCCAGGCCGACTTCGACCGCATGCGGTCCATGGTCAACGCCGGAGCCCAGCCCTGGAAGGCAGGCTGGGACAGGCTCGTGGCCAACTCCCACTCCCAGAGCACCTGGACGCCCAACCCGCAGGCGACGATCATCCGCGGCGGCGACGGGCAGAACTACGGCATCCTCTACAACGACATCCACGCCGCCTACCAGAACGCGCTGCGCTGGAAGGTCAGCGGCAGCACCGCGCACGGCGACAAGGCACGTGACATCCTCAACGTCTGGTCAGGCACGCTCACCACGGTCGCCGGCAACGCCGACCGGTTCCTCGCCGCGGGCATCTACGGTTACCAGTTCGCCAACGTCGGCGAGATCATGCGCGGTTACGGCGGATTCGACCTGGCCCGCTTCCAGCGGATGATGCTCAACGTCTTCCTCCCGCTCAACGAGAGCTTCCTCACCAACCACAACGACGCCTGCATCACCAACTACTGGGCCAACTGGGATCTGTGCACCATGAACTCGATCCTGGCCATCGGCGTGCTCTGCGACCGCCAGGACCTCATCGACCGGGCCGTCACGTACTTCAAGACCGGCGCGGGCAACGGCTCGATCATGCACGCCATCCCGTTCGTGCACAGCGGCGGGCTCGCGCAGTGGCAGGAGAGCGGGCGCGACCAGGGCCACACCATGATGGGCGTCGGCCAGATGGGCGCCTTCTGCGAGATGGCCTGGAACCAGGGCATCGACCTGTACGGTTACGACGGCAACCGGTTCGCCAAGGCGTGCGAGTACATCGCCAAGTACAACCTGGGCGAGGACGTCCCGTTCACCGCCTACACCTGGGGCACCGGCCAGAACTGCGCCCAGCAGACGCAGACCGTGATCTCCTCGGCGAGCCGCGGCGAGGTGCGCCCCGTCTGGGAGACCGTCTACCACCACTACGCGATCAGGCGCGGCCTGCCCATGCCGTACTCGGCCGCGTTCGTCGCCCAGGTGCGGCCGGAGGGCGGCGGCGGTGACTACGGGCCCAACAGCGGCGGCTTCGACCAGCTCGGCTTCGGCACGCTCACGCACGCCAGGGTCCCCGGCACCGCCACCCTCCCGACGGGGACGACCAGGTCGCTGCGCTCGGTGAACTACCCCGCCCGCTACATCAGGCACCAGAACAACCTCGGCTACCTGCACGAGGTGAGCGCCTCCAGCGACGCCCAGACGCGGCAGGACGCCACGTTCACGATCGTGGCGGGCCTCGCCGCGCCGAACGGCTACTCCCTGCGCGCCGCCAACGGGCAGTATCTGCGCCACTCCGGATGGCGGGTGCGACTGGCCGCCGACGACGGGACGGCGCTGTTCAAGGCCGACGCCACCTTCTACGCCGTCCCCGGCACCGCGAGCGGCTCGGTGCGGCTCGAATCGAGCAACTATCCCGGCCGCTTCCTGCGGCACCGCAACTACGAGCTCTGGGTGGACGCCTACGACGGCACCGCCGGGTTCCGCGACGACAGCTCCTTCACGGCCGTCACCGCGTGGGCCTGAACTCCGCGACGGACCGGCGCGGGAAAGATTTAGAAAGTCCAGAACTGCCGGGCGTTCTCCTTGGTCGCCACTTTGACCGGGATCGCCACCGACTTGGCGATGATCTGGCCCCTCGCCGCCTTGATGGCGCTGTCCACCGCCTGCCAGCCCAGCAGCCGCGGCTGCTGGGCGACCGTGGCGGTCAGCGTGCCCGCCTGCACCGCCTTGATGCCGTCCGGCGTGCCGTCGAAGCCGACCACCTTGACCTGCTGCCCCGCCTTCGGCCCCAGGGCCTGGGCCGCGCCCAGCGCCATCTCGTCGTTCTCCGCGAACACCCCCGTGACGTCGGGATGACTCCGGATCAGGCTCGCCATGGCCTGCCGGCCCTTCCCCCTGTGGAAATCGGCCCGCTGCTTGGCGACGACTTTGATGTCCGGGTACGCGGCGATGCCCTCGGCGAAACCCCGGCTGCGGTCGAAGGAGGCGGAGGTGCCGGCCGTGCCCTCGAGCACGACCACCTCGCCCTTTCCGCCGAGCTGCTTGGCCAGCTCCTGGGCGCCCAGCTTGCCGCCGGTCACGTTGTCGGAGGTCAGGGTCTCGGCGACCTCGGCGCCGTTGACCGTGCGGTCGGCCGCGATCACGGGGATGCTGAGCTGGGTGGCGGCCTTGACCGCCGGGCCGACCGCCTTGGAGTCGACCGGGTTGATGATGATCGCCTTCATCTTCTGGCCGGTGAAGCCCTTGATCTGGTCAGCCTGCTGGGCGGTGTCGTTGTGCGCGTCGGTGACGGTCAGCTTGACCCCGAAGTTCTGGGCAGCCGCCTCCGCGCCGTCCCGGAACTGAACGAAATAGGGGTTGTTCAGCGTCGACACGGCCATACCGATATGGAGGTCTCCCGAAGGCTCACGGCCGGCGGACGAACCGCAGGCGGCGAGGCCGAACGCGGCACCGACTATGAGAGTCGCGAGAATTCGCATGATCTTTCTTCTTGTTGGTTCCTGCCCTGCGCCGCAGGGTGCCGACGAGGGCCGCGGTCGCGCCGGTGTCGTAGCCGGCCGCCTGATGCTCCGCCGAGGCCAGACGGGTGGCCGGTACGAGCCGGCCCGCCGCGAAACCGCTGACCAGAGTGTATGTGATGGGTCTCACGCCTGCCGAACGCACGCAGCACGAGGGCGTCGGCGTGGCGGGGGCGTCGTCGGGCCAGGGTCCCGTCGGGGTCCACCAGGACGAACGCGTTCACCGCGGGGTCGGCGGCGGCGATGGCGTCGAGGGCGGCGCGGGCCGCCTCCACCGGGGACACGCCGCCGTCACGGTAGCCGGCGAGGAGCTCGGCGGCGGTCAGCCGGGCCAGATCGTCCACGTGCGTCCCCTCAGCTTCGGTCTCCTCGGCTTCGGTCTCCTCGGCTTCGGTCTCCTCAGTGCGGCGCGGACGGTACGAAGCCGAGGCGCTTGTCGACGACGTTCATCAGGGGTTTGCCGTCGAGCCAGCGCAGGGCGTTCTCCGTGAACTGGCGTGCGAGCGCGCCGGGCCAGCCGGCCGCGTCCCCGGCCATGTGCGCGGACACCACCACGCCGGGCGTCCCCCACAGCGGGTGGTCGTGCGGGAGCGGCTCGGTGTCGAACACGTCCAGGGTCGCGCCCGCGATCCGCCCGGCCGACAGGGCCGCGACCAGGTCAGCCTCGACGACGCAGGGGCCGCGGCCGACGTTGACCAGGTGGGCGGACGGCTTCATCGCGGCCAGGACCTCGGCGTCGACCAGCCCGCGGGTCTCCTCGGTCAGGGGCGTGACCAGGACCACGTGATCGGCCCACCCGACGTGGGCCGCGAGGTCGCCGCTCGGGACGACGGCGCCGAAGTCGGGGTCGTCGGCTCGTGCCGTACGGCCGGCGCCCCGGACGCGCATGCCGACGGCGCGCAGCAGCCGGGCGGTCTCCCGCCCGATGGCGCCGGTGCCCACGATCAGCGCGGTGCTGTCCGCCACCGTCAGGGTCTCGCGATGCCGCCAGGTACGCGCGAGCTGCAGATCATGACTGCGATGGACGTCCTTGGCGAAGGCGAGCACCGAGCCGAGCACGAACTCGGCGATGGGCCGGTCGAAGACGCCCCTGGCATTGGTGACCACGACGTCGGAGCCGACGAGCGCGTCGAACAGCAGCCGGTCCACGCCGGCCGCCGCCACGTGGATCCAGCGCAGCGCGCACGCCCGGTCCCACACCTCGCGCACAGCGGTGGAGAAGCAGTCCCACAGGAGCAGCGCGTGCGCCCCCTCGATCGCCGCCGGCAGGCCCGCGTGATCGCAGTAGCGGACGGTCACCCGCTCCTCCACGGCCGCCATGTGCGGGGGACGGCTGTCCGCCCCGCCGCAGAGCACGGTGATGACGGGACGGTGGGCGGGTCCCGCCACAGGCGCCTCCCGGTCGTTCGCGGTCTTCCGGCGGCCCGGGCCGGACGGGACCGCCCGGCCACCTGAGCCGCCGACCAACGTAGGAACGCCGGACCGGGGATGTCAACAATCCTCGATCTCTCGGTTCAGGAGATCGGGACGTCGGGGACGGTGCCGAGGCCCTCCGCCTCCAGGGTGATCGACCGCGCCGAGTCGGCGGGGGCGGGGAAGTAGACGTAGCTCCTGTTGACCTCGCCCTTCTCCAGGGTCAGCACGGAGTTCTCGACGAACTCGGTGCTCATCTTCAGCGGCAGGTACCGCGCCTGCGTCGCCGGGTCGATCAGGCTGATCGTGCCGTAGTCCGAACCGGAGGAGAACGCGTGCGACCCGCCGCTGAACGGCCCCGGCACCGGGATGAACATCTCCGAGCTCTCCAGCACGACGTCGAAGGCCGCCACCAGGTAGGCGCCGTCGCGGTAGAACGGGTGAACGTCCACCCGCAGCCGGTCGCTGAAGTGCTTCACGCTCAGCGAGCCCACCACCGGACCCGCGTCGGCGCGGAACGGGGCGGGTCCGCGCACCGAGCCGCGCACCTTGTCCACCGGCGGTCCGGTCGTGGTGGTCGTGCCGGGCAGGTCCTGCTTGATCTGGTAGGAGATCTCGACGCGGCGGTTGCGGGCGCGGCCCTCGGGGTTGTCGCTGCCGTCCTGCTTGGTGTTGTCGGCGATCGGCTCGCTCTCGCCCTTGCCCGTGGCCTTGTAGACGTACGCGTCGCCGAGCTTGCCTGCGAGGTACCCGCGTACCGCCTCCGCCCGCTTCACCGAGAGGTTCTGGTTGTAGGCGGGCTCGCCCTTGCTGTCGGTGTGCCCCTCGATGAGGATCGGCGGCTTGGCCGGGTCGGCCCGCACGCGGGTCTCCTCGACCACCTCGTCCAGCACGGAGGCGGCCTTGTCCGACAGATCCGCCTTGTCGAAGCGGAACAGCACGTCCGTGCGCAGCCCGATCGTCTCCTGGGCGCCCTGCTGCTCCGTCGTCCTCTGCGGGGTCTCGATCAGCTCGTGCACGTCGGAGACCCCCGACCAGATCTTGCCCGACGGCGGCACCACGGGCCACTGGAACGTCGAGCCGGCAGCGGGTGTGTCCGTCTCGTCGCGCTGCCTGGCGACGGGCGGGGCGGCGCCGTCGGTGACCGGCACGCCGGTGAACGGGGCCATGGCCATGTCCGGCACGATCGAGACCTGCCGGACCCCGGCCGGCAGCGGCGGGAAGTACACCTCGACGGGGTAACGCACGCCGGCACGGAAGTCGTCGGGATAGTTCTCCGTGGTGGGCGTGCCGTGACGGGTGCCGAACGCCCTGCCCTCGGCGTCGTACTCCCGCAGCGTGAAGTAGACCTTCCTGCCGACCGGGTCGAACAGCCGGAACTTGCCGAAGCTCACGCTCTGCGTAGGTAACCCGTCGTAGCCGAAGTCGCCGCTGGAGCCGCCCTCGCCGGTGGCCGTGATCTCCATCTTGAGCACGGTGAGGTCGCTGCCGCGCTCGAGCGCCTTGACCTCCACCTTGAACGGGTTCGAGCCGTGCAGGCCCACCAGCCCTTCCCGGACGAGGGTTCCGGCAGGGGCCGCGCTCGCCGACGGCGACCTGGCCGCGGACGGCGACCCGGTCACGGAGGGCGAGGCAGGCGGGGGCGTCGTCGCAGGCGCAGTCCGATTCCCGGTGGTCGGCGAGTGAGCTCCGCACGCGCAGAGCACCGCGGCGGCGAGCAGGAGGACCGTCGTTCGGGTGGTACGCATCGACACAAATCTCCGCGAGGCGATCAAGATCGGTCAGGTGTAGGAATTAGACGCAGGGCCTCACGTTCTTGTTCGCCTCATTTGACCTGCGGACGTCGCGATTCCCGGCCGGACATGGCGAGAGCACGGTCGCCGGGTCCTCGCCTGGCGATCGTGCTCTCCGTCCGGGCCGGGGCCCGTGTCCCTCACTGGGGCATCAGGACCTTGTCGACCACGTAGACGACGGCGTTGCTCGTGTGGATGCCGCCACAGACGATCTTGGCGCCGTTGATCGTGAGGTTCTCACCGGAACCCTTCACGGTCAGCTCGCCGCCCTGCAGCGTCTTGAGCGTGGCGCCCGAAAGGTCGGCCGGCTCCTTCTTGCCCTCCACCACGTGGTAGTTGATGGCTTTGACCAGTTTCTCCTTGTCGGCCATGACCTTGTCCCGGGCCTCCTTCGGGATCGCGTCGAACGCCTTGTTGTCAGGCGCGAAGACCGTGATGTCTTTGGCGGAGTTCAGATTCTCCTCCAGCCCGGCCTTCTTCACCGCGGCCGAGAACGTGGAGAGCTCGGTGACCTGCGAGAGGGCGGTGGCGACCGGCTTGTCCGCGATGCCGGACAGTTCGCTCTCCATTGCGGAGCAGCCAGGCCCGGACGGGGTCGCGGTGGCGCCCGGCGACACCTCTCCGGGTGACGGTGAGACCTCGGGCATGGTGGAGGTCTCCTCCGGCGCCGGCGAGGTTTCCGGCATGGACGTCTCCGACGGTTCCGGCGTGGGCGTACGAACGTAAGCATGGGCGACGGTGCCGGCGGTGCTGGCGGTCAGCGCCAGCGCCGCCGCGAGAAGCACTCGTTTCACTGTGATCCCCCCGATTTCGATCGGTCCCGGGCTCGCGCCTGGGTCCTTCTCCAGTTTCGGGGGCCGTTGAGAACACACAAGTTACATTTCGCCTAAGACGGCACAAAAGTGATATGTCACAACTTTGCGCACCAAACGGTGTGGCCCGCGGCCCGTGCCCCGGGGACGGGCTCTGTTCGCGCTGCGACCGCCCAGAGCCCGTCGTCTCACTCGGCGTCCGGCGATCTAGCAGTTGGGTGCCACAGCGTCGATCTTGCCGCCGAAGTCGTCCTTGTACACCCTGCGGTAGTCGCCGTCACGGACGACGCGGGTCTCCTTTCTGTCGGGAACGCTGATCCAGTTGATGAAGCAGCCGTCGGCGTGGGCGATGAAGGACCCCACGTTGTCGTGGAGCGCCGGGGGCACGTCCACGTAGCCGTGGTCCGGGCTCCAGCACCACGACGCGCCGGAGTAGTCCCGCCCGCTCCACAGGCAGATGTCACCGGACGTCCTGGAGGCGGGGGCGGCCGCTGTGGCCGGGGTGGCGCAGGCCACCATGGCGAGCGCGATGGCGCCGGCGCCTGTTGCGATCCGCATGCCGCGTGTCGTCGACCTCATTGCCGTGTCTCCTCGTGTTCGTGCTGTTCGGGGGAGAGCCGCCTGAGCAGCTCGCATCACAGCATGTAACAGATCCGACACGCTCCGCTTCTCCACGTCGGATAGAAGATCCCGGACCTGCGGTCGGGGAGAACTGGCGGCCGGGTCATAGCGACACGCCCGCGAGCTCAGGCCGGCTTGTGGCGCTGATAGTGGCGGGCGACACGGGTGCGGTTGCCGCAGCGGGCGGCCGAGCACCAGCGGCGGCGCGGATGGGCCGGCAGGAACAGCAGCACGCAGTCGTGGGCCTCGCACTGGCGGACCCGGGTGACCGCCGGGTCGGCCAGCAGGCCGGCGGCGGCCTCGGCCAGCCATGCCGCCAGCCGGGCCCCGGGGGAGCCGGTGCGGCGGAGGGTCGCCGTGACCGCCTCGCCGTTCCAGGCGAGCTCGCTGATGGCGGGCGCCTCGCGCTGGGCCCGGTTCAGGTGCTCCAGGTCCTCGGCAGGGGGCGGAGTGGCGTTGCGGGCGTGCTCGACGGCGCCGGCGGTGTGCTCGCGTACGGCGTGGACGGCGGCCAGATCGGCGGCGGTGAGCTCGGCGGCGGCGAGCTCTCGAGCCTCGGGGAACCGGTCGGCCTGCAGGCCCAGCCAGGCACGCAGGTCGTCGGGCGTGGCCAGGAGGTCGCCGGTGGCCGGGCGGGTGTTGACCAGGTCCAGCGCCAGCGGCTCCCCGGTCAGGGGGACGAGATCGCTCATGCCTCTAATGGTATCAAGCCGGATTGACGCATTAGGGAGAAGTAGGCTATATCTAATGCATCATCCCGCTTGAAAGGCATTAGAGATGTCGATCGCCCGTACCGTCCACCGTCACCTCGACGTCGACGACGTCCGCGTCTTCTACCGGGAGTCGCTGCCCGACCGGGACGACGCGCCCGTGCTGCTGCTCCTGCACGGCTTCCCGTCCGCCTCGCACCAGTTCCGCCGCCTCATCGACGCCCTCGGAGCCCGCTACCGGCTGATCGCCCCCGACTACCCGGGTTTCGGTCACACCCAGGCTCCGGAGGGCTTCACCTACTCCTTCGACCGCCTCGCCGACGTGATGGAGGGCTTCGTCCAGCGGCTCGGCCTGACCCGGTTCGCCATGTACGTCTTCGACTTCGGCGCCCCCGTCGGCTTCCGCCTCGCCGAGCGGCACCCCGAACGGATCGCGGGACTGGTCGTCCAGAACGGCAACGCCTACGCCGAAGGACTGTCGCAGGCGGCCCGCGACTTCGTCGCGCTGCGCCCCGAGACGCCGGGCGCCGAGAAGACGGTCCGCGACCTGCTCACGCCGTCCGGCACCCGCTTCCAGTACGAGAGCGGCGTCGCCCACCCCGAACTGCTGGCCCCCGACGGGTGGACCCTCGACCAGCACTTCCTGGACCTGCCCGGGCGCAAGGAGGCCCAGGTGGCGCTCGCGTTCGACTACCACACCAACGTCGAGAGCTACGACCGCTGGCAGGCGTGGCTGCGCCGGCACACGCCGCCCACCCTCATCGTCTGGGGCACCGGCGATCCGTTCTTCCCCGAGCCCGGAGCCCGCGCTTACCTGCGCGACGTGCCCGACGCCGAACTCCACCTTTTCGAGACCGGCCATTTCGCCCTGGAGACGCATCTGGCCGACATCGCCCCGCTCGTCGCCGGTTTCCTCGACCGCGTGTGGTGCGAGAAGTCCTGAAACTCCCGCCGCCCGCGTCTCTTCACCGGAACTGACTGTCAGAAATGCCGCGTGTGCTGACCGCATAACAGAACGGCAGCTCATCATGATTGGTGGAGTAACGGGTTTATATTTCTGGTGCTCTCATTGCTGGAGGCGTGTCTGATATATACCTTTGTATGGCGGTAAGTGAATATTGACGGTGGCGACACGCCCGTCGTAGCCTGCGGGTGCATCGAAGCTGATCTTCCTGAGCGCTCTGCGGGGGGCCCGCTCACAGGTTTTTGAATGCGGGGGGCCAAGCATGTTCTTTTCGGCTGCCGTCAATTGCGCAAGAGTTGGTGAGAAGACCATATGAGGCGCCCCGCTGTGGCCATTACCGGCGGCGCCGGTTTTCTCGGCTCCCATCTTTGTGAGCGGTTTCTGGCTGAAGGTTACCGCATTTACTGTGTTGACAATTTTCTCACCGGAGCGGTCGCCAACGTCGAGCACCTCATGGCCGACGACCGCTTCCGGCTGATCCGCACCGACGTGTCCCAGCACCTGGTGCTCGCGGACCCGGTCGACGCCGTCCTCCACTTCGCCTCGCCGGCCTCGCCCACCGACTACCTCCGGCTGCCCATCGACACGCTCAGGGTCGGCTCCAGCGGCACCTTCAACGCGCTCGAGCTGGCCAAGGAGAAGGGCGCCCGGTTCGTCCTCGCCTCCACGTCGGAGACGTACGGCGACCCGCTGATCCACCCCCAGCCGGAGACCTACTGGGGCAACGTGAACCCGGTCGGCCCGCGCGGCGTCTACGACGAGGCCAAGCGCTTCGCCGAGGCCATGACCATGGCCTTCCGGCGGGCCTGCGGCGTCGACACCGCGATCCTGCGGATCTTCAACACGTTCGGCCCCAGGATGCGGCCGTTCGACGGCCGCGCGATCCCGACGTTCATCAGGCAGGCGCTGCTCGGCGAGCCGATCACCGTGTCGGGCGACGGCAGCCAGACCCGGTCGATCTGCTACGTGGACGACCTGGTCGAGGGCGTCTTCCGCGTCTTCAACTCGGACATGGACGGCCCCGTCAACCTGGGCAACCCGCATGAGATCTCCATGCTCTCCCTGGCCGAGTGGATCAAAGAGCTCACCGGCTCCGCATCGGAGATCACGTTCGTGCCGCGGCCACAGGACGACCCCAAGATCCGCCGTCCCGACATCACGCTCGCGACGACCCGTCTGGGCTGGTCGCCCAAGACGCCCATCGAGGACGGGCTGCGGCACACCATTGCCTGGTTCCAGGAGCATCCGCAGCTCTGGACCGTGGGCAACCTGGCACGCACGGCCTCCTGAGACGACGGGCGGCGGACGACGCACATGAGCACCACTGCGGGGGTCGGCTACACCGACCTGTTCAGACAGGATCGTTCCCAGCCGCATTGGGCCTACGACTACGCGCGGCGCCTGATGGAGCGGCACGGGCCGGAGCGGCGCGTGGTGATCCAGACCAGCATGTCGCCCAGCGGCTGGTTCCACGTCGGCAACTTCCGCGACACCGCCTGCGCGTACCTGGTCCACCGGGCGCTGCGGCGGCTGGGGCAGGACTCGCTGATCCTGCTCAGCTTCGACGACTACGACCCCATCCGCCCCAGTCAGGCCGCCCGCGACCCGGAGCTGGCCGGGTACGGGGCCCGCCCGCTGGGCGCCGCCACCGAGCGCAGCAGGCGGATCTGCCGCCGCTACATCGCCGAGTTGAAGCGCATGGGCATCTGCCCGGCGGAGGCCGACGCCGACGGCCGCACCCCGGCGGACTCCGACTGGCAGACCCACTACCAGCACGGACGCTACCTCGCCGGCACCTACGTGCCGCTCCAGCGGCGCTACCTCCGCGCCGCGGGCCGGCTCGGCAAGCTCCTCGGGCAGGCGCCCGAGCACCTGTTCAGCGTGTACTGCGAGCAGTGCGGCCGGGGCGGCACGCGTACGCTCAGGCTCGGCCGCGACCGGGTGCGCTACGCCTGCGACTCCTGCGGCGCTCTCGCCAGCACGCGGCGCACCGAGCTGGTCAAGCCGGCGTGGGCGCTCGACTGGACGCTGCGCGTCACCCACGAGCGCATCGACTGCGAGCCGGCGGGCCAGGACCACTGCAGCGCGGGCAGCACGATGGACCGCACCCGGGCGATCTACCGCGAGTACCTGCGCGCGCACCAGCCGGTGATCGTGCCCTACGGCCTGGTCCGCCAGTCGAGCGACAGCGGGAAGGTGTCGGGCTCGCGTGGGGGCGGCATGACGCTCGCCGACCTCATGCGGGTGATGCCGCCCCGGCTGATCCTGTTCCTGTACGGCAGGCCGAACTGCCTGTCCGACTTCCGCATCAGCCTGGACTTCGCCCCGTTCGTCGCCGCCTACGACGCCTACGACCGCTTCCTGGCCCGGGTGCGGGCGGGGGAGCGGCGGGCGACGGCGCTGCACGATCTCATCGCCGGCGAGGGCGAGGAGGCCGGCCCGCTGCCGGGGATGCGGCACGTGCTCGGGCTGCTCCAGTCCCACTGCTACGACGTGGAACGTGTCATCGCCCGGCTCGGGCCGGCCGCCGCCGAACGGGTGCGCCACGCCCACGCCTGGCTGGCCCACGACAGCCGCCGCCGGGGCCACCGCTGGATCGACCGGACGTCCGAGGCCGAGCCCGGGGACCTGCTCGTGGATGGGGACCTGCCGGAACGCTGGACCCGCGCGTCGTACCGGACGCTCTACCTGACCCTGTTCGGCACCGAGTCGGGGCCGCCGCTGCGACGGCTGGAGGAGAGCTTCGGCAGGGCCGGGCTCGTCGCCGCCGTGCGCGCCTACGCCGACCGCGCCGAGCGCCCGCTGCGTGAACGGGTGCTCGGCCGGCTCAGGCCGGGTGATGCCGATGCGGGTTGAGATCGTCGACCCCACGGTGCAGCCGGTGCCCGCCGACTGGGAGCTCTTCCGCAAGCAGCAGGGCCTGATCGCGGCCTGGCAGGCGGACGCGCTGACCACCGTCGCCTGGTGCTCCACCCGCCCCATCCGGCTGGGGATCGTGCGTGACGGGGGCCAGGTGGCCGCGCTGTTCACCGGCGAGGTGGCCGGGCTGCCGCCCAGCCGGGGCAGATACGCCGAGCCTGGGGGGCTGCCGCCGGCGGGGTGGTTCAACTGCCGCCTGCCCATCGGCTTCACCAGCGGGTTCGCCTTCGCCGCCGAGCTGTCCGAGCGGGACAGGGCCGCCGTGCTCGCCGCGTTCGAGAAGGCGCTGCGCCGCCTGCTGGGCCGGCGCTGCCTGGGCATCGTCTACCGGCAGGTCACCGCGGACCTGCTGCCGGTGGTGGCGCGGCGGTCCCGGCCCCGGCTCACGACCGCGCCCAACACGCTGCTGCGCAACCGCTGGAGCGACATGGACGCGTACTTCGCCGACCTGCCGCGCGACCGGCGCCGCCGGCTACGCAAGATCCAGGCCGAGGCCGGAGAGGGCACGCGGGTGCTGGCGGGCGCGGGCGAGATCGACCCGGCGCAGGCCGGCACGCTGGCCCGGGCCACCCTGCGCAAGCACGGCAGCTCCGACGCGCCCCTGCCCGCCCGCTACTTCCACGTGCTCGGCGGCGAGGAAGGGGTGCGGTACTTCGGCCATCTGGACGGAGACCGGCTGCTCTGCTTCGACCTGGCCTTCGACGACGGCCGGCGGCTGGTCACCACGGTGACCGGGTCGCTGGACGTGCGCGACGGAGGCCGCCGCAACCTCTACTTCGACCTGTACCTACGCGAGATCGACTACATGATCAGGCACGGCCGCGAGGGATGCGAGTTCGGCAAGGGGATGGCCGAGCTGAAGCAGCGGTTCGGGTGCGAGCTGATTCCCCAGACCGCGGTGCTGGCCGCGTGGTGACCGTCCGACATCTCGAGAGGCGAACGACCGTGGAGTTCTCACAGGCGCTCGACGCGCACCTGAAGGCCATAGAGGCCCGTGACCTGGAGGCCTACCTGGCCACCGTCCACCAGGACGCCTCCGTGATCCTGCCGAACGGGACGCTGCTGCGCGGCAAGGAGGCGATCGCCGAGTTCCACACCGCCTGGTTCGGCGATCCGGACTGGTCGCTGCGGGCCGAGACCGTACGGGCGGAGACCCTTGGAGAGGCCGCCTTCGCCCTGCTGTCGGTGGAGTACGACGACCTGGACCCGGAGGGCGAGCCGTACCAGAAGGTCTACTACCTCACCCTCTACTTCACCCGGGCGGACGGGCGGTGGCTTCTCGTCCACGACCAGAACACCTTCCGCTGAGATGGCCGGATCGGGGTTCTCCGAGCGAGCCTGGGAACAGGCGTACCGGGCCGCGGTGGCACGGGCGTTCGGCACCGTGCCGTACTACCGCGAGATGTGGGCCGAGGCGGGCGCACGGCGGGAGGACCCGGCGCCGACGCCGGTGACGCGGCTGCAGGAGGTGCTGGCCGGGCTGTACCCGCTGGGCGCGCCGTACGAGCGGCGGCGGGAGGAGCCCGGCTGGATCGGCGAGCCCGCCGAGCTGTTGGAGGCGCTGAGGCTGACCGGGGCGTACCGGGGTGAGCGGCCGCTGTTCGAGGTGCGCCGCGCACTGCTGGACTGGCGGCGGGTCGGCAGGGCGCGCTACCACGTCGTGCTGAGCGCGGACGCCGAGGTGGCCGACCCCGAGACCAGGGCGGCCGGGCTGCGCGCCCTGCGCGCCGCCCGCGAGCCCGCCCTGCTGGGCGACGCCGGCCAGCTCGCCGAGCTGCCCGATCATCCGGGCCGGGCACGCCTGCTCGTACGCCTGCCCCTGACGGACCTCGACACCGACGAGCACGCCCACGAGCACGCCACCCACGAGCGTGACGCCCACGGGCATGTGGTGCACGACGCGCGGCTGGGCTATCTCGGCGGCCGGGACCGGGACTGCGGCCAGGTCCACGTGAACTGGCGGCGCGTGCACGTCCGCCAGACCCCGGCGGGACCGCTGTTCACCCTGCTGCGACGGCGGCGGCCGACCCTGGTGGGCATCAGCGTGCCGGGCACCGCCCACCTCGCCGTGGGGCGCTGCGGCCGGCACGGCACCCCCGTGCTGACCACCCGCGAGGCGGTGGCCTCGTGAGAGGGGCCACGTTCGGCCTCGCGCCGGTCGCCTACCACCTGGCCGCCATCCGCCGCAGGGAGCGCCGCGGCCACGAGGAGCAGCTGCGGCTCCAGGCCGAGCGGCTGCGCGCCCTCGTCCGGCACGCCTACGCCGACGTCCCCCACTACCGGCGCACGTACGACCCCGCCCGGGTCGAAGCACTGCGCACCGCGCACGACCTGGCGGGCTTCCCGGTGCTGGACCGCATGGACCTGCACCACCACGGTGCCGCCCTGCTCGCGGACGGGTTCACCGAGGCCGGCACCCGCTCGGCCACGACCAGCGGCTCCTCCGGCATCCCGATCACCATCCGCAACTCCGAACGCGACCTCGGCTACCTGCGCGCCACCTACCTGCAGGACATGCTCTCCAGCGGGCTGCGCCCCACCGACCGGATCGCCTATTTCCGGGTCAACCCGTTCCTGCGCCACCCGCTCGAACGCCTGGGAGTGCTGCGCAACTTCCACATCCCGACCGACCGGCCGCTGGACGAGCAGGTGGCCGCGTTCCTGGCGGCCAGGCCCACGTTCCTCGTCGGGTTCCCCAACGTCATCGGCAGCGTGGTGGACGAGCTCAAACGGCGCGGCATCGCCTACGACAGCGTCAGGACCGTGCTGTTCGGCGGTGAGCGGCTGACCCCGGCCGCCCGCGCGCACATCCTCGACTACTTCGGCGCGGCCTACCAGGAGGTGTACGCCTGCGTCGAGACGTTCACCATCGCCCGCGCCTGCCCGCGGGGCAGCCTGCACCTGCGCACCTCCGACCTGGTCGTCGAGGTCGAGCACGACGACGGCACCGTCTCGGTCGAGGACGGAAAGGGAGAGATCCTCCTCACCAGGCTCCGCGGCCAGGCCATGCCGCTGATCCGCTACCGGCTCGGCGACCGGGTGCACATCACCTCGAGCGACTGCCCCTGCGGAGTGGCCCGCACGCCCATCGTGCGCGAGGTGCTGGGCCGCAGCCAGGACCGCATCGCCGCCGCCGACGGCCGGCGCTACTACGGAAGCTTCCTCACCTCCGTGATCCAGGACTTCCCCGAGGTGACCCGGATGCAGCTGATCCAGTACCGCCCGGGGGCGATCGAGGTGGTGGTCGTCCCCACGGCGGACGCCCGCCGCGACCTCACGACCGACATCGAGCAGGCGCTCCGCCGCAGGGCGCCCGGCCTGGAGGCCACCGTGCGGACGGCGACCCACATCGCCCCGGAAGCCAACGGAAAGATCAAGATCGTGAAAGTCCACGGAGACCCCGTGCTTTCCGGTGACTCGTCCACAACCTAGAAAGGTCACTGCCACATGTCGCTGAAAGCAACCATCGACCAGCGCATCGCCGAGCACCTCCAGAGCACGTACACCGATGACCACGCCGTCCGCAAGCTCTCGCAGCACTTCCGCCGCGAGGGCTACGTGAAGCTGCCCGGGCTGGTCCCGCAGTCGCTGTTCTCGGAGGTCACCGACGAGGTCCACCGACTGCTCGACCTGCACGAGAAGCGGATCGACATCCACCTGGCCGAGACCGGCAACTCGCCCCGCTACATGAGCACGATCAGCCAGCAGGCCATCGCCAAGGACAGCGAGCTGATCCCGGCCGTCTACGAGTCGCAGGCGCTCATGGACTTCCTGTCGCGGCTGGCGGCGCAGCCGGTCGTGCTGTGCCCGTGGGAGGAGGAGAAGTACATCGCCATCCGCCAGCACAAGCAGGGCGACACGCACGGCTGGCACTGGGGCGACTTCAGCTTCACGGTGATCTGGATCATCGAGGCCCCGGAGGCGAAGTACGGCGGCCAGCTCCAGACCGTCCCGCACACCGACTGGAACAAGCAGGACCCGCGCGTGGAGGAGTACCTGCAGGAACACCCGATCAGGACCTGGGGCCACGTCACCGGCGACCTGTACTTCCTGCGTTCGGACACCACCCTGCACCGCACGATCCCGCTGAACGCCGACCGGACGCGCATCATCCTGAACACCTGCTGGGCCAGTGAGTCGGACGCCAAGAAGGAGGCCACTCACGAGACCATGCACGCGATGTTCGACTGACAGATGTCCGACTTAATCCATCAGACAGGGGCGCATGCGGGCATGAAGGACGTCCGCATGCCGCCCCCCGGCATCACCGCGATCATCCCGTGCTACAACGAGATCGCCTGTGTCGAGCGCGCGTACCAGGAGATCCAGGCGGAGCTGAGCAAGTACGACGACGCCGAGCTGCTGTTCGTCGACGACGGCAGCACCGACGGCACCCTGGAGGCGATCAAGGGCTTCGCCGCCGTCGATCCCCGGGTGAAGTACATCTCCTTCGCCAGGAACTTCGGCCTGGAGGCGGCCTTCTCCGCCGGGTTCAAGTACGCCTCCAAGGCCTGGACGGTGCAGTTCGACGCCGACCTGCAGTCGCCGCCGCGCGAGATGCACCGGCTCGTGGCCAAGGCGATGGAGGGCTACGACGTGGTCTTCGCCGTGCGCGAGAACCGCCAGGACGCGTGGTACCGCAAGCTCGGCACCTGGGCGCACCAGACGATCGCCCAGCGCTGGCTCGGCATCGAGCTGCCGCAGGGCGCGTCGGTGTTCCGGATCGTGCGGACCAGCGTGGCGCGCAAGGTGGTGGACAGCAAGCTGTCCACGCCGTACTTCATCGCCACCGCCCCGCTGCTCGGCGCCCGCTACACCACGCTGCCCACGGCGCACCAGCCGAGGGTGGACGGGACCGGCAAGTGGAACCTGCGCAAGCTGTTCACGCACGCCGTCGAGCTGTTCGTCGGGTTCTCGTTCCGGCCGCTGACCTGGCTCGTCGGCCTGGCCGGCGTGGCGTGGGCCGGGGGGATCGCGATCGCGGCGCTGGCGCTGGCCGGCCGCGTCACCCCGCTCGCGGTCGACCTGGCGGCCCTGCTCACCGCCCTGGTGACGCTCGTCCTGCTCGCCGTGGTCGCGCGTTACCTCGTACGGGTGATGCGCGTGCAGGCGATCGGCATGCCGCGCTACCAGATCCGCGAGGCCAACATCCCGATCCGGGCGGACGAGGCCCTGTACGGCCACGAAACGCCCTATGTCGTCGCCGAAGTCTGGGAGAACGTCAGTTGAGAAACCTCATCGTGCTCGGCGGAGGCGAGGACCAGATCCCCGCCTACCGGGAGGGGCGCAGGCTCGGCTACCGGGTGATCGGCGTGGACCAGCGCCCCGACGCGCTCGGCGCCGTGGAGGCCGACCAGTTCCTCTGCATGACCAGCAGGGATCCCGAGGGCATCGCCCGCGTCCTCGGCCCGATCGACGTCGCGGCCGTCATCTCCCCGGCTAGCGACGCGGCCCAGGAGGCGGTGGCCGAGCTGCGCCGGATCTACCGCACGCCGCACCAGACCGCGCCCGACGCCCTGCGGTGCACGGTGGACAAGGGTTTCTTCCGGCAGGTCATCGACCGGCTGGGGCTGCCCGCGTACCGCTACGCGCAGGACGACGACATCGAGAAGCTGACCGCGGCGGCGGCGGACCTGGGCTACCCGCTGATCGTCAAGCCGGCCGACTCGTCGGGCAGCAAGGGCATCACCGTGCTGAACGGCCCAGGAGATCGGCAGGCCGACCTGGCGGGCGCGATCGAGCACGCCCGCAAGAACTCCTTCTCCCGCCAGGTGATCCTGGAGCAGCTGATCGAGGGCAGCCACGGCGCGGTGGAGTCGTTCTTCGCCGACGGGCGGCTGGCGTTCATGGCCGTCACCGACCGGGTCATCACCGGGCCGCCGGCGATGATCAGCCTGGCGCACGTGGTGCCCGCCGCCCTCGACCCGTCCGTGTACGCGCGGCTGAGCGAGGCGATCACCGCCATCTGCGCCGAGGTCGGGCACCGGCATGGCCCGGTGAACTTCGACTTCGTGCTCACCCCCGGCGGCGACCTGTGCTTCATCGAGATGGGCGCCAGGCTGGGCGGCAACGGCATGCCGCTGATGGTCCGGCACGCCTTCGGCCTGAACACGGTCGAGGCGGCCATCCGGCTGGCCCTGGGCGAGCCGCTGACCATCGACGTCACCCACCGGCGCACCGCCGCGCTGCGCATCCTGGCCGCCGAGGTCGACGGCGTGCTCACCGCCGTCGAGGGGCTCGCCGAGCTGAGGCGGATGCCCGAGGTGGTGGACGTGCAGGTGTTCAAGTCCCCCGGCGACCACGTACGCGCCTACACGCAGGCCGGGCACAAGCTCGGCTACCTGGTCCTGGTCGCCGACACGCGGGAGCTGCTGGAGGACGCGCTGAACCGGGCCCTGCGGACGCTCCAATTCAAGATCGAGCCCGATGTGAAAGGTTCCCCATGATCCCCCGTAAGCCGCTGGGCTTCCTGATATTCCTGGCGCTCGCCGTCGCCGCCGCGGCGTTCGTCTGGTTCGGCCTGCCCCATGACCGGGAGGTGAAGTCGCTCGGCGTCTTCCTGGTGAAGCTGCTCCCGTTCGTCTTCGCCACCGAGGCCCTGGCCAGGCTGGACGTCGAGTGGGCCAAGCGGATCAGGCTCGCGCTGTGGACGGTGCCACCCGCGTTCCTGGTGTACTTCCTCTACTTCGTGCCGAAGATCTTCTTCTTCGGCGGAGTGGAGGAGCGCAGCCGTGAGGCGTTCTACGGCCTGTACTACCACGTCCTCACGGTGACGCCCTTCCTCATCCTGGCCATGGTGCTGGCCTTCCGGCTGGGCGGCGGCTCGGCGTCGCTGGTGCGCAGGCTCTCCTACGGCATGCTGCTGCTGATGCTGTCCGGCCTGGAGGACTTCGCCTTCCTCACGGTCAACGACCACACCGACCCGGCCTACGCCACCATCCCCGACGTGTGGGACTGGGCCTCGCACATGACCGTGTTCCTCGGCCACGAGCCCACCAAGTACGAGGCGTACGCGTTCATCATCGTCCACGTGGTGCTGGCGCTGGCGGTGTTCTTCAGTCCGCAGCGCTGGTGGGACGGGCTCAGGCTGCGGTTCGTCCGTACCCGGACCGAGAGCGCGTAGCGATGCTCGTGCGCGAGGCGGCGTACGTGCCGCTCACCATCGCGCGGCAGTACGGCAGCGCGGCGGCCCTGCGCCGCCGCCAGCTCCGCGGGCTCAACCGGGTGCTGGAGCTCGCCCGCACCCGGGTGCCGTACTACCGCGACGACCCGCGCTACGCCGGGGGGCCGCTGCGCTCCCTCTCCGAGCTGGCCGAGCTGCCGGTGCTGGACAAGCAGGTGCTGCGTGAGCAGCCACTGGAGCACATGCTCGCCGACGGCGTGGACCCGGAGCGGTGCCTGTCGTTCCAGACCAGCGGCAGCACCGGGCGGCGGGTCAGGATCCTGCACGACCAGGACGGCCACGACTACCACATGGCCGCGTGCGTGCGCAGGTTCCTGGCCACCGGCCGCTACCTGCCCACCGACCGGCTCAGCCACATCCGGCCGTTCGCGCCGCCCGCCCGCAGGTTCGAGCGGTTCGGCCTGTTCAGGCGGCACGTCATCCTCTCGCACCGGCCCATGGCGGAGATCAAGGCGGAGCTGCTGGCCAACCGCCCCAAGGTGCTGATCGGCTACCCCGTCCACCTGCGGGCCCTGCTGCGGTCGCTGACCCCGGACGAGCTGGCGCGGCTGCGGCGGACGCTGCGGATCGTGATGACCGAGTCGGAGCTGCTGCTGCCCGAGCACCGCGCCATGTTCGCCACGCAGTTCGCGGCGCCGGTCTTCGACGAGTACTCGGCCTTCGAGGTGCTCAACGTGGCCTACGACTGCCGCCACGGCCGCGCCCACCTGGGCGAGGACCGCGTGTACGTCGAGATCGTGGACGACCGCGGCAAGCCGGTCCCGGACGGCGAGCCCGGCCGGGTGGTGGTCACCTCGTTCCTCGAACAGGCGATGCCGCTGCTGCGCTACAGCCTGGGCGACATCGGCGTCATCGAGCCGGGCCGCTGCCCCTGCGGCCGCCGCTTCCGCACCCTGCGCCTGACCACGGGACGCAGCAACGACTACGTCACGCTGCCGTCGGGGGAGCGGCTCTACCCGGACGCGTTCCTGCACCTGGCGGCCACCCACCCCGGCATCAGCGAGTGCTTCGTCCACCAGGAGGCCGACGGGCTGGTACGCCTCCACGTCGTGCCGAGCGGAGAGGAGGAGGCCGAGCGGGTGTTCGCGACCGCGCGGGAGAAGCTGTTCGGGCTGGCCGGAGGGGAGTTCCCGCTGGAGGTGGTGCAGGCGGAGTCCGTGCTCATCACGCCGGGCGGCAAGGGCAGGTTCGTCACCTCCGACTACTCCGCATGAAACTCCCCGCACCGGCCACCACCAGGCGGCTGGCGGCGCTGGTCGGCGGGCGGGCGGTGTACCGCGGGACGCTGCTGGTGGCCAACGTGGCGCTGCTGGCGGCCTGGGGCTCGCCGGTCTACGCGGGATACGCGCAGGCCATGGGTGGCGCGGCCGTCCTGGCCCTGATCGCCTCGACCGGCATCGAGAAGTGCGCGCTCAAGCTGATCCCCCGGCTGCGCTACACCGTCCCCGCGCTGGTCGGCGTCTTCGTGGCGCTCGCCGGGCTGCTGCTCGTGGCGGCGCTCGCCGTCCTCGGCGGCCTGCTGGCGCTCGGGCACAACGGGCCGTGGCCGCTGGCCGCGCTCGCCGGACTGAGCCAGATCGGCGTGGGGCTCAACCAGGTGCTCGTCGGCCTGACCAGGGCCATCGGCAAGCCCGCGCGCGACGTGGCCAACCAACTTGTGCAATCGGCGGCGCTGGCCTCCTGCACCGGGGCGGCACTGGTGCTGAAGATCACGCCGGTGACGTTCCTGGCGCTGTACGTCGGCGCGGTGGCCGTGCTCAACCTCGCCCTGCTGGCCGGGCTGCGGCCCGACTTCCGCGGACTGCGCCGCCGCACGCTCAAGAGGGCCGCCGTCGGGACGTCGCTGCGGATGGCCGTGCCCGACCTGGCCGGCGGGATGACGATGAGCCTGATGTTCCTGGCCCTGTCCGTGGCCGGCGCGCAGGCCGAGAGCACCGGGCTCTACATGGCGTCCACCGCCTCCTCGACCCTGCTCAACGCCTTCTCCTACCTGCTGCGCATCCTGCAGCCCGACGTGTCCAGGGCGCTGCACCAGCGGGACCTGACCGCCGCCTACCAGCGGCTGTCGCGCTGGCTGCGCCTGCTGATGCTGACCGGCACGCCGTACGTGCTGGCCCTGCTGGTGCTGGCGCTGACCGTGCTGCGGCCGCACGGGGACGCCGGGGTCGTGATCCTCTACATCGCCTGCGTCCCCGTCATCTTCGCCGTCGGCAGCGCCAACTACGTGATGGAGAACGCCACCCGCGAGGCGCTGCACGCGACCGCAGTCGGGGCGGCCCTGTCGCTGGCGGTGATCGGGGCGCTGGCGTTCGTCGTCGTGCCGTGGGCGGGGGCGCTCGGCGCGGTGATTCTGATCGCGTTCGGTGAGCTCATCCATGCGGGGGCGATCCTCCGCTGGCTCGGACCGCAGTCTCGTCAACTGACCGGGGTGGAACATGCGCGTTGACAGACCGATGGAGGAGACCGAGCAGCGGCTGCTGCCGGCGCCGGCCCGCGGCCTGGTCCTGGCTCTCGTGCTGACCGCGGTCGCCGTGCTCGGCAAGCTCGGCACCGCCTCCGTGGTGGCGCTGGCCGGAGGCATGCCCAGGCGGCTCGCGCTCGGACTCGGCGTGCTCATGAACGCCCGCGGCGTCACCGAGATCGTCGTGCTCAGCACCGGACTTAGCGTCGGCGTCTTCGCCATGCTCGTGCTGATGGCCCTGGTCACGACCGTGATGGCGGTGCCCGCGCTCCGCCTGCTCAAGCTCTTCAACCCCGCCGGGCCCCCATCCGGGCCGGAGCAGCACCACGCCGCCACCAGCGGAGTCACCATCAGCGGAAAGGAACGACTGTCATGACCGCCACCACACTCGTCACCGGGGGCGCCGGGTTCATCGGCTCCCACGTCGCCGCCGACCTGCTCCGCGCGGGCCACCGCGTCGTGGTGCTCGACGACCTGTCGGGCGGGGACGCGGCCAACGTGCCCGAGGGCGCCCACTTCCAGGAGGGCAGCGTGTGCGACCCGGAGACCGTGGACGGGCTGTTCGCGACGTGGAAGTTCGACTACGTCTTCCACCTGGCCGCGTACGCCGCCGAAGGGCTCAGCCACTTCATCAAGCGCTACAACTACACCAACAACGTGATCGGCAGCGTGAACCTGATCAACGCGTCCGTCAACGCCGGGACCGTGCGCTGCTTCGTCTTCACCTCCTCCATCGCCGTCTACGGCCACGCCAGTCCCCCCATGACCGAGGACCTGACGCCCGCCCCGGTGGACCCGTACGGCATCGCCAAGTACGCGGTCGAACAGGAGCTGAAGGTCAGCCACGAGATGTTCGGCCTGCCGTACATCATCTTCCGGCCGCACAACGTCTACGGCGAGCGGCAGAACATCGGCGACCGCTACCGCAACGTCATCGGCATCTTCATGAACCAGATCCTGCGCGGCGAGGAGTGCACCGTCTTCGGCGACGGCGAGCAGACCCGCGCCTTCAGCCACATCGACGACGTAGCGCTGCCGATCGCCCGCTCGATCGGCAACCCGCGCGCCTACGGCGAGGTCTTCAACATCGGCGGCGACACCCCCTACACCGTCAACGAGCTGGCCCGGGCCGTCGCGGAGGCGATGGACGCCCCGCTGCGGGTGCGGCACCTGGAGGCCAGGCACGAGGTGGTCCACGCCTTCTCCGCGCACGACAAGGCCAGGCAGATCCTGGGCGTGGGCGCGGACTCGGTGCCGCTGGACGAGGGGCTCGCGCAGATGGCCGCCTGGGCGAAGAAGCACGGGCCGCAGGAGCCGTCGGTGTTCTCCGCGATCGAGGTCGGCCGCAACATGCCGCCCTCCTGGCAGGCCCTGATCAGATAGCCTCCCGCGTAGTCCAGTGATCAAGGGAACCATTCCGCATGTGAAAGGGCGACGATGGCCGAGACGTTGTTCGATCAGGACTATCTGCGTGACCCACATCAGGTCTACGCGCGGCTCCGCGCGGAACGGCCCGTCTTCCAGACCGCCACACCGCAGGGCGTGCGGGTCTGGGTGGTGAGCCGCTACGAGGACGTCAAGGCGGCCTGCACCGACCCGCGCCTCAGCAAGGACTTCACGAACCACCCCCACCTGATCAAGGCGAACGAGCTGGAGGGCGGCGACAGCAGCGGCTACGAGGCCGTGGTGCCCCACAACATGCTCTTCGTCGACCCGCCCGACCACGCGCGGCTGCGCAGGCTGGTGGGCAGGGTGTTCACCGCCGGCCGCGTGCAGGCGCTCCGTCCGCGCGTGGAGCAGATCAGCGCCGGGCTCCTCGACAAGGTGGGCCCGGAGTTCGACCTGCTGCGCGACTACGCCGTGCCGCTGCCCGCCATGGTGATCGGGGAGCTGCTCGGCATCCCGGAGAGCGACTGGCCGCGGCTCATCGAATGGTCCAACACCACCATCGAGGGGGCCGTGCTGGACCCCGAGGAGGTCGTACGGGCCGCCGTCGACTTCACCGCCTACCTCGGCGAGCTCTGCGAGGCCAGGCGGGCCGAGCCGACCGGTGACCTGCTCAGCGCCATGGTGCAGGCCCAGGACGAGGCGGGAGCGCTGAGTCAGCGGGAGCTCGTCGACACCGCGTTCCTGCTCACGGTGGCCGGCCACGAGACGACCGTGCACCTGATCGGCAACGGCATGCTCGCGCTGCTGCGCCATCCGGAGCAGTTCGCCGCGCTCCGCGCGGACCCGGGGCTGCTGCCAGGCGCGATCGAGGAGTTCCTCCGCTTCGACGGGCCGGTCAGCACGTCCACCCTCAGGTTCACCAAGGAGCCCGTCACCATCGGCGGCACGGAGATCCCGCAGGGGCAGCTGGTCCTCGTGTCCTTCCTGTCCGCGAACCGGGACGCGGCGCAGTTCGGCGACCCCGACCGTTTCGACGTCACCCGCGCGCCCGGCCAGCACGTCGCCTTCGGGCACGGCATCCACTACTGCCTCGGCGCGCCGCTGGCCCGTACCGAAGGCGCGGTCGCCTTCGGCCACCTGCTCGAGCGCTTCCCCGGCCTCCGGCTCGCCGTCCCCGAGGACAGGCTCGCCTGGCGCCCGGGCCTGCTCATGCACGGCCTGACCAGCCTTCCGGTACGGGCCTCCTGAGCGTCCTGCCTGAGGCGACAGGGCGGCACCTTGGGCAGGCGGCACTTTGGGTCGTGTCGTCTCCGTGATCGCCCGTCGGTGGCGGGGCCTCACACGGTCGTAGGGTGGCGGCGCGTCAAGGGCGGATCGCGCCGGCGAGGCGGTTGCGCCAGTAGTCGTCCAGGTTGACGACCTTGATGACGTCTCCGGTCTGGGGCGCGTGGACCATCTTGCCGTTGCCGGCGTACATGCCCATGTGTCCCAGCCCCTTACTGAAGAGCAGGTCTCCGGGCTGCAGCCGGTCGAGCGGGACGCGGCGGTTGGCTCCCCAGCTCCACTGCGTCCAGGTGGTGCGGGGCAGCTGGATTCCCGCCGCGCGCCAGGCGGCCTGGGTCAGGCCGGAGCAGTCGTACGAGCCGGGCCCGGTGCCCCCGTACCGGTACGGCTTGCCCACCTGAGCGAAGGCGAACCGGAGCGCCGTGCGGGCGCTGCCGGAGGCCGGGCCGGTGTACGGGATGCCCGGGCTGTTGGGGTTCCCGGTCTTGAACGTGCCCAGCCCGCGCAGGAGCTTGGTCTGCTCGGCGATCAGCTTCTCGATCTTGGCCTGCTCGTCGCGCACCTTGTCACGCGCGGCCTCGGCCTCCGCCAGGGCTCTCTTGGCGTCGTCGCGCCGATCGCGCAGCTCCTTGGTGGCCGCCTCATAGGCGCGTACCTTGGCCGCCCTGGCCTCGGCGATCTCCTGGAGCGAGGCCATGCCGCCCATGATCGCCTCGGGGTCTCCCTGCCCGGCGAAGCGCTCCCACCCTCTGAAGGGCCCGAGCTGGTAGTCGCCGACCGCCACCCTGACGACGTCCTCGCGCAGGGCGCCGGCCGAGGCGTCCTTGCGGCCGAGCTCGGCGTCGAGGGCGTCGTACTTCCTCTTGGCCTTCTTGTACGTCTCCGTGGCCTGGTTGAAGCGCTCGACCACCTGATCGGCCCGCTCGTTCAGCTTCACCAGCCTGGCCCTGGTCTGGGCCGGCGACGGCTCGGCCACGGCGGCGCCCGGGCTGGAGGCCAGCGCGGCCGACGTCAGAGTCACGGCCGCCGCTGTCCGCCCGAGCCATGTCGGCACGGTCACCACGATGCCTCCTCGCGAAGTCCCTGCTTCATGGCCGACTTCACGTGGGGATACGCGTGGCGCCGCTCCGGCGTTCAGTGCGCGGGCCCAGTAGGTGGACGCGTCAGAGCTTGGAGACGTAGTACATGTTGCCGGCCGGCTGCAGGACGTCGGCCAGGGCGGAGGCGCTGATGACGTGGGTGCCGCCGGTCGGCTTCCACGGGTCGTAGACGGTGATGGTGCGGGCCGACTTGTCGTAGCCGTACGCGAGGATCGCGTGGCCGATTCTGGTGCCCTTGACCTTGCCCTTGTTCCAGGGCAACTGGTCCATCCACACCGTGAGCACCGGTGCCCGGTGCAGCTCGCCGATGTCCTTGGAGACCCGCTTCATGAGGACGGCCGGGTTGCCGTCGGCGTCGGTGGGCATCGTGACCTTGTAACCGAGGAAGTTGACGTACGAGTTGATCACCGGAACGGCGTCCACACCCTCGGTGCCGTAAGGCGGGGCGGTCTTCATCTTCTTGGCAAGGGTCGCCTGGCTGACCATGATGCCGAAGCTCGCCAGGCTCATCGACGACGAGGCGGGCACGCAGAAGTAGTTGGTCTGCTGCCGCTGGGTGTCCAGGCTGAGCTGGAACTTCAAGGGCTTGGCGAGCTGGTCCGACCTGGGGTCGGCGGCCAGGGTGCCGGACGAGGCGTAGGCCGGTGACAGAGGGGTGAGGCAGAGCGCTCCCACCGTCGCAGCCATGGCGAGGGCGGCGCCGGTCGCCGATCTAAGGTTTTTCACGTGACAACTCCACATATGCACACAAATGGAGCAAAGAGTAGTCAACGGCGGCGGGTAATCGGTCAATGATGTGCAAATGGGGATGCAGGGGGCATGTGTTACGAAAGAGGACGCTAAATTTTGCCGTCCGCAGCGGGCCGTCGCCCGACGACCCGCTGGAGCCGGTCAGAGCTTGGAGATGTAGTACATGCCACCAGGCTGCAGGATGCCGGCCAGCGTGGAGGCGCTGATGGTGTGGGTGCCGCCGGTCGGCTTCCACGGGTCGTAGACGGTGATGGTGCCGGCCATCCTGTCATAGCCGTACGCGATGATGGCATGGCCGACCTTGGTGCCTTTGACCTTGCCCTTGTTCCAGGGCAGCTGCTCCATCCACACCCCGAGCAGCGGCGCCCGGTGCAACTGGCCGACGTTGTCGGCAACCCGGCTCATGAGCAGGGCCGGGTTGCCGTCCGTGTCGCCGGGGACCGTGTACGTGTAGCCGCGTGACTTGACGTAGGAGTTGACCACCGGCAGCGCGTTCACCCGCTGGGTGCCGTGGGACGGGGTGGTCTTCATCTTCTTGGCGAGGGTCGCCTGGCTGACGTTGACGCCGAAGGTCGACAGGCTCATCGACGAGGACGCCGGCACGCAGAAGTAGTTGGTCTCCTGCCGCTGGCCCTTGAGGCTGAGCTGGTACTTCAGCGGTGCGACGAGACTCTGGGTCCTGGCGGTGGCGGTCGGGGAGGGGGTCGTGGTGGGGGTCGGGGACGCGTAGGCCGGTGACAGAGCGGTGAGGCAGAGGGCCGTCACGGTCGTGGTGAGGGCGATGCCGGTTCCCGTTCCGGGATATTTCACTTGATCACTCCACGCATGCACACAAAAAGTAAAGAGCAGTCAAGGACCGTAGTTGATCTGCTAAATGTGTGCAAACGCAAGCTCAGCGTGACAGGGGGGACAGGTGAGCCGTCAATCCAGCATCGAGTGCCTGCGGCTGTAGGCGAAGTAGACGATCAGCCCGATCACGAACCACACGGCGAAGCGCAGCCACGTCACCGGGTTCAGGAACGTGATCAGCCAGATCGAGAAGAGCGCCCCGAGACCCGGCACCACCGGCATCCCCGGCATGCGGAACGACCGCGGCAGGTCCGGCTGCCGGTAGCGGAGCACGATCACCGCCACGCACACGACCACGAACGCCAGCAGGATCCCGATGTTCGTGAGCTCGGCCGCCTCACGGATGGGCAGGAACCCGGCGATCGCCGCCGACGCGACGCCCACGATCCACGTGACCCGCGTGGGCACCCGCCGTACCGGGTGGAGCTTGGCGAACCACTGCGGCAGCAGACCGTCGCGGCTCATCGAGAACCAGACGCGGGTGACGCCGAGCATGAACGTGAACATCACCGTGAGGATGCCGATCACGGCCCCGGCCGCGATCAGGCTCGCCAGCCCGGACAGCCCGACGGCGGCGAACGCCGAGGCGAAGCCGCTCTCCGGGTCGATCTGCCGGTAGTTCTGCATGCCGGTGAGCACAAGCGTGGCCAGCACGTACAGGACCATGGAGATGATCAGTGAGTACATGATCGCCTTCGGCATGTGCCGCCGCGCGTCCCGTGACTCCTCGGCCGCGGTGCTCATCGCGTCGTAGCCGAACACCGCGAAGAACACGGTGGCGGCCCCGGTGATCGCGCCGCTGACCCCGTACGGGAAGAACGGCGTGTAGTTGGCCGTGTTGATGTGGAAGAAGCCGACCACGACGACCAGCAGCACCACGGCGACCTTCACGGCCACCACGAACGTCTCGAACCGGGCCGCGGCGCGGATCCCGAGGTTCAGCATGAAGGCGATGAGCAGGCACAGCAGCACCGCGAACAGGTCGACCACGTGCCCACGGCCGGTGCCGGGCGCGCCGAGCATCCACGCGGGCAGCGTGAAGCCGAGCTGCTGGACGAGGAAGCCGAAGTAGCCGGAGATGCCGATGGCCACGACCGCGACGATGGCGGTGTACTCCAGCAGCAGGTCCCAGCCGATGAACCAGCCGACGATCTCCCCCAGGACCGCGTACCCGTACGTGTAGGCGGACCCGGCCTTCGGGATCAGGCCCGCGAACTCGGCGTACGAGAAGGCGGCGGCGGCGCTGGCGATCCCCGCGATCAGGAACGACACGAGCACGGCCGGCCCCGCGGTCTGGTTGGCCACCGCGCCGGCCAGGGCGAAGATGCCCGCGCCGATGATGCCACCCACCCCGATGGCGGTGAGCTGCCACAGGCCGAGCGACCTGGACAGCTCCCCCTCGTGCTCGGCGGCGATCTGCTCCACCGGTTTGCGCCTGAAGACGCTTCGCGACATGGCCATGACGCCCCCACATGCTCCGCGGGAGCGACCCTGCCCACCTGCGACTTGTCTATGCCGTTGCTCATGCTGAGCGGTCCGCCGGCGGCTGGTTGAGACTCCCCGGGAGTGGAAAAGCACACGACTGTACGCCGTGATACGCACCGTTGCGGATAGGTGGCCGATGCTTGCCTGCGAACCGACGCCATGAGGCTCGCGGACGCCCACGTGCTGGTCACCGGGGCCTCCTCGGGGATCGGGGCGGCCACCGCGCGGGCGCTGGCGGTCACCGGCGCGCGGCTGACGCTGGCCGGTCGCGATCGCGGACGCCTGGCGGCGGTCGCCGCGGCGACGGGCGGGCGCGTGCTGGTGTGCGACGTCGCCACGCAGGCCCACGATCTCGCCACGCGCGCCGGACACGTCGACGTCCTGGTGAACAACGCCGGCGTGGGGTGGGCCGGGCCGTTCGTGCGGATGCCGGCCGGCCGCGTCGAGCAGTTGCTGGCCGTCAACCTCGCGGCGCCGATCGCGCTCACGCGGCTGCTGCTACCGGGGATGGTGGCGGCGGGCCGGGGACACCTCGTGTTCGTGGCCTCCATCGCCGGGGCGGTGGGCGTGGATCAGGAGGCGGTCTACTCGGCGACGAAGGCGGGGCTGATGGCCTTCGCGGAGGCCCTGGGCCATGAGCTGCGCCACGTGCCGGGCGTCGGCGTGTCCGTCCTGCTGCCGGGCGTGGTGGACACGCCCTTCTTCGTACGGCGCGGCGCCCCGTACACGCGCGGCTGGCCGGCGCCGATCGCGCCGGAGCGGGTGGCGCGGGCGATCGTGGCGGCGATCCGGCACGGCCGGCCGGAGTCCTTCGTGCCCGGCTGGCTGCGGGTGCCGGCCAGGCTGCGCGGAGCGGCACCCGGCCCGTTCCGGGCGCTGGCGCGGCGCTTCGGGAGGGCTTAGGGGTCAGCCGCTCCTGATGGCACGCAGTGACTCCTTCAGGGAGCCGAGCGTGGCCAGGACAGCGGTCGGCTCGTAGCCGCAGTGCGCCATGCAGTTGTCGCAGCGCGGGTCGCGGCCCCGGCCGTACGCCGACCAGTCGGTCTCCTCGATCAGCTCGCGGTACGTCCGCGCGTACCCGTCCGCCATCAGATAGCACGGCCGCTGCCAGCCGAACAGCGAGTACGACGGGATGGCCCAGGCCGTGCACGGCAGCTCGATCCGGCCCTCCAGGAAGTCCAGGAAGAGCGGCGAGTGGTTGAACCGCCAGCGGCGCCGCCGCCCGCCGGCGAAGGCCTCGCGGAAGAGCGCGCGCGTCTCCCGCACGCCCATGAACCGGTCCTGGACGGGCGCCTTGTCGTACGCGTAGGCGGGGGAGACCATCATCTGGTCGACGGCGAGCTCGTCGTTGAGGTAGTCGAGCACCTCGATGACGGTCTGCGGGCTGTCGGTGGAGAAGAACGTCGTGTTCGTGGTGATCCGGAAGCCGCGCCGCCGGCACTCCCGCACGGCGGCGACGGCCTCGTCGAAGACCCCCTCCTTGCACACCGCGGCGTCGTGGCGCTCGCGGACGCCGTCGATGTGCACGGTCCAGGTGAAGTACCGCGAGGGCTCGAACTCGTCGATCTTCTTGGGGATCAGCAGCGCGTTCGTGCAGAGGAACACGTACTTCTTCATGTCCACGAGGCGGCGGACCAGCTCGCCGATCTGCGGGTGCATGAGCGGCTCACCGCCGGCGATCGAGACCATGGGGGCGCCGCACTCCTGGATGGCGGCCACGGCCTGCTCCACCGGCATGCGCTGCTTCAGCACGTCGGCGGGGTGCTGGATCTTGCCGCAGCCGGCGCATTTGAGATTGCACGCGAACAGCGGCTCCAGCTCCACCAGCAGCGGGAACTTCGTCCGTCCCCGGAGCCGCTGGCCGAGGATGTAGCCGCCGATACGCAGGCTCTGCCGAAGCGGGATCGTCATGGCAGCGACTCCTCCGGTAGCGGGAACGGCACGGTCCCCGGGATGGTTGCCGCCCAGCGGACCAGCACCGGGCCGAGTGCGCGGAGCGTGCGGCGGGCGGCGAGGCCGCGGGCGAGCGTCGCCGGGCTCAGCAGCGGCGCCTGCGGAGTGTCCACGATGACCCGCACGGCGGCCAGCGGCCGTCCCGCCGCGACGAGAGCCAGCGGCCCGGTCTCCATGTCCACGGCGTACGCGCCGAGGGCGGCCAGGCGCCGACGCTCGGCCCCTCTGACGACGCGATCGGCGGTCACCAACGGCCCGACCATGGCGGGCAGGCCGGCGCGGGCCAGCTCTTCCGCGAGCGGGGCGGCCGACGGACAGGGATGCACCTGCCCCCGGAACCGGACCTCGCTCGCCACCAGCACGTCGCCCGGCCGCAGGCTCCCGCCGACCGCGCCGCCGAACCCGACCACGGCCATCGCCTCTTGATCGCCCAGGTGCGCGGCCGCGCGGGCCGCCCGCCGCGGGCCGATCCCGGTGGCGATCACCCTGGTGCCGGTGAGGCGAGGAGACAGACCGCGCCTGATCGCGCGAGCCTCGATGCCGAGTGCGGCACAGACGAGCAGGCCGCTCATGACAGCTCCCGATAACGTCCCAGGGCGCTGATCGGGAAGACCAGCCGGTAGAGGTGATAGTTGATGTAGAAGTCGCCGGGGAAGCCGGTGCCCGTGAAGTGCGGTTCGTCCCACGTGCCGTCCGGCCGCTGCCGCTCCACCAGCCAGCGCACCCCGCGCTCCACCGCCGGCGAGCGCTCGCCGGCGGCGAGCAGGGCCAGCAGCGCCCAGGCCGTCTGCGACGGGGTGGAGGCGCCGCGGCCGATCCAGGTGGCGTCGCGGTAGGAACGCAGGTCCTCTCCCCAGCCGCCGTCGCCGTTCTGGTGCCGTTCCAGCCAGGTCACGGCACGCCGTACGGACGAATGCCCCGGACGGACCCCGGCGGCGACGAGGGCGGGCACCACGGCCCCGGTGCCGTAGACGTGGTTGGCGCCCCAGCGGCCGAACCACGATCCGTCCTGCTCCTGCGCCTTGAGCAGCCAGACGACGGCTCTGCGCAGCACGGGGGAGTGGGGCCGCTCCTTGGCCAGGGCTTCGACGACGTGCGCGGTGACATCGGCGGACGGAGGGTCGATCACCGCGCCGAAGTCGCAGAAGGGCAGCCTGGTGCAGAGCGCGCGGTCGTTGTCGGCGTCGAACGCCGCGAAGCCGCCGTCGCGGCTCGCCATGCCGGCCATCCAGCGGAGCCCGCGCTCGACCGCCGGCCGTATACCGGGCCGGTCGAGGCGGCGCAGCGCGAGGATGACCTCCGCGGTGTCATCGGTGTCGGGGTAGCCGTCGTTGTCGAACTCGAACGCCCAGCCGCCGGGCGGAAGCGCCGGCTTGCGCACGGCCCAGTCGCCCGCCCTCGTGACCTCCTCGCGCAGCAGCCAGTCGGCGGCCCCCGTGATGGCCGGATGATCGGCGGGGGTGCCCGCGTCGAGCAGGGCGTTGACCGCCAGCGCGGTGTCCCAGACAGGAGACTGGCACGCCTCCAACCGGCGCCCCTTCTCGTCGCGGATCGTGAACCGGTCGAGCCCCCGGATCGCCCGGCGCATCACCGGATGGTCGACGTGGTAGCCGGCGAGATGGAGCGCGATCATCGAGTACACCCACGGGGGCTGGATGCCGCCCCAGGATCCGTCGGCCTCCTGACGTGCGACGATCCACTCGACGGCGCGCCTCAGAGCGGCCCGCCGCAGGGCCTGCGCCGGGCGCCGCTCGTACCGGTGCAGCGCCTTGTCCAGCGCGCCGAAGGCCGCCTCCCAGCCGCCGCGCGCGGCGCGGCGCGGCGCCCGGCCGGTCCGCAGCTCGGGCAGCCCGAACGGCAGCCGCCGCACCGGCCGGTACGCGGTCACCACGGTCAGCGGCACGATCGTCTGCCTGGCCCAGCAGGCCCAGTCGTAGATGTTGAGCGGGAACCACGACGGCAGGAACATCAGCTCGGGAGGCATGACGGGCAGGTCCCGCCACGGCCACTCCCCGAACAGCGCCAGCCAGACCCGGGTGAACACCCGGCTCGCCTCGACGCCGCCCATGGACCGGATCTGCCCGGCGGCGGCGCGCATGTGGTCCGCCTCGGGCGGGTCGCCCGCCAGCCGCAGCGCGGTGTACGCCTCGACGGTGGTGGACACGTCGGGGGGCCCTTCGTGGAAGTTGGCCCACGTGCCGTCGGCCCGCTGCTCGGAACGGATCCACCGGGCGGCCTCGGCCGTCTCCGGCTCGGTGCGGATGCCGAGGAACTCCCGCAGCAGCAGGTCCTCCGCGTCCATGGTCACGTTGGTCTGCAGCTCGCCCTTCCACCACCCCTCCGCCGACCGCAGGCCGATCAGGTGGTCGCAGGCGGACTCGAGGGCGTGCTCGACGCCGGCGAGCGGGCTCCGGGTCTCGAGGGTGGTCATGTCAGTGGTCCCTGAATGCGAGGAAGCGGGCGATGTGCAGAAAGGAGTCCCGTACGTCCGCGGGCATGTCCGCGTCGGCGAGGTGCCGGGTCGCGGCGTCGAGGCGCCGCTCGGCCTCCAGTTCGGCCCACGCCCGGCCGCCGGCCTGCTCGATCAGGCGGGCGGCGTCGTGCAGGTCGGGCTCCGTCAGCGGCTCCGGCCGGGCCAGCAAGTCGGCGAGGCGGCGTCCGGCCTCCGTCGGGCCGGTGAGCGCGGCGACCACGGGCAGGCTCTTCTTACGGGTCCGCAGGTCCGACAGCACCGGCTTGCCCGTCACCTCGGTCCTGCCCCAGATGCCGAGGAGGTCGTCGGCCAGCTGGAACGCCAGCCCCGCCTCGGTGCCGAACGCGGCCAGGGCGGCGGCCAGACCGGCGGGGCCCTCGACCGCCGTGACGCCGATCGAGCAGGCGCAGGCCAGCAGCGCGGCGGTCTTGCGCCGCGACATCCGCAGGCACTCCTCCCTCGTCACGTCGTCGCGGTCCTGGAACGCCAGATCCTGGGCCTGGCCCGCGATGAGCGAGAGCGTGGCGAGGTTGAGCGCGCGGGCCGCCGCCACATAGCCGGGGGTGCCCTGTTCGAGCAGGAGATCCACGGCCAGGGTGAGCAGGGCGTTGCCGCAGAGGATCGCCGCCGAGCGGCCGAAGACGGTCCAGGCGGCCGGCCGATGCCGGCGTACCGGGTCGTCGTCCATGACGTCGTCGTGCAGCAGCGAGAACGCGTGCACGAGCTCCACCGCGGCGGCCGCGGGCAGGCACCGCGCGACGTCCGCGCCGGCCGCCCGGCCCGACAGCACCGCGAGCGTGGGCCGCAGCGCCTTGCCGCCGTCGGCGCGGGGCTGCCCGGAGTCGTCGGTCCAGCCGAAGTGGTAGCGGGCGACGCGCGCGGTGTGCGGGTCGAGGCGGCCGACGGCCTCGCGCAGCACCGGCTCGACGAGCTCGCGGGCCGCCTCGGCGGGTGGCAGGGTCAGGGTCATGGTGCGCTCTCCTGATCTCGTACGTGCTGCCTGACCAGGTGAGCCGCGTGAAGTCCGCTGCGCACGGCCCCCTCCATCGTGTCGGGCCAGCCGGTGTCGGTCCACGCGCCGGCGAGGTAGAGGCCGGGCCATCGGGTGGCGCTCTGCGGGCGGAGCGCCCCGCTGCCCGGGGCCTGGCGGAACGTCGCGCGCCGTTCCCTGGTGACGAAGAAGTCCGTCATCCGGGCCCGCCGCGCGGCCGGGAACACCGATCGCAGTGCCGGGACGAAGACCTCGCGGAGGTCCGCGGTCGGCCGGTCGATCCAGGTGTCCGCGACCGACACGGACACCGCCAGGTACTGCCCCCCGCGCAGCCCCGCGACGCGGGTCTTGTCGAACACCCACTGCACCGGCGAGCCGGTGACCGCGACGAACGGCACCCGCATGACCGGCCGGTCGTAGACCGCGTGGACGTTGATGATCGGGCTCGCGTCCAGGCCGCTCCACCTGTCCTGGCCGGGCGCCGCCCCCGCCGGTACCAGCTTGGCGGCCTGCTCGTGGCGCGTGGCCACGACGACCGCCGACGCCTCGACCCTGGCGCCGTCCACGATGACGGCCGGTCCCGGCTCGATGGCCGTGACCTTCGCCGACAGCCGTACGGCGCCGCCGCGCCGCGTGATGGCGGCCCTGGCGGCGGTGTCGTGCAGCTCGCCGAGCGGAACCAGGGGAATGCCCAGGTCCGCGGCGTCCGGCCGGCCGAGCAGGGCGGTCTTGAACACCTTCACCGCCGGGCCGAGCGCGGCGTCGTCGACCCCCGTGTTGAGGGCGGCCACCGCGAGCAGCTCCCAGAGCGCCTGACGCACCGGGGCCCGCTGGCCGTGCGCCGCCAGCCAGCGCCCGAACGTCACCGTGTCGAGCAGCGGATCGGCCGGATCGAGCCGGCCCAGCGCGATCGAGCCGCGCAGGGCCTGGATCCGGTCGCCCGGCCCGAGCAGGCGGTAGCCCGCGAGTGCGGGCACGAAGTGGAGCGGCCCCGGCAGCGCGGCGCGGCGCAGCCGCCCGGCCCGGCCCGCCGTGCCGAGCACCCGCACGTCGAACCGGCTCTGCAGGTCCACCAGCGCGGTGCCGCCGATCCGTTCCAGGAGTCCCCGGTACGCCGTGCAGCAGCGGAGGAAGACGTGCTGGCCGTTGTCCACCGTCAGTCCGCCGCGCTGGAACGAGTACGTGGCGCCGCCCAGCCTCGGGCGGGCCTCGTACAGCGTCACGGGGCATCCCGCTTCGGCGAGGGCGATGGCCGCGGAGATGCCGGCCAGGCCGCCGCCGACGACCGCCACCGGAGCGATGCCCGTCGGAGGAGCCCTGCGCGGCTCTGGTGTGATGCTCATCGGAGGCTCCCCGCCCGGATCTCAGGCCGACGGCAGGCGTTGGAGGCCCGCACCGGGCCACCTCATGGTCATCAGGACACGTGTCCACTCCGCGAGCAGGCGCGCGCGGCGTGGCCGGACAGTACGGGCCAGAACGTCGTAGCGGGCGCTTCTCAGCGCCGCCAGGGTCGCGTGGCCGCCGGCGACGTAGCCCGCGACCGCCGTACGGGCGAAGCCGGACAGCGAGGCGACGATCGGCTCGCCCTCCGCCAGCAGTCTGCCGGCCCGCGCGGCCTGCACCGCGACCACCTCGCGCAGCCCCGGTGACGTGGCCGCCGCCGCGAGATGGACGGCCGGGCAGCCCGCCCGCCGCAGATCCTCCTGCGGCAGGTAGACGCGCCCGCGCCGGTAGTCCTCGCCCACGTCCTGGCAGTGCTCGATGACCTGCAACGCCGAGCAGACCCGGTCCGACCGGGCCTGGTGGTCGCCGCCGGTCTCCCCGAACACGTGCAGCACGATCCGGCCGACCGGGTTGGCCGACAACTCGCAGTAGCCGAGGAGCTCGTCGAACGTCTCGTAGCGGGTGACCGTCTGGTCACGCCGGTTGGCCTCGATGAGGTGATGGAACGGCTCGGCGGGAATCGAGCACTCCTGGACGGTGCGGGCCAGCGCGCGGACCGGCCGCAGCACAGGGACCTGGCCGTCGTACAGGCGGGCCAGATCGGTCTCGAACTCCGCCAGCAGTCGCAGGCGGTCGTCGGGACGCTCCTCGTCACCCACGTCGTCCACCGACCGCGCGAAGCCGTACACGGCCATGAGGTGGTCGCGGTGCCGGCGCGGCAGCAGCCGCGAGGCCACCGGGAAGTTCTCCCGGCGCGCCTTTTCCGCCAGCTCCCGCGAATGGCCCCTCTGTGACAGCACGACAGGGAAATTATCCCCCGCTGGGCGGCGCAAACCCGATGGCCCCGCCACCATATTCTGTTTCCATTTCATTGGCCCGGCATTTACGCAGTGACGGGCTCCGGGAAATGGTCGTTTGAATGCGTTGGAAAAGGGGGAGTGGCTTTTATGGAAATACGGGCCGGCACGCCGTGGGCGCGCAGCGGCCCCACTCTCAGGCCCATCAGCCGACAGCGCTCCACGAGCGCGGGCAGGGCGTCGAGCGCCGATCGCCAGGCACCCGGAACGGAGGCGTGGTCGGAGTCATGGAGCAGGACGGTCGCCCCGCCGCGCAGCCCGGCCGCGACGGTGGCCAGCACCGAGTCCGGCGTGGCCGCCTCCTCCCAGTCCCTGCCCCAGACCGTCCACAGCACGGGGCGCAGCCCTCGCAGGCGGGCCGAGACCAGCGCTTCGAGGCTCAGCGCCCCGTAGGGCGGGCGGTACCACACCGGCCTGACCCCGCCGACGGCCCGCACCAGGTCGGCGGTCCGGCCGATCTCGGCCGTCAGCCGGCCCGGCGGGGCGATCAGGGCGTTGCCGTGCCCCCAGCCGTGCACGGCCAGCTCGTGTCCCTCGGCCACGATGCGGCGGCCCAGCCACTGGTGGCGTTCGAGCAGCTCGCCGAGGACGAAGAAGGTGGCGTGGCAGCCGAGCCGGCCCAGCTCGTCCAGGAAGCGCGGGGTCGAGCCGGGATGGGGTCCGTCGTCGAAGGTGAGCGCCACGTGGCCGGGGTCGCCGGCACCGGCGAGCGCGGGCAAGCGTCTCCGGACCGAGGGCAGCCAGGTGGCGGCCGGCCCCGCGTGCGCCAGCGCCAGGCAGGCCAGCCCGAGCGGCAGGACGAGACGGTTCATCGCCCTACCGCCCAGGGTGTCCGGTCATGAACCGCCGCTTCCCCTTCGTGCGGCAGGGGAGGTCGCCGGAGGGCACGGCGCGGCGAGTGCTCATCCTCAGCGCGTCGATGGGCACCGGCCATGACGGCGTGGCCGCCGAGCTGGCCGCCCGGCTCGCCGCCGAGAATGCGGATTCAGAGATCATCGATGTCCTCCGCCTCTTCCCGCTCCGGCTGGGATCGGCGCTGCGCTGCGGGTACCGCTGGATGATCCTGCGCGCCCCCTGGCTCTACGAACTCATCTACCAGGTCTTCTTCGTCGGCAAACGGGCGCCGGCGACGTCTCCGCTCACGGTGCTCGCCGCCTCCCGCCTGCGCAGGCTCGTCGCCTCCCGCCAGCCCGACGAGGTCGTCTCGACCTTCCATCTGGCCGCGCAGCTCACGGGACGGCTGCGCGAGCGCGGCGCGCTGCCCTGCCCGAGCACGGTCCTGGTCACGGACTTCGCGGTGCACCGGCTCTGGGTCCATCGCGGCAACGACCGGTACCTGTGCCCGAACCCCGGCATCGTCGGGCAGGTCGCCGCCCTGACCCGCCGGCCCGTGCTCCGCTGCGCTCCGGTCGTACGCCCCGAGTTCGCGCGGGCGGTGGCCGATCCCGGAGAGGTGGCCGCCGGCCTCGGCGTGGACCCCGGCGCCCGGCTCGTGCTGGTGTCGGGAGGGTCATGGGGGGTCGGGGAGATCGTCGCGACCGCGCGCGCCCTGGCGGGGTCGGGGCGGTACACGCCGGTCGTCCTGTGCGGCGGCAACGCCGGCCTGCGGCGGCGGCTGCGGGAGGCCGGGCTGGGCCCCGCGCTCGGCTGGCGCGACGACGTGCCGGAACTCATGGCGGCCGCGTACGCGCTGGTCGACAACGGCGCCGGGCTGACCTGCGAGGAGGCTTTCGCGGCGGGACTGCCGGTCATCGTCCACCGGCCGATCCCCGGTCACGGCCGCGACGGCGCGCGGGCGATGGCCAGGGCCGGGGTGAGCCTGCACACCCGCACCACGCCGGCGCTGCTGGCGGTGCTGGACCTCCTCGAGGACGCGCGGTCGCGCAAGCGCCAGACGGACCGGGCGTCCGCGCTGTTCTCCTCGATGCCGGTGCAGGCCGGTCTCATTTCCCTGTCGGGGTGGTCACGCCCTGGCCCTGGATGAGCGGCGACCTGGTCAGCTCGATGACGCCGAAGACCATGAGCCCGATGCCCGCCACCTCGTACACGATCCACGGGCCGGTGCGGATCGGCTCACCGAACATCAGCGCGCCGTACAGGATGCCCGCTATGGGGTCGCTGATGGTCAGCGCCGGCTGAGCGACCACCAGCGAGCCGCTGTGCAGGGCGTTCTGCAGCAGGAACAGGCTGCACAGGCCCGCCGCCACCATCGCGTACAGCGGCCAGGACACCAGCAGCGCGCCGAGGTCCTCCTGCGCGATCGACGTGCACTCCTTGATGAGCGTGGCCGTGAAGGCGAAGCCGAGTCCTCCCGCCACGCCCAGCGCCGCGGGACGGACGGCACTCCTGGTCAGGGACGCCGCCGCCACCAGCACGGCGATGGTGCCCGCGGTCACGACGGTGGCGACGATCCATCGGGTCGCGTCGGGCGACCACCGGCCGGTGCCGGGAGCCGCCGCCGTGAGGAACGTCGCCAGCCCGGCCGACAGCGCGCCGATCGCCAGCCACGACCGCCTGTCCAGGACCGTGCCGAACGCCCCCGACAGAATGATCATGGTGAACGGCAGCTCGACGACCAGGACCGGCTGGACCAGGGCGATGCCGCCCATCGACAGCGCGGCCGCCTGGAAGACGAAGCCCGCGATCAGCGCCACGATGCCCCACAGCCACACCGGATGCCGGAGCAGCGCCCAGATCAGGCCCAGCCGCAACCCCAGCTCCGGCGGCACCGACCGGGCCGCGCGTCGCTGCAGAACCGACGCGACGGCGTTGGACAGCGCCGCGAGCACCGCGAGCAGCGCGGCAGTGATCAAGGGGATCCGGTCCGATCGGCCGGACGTTCTCTCACCCGCCGGACCTGGGTGAGGGCGTGCACCGCGACCATGGACTTCTCCCTCGTCGTCAGGGACAGCCGGGCGTTCAGCGCCCGTCTGGGGTCGGCGGTGATGCGGTCGAGCAAGCACCGGTAGATGCCGGCCATGGTCGCCGTGCAGGCGGCGCTCCGCGCGTCCAGCATGGGCAGCAGGCGCATCCCGGTGGTGAACCAGTCACGTGCCCGGTCCGCCTCGAACCGGACGAGGCCGGCCAGGCGCTCCGGCGGGTCGCGGAACCGGCCGGACGGGTCGACGTCCAGGGTGCAGCCGAACCGCTCGAGGTCCTGGGCGGGCAGGTAGATCCGCCCGGCCAGGCGGTCCTCCCGCAGGTCGCGGAGGATGTTGGTGATCTGCAGGGCCACGCCGAGTGCGTCCGCGAGCGGCGTGGCCGCCTCGACGTCGTCCGAGCCGAACACGCCCAGCGAGAGCCGCCCGATCGATCCGGCGACGCACCGGCAGTAGCCTTCCAGGTCCGCGAACGTCAGGTAGGTCCTGCCGCGCACGTCGGCGGCGCAACCGTCGACCAGGTCGGCGAAGGCCGCCAGCGGGATCGGATAGCGGTCGGCGGCCTCCAGCAGCGCCACCAGCACGAGGTCGTGCGCCGTGGGCGCGGTCCCGTCGAGCAGCTCGCGAACCCTGTCGAGGCGCTCCAGCCGCTGCCCGGCCGGGCCGTCCCCGTCGGCGATGTCGTCGATCCTGCGGGCCAGCGCGTAGACGGCGCTCAGCGCGCGCCGCTTGGGGGCCGGCAGCAGCCGCAGACCGTACGAGAAGTTACGGGCCTGACTGCGCATGATCTGCTCGCAGTGCCGGTACGCCTCATCGACGTCCGAGGCTCCGCCTCCTTCCCGCGCGGAGACGCGGCCATGTCGTCGCCAGAGATTTGCGGCGCGGGCGAACATCATGGCCGCATCGGCCGCTTGCGTCTTTTCCCCCATGGCATGAGTGATGGCTGTCCGTTATGTCACGGCAATAAACTCGGAGAACGGCCTGATGCGGGCGGTCAGGCCAGGACAGGGCGACTAATTTACGTGCGGCTGAAGAATCAGGCCGGCACGGGCGGCGTCCTTTTCTTTCTTGGCCGGGAATTTCGTGCTTCTCCCGGTTCGGAGCCGGTCTTTCAAGGCTCGTCGGACCGGGCGCGGGACAGCGGCGGCTTCGGCGGAGTCTGCCGCGGGCACGGGAGCGATGCGTCAGTGAGCGGTCTCACGCCGGCGAGCAGGAGAACCTGACCGATCCATGCCTCTATGACGGAAGAGCAAGGCGGTGGATGCTCCATGTCTGTCATCTCGTCCCCCCTTGAGAGGTACTCGGGGGGAGTCGTCGTGATCTGTCCGGGACAGTAACCCGAACAACACGGATAGTAGCAATCAGTCATGATCGGGCGGCGCACCGCCCCACCGGCTCAAGGAGTGACCGCTCCTCGAAGCTTTACCCCGTCGCGAGTTACCGGATCCGCCGGGGGGCAGTCGGACGGGGAGTCGTCGATCGAAGGAGCGGCACCATGGTCGTCAGGCCCACCACCGTCGAGCACCGGCCCCAGGTCGCGCTGCCCGTGCTCGGCACGATCACTCTGCCGGAGCCCGAGCATCTCGCCTTCTACGCGGCACTCCTCGCGCTGGGCGTGCTGGAGATCGTCGAATGGCCCGTCGTGGGCATCGTCGCCATCGGCCATTTCCTGGCCGGCCAGCACCGCTTCGCCGTCCTGCGGGAGGTGGGAGAGGCCGCGGAGGCGGCCTGAGCGGTGTGCGGCAGGTGAGGGCGCCGGCGCCGCGACCATGACCGCAAATCTCTGGTCTCTGCCGCTCAAAGTCTGAGCAACTTTCGCCGGTATCGGGTTCTTTGTCCTGTTTGAGGGCAGCCCACCGGCAAGTGCCTCGGCCACGGCAACAGGCTTCGAGAACAAGGAGCACTGATCATGTCGAACACGTCACGGATAGCCTTTGCCGTGCTCGCGGGCTACTACCTCGGACGGCGCCGCAAGTTGCGCATGGCCGCGGCGCTGGCGCTGGCAGGGCTGATGGGTCGCGCGCGCATGGCCGAGGGCGGTGGCCTGCTGGGGCAGGGGCTCAAGGCCCTGCGCTCCTCCGCTGAGATCGGTGAGATCACCGACCGCCTCCGCGGGGACCTGATGGAGGTCGGCAAGGCGGCGGCGGTGGCGGCGACCAGCAGGCAGATCGACTCTCTGAGCAACAGGCTGCACGAACGCGCCGAGTCTCTGCGTACGCAGGGGACGGCGCAGGAGACCCGCAGGCCCGCCAGGGAGGAGGAAGAAGACTACGAGGACCTGGATTACGAGGACGAGGGCGAGGACTACGAGGAAGAGGAGGAGCTCCCGCCTCGGAGGGTGCAGCGGCGAGCCCGTCCTGTGCGAGGAGCCGGCCAGTCGCGGAGGTGAGTTCGGGTGACTGAGACGAGAGCCGGCCGGGCCGGTCAGGCGGTCCGGGGAACCGGGCGAGCGGTGACGGGAACGGCCAGGAGCGTCGCGGGCACGGCCAAGAGTGCCGGTCAAGGAGCGGCCGGTACGGCGAGGAGCGCCGGTCAAGGAGCGGCCGACGCAGCCAGGAGCGCCGGTCAAGGAGCGGCCGGTGCGGCGGCGGAGACGGTCAAGAAGGCCGGGGGCGCGATCATCGAGGGCCTGCCGACTCACCGGCTCGTCCAGGAGGCCCAGAACCTGCTCCAGGCGTTGAGTGAGCGCTTGATCGAGACCGCGGAGGAGAAGGTCGAGGACCTCACCGACCGGCTGACCGACTACGCGGAGAACGGGGGCAAGAGCCTCCTCAGCGCGGTCACCGGCTCGGAGAACCCCGGCGGCGTGCTGGGCGGCGCCCTCAAGGGCGGGCTCAAAGGCGGGCTCAAGGGCGGTGTCACCGGCGGGCTGAAGGCAGGCGTGAAGGGGCTCTGGCAGAAGATCACCGGCAAGGGCGGTGGTAAGGGCGGCAAACTGAAGATCGTCAACATCGTCGAGACGATCGACATCGGCGCCCCACGCCGCCTGGTGTACGACCAGTGGACCCAGTTCCAGGACTTCCCGACCTTCATGAAGAAGGTGGAGACGGTCAACCAGGAGAGCGACGAGAAGGTCTCCTGGAAGGCCCAGGTCTTCTGGTCCCACCGGACCTGGAAGTCCACCATCGTCGAGCAGCTCCCGGACCAGCACATCATCTGGCGGTCCGAGGGCGCCAAGGGCTACGTCGACGGCGCCGTGACGTTCCATGCGCTCACCGACGACCTGACCCGTGTCCTGGTGGTGCTGGAGTACCACCCGCAGGGGCTCTTCGAGCGCACCGGCAACCTGTGGCGCGCCCAGGGGAGGCGGGCGAGGCTGGAGCTCAAGCACTTCAGGCGGCACGTGATGTCGCACCTTCTGCTGCATCCCGACGACGTCGGCGAGGGCTGGCGCGGCGAGATCCGCGACAGCCAGGTCGTCAAGGACCACGAGACGGCGATGGAGGAGGAGCGCTCCAGGCAGGCCGAGGAGGAGGAAGAGCGGCCGGAAGAGGAAGAGTACGAGGAGGAAGAGCCCGAGCGGGCCGAAGAGGAGGAGCGCGAACGGGCCGAAGAGGAAGAGCCCGAGGAGGAGGAAGAAGAGGAGGAGGAAGAAGAGGAGGAGCCTGAGGAGGAGGAAGAGGAAGAAGAGCCCGAAGAGGAGGAAGAGCCTCGACGGGCCGAAGAGGAAGAGTACGAGGAGGAAGAGGAGCCCGAGGAGGAGCCGGTCGCCGCGCGCCGCCCCACCAGAGGCCAGACGCGCCGGGCACCTTCCGGACAGCGCCCCGCCCGCCGCCGCCGCGAGACGGAGTAGGCGCGGCAGCCACCTGGCACAACAGGGCAACTTTGACGCGGCCGGCTGCATCTAATCCGCCGTGGAGGCGTTGATCGCGGGGGATCCGCAGCGCATCGGGGAGTACTGGCTGGCCGGGCGTCTGGGCGCGGGAGGTCAGGGCGTCGTGTACGACGCCTACGACCCCGAGGGCCGCCGGGTGGCGGTGAAGGTGCTGCACGCGGCCGGCGATCGCGGGCGCTTCGCCAAGGAGGCGGCCGCGGCGGGGCAGGTGGCCTCGTTCTGCACCGCCCGGCTGCTGGCCGCCGAGCTTGACGGCGGCAAGCCGTACCTGGTCTCGGAGTACGTCCCAGGTCCGAGCCTGCGCGAGGCCGTACGGGACGGTCGGCGCTTCACCGGGGACGACCTGCACCGGCTGGCGACGGCGGTGGCCACGGCGCTCACCGCGATCCACGAGGCGGGCGTCGTCCACCGCGACCTCAAGCCGGACAACGTGCTGCTCGGCCCCGACGGGCCACGCGTGATCGACTTCGGCATCGCCAGAACCCTGGACATGTCGCTGACCAGGACCGGCGAGCTGGCGGGAACCCCCACCTACATGGCGCCGGAGGTGCTGACCGGGCAGCGCGCGGGCGCGGCGGCCGATGTGTTCGCGTGGGGCGCGATCATGGTGTTCGCGGCCACCGGGTCCGACCCGTTCGGCGGCGAGAACCTGGGCGGCGTCATGCACCGCGTGCTGACCCACCATCCCGACCTGAGCGCTCTGCCGCCCCGGCTGGCCGCGCTGGTCGAGGCCGCGATGGAGAAGGACCCGTCGGTGCGGCCCAGCGCCCGCGACCTGCTGCTGGCGCTGGTCAGCGGCGACGGGTCCGACACGCGCGGGCTGCTGGCGGCCGGGATCCGCAGCGCCGAGGGGGTGCGGGGGCCCGACCAGGGTGATCCCGCGCTGGGCACGATCGCCGAGGACGCCTACGGCGCGCTCGGCCCCGAGGAGCGCGACCTGGCGGCCGAGGTGTTCCTGCGGCTGGTCGCGGTGAACGCCGACGGCCAGGAGACGCTGCGCCGGGCCGCCCCCGAGGAGCTGTTCGGCGGCCGCCCCGAACCGGAGGCGGCGGCCGTCCGGCGCGTCCTGGATGCGTTCTCGTACGTGGTCGCCGTCAAGGACGACTCGATCGTCCTGTCGCGCCCAGGGCTGCTGCGGGCCTGGCCACGCCTGCGCATGTGGGTGGAGGCCGACCGCACCGGACTGGCCGTGCTGGGCGAGATCAACGCGGCGGCGCGGCACTGGGACGAGCACGGGCGGCGCGACGGCGACGTGCTGCAGGGCAGCCGCCTGGAGGACGCGCTGAGCTGGGCGGCGACCGGCCGCAGGCACCTGACGCTGACCCCGTTCGAACGCGATTTCCTGCGCGCGGGCACCGAGCTGACCAAGAAGCGCGGCCGGCGCAGGACACTGGTCACCTCGGCGCTGGCGGGGCTGCTGGTGGTGGCGCTGGCGGCGGGCGGGGTGGCCGTGTGGCAGCGCGGTCAGGCCGTCGAGCGGCTCGACATCCTGACCGCCAAGCAGGTCGCGGCCGAGGCCGACCGCCTGCGTACGGCCGATCCGACCCTCGCCATGCTGCTCAGCGTGGCCGCCTACCGGGTGTCGCCGCAGCCGGAGGCGCGCTCCAGCCTGATGGGCTCGCTCCAGCAGCGGGAGACGGCCGTCTTCCGCGATCCACCGGTCAAGGGCGTGAGCCGGCGGGTGCTGAGCCGCGACGGGCGCACGCTCGTCAGCTTCAGTGAGGGCGGCGTCAACGTGTACGACGTGCGCACCGGCAGGCGGACGGCGAGCTGGCCCAAGATGACCCTGAAAGGGATGACCCTCCAGAATCCCGCGCTGAGCCGCAGCGGGCGCCTGCTCGCCCAGACCACCACGGACGAGCTCGGGGTATGGGATCTGAAGACCGGTAAGTCGCTGGTGCGGATGCCTCTGCCGGCGACCGGGAACGGTGGCTACGGCGTAGTGTTCGGCGAGCACGAGACGACGCTCGTGGTCACTGTCGCCGAGGACGTCCCTTTTCTCATTGACGTGAGCACCGGCAAGCGGTTCGGCCGGTTCGTCTATGAGAACCGAACGTGGGCGCAGACCCCCGCGCCGCTCGTGGACCTGACCGGCAGGCACCTGCTGCTGCCCGGCCACCGCTTCGACCAGCTCGCCCTGCCCGGCTGGACGGTCGAGCGCCCCTTCCCGGCCTGCGTGAAGAGCCACGTGCTGGCGGCGTACAGCCAGGACGGCAAGACCCTGGCCTGCGTCGACGCCGCCGGGGACATCGTGCTCCTGGACGCGGTCACCGGGCGCAAGCGCGCGCTGAAGGAGGTGCTGAACTGCGATCTCTGCGACGAATTCGCACGGCTCAGGTTCAGCGCCGACGGTCTCTACATCGCCGGCTTCAAAGGCCGCGATGTGGAGGTCCTGCGGATCGGCGACCAGACGGAAATCCTGCGCTACCGTGCAGAGGGCGATCTCGGCGACGTCCGCTTCGACCCCGACGGCAGGACACTGCGCTACCTCGTCGACGACACCGTCATCAGCGTGGACCTCGAGCCCCGCATCCCGGCTGTCGCCTTGCCCGACACTCCGCAACTCAGCCGCGACGGCCGCTGGGCGCTGGCCAGGAAGAACAGCTCCGCCCTGAGCGTGTTCGACCTCCGGACGCACAAGGAGGTGCGCCGCATACCTCTCGCGGAGGAAGACGACCTCAGTGAGAACTTCGATGACGTCGGCACCAAGCTCGTCACCGTGGGCGAGGAAACGGTCACCCTTTGGGATCTCGGCACCGGTAAGAAGCTGTGGTCGCGGCGGGCGAGCCGCGGCTACTACACTCCTCTATTCGCCCACTTCAGCACCGACGGGCGCCGGCTCGCCATGACCCTTCACTACGGCCAGAACGCGCAGGTCGAAGAGTTGGTGCTGGACGTCGCCGACGGCCATGTGGTGGCCTTGTACAAGACCCGGATCACCGACGGACCCTTCATCCCGGGACGACAGGTGTTCGCCTCGCTCGACGGCAGGCTCGTGGACCTGATGACCGGCAAGCCCGTCGGCGCCGGGTTCGGCGAGACCAACGCGCTGGCCATCAGCCGCGACGGGCTCATGGCCGTCCACGAGTCAGCCAGCCACAGGATCCGCCTATGGGACGTCAAGGACCCGGCCGCACCGGACGCCCTGCCTCCCGCTCTGCCCCGCGCCGTCGGCGCCATCGCCGCCCTGGAATTCTCGCCGGACGGCAGGACGCTCGCTACCGTCACCGACGGGGGCGTGCTCGAACTCTGGGACGTCCAGGCCAGGCGCAGACTGGGCAACTCGTACGCGGCGGGCGAGTTCGACCCATCCTCCATGGCCTTCAGCGCCGACGGGAGCGTCCTGTACGTGGGCACGCAGGCCGGCCTGAAGGCCGGCGTCGTGTACGAGGTGCCTGTCGGCGACGCGCTCGTGGCCGGGAAGGTGTGCGCGCGGGCCGGCCGCACGCTCTCGCCCGCTGAGTGGAACCGGTACCTCGCGGACGTGCCCTACCGGAACGTGTGCGCATAACCGGGGTTGCTCTCACGAGACTACTCGTGTTTGAGTAGTCGGGTGAACAGTTCACGGCTTTTCGTGCTGGGGATGCTCGCGCGCAAGGGGCCCATGCACGGGCACCAGATCCGCCGAGCCGCGCAGATCGACCGGACCGACATGTGGGCCGACGTCAAACCCGGATCGCTGTACGGCGCGCTGCACCGGATGGAGGGCGAGGGCCTGATCGAGGCCGTCCGCACCGAGCAGGAGGGCAGGATGCCCGCACGGACGGTCTACGGCATCACCGAGGAGGGCCGGCGGGAGCTGCACGCCCAGCGGGACGAGGCGCTGCGCCGGGTGTCCCTGCCGCCTGACCCGGCCGATCTCGCGCTGCTGTTCACCGGCGACATGGCCGAGCAGACGCTCGGCGGCGTCCTGCGGAACCGGCGCGAGGCGTACGCCACGCAACTGCAGGCCATGCGGAACATGCGCGAGGAGGTGGACGCCTACCTCACCGACCTGGAACGCATGACGTTCCAGCACACGCTCGCGCGGCTGGAGACGGAGGTCGCCTGGCACGACGAGGTCCTGCGGCGGCTGCCGAAGCTCATCGCCGACGACGACCGCCACCCGGACCGCCACCCGGACCGCCACCCGGACCGCCACCCTGGCCGGAGCGCCCGGCCGGACACCCCCGAAGGAGACAGCGCATGACCCACCGGATCCTGGTGCGAGGCGGCCACGTCGTCTCGATGGACGACGCCGTGGGCGATCGCCCCGGCTGCGACATCCTGATCGAGGACGACCTCATCGCCGCCGTCGAACCGGGCCTCGACCCGGCGGGCGCGGACGAGGTCATCGACGCCCGCGACACCGTCGTCCTTCCGGGCTTCGTCGACACGCACCGGCACCTGTGGATGACCGTTCTGCGCGGCACCCAGGCGGACGAGACCCTGGGCGGCTACCAGCAGACGGTGCAGGGCTCGCTCCCGTTCGCCGTCCAGCCGCAGGACGTCTACGCGGGCACGCTGCTCGGGGCCTGGGAGGCGCTGAACGCCGGCATCACCACGGTGCTGGACTACGCCCATCTCAACCCCACGCTCGAGCATGCCGAGGCAGGCATCCGCGCGCTGCGCGAAACAGGCATCAGGGCGCTCTACGCGCACGGCTCGGTCTTCGGCGTGCGACGCCCGTGGGGCTCCCCTGAGCAGGCGGAGTACGTACGGGAGCTGTTACGCCCCCGGCAGGACGACCGGCTGCTCACCTTCGGCATCGCCTTCGGCGCGCCGTACGGGGAGTCCGACTGGGCGCTGGCCGCCGAGCTGGACGTCCCGGCCACCCTGCACGCGTGCGTCCGCTCGGCCGGCGCCTGGCCCGCCTCGCACACGATCGAGGAGCTGAACGCCCGGGGGCTGCTGCGGGCGGGAACGGTGTACTCGCACTGCACGATCGCCACCGACGCGGAGCTGAAGCTCATCGCCGACAGTGGCGGCCACGTGTCGGTCTCGCCGTACGTGGAGATGGTCATGGGCCACGGCCGCCCCGTGATCGCCCGCGCTCTGGCGCAGGGGCTGCTTCCCTCGCTCGGGGCGGACGTGGTCAGCAGCGGGCCCGGCGACATGTTCTCGCAGATGCGCGCCGCGTTCAGCCAGGCCCGCGCGGAGACGGTGCCCGACGACCCCGACGCGCCCTACCGGCCGGGCCTGACCGCCCGTGACGTGCTGCGCTTCGCGACGGCGGGCGGCGCCGCCGCCTGCGGGCTGGGTGACATCACCGGCTCGCTCACCCCGGGCAAGCGCGCCGACCTGGTGACGGTACGGACGGACCAGATCAACACGATGCCGGCCGGCGACCCCGTCGGCGTGGTGGTGGCCAACGCCGACGTCTCCACCGTCGACACGGTGCTCGTCGGAGGCGTCGCGCGAAAGCGCGACGGCCGCCTCCTGGCCGACCTGCCCGGGCTACGTGACCTGGCACGAGACGCGGCCGCCCGGCTGCATCGGCACGCGGGAAATTCAGTTGCCGCCCACCCGGGCAAGGGGTAACGTCGCCGAACATCATCTCGTGACGGAGGAGTTGCTTTATGCGTGTCGATGGCGTTCGTTACCAGTCCACCTCGGTAAACCCGTCATCACATGTAAGGACTCCATCCCTTGGATCTGCCACGTAGTTTCACCATCCGGGAGAGCAGCCACCGGATCCTCAACCCGTTCACCCCGGGCAAGCTCGCCACGCTGGGCGCCGCCATCGGGCTGCGCAAGGGCGCTTCCGTGCTCGATCTCTGCTGCGGCAAGGGCGAGATGCTGTCCACCTGGGCCCGCGACCACGGCGTCACCGGCACCGGCGTGGACATCAGCACGGTCTTCCTGGCCGCCGCGCGCGAGCGCGCCGCCGAGCTCGGCGTCACCGACCAGGTGACCTTCGTGCACGGCGACGCCGCCAGCCACGTGGCGGGCGAGCCGGTGGACGTGGCGGCGTGCGTCGGGGCGACCTGGATCGGCCAGGGCGTCCCCGGGACCGTCGCGCTGCTGGAGCGCAGCCTGCGCCCCGGCGGCTTGATGCTGATCGGCGAGCCCTTCTGGCGGGCCGAGCCGCCCAGCCAGGAAGCCGTCGAAGCCTGTCACGCCCGATCCCGTGACGACTTCGCGACGCTGCCCGGGCTCGTCGAGCTCTTCGCCGGCCTCGGCTACGACCTCGTCGAGATGGTCCTGGCCGACGAGGACAGCTATGACCGTTACCGCGCCGCCCAGTGGCTGAACGTCCGTACCTGGCTGGACGCCAACCCCGACGACGAGCTCGCCCCTGAGCTCAGGGACGAACTGTCGACCGTGCCGCTGCGCTACACCAGGTACGAGCGGCGCCTGCTCGGCTGGGGCGTGTTCGCGCTCATGAAGCGCTGACGTTCTCCGTTCCGGCCCCGGTTCACGTCGACCGGGGCCGGTCGGGGGTCAGCCGCCGCTGAGGGTGAAGCCCTGCTCGGTGCCGAAGGCGGTGATGCGGTCCTGCCAGGACTTCAGCGCCGCGGACAGGTCGCCGCCGCCGTCGATGGCCTGGCCCACGGTGTCCTTGAAGATGCTGTTGGCGTACACCTGGAACGGCAGGTACTGCCAGCCGGGGCGGACGGCGGTCGAGGCGTCGCCCAGGACCTGGTTGATCTTCTGGCCGCCGAAGAAGTCCAGCGGCGCGTCGCGGAACGCCGGGTCGTCGAGCAGCACCTTCGTGGCAGGGAAGAGCCCGGCCTCGGTGTTCAGCGACTTGACGGCCTCCGGGTCGGAGTTCAGCCACTCGGCGAAGGCGACGGCGGCCGGGATGTTCTTGCTCTGCGGGATGACCGCCACCGAGGAGCCGCCGTTCTCGGCGTTCATCGGCTTGGCCGCGTCGTACTGGGGCATCGGGGCGACCGCCCACTTGCCCTTCGTCTTGGGGATGGAGTTCACGATGCCGTTCGGGGCCCAGGCGCCGGTGAGCCAGGTCACGTACTTGCCGGAGCCCATGCCCTTCCACCACTCGTCCGTCCAGCCGGGCTGCGGGTCGACCAGCTTCTCGCTCAGCAGGGTGCTGAAGGTGCTCACCCACTGCTTGACGCCGGGGTCGGAGGCGAGCGTGACGCTGACCGAGCTCTCGCCCGAGGTCTTGAACGGCGTGCCGCCCGCCTGCCAGATCATGCTGTCCACGCCGCCGGCGTCCCCGGGGTCGATCGTGGTGATGAACGCATCCGGGTTGTCGGCCTTGATCTTCCTGGCCGCCTCGGTGAACTCCGCCCAGGTCGTCGGGGGCTTGATCTTCAGCTTGTCGAAGATGTCCTTGCGGTAGAACATCGCCATCGGGCCGGTGTCCTGCGGGACGCCGTAGACGCCGCCGTTGATCGCCACCTGGGACCACGCCGACGCCGCGAACTTGTCCTTCAGCGCGGCGGCGCCGTAGTCGGCCAGGTTGACGACCTGCTTGGAGAGCGCGAACTGAGGCAGCGCGAAGTACTCGATTTGCGCCACGTCAGGCGCGCCGGAACCGGCCTTGATCGCGGTCTGCAGCTTGGTGTACTGGTCGGCGGACTGCCCCGCGTTCACCACGTTGACCTTGATGTTCGGATATTTCGCCTGGAAGCGGGCGACGGTCTTCTCGATCCCCGTGACCCACGTCCAGAACGTCAGCTCGGCCGGCTTGCTCAACGCATCCTGCACCGCCGCCGACGCGCTCGGCGCGGCGGCCGGTGCGGAGGCGCTCCCGCCCCCGCCGGACCCGCCGCTGCCGCACGCGGCCAGGGCCACCGACAGGGCCGCGGCCACCCCTGCGGTCCGCACAATTGATCTCATGATGTTTCCTCACTCACGGGGGGTTACTGCTTGACGCTTCCGGTGGCCAGGCCCGACTGCCAGAACCGCTGGAGCGCCAGGAAGGCGATGATCAACGGCACGATGGACAGCAGGCTGCCGGTCAGGATCAGCTGGTAGGTGGCGTCACCGGCGCCGGAGGTGCCGCTGTTGGCCTGGGCGTTCCACTGGTTGAGCCCGACGGTGAGCGGGAACCAGTCCGGCGTGTTCAGCACGATCAGCGGCAGGAAGTAGTTGTTCCACGTCGCGACCAGCGAGAAGAGCAGGACGGTGACGAAGCCCGGGGCGAGCAGCCGCAGCGCGATGGTCCGGAAGATCCGGAACTCGCCCGCGCCGTCGATGCGGGCCGACTCCAGGATCGAGTCGGGCACCGCGTCGGCCGCGTAGACCCGCATCAGGTAGAGCCCGAACGGGCTGCACAGCGCCGGGATGAGCACCGCCCACGGGGTGTCGACGATCCCGACGCGGCTGAACAGCAGGTACGTCGGCACCGCCAGGGCCGTGCCCGGGATGGAGATGCCGCCGAGCACCATCGCGAACAGCAGCCTGCGGCCGGGGAAGTCGTACTTCGCCAGGGCGTACCCGCCGATGGTGGCCAGCAGGGCGGCCCCGCCCGCGCCCACCACGGAGTAGAGCACGGTGTTGCCGAACCAGCGCAGGAAGATGCCGTTCTGGTAGCTCAGGGTGTCGCCGATGTTGGCGAACAGGTGGAAGTCCCCGCCGAACCAGAGCCCGAAGGTCGAGAACAGGTCCGCGCCGCTCTTGCTGGCGTTGGCCAGCAGCCAGAACAGCGGCAGGACCGCGTACACGAACATCACCAGCATGATCACGGTGAGGGTGGGGCTCTTGCCCCGGCGGCGCCTGGCCGCGGGGGAGTGGCGGGCGGTCACGGCGGGGCCCGCCTCGGCGACGGCCGTCACAGCGTCTTCTCCCTTCTCGCGGTGACGAGCTGCACCGCGTACGCCACGACGACGGTGACGAGGCCGAGCACCACGGCGACGGCGGCCGAGTAGTTGATCTGCTGGCCGTTGAACGCGAGGTTGTAGGCGTACATGTTGGGCGTGTAACTCGTGCTGATCACCGCGGGTGCGAGCTTCTGGACGATGTTCGGCTCGTTGAAGAGCTGGAAGCTGCCGATGATCGAGAAGATCGTCGCCACGAGGAGCGCGGGGCGCAGGGCGGGCAGTTTGATGCTCCAGGCGGTGCGGATGGCGCCCGCCCCGTCGATCTCGGCGGCCTCGTAGAGCTCTTCGGGGATGGCCCGCAGCGCGGCGTACAGGATGATCATGTTGTAGCCGACGTACTCCCAGGTCACCATGTTGCCGATGGAGGTCAGCATCCAGGAGCGCGACAGCAGGTCGGGCACGGTGACGTCGAGCGCGTGGCCGATCTGGCCGACCAGGCCGAACTGGTCGCCGTACATGTAGCCCCACATGAGGGCCGCGACCACGGCCGGCACCGCGTACGGCATGAAGATCGTGATGCGGAACAGGGACGGCCAGCGCAGCCTGCCGCTGTCGATGGCGAGCGCGCATCCCAGGGCGAGGAGCAGCATGATCGGCACCTGTACGACCAGGAAGAGCGCCACGCGCAGCAGCCCGGCCCCGAACAGCGCGTCGCCGAGGGCGCGCGTGTAGTTGGCCAGGCCCGCGAAGACCGTGCCGCCGATCAGGCGGTCCTGGAAGAGGCTGAGGTAGATGGCGTACGCCAGCGGCGCGACCACCGTGACCAGGAAGACCACGAAGAACGGCAGGAAGAACGCGTAGCCGGCGACGCGCAGGCGCAGGAACGGCCGGGCGAGGCCGGGGCGCCCGGCTTCGGCGGCCTGCGCGGTCATCCCGCGCTCCTGGGCGATGTTCGCGCTGCCACGAAGACTGGCACTGCACTCTCCTTGTCCGGGACGTGGGCGTTCCTGGGCGGTCGGTGGTGGTCAGGGACATCGCACGGCTAGCCACGATGATCGAATGTTTACGTAAACATTTAGAATGTGTCCCGTAGTCTGAACCGGCCGCTGAATCATGTCAACAGGTAACCGTCAGTTAACATCCATGGCGATTTCGACCCGTTTGGTGGGCTGCATTGACGGGCGGGCCATGTTTACGTAAACATCTGCCGAGAGCATCGGACGAGCAGAGGTGACAGTGGACGGGGCGACACAGGAAACGGCGCCGGGACGGCGCACCCGCAGACGGCCGTCCATGGCCGACGTCGCCGCGCTGGCCGGGGTCTCCAGCCAGACCGTCTCCCGGGTGGTCAACAACCGGAGCAACGTGGAGGAGGAGACCCGCCAGCGGGTCCTGTCGGCGATGCGCATGCTGGGATACCGGCCCAACACCGCCGCCCGCGCCCTGGTCACCGGCCAGTTCCGCGCCCTGGGGCTGATCAGCTTCGGGCTCGCCAGCTTCGGCAACGCCCGCACCGTGGACGCCCTCACCAAGGCGGCCCAGCGGGCCGGCTACACCGTGAACATGATCGCCATCGAGTCGCAGACCGAGCAGGCCGTGCACGAGGCGTTCGACCAGCTCACGATGCAGGCGGTCGACGGCATCGTGCTCATCGAGGCGCAGATCCTCGACACGCCGGCGCTCCGCCTGCCGCCGGGGGTGCCGGTCGTGATGGCCGACGGCGACGTCAGCCACCGCCATCCCATGGTCGACACCGACCAGGTCCAGGGCGCCCGGCTCGTCACCCGTCACCTGCTCGACCTCGGCCACGAGACGGTCTGGCACGTCGCCGGGCCCGAGGACTCCTATGCCGCCAAGCGCAGGGCGGAGTCCTGGCACGCGACGCTCAAGCAGGCAGGGGCCGCGGTGCCCGGGGTGCTGTTCGGCGACTGGAGCGCCGCCAGCGGATACGAGGCCGGCCGCGTCCTGGCCAGGCGGCCCGGCGTGACGGCCGTCTTCGCCGCCAACGACCAGATGGCCCTCGGCGTGATGCGGGCCATGACCGAGGCGGGCCGCCGCATCCCCGACGACGTCAGCATCGCCGGGTTCGACGACATCGAGGAGTCGGCCTACCTGTCCCCGCCGCTCACCACCGTCCGGCAGGACTTCGACGTGGTGGCTGAGCGGATCGTGGCGCTCATGATCGACCAGATCGAGGCCGGCGCGGCGCCTGCCGACACCGCGTACGTCGCCCCTGAGCTGGTCGTCAGGCAGAGCACCGCCCCACCGCCATCCCGCCCGTGACCCCCGACCCGATGAAGGGAGGAGCGGCGCCTTCGCCTGCCGGGGCCGCCGCGCCGACGATGAATGCCGTATCTCGTGATGTCATGCCGGTCCAGCAGTTCTGGCGCCGGCTCGGCGGCGTGGCCTTCGGCGGTGACTACAACCCCGAGCAGTGGCCGGCCGAGACCAGGGCCGAGGACCTGCGCCTCATGGCCGAGGCCCGGGTCAACCTCGTCACCGTCGGGGTGTTCGGCTGGGCCCGCGTGGAGCCGGCCCGGGGCGCGTACGACTTCTCCCTCTTCGACCAGGTCCTGGATGACCTGCACGCGCACGGGATCACCGCGGACCTCGCCACCATGACGGCGTCGCCGCCGCCGTGGCTCGCGTACGAGCACCCCGAGATCCTGCCGGTCACCGCGGACGGGACCGTGCTGGGCCCCGGCGGGCGGCAGCACTTCTGCCCGTCCAGCCCCGTCTACAGGGAACGGGCCGCGCTGCTGGTGGAGCGGCTGGCCGAGCACTACCGCGGCCACCCGGCCCTCGGGCTGTGGCACGTCGGCAACGAGTACGGCTGCCACATCCCCGCCTGCTACTGCGAGGTGTCGGCGGCCGACTTCCGGCGCTGGCTGCGCGAGCGGTACGACGACGACATCGAGGCGCTGAACGACGCCTGGTCGACCGACTTCTGGTCGCAGCGCTACGCGAGGTTCGAGCACATCCAGCCGCCCCGGGTGGCTCCCACGTACCCCAACCCGGCTCAGCAGCTCGACTACGCGCGCTTCAGCGACGAGGCGCTGCGCGCCTGCTACGACCTGGAGGCCGGCATCCTTCGGCGCGTCACCCCCGACGTGCCGATCACCACGAACTTCCTGGCCGGCCTCAAAGCGGTGGACGTCTTCGGCTGGGCGCCGCGGATGGACGTCGTGGCGGTCGACTGCTACCCCGACCCCAACGACGAGCGGCCGCATCTCGTCACCGGCCTGGTGTACGACACGATGCGCGGCGCCGGGGGAGGCGACCCGTGGATCCTGATGGAGCAGGCGCCGAGCGCGGTCAACTGGCGGGCCAGGAACGCGATCAAGCAGCCGGGCCGGATGCGGCTGTGGAGCTGGCAGGCGGTCGCCCAGGGCGCCGACGCGATCCTCTACTTCCAGTGGCGGCAGTCACGCGGCGGCGCCGAGAAGTTCCACTCGGGCATGGTGCCGCACGCGGGGGCCGACAGCAGGGTCTACCGCGAGATCGCGGCGCTCGGCCAGGAGCTGGCCTCGGTCCCCGACCTGCCCGGCACGCGGGTGAGCAACCAGGTGGCGGTCCTGCTCGACTGGAACAGCTGGTGGGCGCTCGAGCTCGACTCCCATCCGTCGGACGGCGTGCGCCAGGAGGACCGCCTGCTCGACCACTACGGCCCGCTGTTCGACCTGGGCGCCGGCGTGGACGTCGTGCCGCCCTCGGCTGATCTGACGGGCTACGCCCTCGTCGTCGTGCCCAACCTCTATCTCCTGTCGAGCGAGGACGCGGGCCGCCTGTCGTCGTACGTCTCCGGCGGCGGCGCGCTGGTCGTGTCGTTCTTCAGCGGGATCGTCGACGAGCACGACCGCGTCCACCTGGGCGGCTACCCCGCGCCGCTCCGCGAGGTCCTCGGGGTGCGGGTCGAGGAGTTCTGCCCGGCCGACGAGCACGAGACGTTCGCCGTGCGCGGCTGCGGGGCGTTCGGGCAGCTCGATGGGGTGGCCGATCTGTGGCGGGAGGACCTGCGGCTCACCGGGGCCGAGCCCGAGCTCGTCTTCGACGCCCCCGACTGGGCCGGCCGCCCGGCCGTGACCAGGCACGAGTACGGCGCGGGAACCGCACGCTACCTCTCGACGCGGCTCGACGAGCCCACCATGCGGGCGGTCCTGGCGCGGGCGCTCGCCGACGCGGGCGTGGCTCCCGTGGTCGAGGGCCTGCCCCAGGGGGTCCAGGCGAGCGTACGCGCCGGTGCCGGCCGCCGCTTCCTGATCCTGCTGAACCACACCGGCGACAAGCACGACATCGCGCTCGGCGGCGAGTGGACCGACGCGTTCTCGGGCGAGAACGTCTCCGCCGTCACCCTGCCGCCTGCGGGCGTCGCCGTGCTGCGCGCGACCTCGCCGACCTGACCGGCGCACACCGGCCCGGAAGATCGTCGCGCCGGCCACGCCGCTCACGATGGACGGCGGGGCCGGCAGCGGTGCGGACCTCGACGGCGCGTTCTGCAGGACCAACGCGGCGGCGATCTGCGTGCTGGGCGGAGCGCGGGGGCCGTCACCGGGCGGGCAGGAGCAGCCGGAACTCGGTCCGGCCGGGGCGGCTTCGTACGTCCACCGAGCCGTCGTGGGCGGCCATCACGGCCCGGACGATGGCCAGGCCGAGCCCGGCCCCGCCGGTGGCGCGCGACCGGGCGGGGTCCGCGCGGGAGAACCGCTCGAAGATCTCCTCCGAGAGGCCGGCCGGTATGCCGGGCCCGTCGTCCGTGACGCTGACCTCCACGTCGGACAGCGGCCGATCAGCCTTTCCGCCGGGGGGCGGCCGGCCAGCATTCACGTCGGCCGGCAGCCGCCGGACGGTCACGGTGACCGTGGTGCCGTCCGGCGTGTGGACGGCGGCGTTGCTCAGCAGGTTGGCGAGCACCTGGTGCAGCCGGAGCGGGTCGCCGGTCACCGTGACAGGATCCTCCGGCAGCTCCAGCCGCCAGCGGTGGCCGGGGGCGGCGGCCCGCGCGTCGCCCGTGGCCTCGATGGCCAGGCGCGTCAGATCGACCTCCTCCCTGGCCAGCGGGCGCCCCTCGTCCAGCCGGACCAGCAGGAGCAGTTCGTCGACCAGCTCACTCATCCGTCCGGACTCGGCGTCGATCCTGTTCAGCGCGTGCCGTACGTCGTCGGACATCGCCTCGCGCAGCGCGAGCTCGGCGTGCCCGCGGATCGACGCGAGCGGCGTGCGCAGCTCGTGGCTGGCGTCGGCGGCGAAGGAGCGCAGCCGCTGCTCGACGGCGTGCCTGCGGGCCAGGGCGGCCTCCACGTGGCCGAGCATGCGGTTGAACGCGGCGCCCACCAGACCTGTCTCGGTGCGCGGGTCGGTGTCGGGCACGCGTTCGGCCAGGCTCACCTCACCGCTGGCCAAGGGCAGCTCGCTGACCTTGCGGGCGGTCGTGGCGATGCGTTGCAGGGGGCGCAGCGACAGGCGTACCCAGAGGGTGCCGGCGACGCCGGCGACGGCGAGTGTGCCCGTGAACATCGCCAGCTCGAGCAGCGCCAGGCGGCCAAGGGTCTCCTCCACCCCGTGCAGCGAGAGCCCTTCGACCAGGACGTCACCGTCCCGGCCCGCGACGGCCTGGACCCGGTAGTCGTCCAGGACGGACAGGTCCACGGTCAGCGGAGGGCCGTCGACCGGCACCGCGGCCAGCGTCTCCTCGTCCTGGCGGCTCAGCCGCACGGGGAGCGCGTCCGCCCGCGCCACGACCGCCGCCTGGGTGACCCGCCCGCCGACCAGTCGCGCGCCGAACATGCCCGGGGCCTGCCCGCGGGTGTCCTCGCCGTGCTCCAGGCTCGCGGCGAAGCGCACCCCATAACTGGCGAGCTGCTGGTCGACGCGGCCGAGCAGGAAGCTGTCCATCGCCCGGAACGTGGCGAAGCCGACGATCGCGCACGTGAGCGCCAGCAGCACGAGCAGACCGGCGATCAGCCGGCCCCTGATCGTGCGCGGCACGAGGTTCACGGCTTGCGCACGTATCCGGCCTCTGATCGTGCGTGGCAGGAGGTTCACGGCTTGAGCACGTATCCGACGCCGCGGACGGTGTGGATCAACGGCCGGCGGCCCGCGTCGATCTTCTTGCGCAGGTAGCTGATGTAGAGCTCCACCACGTGCGCCTGGCCGCCGAAGTCGTAGGACCAGACGTCGTCGAGGATCTGCGCCTTGGTCAGCACCCTGCGCGGGTTGTACATGAGCAGCCGCAGCAGCTCGAACTCCGTCGGCGTCAGGTCGATCAGCGTGCCGCCCCTGGTCACCTCCCGGGCCTCCTCATCCATGGACAGATCGCCCACGACGAGCCGGTCGCCGTCGCCCTGGCGCGCCATGCCGGCCCGGCGCAGCAGCCCGTGCAGGCGGGCGAGCACCTCTTCGAGGCTGAACGGCTTGGTCACGTAGTCGTCGCCACCCGCCGTGATGCCCTCGATCCGGTCCTCCACGGCGTCCCGCGCGGTCAGGAACAGCACGCACAGCTCGGGTGCCCGCTCCCTGAGCCGGCGCATCAGCTCAAGCCCGTTCAGATCGGGCAGCATGATGTCCAGGATCGCCGCGTCGGGCGCGAACCGCTCCGCCTCCTGGACGGCGGCGCTCCCGCTGGCCACCGCGCGGACCTGCCAGCCTTCCTGGCACAGCGTCCTGTCCAGCACCTCCAGCAGGTCGGGCTCGTCGTCCACGACGAGCACGCGGATCGGCGTGCCATCCGGGCGCGACAGGGTGCTCATCCTTTGGATGATAGGAGCCTCCTCTGAAAATCCTCTTAAAGATACCTTTGAGAGGAAAAACAGAGACTGGCCTGGCACTTTGTCCCTCATGACGACGGTTCACACTGCAGTCCGCACGTCGGCGATGCCACGGCGCGGCCGCTTCCGGCCCGAGGCGCTGCTGGCGGCCGTGGCCGCGGGCGGGGTCGCGGTCATCGCACTGTGGTGGCACAGCACGCCCTCGGTGTCGGGACCGGACGGCTGGCTGACCGAGAGCGGCCGCGTCACGGGCCTGCTGGCCGGGTACGGGCTGGCGGTGCTGCTCGGGCTCATGGCCAGGGTCCCGGCCCTGGAACACGGCGTGGGCAGCGACCGCCTGGCCCGCTGGCACGCCATGGGCGGCCGGTACGTCATCGGGCTCGTCACGGCGCACGTGCTGGCCACCATCTGGGGGTACGCGGTGGCCGACCGCGTCGGCGTGGTGGACGAGACGGTGACCATGGTGCTGTCCTTCCCCGACGTGCTGAAGGCGACGGCGGCTTGCCTGCTGCTGCTCGGCATCGCCGTGGTGTCGGCCCGTGCCGCGCGCCGGAGACTGCGCTACGAAACCTGGTTCTACCTGCACTTCTACACCTATCTGGCGGCCTGGCTGGCGTTCGGGCACCAGCTCGCGACCGGCGCCCAGTTCACCGGCGACCGCGTGGCGCGACTCGCGTGGTACGCCCTCTACCTCGGGGTGGCCGCGCTGCTGGTCTGGTACCGCTTCCTGGGACCGGTCAGGTTGTGGGCGCGGCACCGGCTCCGCGTGGCCGGCGTCACCGCCGACGCTCCCGGCGTGGTCTCGATCCACCTCACGGGGCGCGGGCTGCGGCGGCTGCGGGCCGAGCCGGGCCAGTTCTTCCGCTGGCGGTTCCTGACCCGCGAGCTGTGGTGGTCGGCCAATCCGTACTCGCTGTCGGCGGTGCCCGACACCGGAGGGCTGCGCATCACGGTCAAGGCGCTGGGCGACCACAGTGCGGCGCTCGCCCGGCTGCGGCCGGGCACCCCGGTGCTCGCCGAGGGGCCGTACGGCGGGTTCACCGCACGTCTCGGCCGGGGCGGCAGATCGCTGCTGATCGCGGGCGGCGTGGGCATCACCCCGCTGCGCACCCTGTTCGAGACGCTGCCCGGACGGGTGACGCTGCTCTACCGGGCCCGCACGCCCGAGGAGATGCTCTTCAAGGACGAACTGGAGCAGATCATCGCGGCCCGCGGCGACGCCACGGCGTACTTCTCGACCGGGCCCAGGTCCCCGGACCTGTTCGACGGTCTCGGGCGCCTGCTGCCCGATCTGCGCGAGCACGACGTGTACGTGTGCGGGCCGCCCGAGATGACGCGGGCGGCGATCAAGGCGCTGCGGTCGGCGGGCGTGCCCCATCGCCAGATCCATCACGAGTCGTTCGAGTTCTGAGTTCCGATTCTTCACGTCATGAGAGGTCACGCCATGCGCAGGGTGCTGTTCGCGGTGCTGGTCACCGCCATCGGCCTGGTGCTGCTGCTGTCGTTCAAGCCACACGACATGGCGGGTGTCGCCCAGCCGCCCGCCGCCGTCGCCCCCGCCCAGGTTTCGCCTTCGCCGTCGCCGCGGGGCTCCACGAAGTCCGCCGGCGCCCGGACCTTCGACGGGGACGCCGTCGACACCCGCTGGGGACCCGTGCAAGTACGGATCGTCGTCTCCGGCAGCAAGATCACCGACATCCAGGTGCTCCAGGCCCCGCAGGAGAACCGGCGTGACATCGAGATCAACAACAGGGCGCTGCCCATCCTCCAGCAGGAGGCCCTCTCGGCCCAGAGCGCCCAGATCGACTCCGTCTCCGGGGCCACGTACACCAGCGACGGCTACGCGGGCTCCCTGCAGAGCGCCATCGACCGGGCGGGGCTGTGACGCGCCACGTCGAGAAGGCGATGGGCACGGTCTTCTCGTTCGACGTGCGCCACGACGCCGATGACGCGGTGGCGCGGGCCGTCGCCTGGCTGCACCACGTGGACGAGGTCTTCTCCACCTACCGGCCGGACAGCCCGGTCAGCCGCCTGGCCCGGGGCGAGCTCGGGCCGGCGGACTGCCCGCCCGAGGTGGGACAGGTGCTCGCGCTGTGCGCGGAGACCGAACGGCAGACCGACGGATATTTCACGGCGTTTCCCGGCGGCCGTCTGGAGCCGTCCGGCCTGGTCAAGGGATGGGCGATCGAGCACGCGTCCCAGCTGCTCACCGAGGCGGGCGCGCCCCGCCACTGCGTCAACGGCGGCGGCGACATCCAGCTCGGTCCCGACCCCTTCCCCTGGCGGATCGGGATCGCCCACCCTCTGCGGCACGGCGAGCTCTCCGCCGTGGTCACCGGCCACGACCTCGCCGTGGCCACCTCGGGCAGCGCCGAGCGCGGCCCGCACATCATCGACCCGCACACCGGTCTCCCCGCCGCCGACCTGGCGTCCCTCACTCTCGTCGGGGCCCGCCTTACCGCCGTGGACGCGTACGCGACCGCCGCGTTCGCCATGGGGGAGGCCGCCCGGGACTGGGTCGAGGAGCAGCCCGGCCTGGAGGCGTACGCGGTGACCGTGCGCGGCCGCACCTGGCAGACCAGCGGCTTCGCCGCGTTCACCGCCGCGGGTGAGGCGTCGGCTCCTCCTGGGTATGCGGTCCGGTGAAGTCGAGCTAGTCACGGGGGCGAAGGATGCGGCGGCTGGCCGAGCGTACGCCCGCGCACCGGGACCGCACGGTCGACCTGCTCCGCGCCATCGCCATCACGGCCGTGGTCGTCGGCCACTGGCTGGCGGTGCACGTCAGCTACGACGGGGGCCTGCGCGGCGGCAGCGCGCTGGAGCTGGTGCCGTGGACGCGCCCGCTGACCTGGCTGTTCCAGGTCATGCCCGTCTTCTTCCTGGTCGGCGGGTACGCCAACGCCGCCTCGCTCGCCGCCCACCGGGCGCTCGGCGGCGACGCCACCTGCTGGACGCTGCGCCGTACCGACCGGCTCATCCGCCCCACCACCGTGTTGCTGGCCGTGCTGGCGGCGGCTGCCCTGCTGGCGCGGGTGGTGGGCGTCGATCCGGGGCTCATCGGCATCGGGGTGTGGGTGGCCGGGATCCCGCTCTGGTTCCTGGTGGCCTACCTGGCCGTGGTGGCCCTCACCCCGCTGACGCACGCCCTGCACCGCCGGTACGGCCTGGCCGTGCCGATCGCGCTGACCGTGCTGGTCGGCCTCGGTGACGTGGCCCGGTTGGCGCTGCGGGATCCCGCCCTGGGGCAGGGCAACTTCCTGTTCGCCTGGCTGGCCGTGCATCAGCTGGGCTTCGCCTGGCAGGACGGGCGCCTGCCCGCCCGGCCCCGTGTCGGGCTGCCGCTGGCGTTCTCGGGGCTGGCGACCCTGGTCGGGCTCACCGTGGTGGGCCCGTATCCGATCAGCATGGTCGGGATCGCGGGGGAGGGGATCCAGAACACCTCCCCGCCCACCCTGGCGCTGCTCGCGCTGGCCGCGACGCAGACCGGGCTGGCTCTGTCGGTCCACGGCCCGGCCGGCCGGTGGCTGCGGCGGCCGCGGCCCTGGACCGCCGTCGTGGCGGTCAACTCGATCGTCATGACGCTCTTCCTGTGGCACATGACCGCCGTCGTCATCGGCGCGCCGGCGCTCTATCCGACCGGGCTGCTGCCGGCGCCGCCTCCGGGGACGCCCATGTGGTTGCTGCTGCGGCTGCCCTGGCTCGCCGCCCTGGCCCTGATCCTCGGCGTGCTGGTCACGGTGTTCGGTCCCGTCGAGCGGCGGGCCGGTCCCCGTCCCGGGGCGGGAGCGACGGCCGGGGCGGCGGCGGGTGTGCTCACCTTCCTCGGCATCGCCGGTGTGGTGGCGGGGCTGCTCACCCTCGCGGTGACCGGCCCGAGCGGTCACGCTCTGACCGGTCTGCCGATCGTGGCCCTGCTCGTGTACGTCGCGGGCGCGGGCACCCTGCGTCTCGTCCGGTGGCGGTGCCGGTCTTCCGGCGCGGCCTGAATCTCAGCGTGCTCTGCGGGCCAGGGTGAGGTCGGTGGTGAAGGTCAGGTCCACGCCGTCGCGCCCCAGCAGGGCGGCGAACTCCTCCATCACTTCCTCGCGGGTGTCCGGGGCCAGGATCCGGTAGGCGGAGACGGAGCGGGCCAGGTCCAGGTAGCGGCCGGTTCCGTACCGGTCGGTGCGCGTGTAGTGGCGCTGGTCGAGGTCGGTGTAGCGCGGGTCGTGCGCCAGCTCGTGCTCGGACCGCTCAGCCCGGGGTGAGCCGTCCCGGTGCATGCTCGAGGTGGTCACTCCGTAGCGGCTGTCCACCGCGGCGAGGGCGGCCCGCAGGTCGGGGTCGGTGACGACGTAGTGGTTCCAGAAGACCGCCACCGCTCCGGACGGCGCCAGGGTCGCGTGGGCGAGGTCCCAGCGCCTGCGCTCGTCGATCCAGTGCCAGGCCTGCGCGGAGTAGAGCAGGGTGAACGCCCTGTCGGGGACGTACGCCTCGAAGAACCCGATCTCCACCCGGGCGCCCGGGCACTTCGCCGTCAGCGCGGCGGCCATCCTGGGGTCGGGCTCGATGCAGGTCAGATCAGCGCCGCGGGCGGCGAAGCCCGCCGTGGCCTTGCCCGTGCCCGCGCCCACCTCCAGCGCGGGGCCGGGTGGCGCGTACTCCAGCACGTCGGTGATGAGCTGGGCGGGATAGTCGGGTCTGGCCGAGTCGTACTGCTCGACCGCCTCTCCGAACACCACGCTCCGCTCGCGATCCACCGTCATCGGATCCCCCTTCGTGGTTCATGCGCTGTGCCGGGACCCCTCCCGGAGAAGGGCCGGTAGACAACATCCCACGAAACCCGAAGAAAGAGGGACCATGCACAGCAAGGCCATCACCGCCCTGACCCTCGCCTGCGCCCTCCTCGCGGCGCCGGCTCTCACCGCGACCCCGGCCGCCGCCGCGGCCAAGCCGAACCTGCGCGCGTGCTACGACGGGAAGTGCACGTTCACATTCACGAAGCCAGTGAAGTTCCGCGTCGCCAAGAAGTACGGCCTGAGCGGCTGGGTCCACGTCGCCAAGGAGTGGAGCGACCTGTTCGGCACGGACGTCGTCGCCGTGTGGAGCGGAGGCAGCAGCGCCTTCGGAGGAGAGGGCACCTCCGGAGGCATCAACAAGCTCGACTTCCGGGTGCTGTCGATCAGTGCCACGGGGGCGACGATCCGCTTCACCGGATGACGGGGACGCCCTCGGTACACGGCCGCACCCGGGCGGTCCGTGTACCGAGGGGCGTCAGTGCCTCAGTCCTCCTCGGCGTGGCCGGATCGCCGCCACGGGCCGGTGATCGCGAAGACGTAACCCGGCGACTGGATGTTGGCGAACAGGATGCGGCCGTCGGCGCTGAAGTTCGGGCCGGTGAACTCGCCGTCGTTGATCTCGTTGCGCGCGATCGGGTACGTCTGGCCACGATCGGTGACGCCCACCAGGTGCTGGATGCCCTCGCCGTCCTCCGCGAGGATCACGCCGCCGTACGGCGAGACCGTGATGTTGTCGGGGCCGTCGAAGTTCGTGTCCTGGGTGGGGTCGGGGTTGACGCCGAAGAGCACCTTGAGCGTGACCGTCTCGTGGCGCGGGTCGTAGAACCACACCTGGCCGTCGTGCTCGTTCACGCTGCCGTCGGTGTGGCGGGCGAAGCTGGCCACGAAGTACGCGCCGCCGTCGGCCCACCAGGCACCCTCCAGCTTGCGGCTGCGGGTGATCTGGTCGTCGGTGAACTGCTTGCGGGTCGACGTGGTCTTCGCGTCGCGGTCGGGCACCTCGATCCAGCGGACCTTGTACCGCGTGCCCGGCGCCGTCGCCTGCGACAGGTCGGCGATGTGCTGGTCGTCCTGGTAGCAGCTCATCGCCTCCAGCTTGCCCGCGGTGTCGCCGCCCTCGGCCAGCGCCAGCGCCCGCAGCGCGCCCTTGCCGCCGCGGAACTTGCCCGGCGGCGTCCAGCGGTAGTACAGCCCGTTCGGCCCGCCGGCGTCCTCGGTCAGGTAGATCGCCGACGTGTGCGGATCGACCGCGACGGCCTCGTGCGAGTAGCGGCCCAGGAACTTCAGCGGCACCGGGTCCTGGTTGGCCTGCCGGTCGAACGGATCGACCTCGAACACGTACCCGTGGTCCTTCTGGAAGGCGCCACCGGCGCGCTGCTCGGTCTCCTCGCAGGTCAGCCAGGTGCTCCAGGGTGTCTTGCCGCCGGCGCAGTTGTTGTGCGTGCCGGCCAGGCTGACGTACTCGCGGATCCGCTCGCCGCGCGCGTCCACGTCGATGTTCGTGGTGCCGCCGCCGGCGCCCGGGTCGTAGGTCAGGCCGGGCAGCGTGGGCATCCGGTACGGCTCGCCGCCGCCGACCTCGTGGTTGTTGACCAGCGTGGCACCCCGGCCGTGCGGGAAGCTCGCGGTGCCGTCGGGGTCGCTGGGGGTCGGCTCGCCGCTCTCCAGCAGCGTCACCCCCGCCTGAGCGACGATCTTGTACGAGAAGCCCTTGGGCAGGGCCAGCACCCCTTTCGGGTCGGTGACGAGCGGGCCGTAGCCGGCAGGGGGCTTCGAGGCCGCGAACGCGGGGGGACCGGAGATCGCCTCGATGCTGCCGGCGAACGCGATGCCGAGGCTGCCCGCGGTGGCGTGGCCGAGGAAGGAACGACGGGATACAGGTGAGGGCATGGGACATTGCCTCCAACAGGGGACGCTTTACACAAGCCGACCCAACGATGTCATGGAGAAGACGATCGCGCCGACCGTTGTCCGGATGATGAACGCCGGATGAAGAAAGCAGGGCCGGCCGCGCCGACGCAGCGGACGCCCTGGCGGTCATGAGGATTGATCTCCGGTGCCCGGCGCGTAGCCATACCCGGGCCGGGAAACGACGAACGCGTCGTGTCCAGGCAAGGGAAGAGCAACCTCGATGAACCAGCGCAGGCACCGCGACTTCGTGGAAACGCCCGACGGGGGCTACGTCACGTCGGAGGTCGGCCTGGCCGTGCTGGAGAACCCGCTCCTCAACAAGGACACGGCGTTCACCCGGGAGGAGCGCGAGAGCCTGGCGCTGGACGGGCTGATCCCGCCGGTGGTCGAGACGCTCGAGGAACAGGCCGGCCGCGCGTACGCGCAGTACGGCCGCCAGCCCACGGACCTGGCCAAGAACGTCTTCCTGTCGGCCCTGCAGGACCGCAACGAGGTGCTGTTCTACCGGCTGCTCGGCGATCATCTCCGCGAGATGCTGCCCGTCGTGTACGACCCGACGGTCGCCCAGGCGATCAAGAGCTACAGCCGCGAGTACCGCCGCCCGCGGGGCGTGTACCTGTCCATCGACGACATCGGCGGCATCGAACGGGCCCTCCGCAACGTCGGGCTCGGCGCCGACGAGGTGGATCTGATCGTCGCCTCGGACGCCGAGCAGATCCTGGGCATCGGCGACTGGGGAGTGGGCGGTGGCGCCGGCATCGCGGCCGGCAAGCTCGCCGTCTACACCGCCGCCGCGGGCATCGACCCCGGCCGGGTGATCCCGGTCGCCCTCGACGTCGGCACGGACAACGAGGCGCTGCTCAACGACCCGCTGTACGTCGGCGAGCGGCACTCGCGGGTGCGCGGCGAGCGGTACGACGACTTCATCGACGCCTACGTCACCACGGCCACCCGCATGTTCCCCGGCGCGATGCTGCACTGGGAGGACTTCGGCCCGTCCAACGCCCGGCGCATCCTGGAGCGGTACACCGGCCGGATTCCCACGTTCAACGACGACATGCAGGGCACCGGCGCGATCGTGCTGGCCGCCGTGCTGGGCGCCGTCCGGGTGACGGACACGCCGATGCGTGAGCAGCGCGTCGTCGTCTTCGGCGCGGGCACCGCGGGCGTCGGCGTCGCCGACCAGCTGCGCGACGCGATGGTCCGCGACGGCCTGGACCGCCAGGCGGCCACCCGGCGGATCTGGCTGATCGACAAGCCGGGCCTGCTCGCCGAGGACATGCCGGACCTGCGCGACTTCCAGCAGCCCTACGCCCGCCCCGCTCAGGAGGATGTCCGCGGCCTCGGGCTCGCCGAGGTGGTGCGGCGGGTCAGTCCGACGATGCTGGTGGGCACCTCCACCGTGCACGGCGCCTTCACCGAGGAGATCGTCAAGGCGATGGCGGAGCAGGTCGACAGGCCGATCGTCTTCCCGCTCTCCAACCCGACGGACCGGATGGAGGCCAACCCGGCCGACCTGCTGCGCTGGACCGACGGGCGCGCCCTGATCGCCGCCGGCGTGCCGGTCAGCCCGATCACGCACAACGGCGTCACGTACGCCGTCGCCCAGGCCAACAACGCCCTGCTCTACCCGGGGCTGGGGCTGGGCGCGATCGTGTCGCGGGCGCGCCGGATCAGCGACGGCATGCTCCAGGCCGCGGCCGAGGCCGTCGGCGGCATGGTCGACGTCTCCTCCCCGGGCGCCTGCCTGCTGCCTCAGGTGGAGAACCTGCGCGAGATCTCGGCCACGGTCGCCGTGGCTGTCGCCCGGCAGGCCGCCGAAGAGGACCTGGCCCGCGTCGAGCTGGACGATCCCATCCAGAGGGTGCAGGACACCATGTGGCAGCCGAAGTACCGCCGGATCCACGCGAACGGGTAATGAGCTCGCAAGGGAGAGGCCACGCTCCAGGAGCTGCTCGACTCGCAGGACCTGTACGACAACCACTTCCTCGACAGCCCGCAGTGGAAGGCGGCCCGCTCGGCCGGGTAGCGCGCCGGTGGCGGGGCCGGGGTCACACCGCGGCGTGGCGGCGGATCGCGATGAGGGCGGCGTCGTCGCCGAGGCGGCCGCCGACGTGTGCCAGCAGGTCGTGGCAGATGTCCTCGAGCAGCGCGTCCGGCTGCTCCTCGGTCCGGAGGGCGGCCCGCTGTGCCAGCGGGAAGAACGTGCCCGTGGCGTCGCGGGCCTCGATGACGCCGTCGGTGTAGAGCAGGAGCAGATCGTCCTGCTCGAACGGGAAACTGGCGAGCATGCTCTGCGGCTCGCCGAGGCCGCTGAGCCCGCCGAGGCCCAGGGGCGGCGCGGGCTGGGAGCAGTCGAGGGAGACGGCCAGACCGTCACGCAGCAGCAGCGGCGGCGGGTGGCCGCAGCTGGCGATCGTGAGCACCGGCCGATCGTCGGGGATGTCGACGATCGCGGCCGTCACGAAGCTCTCCGCGTACGCCTGCTCCGCACCCTCGCCCTGGCATGTGAGGTCGAAGCTCTCCTCGAGGTCGGCGACCAGGTCGGGCAGCTCCGCGCGCCGGCGGGCGGCCTCGCGGAACGCGCCGAGCAGGGCGGCCGCCTCGGAGATCGCCGGCAGGCCCTTGCCCCGAGCGTCACCGATGATCAGCCGGGTGCCGTGCGGCGTGCGGACGGCGGCGTAGATGTCGCCGCCGATCTGGGCCTCTGCCTCGGCGGCCAGGTAGACGGAGGCCAGGTGGAGCGGGCCGAGGTGCTCGGGGACCGGACGCAGCAGGGCCGTCTGCACCGCCGTCGCCACGGAGCGGACCTGCGTCAGCTCGCGCCGCTGGCGGTCCCTGACGACGGCGAACAGCACCACGAACAGCGACACCAGGGCGAAGCCGGCCAGCCCGGCCTGCACGTCCTGGTTGCTCATCAGATGATGGTGCACGTCGATGAAGACCTCGGACGCCAGCGCCAGGACGCCGATGGCGGCGGTCACCCAGGGGCCGGCGAAGGAGGCCGTGACCGCGGGGGCGGCCACCAGCAGTGGCGCGAGGTGGATGCTCCGAGGCGTCAGCAGGTCCGTGAGCGCGATCGCGACGACCATGCTCAGCGGGACGGCGATGAGTTTGGGACGCGCCAGCAGCAGCCGGTACGGGCGTCCCCTGGGCAACTTCACGCTATCTGTCTACATGTGTCCTGCCTGCGGATGAGACCGGTACAGGGGATTCTTTAGCCAAGGGTTCTCCGAGATCTACCGTAATCAGAATGCCTTGGTGGTTTCGGCCGGCCTCAGCGATTCAGGCAGGGCCGACGCTCGCCAGGATCGCCCGCCCGAGCTCCTCGGGCCGGGTGAACTGCGGCCAGTGCCCCGTCGGCAGGTCGAGATAGTCGACGTCGCGGATCTTCGCGAGCTCCCGCACGAACCCCTGCCCCTGCTCCATCCACTCCCGGAGCTTCGCGCCGGAGAACTCGCACGCGATGACGGTGGCGGGCACGTCGTAGCGGCGCTCGTCGGACAGCCGCTGCGGATCGCTCGTGACGTGCTCGGGCGTCGGGATGGCACGCTCGCGGAACGCCGCACGCAGCTCGTCGTCCATGTCGACCAGGTCTTCGGGCTCGAACAGTGACCAATCGGGCAGCGGGACCTCGCCGTTCACGACCGGGAGCTCGTCGTTGATCACCCCGCCCTCCCCGAGGGGGACGCTGTCGACGTAGACGACGCGGGCCACACGGTCGGGGCGCGCGTCGGCGGCGGCGTGGGCGACCGCGCCGCCGCCGGAGTGCCCGACGAGCACCACCTTGCCGCCGGCCGGGTCGTACGAGTCGATCGCCTCGACGACGGCGTCGATGTGATCGCGCAAAGTGATCTTGGAGCGGTTGGCGTCCTTCGACTCCATGCCGGGCAACGTGAGCGCGCGCGTTCGATGCCCCGCGTGTGTCAGGGCGGGAACGACCTCGTCCCACGACGAGCCGTCAAGCCAGAACCCGGGGATCAGGATGATGTCCATTCGCCAGAGGTTAGGCCAGGCCACCGACATTCTCGGTGGCGGGCCGACCGACCCCGGATTGTCATGAAACTTAGCCCTAAACCTATACAAACCGGACGAAAAGCCCTAGTCTCGACTTGCCCCAGTCAGGGAAAGTGACTGGGGCGCCAAATACGTTGGCGCTCCGGCCGTGAACGCACGGCCGGAGCGCCGCCCCGCCCGAGCCTGCGGGCATTGCGATTTATACGCTTTCTTGACGCCCTGTTCAGGTCGATCACCCCGTCCTCGTGGAACGTGTGCCATGCGGTCTTGAAAAAGGGGTGACCGTTATGGTGCTGGCGAAGCGGCCGGCGGCTACGGAAGGGACGCTGCGTTCCTGGCTGTTGGAGGGGCTGCAGACCGACCGTAACCAGATCGAGCACGGTCCCCATGTGAAGCACCCGTGGTGGCGGGTGATGTGCCTGACCGGCGTGGACTACTTCTCCACGCTGGGCTACCAGCCGGGCATCGCCGCGCTGGCGGCGGGGCTGCTGTCGCCGCTGGCCACCCTGTTCCTGGTGGCGCTCACACTGCTGGGCGCGCTGCCGGTCTACCGCAGGGTGGCGGTCGAGAGCCCGTACGGGCAGGGCTCGATCGCGATGCTGGAGAAGCTCGCGCCCCAGTGGTGGGGCAAGATCTTCGTGCTGGTCCTGCTGGGCTTCGCCGCCACCGACTTCGTGATCACGATGACGCTGTCGGCGGCGGACGCGACCGCGCACATCCTGGAGAACCCGTTCGTGCCGGCCTTCCTGGACGGGCAGCGGGTGCCGGTCACGCTCGTGCTCCTGGCGATGCTGGGCGGGGTGTTCCTGATGGGCTTCAGCGAGGCCATCGGCCTCGCCACACTGCTCGTCCTCATCTATCTGAGCCTGAACGCGGTCGTCGTGGGGGCCGCGATCGTGCACGTGCTGGAGGCCCCCCGGGTCGTGCTGGACTGGCAGCACGCGCTGAGCGGCGGCTTCGGCAGCCCGCTCGCCATGATCGGGCTGTCGCTGGTGGTCATGCCGAAGCTGGCGCTGGGCCTGTCCGGGTTCGAGACCGGTGTCGCGGTGATGCCGGTGATCAAGGGCGACCTCCAGGAGCGGATCAAGGGCGCCAGGCGGCTGCTCACCACCGCCGCGCTGATCATGAGCGTGTTCCTGATCTTCTCCAGCTTCGTCACCACCCTGCTCATCCCGCCGCAGGAGTTCCGGGACGGCGGCAAGGCGAGCGGGCGGGCGCTGGCCTACCTGGCGCACGCCTACCTGGGCAACGGGTTCGGCACCGCGTACGACGTGTCCACCATCGCGATCCTCTGGTTCGCCGGGGCCTCGGCGATGGCCGGGCTGATCAACCTCGTGCCGCGTTACCTGCCCCGGTACGGCATGGCGCCGGAGTGGACGGGCGCGGTGCGGCCGCTCGTGCTGGTGTTCTCGGCGATCGGGTTCGGCATCACGATCATCTTCCGCGCCGACGTCAACGCCCAGGGCGGCGCGTACGCGACAGGCGTGCTGGTGCTCATCCTCTCGGCCGCGGTCGCGGTGACGCTGACGGCCAGGAGGAGAGGCCTGCACCGGGCGGCCGCGGGGTACGCGGTCATCGCGGCCGTGCTGGCCTACACCCTGGTGGACAATGTCAGGGAGCGGCCCGACGGCGTCAAGATCGCCTCGTTCTTCATCGGGGCCATCATCGCCACGTCGTTGATCTCCCGGGCCACCCGCTCGATGGAGCTGCGGGTCACGGCGGTCCACCTGGATCCGCTGGCGGAGCAGTTCGTCAACGAGGTGGCGTGCGGCGAGATCCACGTGATCGCCAACGAGCCGCACAAACGGGATCAGCACGAGTACAACGAGAAGCTCCGCGAGACCTGGCTCGCCCACCGGCTGCGCTCCTCGGAACCGGTGGTCTTCGTGGAGGTGACGGTGCCGGACGCCTCGGAGTTCGAGACAGAGCTGCGGGTCAGGGGCGAGGAGCGGTACGGCCACAAGATCCTGATGATCGAGAGCTCGGCCGTGCCCAACACGCTGGCGGCGCTGCTGCTGCACCTGCGGGACCGCACCGGCTCGGCCCCGCACATCTACTTCCACTGGACCGAGGGCAACCCGGTGGTCGCGATGCTGCGCTACCTGGTCTTCGGCGGCGGCGACGTACCGGCGCTGACCAGGGAGGTGCTGCGCCAGGCCGAGCCGCACCGCGAACGCCGGCCGCACGTCCACGTCGCCTGAACGGCCCTCGCCGGCGTACGGATCACCAGCCCCGGCCGCGCAGGAAGGCGGCGCAGCGGTGGGTCCAGTCGCCGACGACGGGGTCGGCCTCCGCCAGCCCCAGCCCGTGCCTGCCGCTGGGATAGACGTGGACCTCCTGGGGCACCTGGTGGCGGGCGAGCGCCTGAGCCAGCTGGAGGCTGTTGTCCACGGGGACCGCCGCGTCGTCGGCGGTGTGCCACAGGAACATGGGCGGCGTCGTGGGGCCGACCCGGCGGGCGAGCGTCAGCTCGGTACGCAGTGACTCGGGCGCGTCGTCGCCGAGCAGGTTGGCGGTGACGCCCGGGTGCGCGGCCGGTCCGGTGAGAGCGGTGACGGGGTAGCAGAGCACGGCCAGGCCGGGACGGGCGTCGGCCTGGTCGACGGCGTCGTGCGGCCCCTCCGGCAGCATGGCGCCGGTCTCGGTGGCGAGGAGCCCGGCCAGGTGACCGCCCGCCGAGAACCCGAGCACCCCGACGCGGGCGGGGTCCACGCCGTTCGCCGTGGCGTGGTGCCTGACCCAGCGCACCGCCCTGGCGGCGTCGAGCAGCGGCAGCGGGTGGCGGTGCGGCGCGATGCGGTAGTGCAGGACGAACGCCGCGATGCCGAGCGAGTTGAGCCACCGCGCCACCGGAGCCCCCTCGTGCTCGGCGAGGTGCTGGTAGGCGCCGCCGGGCAACACCACGACGGCCGGAGCAGGATCGTCACGCCGCATAGCGAAGGCGGTGATGGTCGCGTCGCCGATCATGGGCCACAGGGGGTGCTCGCTCATGCGTGGATGGTAGCGGGCGGGCGGCCCGTGGCAGGCACGCCCCCTGCCCGGCCCGGTAAGGGGATCGGGCTTTAGGGTCGAGGGCATGACGGAACGGATCATGGCCCCCGGGACTCCTGACTGTCGCAGCGCCGGACGGTACCTGTGGTGGCTGGTCACGAGCCAGCGCGGCAGGATCGCCGCCGGCGCGGTCCTGGGCAGTGCCTGGATGGTCTGCATGACGCTGCCGCCGTACATCCTGTCGCGCGCCATCGACGACGGGCTGACGCCGGGACGCTGGGACGCGCTGGCCGGATGGGTCGGCGCCGTGGTGGGGATCGGGGTGCTGAACGCCTGGCTGGCCATCATGCGCCACCGCACGATGACCAGGGTCCGGATGGACGCCGCCTTCCGCACCGCACAGGTCGTGGCCCGGCACGCGACGCGGCTGGGCGCGACGCTCTCGCGCAAGGTCACGGCCGGGGAAGTGGTCACGATCGGGTTCGGTGACGCCGGGTTGATCGCCCACGCGCTGACCATCACCGGCCCCGGCGTCGGTTCGGTCCTCGCCTACGTCGTCGTGGCCGCGCTGCTGCTGGCCGTCTCGCCGCTGCTCGCCGCGGTGGTGCTGCTCGGCGTGCCGCTGCTCGCGGTGCTGCTCGGCCCGCTGATGGGACGGCTGAGCGGCGCCGAGACGGCGTACCGGGCGCGGCAGGGGGAGCTGGCCGCCCGGTTCGGGGACATCGCCGCGGGCCTGCGGGTCCTGAACGGCATCGGCGGCAAGGAGGTGTACGCCGAGCGCTACCGGCGCGGCTCGCGTGAGCTCCAGGAGAAGGGCTACCAGGTGGGTGCGGTGACCAGCTGGATCCAGGCTCTGGGAGTCGGCCTGCCCACGCTGTTCCTCGGCGCCGTGACCTGGCTGGCGGCCCGGATGGCGGCGCAGGGGGACATCACCACGGGGGAACTGGTGGCCGTCTACGGCTATGCCGCCGTGCTGGTGCTGCCGGTCACGTTCTTCATCGAGGGCAGCTACGGTCTCAACCGCGGCCTCGTCGCAGCCCGCAGGGTCGTTCGCCTGCTGACCCTGGAGCCCGACGTCACGAGCGGGGACGCGCGCCTGGACCCGCCCGCCTCACCGTCGGTCCTGCGCGATCCCGGCTCCGGCGTCGAGATCGCGCCGGGCGAGCTGGCCGCGCTGGTCAGCGCCAGGCCGGGGGAGTCCGCGGCGGTGCTCGACCGGCTCGGCGGGTTCACCGGATCGGACGTGACCTGGGGTGCGGTCCGCCTCGGCGACATCGACCGGGCGCGGGTGCGTGAGCGGATCCTGGTGGCGGACAACGAGGCGGACCTGTTCGCGGGCACGCTGCGCGACGTCATCGCGGGCAGCGCGGACCCTGACGAGGCGGCCGTCGAGCGGGCGGTCCACGCGGCCATGGCCGAGGACGTCGTACGCGGGCTGCCGGACGGGCTCGATTCGCCCATCGACCCTCAGGGCCGCAACCTGTCCGGCGGGCAGCGGCAGCGCGTACGCCTGGCCCGGGCACTGGTGGCCGAGCCCGAGATCCTCCTCGCGGCCGAACCCACCTCGGCCGTGGACGCCCACACCGAGGCCACCATCGCGGCCCGCCTGCGTGCCGCCCGCGAGGGCCGCGCCACGGCGGTCACCACGACCTCGCCACTCGTACTGGACCAGGCCGACACCGTGTACTACCTGGTGGACGGGTCCGTCGCGGCGGCGGGCAGCCACCGCGACCTGCTGCGCGACCATCCCGGCTACCGCCTGCTGGTGTCCCGCGACACGGACGACCCGGACGACCCGGGTGGCCCGGCGGACACCGGACGCCCGGAGGCTCCGGACGACCCGGGCCACCCGCAGGACCCGAGCGACCTGGACAGCGAGACCGGCGCCCGGCCCGAGGAGGCCCTCCGATGAGCACTCCGTCCGCCGCCGGGTCCCTGCCCGTCGCCGAGCCCTCCCGGGTCCGCCGGGCCGCGCTCCGGCTGATCCGCCTCGACGGCCGCGCCTTCGCCGCCGTGATCGCACTCAACGCGCTGGCCGCCGGGGCCGGACTGGTCGGCCCGTGGCTGCTCGGCCGCATCGTCGACGAGGTCAAGGCCGGTGCCGGGGTCGGCGCCGTGGACCGGCTGGCCCTGGTCATCCTCGCCTTCGCCCTGGTCCAGCTCCTGCTGTCGCGCTACGCGAGCTACCTCGGCCACCGTTTCGGCGAGCGTACGCTGGCCCGCGTCCGCGAGCAGTTCGCCGACAGGGCGCTCGCCCTGCCCGCCTCGGTGATCGAGCGCGCCGGCACGGGCGACCTGACCACCCGCGGCACCGCGGACGTGGCGGCCGTCGGAACCACGCTGCGGGACGCCGGTCCCGAGGTGCTCATCGCCGCGGTCCAGGCCGCGTTCATCCTGGGCGCGGTCTTCACCCTCGACCCGCTCCTGGGCGCGTGCGGCGTGCTCGGCCTGCTGGGCATCTGGTTCGCCGCCCGCTGGTACCTGCGCCGCGCGGTCACCGCGTACCTGGACGAGGGGGCGGCCAACTCGGCACTCGCCGAGCAGCTGGCCGCCACCACCACCGGCGCCCGCACCGTCGAGGCCCTCGGGCTCGAGCGCCGCCGCCTCGAGGCGTGCCGGCAGGCCGTCGAGGAGTGCCGCAGGACCCGTACCCGCACGCTGTTCCTGCGCAGCGTGCTCTTCCCGATCGTGGACGTCTCGTACGTCATCCCGGTGGCCGGCGTCCTGCTGATCGGCGGCGTCATGACGCAGGGCGGCGGCATGACCCTGGGAACGGTCGTCGCCGCGGCCCTCTACCTGCGGCAGCTGTCCCACCCGCTGGACACCGTCCTGTTCCATCTGGAGAACCTGCAGAGCAGCAGCGCCTCGTTCGCCCGGGTCGAGGGCCTCGCCCTGGCCTCGCGGCAGGAACCGGCGGGCGCGGGCCCGTCCGTGCCGGCCTCGGACCGGCTCGAGGTCGCCGGCGCGCACTACGCCTACGACAGCGGCCCCGACGTCCTGCGCGGGGTGGACCTGACCGTCCAGCCCGGCGAACGCCTGGCGATCGTCGGGCCGTCCGGCGCGGGCAAGACCACGCTCGGCAGGCTCCTGGCGGGCGTGGACCGGCCCCGCGCCGGCACCGTCACCGTGGGCGGCGTGCCCGTCGCCGACCTCGACCCCGACCGGCTGCGCGAGCGCGTCATCCTCGTCACCCAGGAGCACCACGTCTTCCTCGGCACGGTACGGGACAACCTCCGCATCGCCGCCCCCTCCGCCACCGACGCCGACCTGCACGCGGCACTCACCGCCGTCGGCGCCGACTGGATCGGCGACCTCCCGGACGGCCTGGACACCGACCTGGGCCCCGGAGGCCACCGCCTGGACGGCGCGCAGACGCAGCAGGTGGCCCTGGCCCGCGTGGTGCTCGCCGACCCCCACACGCTGATCCTCGACGAGGCCACCGCGCTCCTCGACCCGGGAACGGCCCGCCACACCGAACGGGCCCTGGCCGCCGTGCTCGCCGGCCGGACCGTCATCGCCATCGCCCACCGGCTGCAGACCGCGCACGACGCCGACCGGGTGGCGGTCATGCAGGACGGCCGGCTCACCGAGCTCGGGACGCACCACGACCTCGTCGCGGCGGGTGGCACGTATGCCGCCCTCTGGCATTCGTGGCACGGGGACTGAGGGGTCAGGCCGTACGGGACGTGATCGCCCGGTCGGGGCGCAGGGCCAGCAGCACCCCGAGCGTGGCGTACCCGATGACCAGGTGGCCGCCGCCGATCAACTGCGCCAGCTGCTCGCCGACCAGGATGTAGCTGGGGACGGTCACGACCGCCCAGCTCTCGGCGAGCAGCGGCCACCAGCGCAGCGGCCCGCGCCACCGCCCGGCGGCGGCCAGCTTGACGCTGATCGCGGCCATGCCCAGCATCGACAGCGGCCAGCAGAGGTCCATGGGCGACAGCCACGGCGCGTCCTTGAGGCCGTCCGGCAGGAGCCCGTGCAGCAGCGACCACACACTGGCCACGCCGAGCACCGCCGCCTCGAGCCTGAGCGCCACCGCGGCGGCCCGCGAGGTGCCGATCGCCTGCGTCTTCATCTGCACCCAGAGCAGGCAGAAGATGCCGAGCTGGAACACCAGACCGGTCAGGTCCACGACCCGCTCGCCCACGCCGACGCCTTTCGTGCCGAAGACGAAGATGGCCGCCGCCCAGGTCAGCGCGCCGACCGTGTGGCCGACAGCCCGCACATCGGGGTCGTCATGCTGACCATGTCGGAGGAGGACGCCACCCTGTTCGCCGCGATGCGCGCCGGGGCGCGCGGCTTCCTGCTCAAAGGCGCGAACCAGGCCGAGATCGTCCGCGCCATCCAGGCCGTCTCCCACGGCGAGGCCATCTTCGGGCCGGCGATCGCGCGCCGCGTGACCGAGTTCTTCACGGCGCCGCCGCCTTCGGACGACACCGCGTTCCCCCAGCTCACGCCGCGCGAGCGGGAGATCCTCGCGTTGATCGCCGCCGGCCGGTCGAACCCGCAGATCGCCTCCGAGCTGTTCCTGTCGCCGAAGACCGTGCGCAACAACGTCTCCAACATCTTCGCCAAGCTGCACGTCGCCGACCGCACCGAGGCGATCATCCGCGCCCGGGACGCGGGGCTCGCCCGGTGAACCCCGATACTGGGGAAGATCGCCCATCGACCACCCAGGGAGGCCGAGCCGTGCCGGAGACCCTGCTGCGTAACGTCTTCCACGTCGCGGCGCCGCCGTCCGCGGTGCTCGTGCACCTGAGCGAGCCGTCGAGTTACGTGGGCCTGTCGCCGCTCGTGGTGGAGGTGCGGGACGTGCGGCGGGAGCCGGGACTGTCCCGGTTCGTGTCGGTGGAGCGCTTCCGTTCCTGGGGTTCCTGAGGTACGACAACCTGATCGAGGTGACGCTGCGCGCCTCTCGCGAGGGCGTCGAGGGCGAGGTGGACAGTCCCGGCGGGGTGCGGCTGGGCTACCGGTTCCGGCTGGCCGCCGAGGGCGAGGGGACCGAGGTGGAGGACGTGCTGACGGTGCGGGCGACGTTCGGGCCCCTGCTCCGGTACGCCGCCCGCAAGGCCAGGGAGGTGCAGCTCGCCCGGGCGCAGGTCCTCGCGGAACGCGCCCGGACGCTCTGAGCGCTCTCCGGCCGGGTCAGGACGGCGTGACCGGGCGGAACGAGCTGTCCGCGCGGAACAGGGCCGTGTCCTCGGCCTTGTCCAGGCGGAGCCGGTCGTCGCTGCGGCGGACGAACCGGCCGGGGTGGTTGACCGACTCCAGCCGTACCGACCCTCCGGCCGTGCTCTGTCAGCGGGGAGGGCGGGCAGCACGGCGGCGCCCGCCTCCACGGTGGCGGCCGCCTTCAGCACGCTTCGGCGGGAGGGCTGCGTGGTCGTGGAAGTCCTTTCCCAGGAGTCACTCTCGTCACAGGAGACGGACGCGGGCGGCGCGGATAACGGAAATCTCAGACCCGGCTGCGCTGCGGCACCCGCGCCGGGTCCACGGCCCTGGTGACGTACTGCGGGACGGGGGCGCGGTCGTCGCCCGTGTCGCGGGTCAGGCCGTAGCGCAGGATGCCCCTGGCCGGGTCGGGCCTGGCGGAGATGTCGTCCCAGACCTCCTTCCACGTCCTGGGCGCGACGGTGAGGTCGATGTCGGTGCCGCTCTCGTTGTTGTGCAGGGTGACGGCGCCGTCGAGGTAGTAGAACTCGTTCTGCCACATCTGCTGGTGGCCGCCGGGCAGCCGCACGAAGCCGGTCTCGGGCGAGCCCATCCACGTGACGCCGGGCGCCTGCTCGTCGTCCATGCGCCGGCCGCCGCCCGAGGCGACGTGGAACAGCTTGCCCTTCAGGCCGGTCCAGGTGGCGGGCAGGAAGAGGCCGACCCGGTTGCGGTAGAGGATGCCCCACCGGACCTGGACGTAGCCTCTGCCGGTGATGGTGACGTAGTCGCCCCTGTGCGTGATCGACGGGGCGCCGCCGTACCTGGAGTACCCGTGCCGGCCGCCGATCTTGACCGTGCCGGCGGGGCGGTGGGGGAGCGGGGCCGGGGGCCGGTTCCTGGGCGGGGCCTGGTCGGCCGCGTCCACCGTCCGCCCGTACGGGCTCCGCGTCTTCGCAGGCGTCTTCGCGGGCGTCTTCCTGGGCGGACGCGGCGAGGAGACGGGTGCGGACGACGCGATCACCACTGTGGCCCGCCGGGGTGGGGTCTCGGGGCGCAGGGTCTGGACGACGACCACGCCTCCGGCCATCAGCGTGGCGCCGGCCGCGGTGACCGCGATCGGCTTGGCGGCCAGCGCGGAACCCGCCGCGGCCTTGCCCTTGGCCAGCAGGCCGCCCTTGAGCACCGGCGCGGCGGCCGTACGAGCGGCTTCGAGCAGGCCCGCCGCGATGCCCGCGGGGACGGCGACCAGCCCGAGCCCGGCCAGCAGCCGTTCGGCGGGCACCAGGTCGGCGAGGCGGCCGGCGCAGGCGCGGCAGTCGCGCACATGCCGGGACAGCCGCTTGCGCCACAGGTCGGACGGCACGCCGTTCCAGGCCGCCGCCGCGGCGGCCAGGTCGGGACAGCGGGGCTGGGCCGCGAGCGCGCGCACGACCGCGCGGGCCGTCTCCAGCCGGCCCTTGGTGCGCTGGACGCGTACGGCGGCATGCTGCTCGCTCGTCCCCAGCGCGGCGGCCAGCTCGGCCCGGGTCAGTTCGCCCGCCACCTCCATCCACCACAGCGCGAGCACCTCGCGGTCGTCGGCGTCGAGCCAGCGGGTGGCCTCCGCGGCCTCCTTGCGCTGCCCGGACAGGCCGAGGCGGGTGACGGTGAGCGCGGCGAAGTCGGAGGCCGCGTCGGCCAGACCCAGCGCCTCGTCCAGGCCGAGGGCGGCGGTCCTGGCATGCCGCCACTCGCGTACCTGGTTCATGGCGATGGCGACGATCCACGAGCGGAAGCTCCCCGGGTCGCGCAGCCCGGACACGCCGGCCACGACCCTGGCCATCGTCTCCTGCACGACGTCGTCCACGTCAGGGTGGCCGTCCATGGCCCGCCCGGCGATGTTGTACACGAGCGGCAGGTGGCTCCTGACCAGCTTGTCGATCGCGTCGCGATCGCCTTTCCCGGCCGCGAGCACTGTCTCGACGTCGTACGCCGGCCGCGCGTGCATCCATCACCTCGAACCTGTGAGCTTCAAACGGCACAAAGCGTGCATTGTTCCATCTGTCGCCCACAGAACGTCAACGCCCGCCTCGCGCTGGGCGTCGGCGGCCGGCCGGCTAGCGCCGGCGGACCGCGGTGAGCACCCCGTCGCCCAGCTCGATCAGCCGCACGGCGAAGTCCCCGTGGGCCGCCACCAGCTCGCGGAACTCCTCGACCTGCTCCCGGTGGCTGACGGCGTTGTCCACGGCGACGACGCCCCCGGGTACGAGCACCCGCACCAGCTGGGGCCAGTAGTCCACGTACGCGGGCCGCTCGGCGTCGAGCACCACCAGGTCGACCGACGCCTCCGCGGTGGCCGCCAGCACCTCGCCCCCGTCGCCGTGCACCATGCTCACGTGCTCGGACACCCCGGCCGCGGCGATGTTGGCGCGGGCCTGCTCGACCCGCTCGCCGTCGAGCTCCACCGTGACCAGGCGCCCTCCGGTGTCCCGCACGGCGTCGGCGAACCAGATCGCCGAGTAGCCGTTGGACGTGCCGATCTCCAGCACGTTCCGGCTGCCCTGCACCCGGATGAGCAGCGCGATCAGGCCCGCTGCGTCGGGTGTCATGTTGCGCAGCCTGAGGAGCCGGTCGGCCAGTGGGGCGTCGTGCTCGCGGCCGCGCTGGTAGAGGTTCCGAAGATAGGTCTCCAGGGACGTGTCCACGGCGATCCCTCCTTGAGTCTGTCGATCACTGGAGGCCGAGCATGAACCACTCCTGGACGGCGCCGCAACCGTCATGAGCGCGCCGGGGAGAGCAGGCCGCCCCGCAGCGCCTCGGCGTTGGCGGCCAGGAACTGCGCGAACGTGCGGGGCGCGCGGCCGGTGAGGTCCCGCACCGCCGTCGTGGTGGCCGCCAGCGAGCCGGCCGCGACGTTCCTGGACAGCTCGGCGACGTCGTCGGCGAACCGCGCGGGCAGCCCCTGCGAGCGCAGCGCGGCGGCCAGGTCGTCCGGAGACACCTCCACGTGCCCGACCGCCCGGCCCAGGGCCGCCGAGAGCTCCCGCGTGATCTCGGCGGCGGTGAGCGCCTGCGGGCCCGTCAGGACGTACGCCTCCCCGAGGCCGCGCGATCCCGTCAGCAGGGCGGCGGCGCAGGCGGCGATGTCATGGCAGTCGATGTACGACACGCCGGCGCCTCCGTACGCGTCCATGAGCCTGCCGTCGGCGGTGAAGGCGGCGGCCCCGGTGATGAAGTTCTGCATGAAACCGCTCGGCCGCAGCATCGACCAGCCGAGCCCGGACGCCTTCAGGTGCTCCTCGATCTCCCAGTGCGCGCCCTCGGCCAGCCGCCCGCCCCGTCGGGCGCCCCAGACCGACACCTTCACCACCCGCGACACCCCGGCGGCCCGCGCCGCGTCGATGGCCGCCTTCTGCTGGCGGATCATCGGCTGTTCGCCCTCCACCGGCTGGGCGCCGCCGGCGTTGAGGAAGAGGTGCTCCACGCCGTCCATGGCGGCGGCCAGCGAGGCGGGCTCGTCGAAGTCCCCGACCACGATGTCGCAGCCCAGGGCCCGTCCCTTGGTCGCGTCGCGGACCAGCGCCCTGACGGGTGCCCCTTGATCGAGCAGGAGGCGTACGAGGTGCGTGCCGATGGAGCCGGTGGCTCCGGTGACCAAGATCATGAGGTGTCCTTCCGGCTCGCCGCCTGGGTCCGTGCGGCGACGGCGCACGCCGCCACCTACAGCGGCCTGGCCTCTCTGCTGGCGGACGGCCTGGACGACGAGGCGTCGGAACTGCATGACTCCTGCCTGCGCATGGCCGCGATCGGCGAACGGCTGATCGCGCGGGCACGTGAATCCGGCGCCGTACGGGCCGACGCGACGGGCGCGGACGTGACCGCGCTCACCTCCGCGGCCGCCTGGCTGCACGAGCACGTGTCGCCCCCGGTCGCCGACCGCCTCATCACCGTCACCCTGGACGGCCTGGCGGCCCGCCGTCAGCCGGCCGCGCCCGCGACCTGAGTGCCGCCCACCGCGAAGGTCGAGACCCTGAGGGTGGTGCGCGTGCCTGCTTCTCAGCCGCCGGTGCGTTTCCGCGAGCGGGACGTGGATCCGGCACACGGTGAGAGGGGCGCCGAGCACGTCCTCATGTCGTGCGCGCTCGGCGCGTTCAGGTGTCGCGCCGGGTGTCGGCCGGCTCGGGCTCGGGAGACCCGGCGTCGTCGCCGCCTTCGGGCGCCGGGGCGGCGTGCCTGTCGGCGTACAGGCTGGTGAGCGTGACGGTGAGCAGGACGGCGACGATGACGCCCAGCGAGGCCAGGGTGGGGATCTCCGGGACCCACGCCCACAGGCCGTGCGCCCAGTGCAGCACCAGCTTGACGCCGATGAGCGCCAGGATGGCGGCCAGGCCGTAGTTGAGGTGGCGCAGCTTGGTGAGCGCGCCGCGCAGCACGAAGTACAGGGCACGCAGGCCCAGCAGCGCGAAGGCGTTGGTGGCGAAGACCAGGAAGGGGTCCTCGGTCACCCCGTACACGGCGGGCACCGAGTCGACGGCGAAGACGATGTCGGTGGCGAACACCGCCACGGTGGCCAGGGCCAGCGGAGTGATCGCCAGGCGGCCCTGCTCGCGCACCACCAGCCGGAACCCGCGGTAGTCGCCGGTGACGGGGACGAAGCGGCGCAGCAGCCGTACGCTGCGCATGGAGGAGACGTCGACCTCCTGGTCGTCCCCCTTCACCACCTTTACCGCGGTGGCGATCAGGACCGCCCCGAACAGCAGGAACGCCCACGTCCCGCTCTGCAGCGCCGCGGCTCCCAGCGCGATGAAGACCGCCCGCAGCACCAGTGCCCCGATGATGCCGTACAGCAGCACCCGCTGGGTCAGCTCCCGCGGCACCGCGAACGCCGTCAGCAGCAGCATGAACACGAACAGGTTGTCCACCGACAGCGACTTCTCCACCACGTACCCGGTGAAGAAGTCGACCGCCGTGCCGGTGCCGAAGGCGCCCCACAGGTACGCGCAGAAGCCCACCGGCAGCACCAGGTAGAAGGCGGACCAGGCCACAGCCTCGCGCATGTGCACGTCGTGCGGGCGCCGGGTCAGCACGACGTCGATCCCCAGCAGCAGGACCAGGCCGGCCACAGTGATCGCCCACAAGCCGGGTGACGCGATGGTGCCCTGATCGGGCGCAACCAGAAGTGTCCCCATGGACATGAAACCTCCTCGAACGTGCTCAAGCCGTTCGAGGTCTCCTTCACCCGTGGGTGCGGGCGGCCGTCCGGGGACGCTCGGCTGCGTCCGTACTGACCGGATCGACGCTTGGGAAGTACTCCCCTCGCTTGCCCCACAGTAGGACAAATCCGGCCAACGAGCCACTATGCCGGGAGCACGTAGCGTCCGCACTTCGAGACAGTGAGTATATTTGGCTCTTGCCAATGATCGGCGCTATGCGTGATGCTTGCAGACCTCTTAAGCGAATCGGCCGAAAGCTCCCAGAGCGCGTCACTCGTGCCGTGACATATGCATCGACGTTGCAAGGGGGCGGCAACCAGAGAGGTAGTTCATCCCCGTGATCAACGGCCCGTGGCCTCAGCAGCCCGCAGAAACCCTGGAGTCGATGTCCCTGGAACCGCTGCTGACCAGGGCGTATGACGCGGACCCCGCACTCGTCCACGAACGGCTGCGCGGCAGGTACGGCCCGGTTGCCCCGCTCGATCTCCTCGGGGTGCCGGTCTGGTTCGTCCTTGGTTACGAGGAGGTCCTCAACGTCCTGCAGAACAAGGGTGGCCTCTGGAGCAAGCGTGTGGACAGGTGGCGGGCGAGCGCGGAGGGCCGGATCCCGGCTGACTGGCCGCTGCTGCCCGTCTTCCAGATCAACAACTCGGCGTTCTCGGAGGGCGCCGCGCAGCGCCGGTTCCGTGCCGCGTGGACGCAGGCGCTGGCGCCGTTCCAGGACCAGTCCCAACCGCAGGCCCAACTGCTGGAGCGGGCGATCGAGCAGTACGCCGACGACCTCATCGGCGTGCTGGCGGAAGGCGGCTCCACGGGGTTCGCGGATCTGGCGGCGCAGTACGCCCGGCCGCTCCCGTTGATGGTCGCCAACCGCATGCTCGGCTTCACCGCCGAGCGCGGCGAGGAGGTGGTCATGGACATCTGGCGGTTGGTCGACGCGGGGCCGGATGCGGCGGCGGCGTTCGAGCGCCTGTACGCGGCCATGACGGAGCTCGCGGCGACCGTGCGGGAACGCCCCGGCGACGACCTGGCCTCGTACATGATGGCGGCCAACCCGGACTTCACGCTGGACGAGCTGGCCCGCGAGCTGCTCATGCTGCCCGGCCTGCTCGACTTCACCGCAAGCCTGGTCTGCAACGTGGTCGTCGAGGTCGTCTCCAACCCCGACGTGCGGGCCAGCCTGTCGGTCGGCGCGATCGACGAGACGGTGAACCGGGTCGCCCTGCTCAACCCGCCCATGGCCAACCTGACCTTCCGTTTCCCGAGGGCGGACGTGAAGATGGGCAACTACACGATCGCCGCGGGCGATGCGGTGATGCTCTCCGTCGCGGGCGCCCACGCCGATCCGCGGTTCTCGGGGGCGCTCGACCGGCAGGCCATCCGCAGCACCCGGGCGCACCTGGCCTGGGGAGCGGGCCCGCACAGCTGCCTGGGGCAGCGGCTGGCGGTTCAGATCGCCACGACCGCCGTGCGCCGCCTCTTCGCCCGGCTCTCCAAGGTCAAGCTGGCGCTCCCGGCCGACCAGCTGCCCTGGCGTCCCTCTCCCTTCATGCGGGCGCTGCGCTCGCTGCCCGTCCAGTACGAGTTCGCCGACAGCTACGTCCCCGCCGTGGGCCGCGGTGCCGACGGCGGCGTACCGGCGGCACATCCGGCGCCGGCGGATGGGGCCGGGCAGCCGGCGTCACGTTCCGGGCTGTGGGGCTTCCTGCGGGGGCTGCGCCGCGGACGATGAGAAGGCGGCCGGTCCCTGGCGCGCCCCGTGGGACCGGCCGGCTCACTCCTCGGCCAGGACGTCGTCGCCGACGATACGGCGGAGCCGGTCGTTGGCCTGCTCGAGCACCGTGAGCGCGATCTCGCGCCACTCCTCGCCCGTCTCGCCCAGGGCCTCCTCGGCCAGCTCCGCCCATGCGCGTTCGATGGCGGGCACCAGCGCGTGGCCGGCCTCCGTGGCCAGGATGCGCACCTGGCGGCGGTCGCCGGGCACCGGCTCCCGCCGGAACCAGCCGCCGCCCTCCAGCCGGGCCAGGGTGCGGGTCGCGGTGGGCGGCTCGATCGAGAGCCGCGCCGCCAGCTCCTTGACGGTCATGCCGTCCGGCTCCTGGGTCAGGAGCCACAGCAGCACATCCTGCCCGGGGTGCAGCCCGATCGCCGCGAGCTTGCGCGCCTTGGCGACGCGGTAGAGCTTGCTCATCTTGTTCAGCGCCCGGTTGATGCGCCCCACTTCACTTGGATCCACACCATCCACCCTACCGGTGTATAGTCGGCTAATAAGTAGTCGGCTAACTATTGGAGATGCTGATGGATCTCGGACTCAACGGCAGGGTCGTGCTGGTCACCGGGGCGTCGGGCGACATCGGCCGCGCGATCGCCAGGGCGTTCGCGGCGGAGGGAGCGCTGGTCGCCGCCGGCTGGCACAGCAACGAGGAGCGGGCGCTCGCCCTCGTCGACTCGATCAACCAGGCGGGCGGGAAGGCGATCACCGTGCGGACCGACCAGCATGACCCCGGGTCGGCGCAGGAGGCGGCGCGCCAGGTCGAGCAGGAGCTCGGCGACGTGGCGGTCCTGGTGGCGAACGCGGTCGCCTGGCCGGTGGCGGCGCCGGAGACGTGGGAGACCCTGACCGGGGGACTCACCGCCAACGTGGCGGGGACGCTCGCACTGGTCGACGCCGTGCTCCCCGGCATGCGGAGCGCCGGATGGGGGCGGCTGGTGCTGATCTCGTCCGATGTGGTGGACCAGCCGCTGCCGGCGGGCGTGGCGTACCCCGCCGCCAAGAGCGCGCTGGAGGCGGCGGCGAAGGTGCTCGCCGTACGGGAGGCCCGGCACGGCATCCTCACCAACGTCGTACGGCCGGGCTTCACGCTGACGGAGAGGGCGCTGACCTGGCCCCAGTTCGGGCAGGAGGCCGTGGACGCCGAGGGGGCGAAGACGCCGACGGGGCGCATCTGCACGCCGGAGGACGTCGCCTCCGCGGTGGCCTATCTGGGTTCGGCCGCGAACGGGCACGCCAACGGCGAGGTGCTCTCGGTGGCGGGCGGGCGGCACCTGACGCGCTAGCCGTACCGGCACCGGGCGGGCCAGGGCGCATATCGCCTGGCCGGATGGGTACGTGGGCCTCCCATGACGCAGACCAGACCGGTGTCGGTCACGCACCGGACCATCGACGTTGACGGGGTGGAGATCTTCTACCGGGAGGCCGGGCCGCCCGACGCGCCCGTCCTCCTGCTGCCGCACGGCTATCCCTGCTCCTCGTACGAATTCCGCAACCTCCTGCCCGCGCTCGGCGACCGTAGGCGGCTGGTGGCGCCCGACCTGCCGGGCTTCGGCTACAGCGGCACGCCCGGCCGCGACCGCTTCTCGGGCGACGACGCTCGAATGGTTCCCCAAGGAGCAGGCGTACCTGCGCGAGCACCGGCCGCCCACGCTGATCGTCTGGGGCCCGCACGACGGCTACATGCCGGAGGGGTCCGCCAGGGCCTACCTCCGCGACCTGCCTGACGCGGAGCTGCATCTGCTCGACGCCGGGCACTGGGCGCTCGAGACCAACCTCGACGAGATCGTCGCGCTCACCCGCGACTTCCTGGATCGCACCCTGTCCTGACCGACGGCACGTGAAGGGGGATCACAGGTCGAGGGCCATGCCGTCGTACGCGGCGGGCAGGTCCGTGTCGGCGAGCCTGGCCAGCATCGACGGGGACATGTGCGTCAGCACCACGCGGTCGGCGCGCAATTCGTCCAGATGCGCGCGCAAGGTCCGGTAGTCGAGGTGGTAGCGGATCGGCCGGTCATAGGTGTAGGACTCGACGGCGAACAGGCTCGCCCCCCGGGCCGCCTCGGCGAGCGCCGGCGTCCATTCGGTGTCGCCGGAGTAGGCGAAGGCCGACTCGTCGTCCTCCACCCGTACGGCCAGCGGCGGCGCACCGCACTCGTGAACGACCTGCCACGCGCGGATCGCCAACCCGTGGAAGTCCGACGGCGACCCGTCCGCGGGCAGCTCGCGCACCTCGACGTCGAAGCGCCGCGTGACCCGGCTGGAGCCGGGATAGAGCGTCTCCATGGCCTGGGTGAGCCGCTCGCCCGTGCCCGCGGGCCCGAACACGTGCAGCGGCTTGGCCCGCCTGCTGAACTGGCCGTCGAGCACGAGGAACGGCAGACCGCCGAAGTGGTCGCCGTGCAGGTGGGAGATCACCACGGCGTCGACCGACTGCGGATCAATGGCCTGGGACTTCAGCGCCGTCAGGCTGGTGGCGCCGCAGTCGACCAGCAACGCGCGGTCGCCGGACGTGACGCTGACGCACGTCTGGAACCTGCCGCCGCTGCCGAACGCGTCCCCACTGCCGACGAAGCGCACCCGCATTCGATGATCGTCGCACGCCCCGACGGCCACCCGCAAAGACCGGCCGCGCGGGCCGGCCCAGGAAGGCTCACGTCCGGCAGAGAAGTACGGCGATGTCGTCCGTACGCTGCTCGACGGCGACCCCCTTGATCAGCGACTCCGCCAGGTCGTGCAGGGGCTCGCCGGTCGAGGGTGTGAAACGCTCGGCCAGTTCGCCGATGGCCTCGCCGAGCCCGACCCCCGGCTCCTCGATGAGGCCGTCGGTGTAGAGGGCCAGGACGGAGCCGGGGGGCAGGGGCAGCTCCGAGGTGGTGTACTCGGCGTCATGCTCCACGCCGAGCAGCAGCCCGGGGGAGTGGTCGAGGATCTGGGTGCGCCAGCCAGGCCGGGCCAGCAGCGGCGGCAGGTGGCCCGCGCTGGCCAGGCAGGCCGTGCGTTTGCGCAGGTCGAGGCTGATGTAGAGGCAGCTGGTGAACCGGTCGGGGGCCAGCTCGCAGAGCAGCCGGTTGGTGTGCGCGAGCACCTCGCCGGGGGTGGCCCCGGCGGTGGCGTGGGCGTGGATGGCGGTGCGCACCTGGCCCATGAGCGCGGCGGCGGTCATGTCGTGGCCCTGCACGTCGCCGATGACGGCTGCGGCCATGGTGCCGCTCAGGCGGATGAGGTCGTAGAAGTCGCCGCCGATGTCCATCCCCGGCATGGCGGGCAGGTAGCGGGCGGCCAGCTCGAGGCCGGGGATCTCGGGCAGCGTACGCGGCAGCAGGCTCTGCTGCAGGCACTGGGCGAGCTGGTGCTTGACGTCGTAGAGCCGGGCCCGCTCGAACGCCTGCGCGATCAGCCCGGCGAGCGCGGTGAGCGTGGCCCGCTCGTCGGCGCTGAACTGGTGCGGGCGGTCGTACGCCAGGATGCACGTGCCGATCGGGTGGCCCGAGGTGACCAGCGGCAGGAACGCCCAGGCCGACATGTCGTCCGAGCGGACCGCGTCCGGATAGGCCCGGCGCAGCTCGTCCCACGTGGAGTAGAACGCCGGCTGGCAGGCGTCGAAGGAGTGGTTGGCCGCATTGGGCAGGATCACGGGACGGCCGTCGAACTCCTCGATGGCCGCCTTGCTGTAGCCGCGCGAGGCGTCCACGCGCAGCCGGCCGCCCTTCGAGGTGAGGATGCACAGAGCCTGGACGTTGTAGAGCGGCATGACGTGGTCGGCCACCAGGTCGACCACCTCCTGCGCGGTCACCGCCCGGGACAGGGCGGTGGCCAGCTGCAGCATCTCGTGCAGCGCGACCGTCTTCGACGACCGTTCGGCGCAGCCGGCGAGCCGGCCGGGGGCGCGGGCACCCGCACTCGGCGTGATGCGCATGGAGATCCCGGTCAGGCCGGGGAAGAGACGGAACGACAGCTGCTGCCCCGCGGGGTTGTGCGCCGTGAAGTGGGTCTCCTGGCTGCCGACGACCGCGGCGCGGTAGCGGTCCACGTACGCCGGGTCGTCCATCCACGGCAGCGCGTCCCACAGCCGCCTGCCGAGCAGCTCGGACGTGGAGCTGCGCAGCAGGTCGGCGGCCGCGGCCGTCAGGAGGGTCACGTGCCCCTCCGTGTCCAGCGAGCAGTAGCCCTCGGGCAGGCGGTTGAGGCAGTCGAGGGCGACCAGGTCGGCCTTCGGGTCGGCCTCCGGCCGCAGGTCGAGCGCGCGGGGCTGCGGCTCCGGCCGGATCGGGCGGCCCTGCTCGGCCGCCTCCTGGAGTACGCCGGCCATCCTGGCGGTGACGTCCTCGATGAGGTCGAGCTGGTGCTGGGAGAGCCGGGCCACCCGCCCGCCCGGCCAGAGCAGCAGGAACCCGCCCCAGACGGTGTCGCCGCTGCAGATGGGCGAGCCCGCGACCGCGAAGTGGTAGGGGAGGGACAGCGCCGCGGCCGGGGACATGCGCGCCAGGTCCTCCAGACCGGCGAGCCACAACAGCCGCCGCCGGCGCACCGTCATGGCGATCGGCACCGGGTCGTTCGTCCTGATCCTGGCCCACGCCCTGGCGATCAGCGCGGGGAGCCCCAGGTGCGCGTCCATGCGGAGGACCGTGCCGTCCTCGTCCATGAGGTACGTGGCGCCGATGTGCGCTCCCGTGCTGGCGACGGCGTCGATCAGCAGCTCGTCCAGGCGGGACGAGCGGCTCGGCGGCGCGACGTTCCCCTGCGCCGCCTCGGCCCGCCTAGCGCCCGTCACGCGAACACCAGAATCGGCGAAAACCACTCATATCGGGCAGGATACCCGCGCGTAAGTAGCAGATTGCTTACGTTGCGCTAGCGCATAGACCTAGGAAAAGGGCGGTGAGGAAGATACCGGTTGACGTAATCGCGAAATGTCCGTCATGTTATGCGGCGGGGCCGCCGGCCCGGCCGCGCCCACATCGGCGGCCGGGGGGTCGGGGAGCGGCGGGGATCAGATCTGGACGAACTCCACGTCCAGCAGGTGAGCGAGGGCCTTCAGCTCGGCCGCGCGGTGGCCGGTGCCGAGTGCCCAGTGGTGGGACATGCCGGTGGCGCTCCAGTCGTCGGTCCATTCGCCGGGATCCCGGCCGAAGTCCACGCGGGAAGTGGTGTTCCCGATCTGCAGGTGCGGCCCGTCCACGGTCTCGCCCTCCGAGGCCACCAGGGCGAAGCGGCCGTCGCGGCGCTGGATGATGCCGAACGCCGTCACCGGCCCGTGCTTGACGTCGAACTCCACCGAGACGCCCCATCCGCGCTTGCCGTGGTAGACGCCGAGCCCGCGCAGCAGCGGCCTGCGGGCGCTGATGGCCAGGTGGGCGGGCCCGTCGTGGCCCATCTCGACGTGGCCGCGGTGGAAGTCCAGTGCCTGGAGCTCGGTGAACGACCCGCCCGCGCCCAGCCGGTCCATGATCAGCATGGCCAGGCTGGTGCGCAGCTCGTACTCGCCCGCCGCCGGGATGCCGCGCGCGGTGAGCAGGGACGCGCCCAGGATCATCCCGGCGCCGAGCCGCTCGTGCGTCTCGCCGTCCAGGCCCCGGTGGTAGTACGCCAGGCTGTCCAGCGAGAAGTCCTCGACCAGCCGGTCGAGGCCGACGGAGACGCGGCAGGCCCACTCCAGGTCGACCTCGTTGACGCTCTCGGCCAGCTCGAAGATCTTCTCGGCCTCGGCCCGCTTGGCGGCGACCTCGGCGTCGGTGACCTTCTCCACGCGTACCCGCAGGTCGTCGAACTCCAGCACCTCCACGTGCCCGCCGAAGTTCGCCGAGACGAGCGTGAGGTCGGTGGAGACGTCCAGCATGCCCGGGTAGAGGTGGCCCATCAGCCCGTGGCGGCCGTGCCGCAGGGCGGCGCGCGCCCCGGCCGCCCGCACCCAGCTCGTGATCCTGGCCCAGGCGCGCTCGTCCTCCAGGTAGCCCGACACCGAGCGGAACGGGATGCCGCACCGCTGGAAGGCGTTGGCCATCTCGGGCAGCGGGCAGGCGCCGCAGTAGGCCAGCCACTGGCCGGTGTCGAACGTGGCGTGGTCCATCGACTCGGTCGGCTGCAGGTTGATCAGCAGCACGGGCGCGCCGCTGCGCTGCGCGATCGGCACGAGCATGGTGGCCGTCATGTAGGTGGTGAGGAATCCGACGATGAGGTCGCAGTCGGCGGCCCGCAGCTTCTCGGCCGCCACCGCGCCCTCCTGGGCGTCGGAGATGAACCCGACGTCCACGATCTCCGCGTCCAGCTCCCGCATCCGTTCAGAGACCCGCGCGGCTGATCGCTGGAGCTGGGGCAGGAGATCGGGGAATTGCGGCCAGTACGCGCCCAGCCCGCCGGCTACCAGTCCGATACGGGTCTTCTTCTTGCGTGCCACGGTGAAGCCCTCCTGAGGGGTGAAGGGAGGATGCCGGGAAGTTTTCGGACAAAAGTATAGATCCTTTCCGAAACCTCACCAGAGGGCACCGGCGGGCCGAGAGCCGCAGGACCCTCGGCCCCCTTCCGGCCCGGCCGTCAGGCGCCGATGATGCCGGGCGCGCGGGTCCGGAAGTCGAGGACGCCCACCCAGGTGGGGCGGAGGGCGATGCGGGCCATCCTCGTCTCGGGATGATCGGCCTGGGCGACGTAGCCGGCGCCGCCTTCCTCCCCGAGGAAACGGCGCGCCGCCTGGGCCTGTTCGGGCACCATGCCGTCGACTTCGGTGATGGAGACGCGGCCGCGCAGCAGGAGCACGTCCGGCGGCTGGGGCTCGGTGTCGATGGTGATGGCGACGTCGGGGCTGGCGCGCAGGGCCCGGAGCCGCCCGGCCGGGCGGGTGATCCCCATCGAGGGGCAGTTGACGTACGTCGCCATGACGAGTTCCTCGCCGTTCCAGACGTACCAGGTCGACATCACCCGAGGTGTCCCGTCGGTCGCCACGTACGCGAGACGTGCGGGAATCGTCGAGTGCAGCAGGCGCTGTGCGATGTCGGTCTCCAGCAACCGCACGTCACCCTGCGAGAGGTCTGCCATGGTCACTTCCTTCCTTCGTCCGAAGTGTTGACAGCGGACCCACCGAAAACTCATCGGTCCGACGGAGTCAGGGGCGTAGCGTCCTGTCCAGGAAGTCCGTGACCGTGTCGATCAGCTCCAGCCGGTGGTCCGAGAGCGCGTGATCGGTCAGGAAGAGGTGGTGCTCCAGCCGCGGCACCGGATGCGCGTCGAAAGCCCGTACCAGCGGATGATGGTGCGTCTCCGCCGGGGTGACAGGGTCGCGGCCGGTCCCGATGAGCAGCACGGGGCGGTCGGCCAGGCGCGGGGCGAGCGAGGCCAGGCTCCACTCCTGGACGTTGTCCTCCATCTCGGCCACCAGCGCCGCACCGCTGGTGTCGCGTAGCGGCAGCAGTTCGCCCTCGAAATCCCGTACGTACGCCGCCCGCACCGCCTGATCCGCGAGGCACGCCACGGCGGCCGGTCCCACGTTGAAGCCCGCCACCGAGGCGACCGCACGGACCGCCGGATCGGCGGCGGCCGTCATCAGGGCCGCGAACCCACCCATGCTGTGCCCCACCACGCCGAGCCGCGCCGGGTCCAGCCGGGAGTCCTCGCGTACGGCCGCCACCACGCGGGCCGCGTCCTCCAGTATGTGCCGCCACGAGTAGGACCCGCCCACACCCCACGAGCCCCGGTAGTGGAACACCAGCGCCGCGTAGCCCGCCCGCCGCAACGCCTGGGCCAGATCGAAGTTCCGCTCGTTCCCCGGGAACCCGTGCAGGAGCACCACGATCGGATGGGGCCCGGGACCCGCCGGGAGGTGCAGGACGCCGAGCAGCCGCTCGCCGCCGCTGTCGAACGTGACCGCCGGAGTGCTGGCCGGGGGAGTTAGGGCACTGAGAGCCATGCGAGATCTCCATCATCGAACTGGTCGGTTCGATGAGTGAACTTAGCAGAGAGTTGGAACCGTCCGGTACCATCTTCCGCATGCCCGTTCCCAAAGGCGCCTCGCTCGACCCCGCGCAGACCCGCGCGACGATCCTGCGCGCCGCCACGACCCTGCTGTACGAGCGGGGGCTTGACGGCGTCGGGGTGGCGGAGCTGTGCGCGCGCGTCGGCGCGTCCAAGGAGACGCTCTACCGGCACTTCGGCTCGAAGGACGGGCTCGTCGAGGCCGTGCTCGAGGCCCGCAGCGACCACGTCGTGCGCTGGCTGCGCGAGGCGGCGGCCGGCGCGGGCGGCGACCCCGCCGACCAGCTCGCCGCCGTCTTCGACGCGCTCGGGAGCTGGTACGCCGAGCCCGCCTTCCGCGGCTGCGCGATCGTCAACGCCTCCACCCAGTGGCACGAGGGCCCGCCGCGGGCCGTCGCCGCCCGGCACCTCGACCGCCACCTCGACCTGCTGACCGACATCGCCCGCCGGGCCGGCGCCCGTGCGCCGGAGGCCCTGGGCAGGCAGCTGCTCATGCTGGTGGAGGGCGCCACCGTGCTCGCCGACCACCACGGAGAGGGCGAGGCCGCCCGGCTGGCCAAGCAGGCGGCTCTCGCCCTGTTGCGCGAGGCCCGCTGAACCGGGGAAGCGTCCCTCAACGGCCCGTCCACTTCACCTCGTACGGCTTGAGCGCGTACTCCTTGCCGTCCACGGTCGTGGTGATCTCGGCGTCGGCGGTGTTGACCAGCAGCAGCCGCTCGGGCTGGGCCAGCACCCGCACCTTGGCGTCCGACGAGGTGACCTGCTCCAGCTCGGCCCCGGCGGGGAACCACCTGGCGAAGTCCGCCAGCAGCCGGCCGGTCGGCGTCTCCGCGCCGCTGCGCGGGTCCCACAGGCACGCCGGGCAGGCTCCGTCCTTGGTCTGCGGGTTCCAGTACAGCGCCGTGGCGGCCCCGCTCCGCACGAACTCGATCATGGAGGCGGCCTGTACGGCGAGCCGCTTGGGCTCCGGCCACGTGGTGCCGTCCTCGGGCACGATGTACCACTCCGACCACCAGACCGGCAGGTCGCCGACCTTGTCGCGCAGCCACTTGGTGACCGCGGCGAACTTGTCCAGCGCCCCGAACTCGTCGGGCAGCAGTTGGTGGGCGTCGGTGGGCGAGGCGCCGTCGACCACGACGAAGTCGGCGCCCTTCTTGTGCTCGAACCAGTAGTCGAAGGCGTCGAGGACGTTCTGGTTGACGACCCCCCAGTCGCCGCGCAGCTCGGAGTCGCCGCCCTTGTTGCTGTCGAACCCGAGGTACGGGCCGCCGACCTTGGCGTCCGGCCGGACCTTCTTCACCGCCTCGTACACCTTGTTGTACAGCTCGGTGTAGCCCTTGTAGTTCGCCGGCCTGGCGTGGTCCCGCCAGAAACCCTTCAGCTCGTTCCACACCATGAAGTACTTGACGTCCGTGTACCTCGAGGCCACGGCGGCCGCCAGCCTGGCGAAGTCGTCGAAGTGCTCCGGATAGGGGGCGTCCTCCAGATGCTCCCCCCACGCTGAGCCCTCGGTGGGACCCTCGGGGCCGCCCTTCATCCAGTCGGGGGCGCAGCAGAGCGTGATGACGGGGACGGCGCCGGACTCCTTCATGAGGTTCAGCCGGCTGTCCAGGTCCTCCCAGTAGTACTGCCCCCGGTACGGCTCCGGGTTGAGCGCGCCGAAGCCCATGATGTGCTGGTTCTGCAGCATCGGGGTCTGCGACAGCCGCCTGGCGACGTCCTGCTCGAAGTCCGGGTTGACGTTGTTGGCGCTGACGCCCGTGTGCGTGAAGCCCCAGCGCGGCCAGCCCTCGTCCACCCGCGGGCGGTCCTCGGGCGCCGGCTGGGACTCCGCAGGGGACCGCCGCTCCTGCTGGGCGCCGGTGGTCCCCCGCTCCGCCCGGTCCGCGAGGGAGCAGCCCGTCATGACCAGCGCCACGGCCGCCGATAACACGACCGCCCGGCCGAGCCGCCCCCTGATCCATCCCCTGCCAGTCGATGCCACCGAATCTCACCCGATCCTCAGTCATCGTGACGCCTGTAGCGTTCCACGGGTGGCGGGGAAGGGGCACACCGCCGGCAGGGTTCACAGCTAATCGTTATCGTTCGGGCTCCCGGCGAAGAGCCGCGCGTGGTCGGCCGCCCATTCGGCGAACGTCCGCGCCGGGCGGCCGAGGATCTTCGCCACCTCGTCGGTCACGGGCTCGGGGACGTTCCTGACGTACCTGCTCAGCAGGGCCCGCACGAACGGCTCAGGCAGCCCGTTCCTGATCATGCCCTGCTCGAACGCCTCCGCCGGGACCTCCTGGAAGCGCAGCGGCCGGCCGATCGCCCGGCCGATGACCGCCACCATCTCCTCGTGGGACAGCGCCTCCGGGCCCGTCAGCTCGGCCCGCCGCCCGGCCAGCTCATCGGTGAGCAGCGCGCGGGCGGCCACCTCGACCAGGTCCCGGTCGTCCAGCGGCACCTCGGGGAACGACGCGGACACGTACCGGACCGTGTCGCCCGCGCGGATCTGCGCGGCCCACGCCTGGACCGCGTTGGAGGCGAACGGGCCGGCCCGCAGGCTGGTCCAGCTCAGGCCGCTGGCGACGGCGGCGGCCTCGGACTCCTTGTTCCTGTCGCCGCGGTAGCGGGAGGGCTGCCGGTCGAGCGGCTCGTCGATGTTCGTCGCCGACAGGGCGGCCACCCGCGCCGCGCCGCGCTCCTTGGCGAGGGCGAGCAGCTCGCCCGCGGACTCGCCGATGGCGCGGGAGTGCAGGAAGACGGCGGTGACGCCGTCCAGGTGGCGGGCGAGCGTGCCCGGCCTGGACGGGTCCCCTTCGACGACCTCGACCTCCGCGGGGAGGCGGGCGTCGTGCGGAGCGCGGCTGACGGCGCGGACCGCGGCGCCCTCCGCGACGAGCAGCTCGACCAGAGGGCGCCCGAGGGTGCCGGTCGCGCCGGTCACCAGGATCGTGTTCTGTGTCATGCCTCCTGAGAGCAGGGCCGGTGGCCCGAGTGTGACGGGTGCGGGCGAATGTGAGGCACGTCTCAGACGTACCCGGTCGAGCCGTCGGGGCGGATGGGCAGGACGCGCTCCCCATGCACGTAGTCGTCGGTGCGCAGGGCCGACTCGTCGATCTCCACGCCCCAGCCGGGCCGGTCGGGCCGCAGCTCCAGGTAGCCGTCGACCGGCAGGTACGGGTCCGGGCACCACGTCGTCTCGTCCGTGTCCAAGACGCCCGTACGCTGGCGACCCCTCTCCTTCCTCCTGACCCGCCTTGCTGCCATACCGGACATAAGGTGCATGTGCCGAGCCCAGGAACTCGCGCGTCCGCGTGGATCGTTAGCCCAGCGGCACACAACCGATCTTCGACAGGAGAACAAGAGCCGTGGTCTTCAAACGGATGCTGGGTGCTTTCGGCGTCGGCGCGCCCTCGGTGGACACCGTCCTGTCCACCCCGAGGACCCAGCCGGGCGGGACACTGCGAGGGGAGGTACGGCTCAAGGGCGGCGACTTCGACGCCGAGATCGAGCACGTCACCCTCGGTCTGGTGGCCCGGGTGGAGATCGAGCACGGGGACGGCGAGCACGGCGGGGTCGGTGAGTTCTCCCGCGCCCGGGTGTCCGGCCCGTTCACGCTGCGCCAGGGGGAGGAGCGCGTCCTCGGCTTCGAGCTGGCGGTGCCGTGGGAGGCGCCGATCAGCGAGATCGGCGGGCAGCCGCTGACCGGGATGGCGGTGGGCGTGCGCACCGAGCTGGCCATCGCCAAAGCCGTCGACAAGGGCGACCTCGACATGGTGGCGATCGAGCCGCTGCCGTCGCAGCTGCGCATCCTCGAGGCGTTCCTGGGGCTCGGGTTCGGCTTCAAGTCGGCCGACCTGGAGGCGGGCCACCTCTACGGGGTGCACCAGGATCTGCCGTTCTACCAGGAGATCGAGTTCTACCCGACGGGCCGCTACGCGGGCGTGGTGGGCGAGGTCGAGGTGACCTTCGTCGCCGATTCCGCCGGGCTGGAGGTGGTGCTGGAGGCGGACAAGCGTGCGGGGCGCTTCTCGTCGAGCGACGCCATCGGCCGCTTCCACGTCAGCCACCAGGACGCGCTCCACACGGACTGGGAGAGCGAGCTGGGCCGCTGGCTGGACGGCCTGGCCCACTACGGAACCGTTCACGGCGGCCACCACGGCGGCCACCACGACAGCCACTACGGCGGGCATTACGGCGAGCACCACGGTGGTCCCGGGTGGGGGACAGTGGCCGCCGCCGGCGCCGCGGGCGTCGTGGGAGGGCTCGTCGCGGGAGAGATCGTCGAGGAAGTGGCCGAGGAGTTCTTCGAGGGCGACGAAGGCGGCGGCGACGACTGGTGACCGGGGGCTGGTCCGATGGCCCGCACGGCGGCGGGACGGCTCACCCACCCGCCGCCGGCCCTCACCGCGGCGTGAACATTACACTCGCGCCCATGACCGCGACCATGATCGAGTCGGATGACGGCGCACGGCTACGAACCTGGACCGTGGGCTCGGTGAGTTCGCGGAGATTTCCCGTGGTCATGGTGCACGGCGGTCCAGGGGTCCCCGACTATCTCGCGCCGGTCGCCGGCATCATCGACGACCTGTGCCTGGTCCACCGCTACGACCAGCGCGGCACCGGCGGATCGTCCTGGCAGGGAGAGCACACGATCGCCCGCCATGTCCACGACCTGGTGTTGTTGCTCGACGCGTGGGGACACGATCGGGTCGTTCTGCTGGGGCATTCGTTCGGAACCAATATGGCCGGCTACTTCCTGCTTGCGCATCCGGAGCGCGTGGCCGGACTGATCCAGATCGCCGGGCCCTTCCTGGACCCATGGCGGGAAGCCGACCAGGCGGCACAGCGAGCACGACGCAGTGACGAGCAGCAGGCCAGGCTCGAGGAACTGGACGCGATCGAATCGCGCACGGACGCCGAGGAGATCGAGTACCTCACGCTGGCGTGGTTCACCGACCACGCCGATCGGACGCGGGCATGGGACTGGGCGCTGGCATCAGCCCGTACGCTGCGGCCTGTCAACTACGCGATGAACACCCAGCTCAACGCGGCGAAGAGAGCCGACCCGCTCGAATCACGCGTGGACGAACTGCGCGAGTGCCTGCCGCCAGGCGCGGTGATCATCGGCGGGGCCGGCGACAGTCGCCCTGCTGATGCCCTGCGACGTCTCGCGACACGCCTCGGCTGCGAGGCCGTCATCGTCCCGAACGCGGGGCACCATCCATGGCTGGACGCACCGGACCGGTTCGGTGCGGCGCTCCGCGCTGCCGTGGTGAGGCAGCCCCCAAGGGCCGGCGATCCCCTTGACGTCAGGGACGGTCCGGATGAGGTCCATGCGCGAACCGTACGGTGATGGACAGGCCGCCTTCGGGGCGTGCGGCGGCGGTGAGGGTGGCGTGGTGCGCCTGCGTGACGGCATCGGCGATGGCGAGGCCGAGGCCGTAACCGTCGCGGCGGCCGTGACGATCGGGCGCCAGTCTCTGGAAGGGCTGGAAGAGGCGCTGGATCTGGTCGTCGGGGATGACCGGCCCGCTGTTGGTCACCGTGAGGGCCACCAGCGTGCCGGAGGTCTGCGTGGCCACCTTGACGTGCCCGTCCGCGTGGTTGTGGCGGATGGCGTTGTCGATGAGGTTGGCGACGAGGCTTTCGATCAGTCTCGGGTCTCCGGCCGTCACCGCGGGCGTCAGGTGTTCGGCAAGGTCGATGCCTGCCTCCGCGGCCTGGTCGCGGCGGGAGGCGAGCACCCCTTCGACGACGTGGGCGAGGTCGAGGGTGTCCCAGCGGGTGACGCCCCGCTCGCTGATGGCCAGCGCGAGCAGCGCTTGGACGAGCCGCTCCTGGTGCCCGCCAAGAGCGAGGGCCTCCTGACAGGCCGCGCGCAGGGTGTCGGCGTCGGCGTCGGGGTCGGCCAGCGCGACTTCAAGCAGGGTACGCAGGCCCGCCAGAGGGGTGCGCAACTCGTGGGAGGCGTTGGCGACGAAGTGGCGCTGGGCGTCGAAGGCGGCCTCGAGGCGGGTGAACAGGTCGTCGAGGGTGTGGCCGAGCTCGGTCAGCTCGTCCGTGGGCTCGCCGAGGTCGAGGCGCCGGTGGAGGTCTCCGGCTGAGATGATTCTGGCGGTGGCGGTGATGGCGCGCAGCGGTCGCAGGAACCGGCCGGCGACGAACCAGCCGAGAGCCAGGGCGACGGGAATCAGCACGACCAGGGCGGCGGCGGATCCCGTGAGGAGCTGGGGCAGGCTGATCCCGGTCCCGGTCCCGGTGATCGCGCCCGATGAGGGGTGGCCCTCGGGGGTGGTCGCCTGGACGCCGGCGAGCGGGACGGCGAGCAGGACGACCACCAGGACCCCGGCGGCGTAGATGCCCGCCGCGTAGGCGAGCGCGAGCCGCGTCTGCAGGGACCGCTTTCGAGACGTCATGCCGGTCCGATGCGGTAGCCGCCTTCGCGGACGGTCTCGATCACGGGCGGGTCGCCGAGCTTGCCCCGCAACCGGTGCATGGTGTGCTTGACGGCGCTGCTGAAGGGGTCGGCGGCCTCGTCCCAGACGCGTTCGAGCAGTTCTTCGGCGGAGATGACCAGGCCTGGCACGGCGAGCAGGCATTCGAGCAGGGCGAACTCCCTGGGGCTCAGCTCGAGGCGCCGCCCGGCCCGGGACGCGGTACGGCGGGCCGGATCGAGGGTGATGTCCCCCCATGCCAGGGTGGGCGGTAGCGGCGGGGTGGCGCGGCGGGCCAGGGCACGGACGCGGGCGACCAGTTCGGCGAACGCGAACGGCTTGGGCAGGTAGTCGTCGGCGCCGAGGCTGAGCCCGTCGACGCGGTCCTCGATCGTGCCGGAGGCGGTGAGCATCAGGACGCGGGTCTGGCAGCGGCTGTGGGCGAGTCGCCGGCAGATCTCGTCCCCGTGCACGCCGGGCAGGTCGCGGTCGAGGATCACCACGTCGTAGCGGGTGGCGGCCAGGCGGTCGAGAGCGGCGGTGCCGTCCAGGACGACGTCGACGGCCATGCCCTCGCGGCGCAGCCCGGTTCCGATGGAACGGGCGAGGACCTCGAAGTCCTCGACGACGAGGACCCTCATCGCCACTCACCGCCGGTCGTCGTGCGGGCAGGGCGGGCCGACCGGCCGCCAGGTCGAGATGCCATGCCTGCAACGATGCCAGAACCCCGGTCGCAGCCGGGTCGCAGCGGCTGCGACCCGGCTGGAACCGGGTGCCGCGTACAACCGATCGGCATGAGTTCATTCACGCCTCACCGAGCCGGCCTACGGCCCGGCTTCTCCGCGTTGCTGCACGCGGAGTGGACCAGGTTCCGCTCCGCACGCGGCCGGGTGCTCACCATGGCGGCCTCCGTGCTGATCACCGTGTCACTCGGACTGCTGATCGCCGGGGGCGTCCGCACCACCTGCGTGACCGGGAAGGGCGAGGGCGCCTGCCCCGCGCCTTTGGTGGGACCCGATGGCACGGCGGTGAAGGACAAGTACTACTTCGTCCACCAGCCGCTCAAGGGGAACGGCAGCATCACCGCCCGCGTGTCGAACATGACCGGCCAGATCCGGCTGCCGGACGCGGTACCCGGCGTGCGCAACGTCGTGGAGGGAGTGGTGCCGTGGGCGAAGGCGGGACTCCTCGTCAGGCAGAGCCTCAAGCAGGGCACACCGTACGCCGCCGTCATGCTCACCGGAGATCACGGCGTACGGATGCAGGACAACTACACCCACGACGTGCCCGGCGGTCCGCACAACGGCCCCCAGTGGCTGCGGCTGACCAGGTCGGGCGGCACCATCACCGGCTACGAGTCGGACGACGGCAAGACGTGGACCGAGGTCAGCACGGTCAAGCTGACCGGCCTGCCGGAGACGGTCGAGATCGGGCTGTTCGCCACCTCACCCGGCGCCCTGTGGGGGTCGGCGGAAGCCTTCGCCCAGGCCACCGCCACCTTCGACCAGATCACGCTGCAGGGCGCGAACGGTCCGTGGCGCCACGACGACGTCGGCGTCGTCCTGGAGTCCGACGGCAAGACCCCGCACCACCCGGGCGGGGTCGTCGAGTCCGGCGACAAGCTCATCGTGACCGGGGGCGGTGACATCGGGCCCGCGACGGTGGACGGCGGCGTGCGCGCCGACCTCATGCTGATCGGCGGGGCCTTGGGGTTGATCCTGGTGCTGGTGGCGGCGGTCACGTCCTTCGCCGCGGAACACCGGCGGGGGCTGATCGGGGCGGAGCGGCATCCGACGCGCATGCTGGCGGCCAAGGCCGTGGTGGTCGGCGCGGTCGCGTTCGTGGCGGGGCTGGTGACGTCGGGGGTCGTGGTCCCCGTCGGACTGGCGCTGTTGCGTGCCCATCAGAACCCGGTTCAGCCGATCACCCTGGGCACCGAGCTGCGGGTGATCGTCGGCTACGCGGCGCTGACCGCGGCCGCCGCCGTACTGGCCCTGGGCCTCGCCGCGCTGGTCAGGCGGGCCGCCGTCGCCGTCGGGCTGGCCATCGCGCTGGTCGTCGTGCCCGACCTGCTGGCGATCGCGGGCCTGGCGCCATGGCTGCTGATGATCACCCCTGCCGCCGGTTTCGCGATCACGCAGAGCGTCCCCACGTTCGCGCATGTGGATGTGGGGACGTCTCTGTTCGGGGGCTACTACCCGCTCCCGCCCTGGGCAGGTTTGGCCGTGACCTGCGGATATGCTGCCCTGGCCCTCGGCGCGGCGATGACCGTGCACCGCAGAAAAGTGTCACGTCAAGCGGGCGTCAAGTAAGGGGAAAGCGTCAGGAATAGGTTCGGACCCCGTTGCTCGATCGAGTCCGACCTGAAGGAGCCGACGTAACCAGCACCGCTGTGTGGAGCGAACTGCGCATGACCTCCACGCCCCAGCTGTCCATCTCGATCTCCCCGCACCTGACCGCCCTCGCCATGATCGCCGACGCCCTCGCCGGCCGCCGCCGCGGCCTGCCGGAGCCCTGGCGCAGAGCGCTCAGCTCGCGGGTCGGCAGGCAGGGACACCAGGCCGTACGCCCCCTCGCCGCACCCGGCTGCTCCGTGGTCCCCGACAGCCTCGTGCCGCGTACGCCCATCAGCGGCGACGTGTCCGTCCAGACCCAGATCGCCGCCCTGCGCGACCTCTCGCCGGACAACCTGATCGAGGATCTGGACCAGACGTTCGGCTCCGGACCGCTGCCCGCCCACTGGCGCCCGGCGGCCGAGCGGCCCGGCCGCTGGCTGGACGGCTACGCGAGCGCCCTCGCCGACGTCTGGAGCGCCGCCGAACCCCTGTGGAGGCGCGCCCGTCCCCTGCTGGACAGGGAAATCCGGCGCGTCGGCGTGGCCGCCGTCCGCGGCGGCCCGGAGCTGCTGCTCGGCGCGCTCAACGGCCGCATCGTGCACGGCGAGCGCGGCCTGCTCATCGCCGACCTGGAGCCCAGCACATACGAGCTGGGCGAGCGGAGGATCGTCCTGGTGCCGATGCTGGCGGGCAAGGACGCGATCATCGTCAGCCTGGACCACGAGGAGGCGGTCTGGATCGCGTACCCGGTGCCCGGCGCGCAGACGCTGTGGCGGGCGCCCGCCGCACCGGTGCCCGACGAGTTGTCGGCGCTGGTCGGGCCGGTCCGCGCGGACCTGCTCGGCGCGCTAGGACGGCCTATGACCATGAGCCGGCTGGCGGCCGACCTGCAGATCACGCCCAGCAGCATCACGTACCACTGCGACCGGCTGGGCGCCGCCCGCCTGATCAGCAGGGAGCGGCGCGGCCGCGAGGTGTGGATCACGCGCACGGAGCGAGCGGAGGCACTGCTGGAGCTGTTCCGCCGCTGAGCGGCCGTGGGGAGGCACTGAGCAGGGGGCGGCGCCAGGCAGGGGCCCGGCGCCGCCCCGCGACGGCCGGATTCACCACGGACGGCACCAGGAAGTGGACCGCCGCAGCAGGGAGCACGCCCGGCGACCGGCTGAACGCGGTGACCATCACCACCACGGGCCTGGCCGTGGCCACCGGCCGCAGCGGCGGCGACGCCCGCACCGTCGCCTACACCAGCCAGGGCACGCGGCGCTGGCAGCACACGCTCGCGACCCCCGCCGCCGACGAGGGCGCCGCCGTGACCCCGCTGGCCGGCGGCGAGGTCGAGGTCGCCGGATACACCCGGGGCCGGGTGAGCGCCCCGAAGGGCGGCGCGGCGCTCGGCAACGGCGACGTCTTCCTGATCAGAACGTCTTAAAAGCCCATTTGCCCTACAGAATGCAGCCTCGCAGCGTGCCGTTCCGCCGCGATACGGACGTCGCTTCCTAGAGTGATCGTGTCGTCACTTCATGATGACAAAGGGGGGATCATGAAAGGTAAGCTCATGGCCACAGGTGGAGTGCTGATCGCCGGTGCCGCGCTCTTCTGCCCGGCCGGTGCCGCCGAGGCCGCTCTCTGCGAGCTGGGCATCTCCGGTGTCTCACGCCCCGTATGTGACGACTACGAGACCTGGTACCGCACCGTCTGGGGTCGCGACCCGCACATGGCCGGCGACCCCGGACCGGTCTACCTCGACCGCCACCCCAGCCGGCCCCCGCAACCCGCCTGGGTCATCCGGTGGGGCAGCCCGGGGTGGAGCGCCCGCCGCGCCTGGGACGACGGCGGCTGAGCGGCGGCGCGCCGTGGCGTGCCCCCGGGTCACGTGGCCTGGTGCTGGGCGGCGGTGGCGGCCTGCTCGCCGCGGCGGCCGTACCAGGCGCTCCAGACGGCCAGCAGCGCGAGGGTGCCGATCAGCAGCGCCGACGACAGGCCGGCCATCACGTCCACGGGCAGCAGGTAGATCAGCGGGATGCGGACCGCCGACTCGGCCAGCAGGGCCCCGGCCCAGGTCAGCGTCATGACCACGTACACCCGCCGGAAACGGGCGTCCGCCTCGTACAGCCGGTCCCAGCGGGCTGCCGTGGCGGCGTCTTCCGCGCCGAACCGCTTGGCCATCGCGTACGCCGCGGGGCGCCTCGCCAGGCACGTGGCCGCCAGCACGGCCGCTACCGAGCCCGTGGTGAAGGACTTGACGGCGAGCAGGAACCGTTCGTCGCCGGTGACGAAGGCGAGGGCGAGTCCCAGGCCGAAGATCAGGCCCATGAAGGCGGCGAAGCCGTCAAGCTTGCGCTCGCTTATCCCGACATAGGCGGCACGCACGAAGCCCACCGCGGCGGCGGTCAGCAGCGCGACGTACTCGCTCGACCCGAGCGCGCGTAACGCGTAGTAAGCGGCGACCGACGGGAGGACGTCCCAGACGAGGACCTTGACGAGGGAACGGTTCACAACTCACCCCTTAATGCGAAGAATTTCGCTTCAAGGTAAAGCCATGCCGATGGCTAACGCAAGAGATTTCGCGTTAAAGTAAGGGGCATGCAACCCGCACGACGGCCCGGCGGCCGTAGCGCGAAGGTCCGGGCGGCCGTGCACGACGCGGTCCTCGAGCTGCTGCGCGAGGAGGACTGGGACACGCTGAGCATCGCCAGGGTGGCCGAGCGTTCAGGCGTCCACCAGGCGACCATCTACCGCCGCTGGGGCACGCTGCCCGCGCTGGTCGACGACACGGTGACCGAGCAGCTCTCCAAGGGCTCGCCGGTGCCCGACACGGGCTCGCTCCGCGGCGACCTGGAGGCGTACGCGACGCAGGTGGCGGCGGACGTCGCCGGCCCGCTGGGCCGCCTGTACGTGCGCGCGGCGCACATCGGCACCCGCGGCGATGACCACGAGACCTACATGACGGACCGGGCCGTGCAACTGGAGGCGATGCTGCAGCGGGCGCGGCTGCGTGGCGAGGACCCGCCCGGGCTGCTGGAGCTCATGGAGCTGGTCCTCGCCCCGATCTACTACCACGCGATCTTCTTCAACCGGCCGATCGGTCCCGAGCACGCCAGGACGTACGTGGACCGGCTGCTGAGGCTGCGCGGCTAGCGGTCGACGATCTCGTTCTTGCCGATCACCACGACCCCGCCCCTGGTCAGCGCGAACCGGGTGCGGTCGTATTCGAGGTCGAACCCGATCCGCGCCCCGTCGGGGATCACGACGTTCTTGTCGATGATCGCCTTGCGGACGACGGCGCCCCGGCCGACCTTGACGTTCTCCATCAGCACGGAGTCCTCCACCAGCGAGTGCGAGTGGAGCACGACACTGGGCGACAGGACCGACCTGATCGCCGTGCCGCCGGAGACGATCACGCCGGGGGAGACCAGCGAGTCGATCGCGTGCCCCACCCGGTCGCCCTCGTTGTGCACGAACTTGGCCGGCGGCAGCGGGTCGTGGCCCGTGAAGATCGGCCACTTGTCGTTGTAGAGGTTGAAGACGGGATGCGCCGAGATGAGGTCCATGTGGGCCTCGTAGTAGGCGTCGAGCGTCCCCACGTCGCGCCAGTAGCCGCGGTCGCGCTCGGTGGAGCCGGGCACGATGTTGTTGGCGAAGTCGTACACGTCGGCCCCGCCCGACTTGACGAGCATCGGGATGATGTTGCCGCCCAGGTCGTGCTTGCTGGTGGGGTCGAGGGCGTCCTCCCGCAGCGCGTCGATCATCGACTGCGTCTTGAAGACGTAGTTGCCCATCGACGCGTACACCTCGTCGGGCGAGTCGGCCAGGCCCACCGCGTCCTTCGGCTTCTCCCTGAACGCCACTATCCTGCGGCCCTCAGGATCGGTCTCGATCACGCCGAACTGGTCGGCCAGCGACAGCGGCTGCCTGATCGCCGCCACCGTCACGTCGGCGCCCGAGTCCTCGTGCTGCTCGACCATCTGCCGGGGGTCCATCCGGTAGATGTGGTCGGCCCCGAACACGATCACGTGCTCGGGCATCTCGTCGTAGATCAGGTTGAGATTCTGGAACAGGGCGTCCGCCGAACCCGAGAACCACCGCGGGCCGAGCCGCTGCTGCGCGGGCACCGGGGTCACGTAGTTGCCCAGCATCGCGGTCAGCCGCCAGGTCCGCGAGACGTGCCGGTCCAGGCTGTGGTTCTTGTACTGCGTCAGTACGACGATCTTCAGGAAGCCGCCGTTCGCCAGGTTCGACAGCACGAAATCCACGAGCCGGTACATCCCCCCGAACGGCACGGCCGGTTTCGCCCGATCCGCCGTGAGCGGCATGAGCCTCTTGCCCTCTCCACCTGCCAGCACGACCGCGAGCACCTTTCGGGACTTCATGTCCAGGACGCTACCCTCAAATGGCCGATCTATCGACGAAACCCGGCATGGAGAACTTCCTTCGTGTCCAGATTTGTTGTGCAATGCACGATCGGGAGCTCCTGATCTTCGGCTTGTCGCTGTGGCCCACCGGACACGACCCCCAATAAGGTCATGTCATGCGTGTTGATCTGCTCAGCCGGGAGTACCCGCCGGAGGTCTACGGCGGGGCCGGGGTGCACATGGAATACCTGGCCAGAGAGCTGCGGAAGCTGGCCGACGTACGCGTGCGCTGCTTCGGGGCCGACCGCGCCGAGCCCGGCGTCTCGGCCTACCGCGTGCCCGACGGGCTCGCCGGGGCCAACGCCGCGCTGCAGGTGCTCGGCGTGGACCTGGAGATGGCCGCCGCCTGCGAGGGCGCGGACGTCGTCCACTCGCACACCTGGTACGCCAACTTCGCCGGACACGTCGCCAAGCTGCTCCACGGCGTACCCCATGTGATCACCACGCACAGCCTGGAGCCGCTGCGGCCGTGGAAGGCCGAGCAGCTCGGCGGCGGCTACACGATCTCGTCGTGGGCCGAGCGGACCGCGCTGGCCGGTGCGGACGCGGTCATCGCGGTGTCGGAGGGCATGCGCCGCGACGTGCTGTCCGCCTACCCGGAGATCCCGCCGGAGAAGGTCAGCGTCATCCACAACGGCATCGACACCGCCGAATACGCCCCCGACTACGCCACCGGCGTACTGGAGCGGCACGGGGTGGACCCGCGCAGGCCGTACGTCATCTTCGTGGGCCGCATCACCCGGCAGAAGGGCCTGGTCCACCTGCTGCGCGCGGCACGCTCCTTCGACCGCGACGCCCAGCTCGTGCTCTGCGCGGGTGCCCCGGACACGCCGGAGATCGCGGCGGAGGTCACGGAGCTGGTGCGCGGCCTCGACCGCGACGGGGTGTTCTGGATCCAGGAGATGCTGCCCAAGCCCGAGGTGATCCAGCTGTTGACGCACGCGGCGGTGTTCGTGTGCCCGTCGGTGTACGAGCCCATGGGGATCGTGAACCTGGAGGCGATGGCCTGCGAGACGGCCGTGGTGGCGACGGCCACCGGCGGCATCCCCGAGGTGGTGGCCGACGGGGAGACGGGCCTGCTCGTCCCTATCTCCCAGGGCCCCGACGGCACGCCGCACGACCCGGAGCGGTTCGCCGCCGACCTGGCCGAGCGCGTCAACACCCTGCTCCGCGAGCCGGCGCGGGCGACCGCGCTCGGGGTGGCGGGGCGGGCGCGGGCCGTCGAGCACTTCTCCTGGGAGCGCATCGCCCACCGCACGATGGACCTGTACGCGGCCCTGCGCGCCTGAATATTCGCTTGCGAGCCGGGCCGCCGCTCAGCATCATCAGCCCGATGAGCGACGTACCCGAGCGGTGGACCCAGGCCAGCGTCTACCCCGACATGTGGGCCGACCCCGACAAGGATCCGCGCAACAACGAGGGAGCCAGCCCGGACGGCGAGCTGGCGACGCTGCAGGACTACCTGACCAACTACCGGCTGACCCTGCGGATGAAGTGCGAGGGGCTGGACCCGGAGCAGCTGGCGCGCCGGTCGGTGCCGCCCTCGACCATGTCCCTGCTGGGTCTGGTCCGCCATCTCGCCGAGGTGGAGCGCGACTGGCGCAACTGGGTCGTGCCCGGGGACCCGGCGCCGAAGCTGTACGGGGCGCGCGATGCCGACTTCGAGGCAGCCGCCGCGGAGCAGGCGCTGGTCGACGGCGCATTCGCCGATCTCGCCCGCGAACAGGCGGCAACCGACGCGGCGCTGGCCGAGTACGCGGATCTCGGCGAGCGGGTGGGCCGGGACGGCATCGCGGTCAGGGAGCTGTGGATTCACCGGATCGAGGAGTACGCCCGCCACTGCGGGCACGCCGACCTGCTCCGCGAATGCGTCGACGGCCGGGTGGGGCAGTAGCCCGCCCGTAAGGGCCGAAGGCGGCGAGAAGTGCGGGTGCGGCGGGTCGTGGGACGGTGGCCGGTCACACCAGGCCGCGGCGGCTGGCCTGGGAGCGGGTCTCCGCGTTCAGCTCGTCCAGCAGGTGGCGCAGGCGGCGCCGGAGAATGCGCGGGCTGGTGCCGAGCTGGCGGGCGATGGCGTCGTCCTTGAGCCCGGCCGCCAGCAGGGCCAGCAGCCGGCGATCCTCGGCGCCCAGCTCGGACGCCGCCTCACCGGCGGGCTCCGGCGCGCCGGGCTCCTGCCACAGCTCGGGACGTACCGGCAGCGCCTCCCGCCACAGCCGCTCGAACAGCTCGACCAGCGCCACCACCATGGTGGACCCCATGATCAGGACCCCGCGCGTGAGCGGCGGATCCATGCTCAGCGGCATGACCGCGCGCCACCGATCGACGATGGCCATCTTGAACGGCAGCTCCGGCAGGATCCGCGCCTCCTCGCCCGCCTTGATCAGGGTGCCCACCTCGTCGAACGCCCCCGTGTGATCGAAGGCCTCCGGCGTGTAGATGGTCCGGTAGCGGACGCCGCTGCGCAGCAGGCCGGTCTGCAGCGGGTTGTGGTAGTCCAGCACGTACGGAGGCCGGTCGAAGGTCAGCACCTCCTCCTTGGCCTCCTGCTGCAGCCGCACGTACCAGCGGGCCTGTTCCTCCGGCCCCGCCAGCACCTCGAGCTGCCCGCCCTGAGCCTGCGCACGCTCAGCCTGGAGATCTCCTATGACGACGGCCGCACCTGACTGCCCACGCTCGTGCACCCGTCAGGCGGGAACGCCTGGTCCGCCGAGACCTGGCACCCGGTGAGCGCGCGCGGCAGGTTCGCCTCGCTCCGCGTCACGGCCGCCGACCGCGGCGGCAACGCCTTCACCGAGACCGTCGTCAGGGCCTACGAGATCAGGTGAGTTCAGGGAGCCCCGCCGCGCGACGGCGGGGCTCTTTTGATCGAGGCGTCATCCGACGCGCTCCAGGACCACGATCGGGATGTCGCGGTCGGTCTTCTTCTGGTACTCGTCGTAGTCCGGCCAGGTCCGGGTCATCAGCCCCCAGAGCTCCGGCTTCTCCTCCGGCGAGGCCGTGCGGGCGCGGGCCGGGAACTTGTCGCCCAGCACCTGCACCTCCACCTCGGGGTCGGCCAGGAGGTTCTTGTACCACTGCGGGTGATCCGGGTCCCCGCCCTTGGAGGCCACGACCACGTGGTCCTCGCCGTGTTTCTGATAGATGAGCGGCGTCGTATAGGGCCGGCCTGACTTGCGGCCCTTGGTGGTGAGCAGCAGGACAGTCGTGTTGTTCCAGTCGTGCCCCTCCGCGCCGTTGGTCTCCCGATAACGCTGTACGTGTTCCTTGCCGTAGAGCATGATCCCGAGCTACCCATCGCGGGCTTGACCTCACCGATGCTGGCCGAGGACTGGACGAGAAATGGACAAGCCACGGGGCGGAGGCGGCTGACACCGCAAAGTGGCGACCGCGCGCGCCGGGGCGCGATACCGTACGGGGCGATGTGGTCGAAGGCACGGTTCTGTACGGGTACGCAACCCGGTGAGAGCCTGTGCCCATGACCGAACCGGCCGGCGCGCTGGCCGCCCGTATCGAGCGGTTCGAGCAGAGCGCGGATCCCGGCCTGATCTGGGATCCCGCGGCGCCGGCCGAGGCCGAGCAGGCGATGCGCGCGTGCGCCGGCGACCGGTCCGACGCGGCCACCTGGCGGCTGATCGGCATGCTGCACCTGGCCCGCTACCGGCTTGACCAGCGCATCACGCAGGACGCAGCGGTCGCGGGCGCGTTCTTCGCCGCCGTGGCCGTGGCCGACCCCGGGCGCCTTCCCGAGCGGCTGCGCGGCTCGAAGGCGCCGTCGGACGACTCGGCCGACACGTGGGCGGGGCTGGTGGAAGAGGTGTTCCAGCACGTCGACCCGGCCACGTACCCGCATGTGGGGCTGCTCGTCCACGCCCTGGTGGCGCGTGCCATGGCCGACCCCACGCCCGAGGTGGCCGACCGGCTCGGAGAGCTGCTGTTACAGGAGTCGGTGCGCTCGCCCGACCCCGCCTGGGCGCCCGGCGCGCTCGCGGTGCTGGGCGGCGGGCTGGTGCGGCTGTTCGGGGTGACGGGGGAGCGGGAGCACATCGACGACGCGGTGCACGTGCTGTTCAGGGCGGCGCTGGCCGAGCCGTCCCACGCGGGTGAGCTGGCCACCGCGCTCGGCATGGCCGCGTTCGGTGACGAGGAGCTGGTCAGGGCGTACCTGGCGGCCACGGAGACGGCGCCGCGCGGCCAGGACAGGTCGCGGGCCCTGCTCGCGCTGGTCGAGCTGGCGTACGCGCGGTCGGCCGGGTCGTTCGCCGACCGCGACCTGCTGGCCTTCATCAGGGTGGGGCAGTGCGCGCTGGACTTCTGGCACGAGCAGTGGGCCCATCCGGGTGTGCTGGCGCCGTACGCGGCCGGGCTGGTCGAGTGGTTCGTCGTCACGGGCGACGAGCGCTCGCTGGAGGCCGGCACCGAGATGCTGGAGGCCCTCCATGTGGCGCCCGACGAGACGGCGCGGGGGCTCGGGACCGACCCGGTCGTCCGGCTCGGCCTGCTGGGCGACCGCCGCTGGAACCGTTACGGCGTCACCGGAGAGCAGGCCGACCTGGAGAGCGCCATCGAGGTCCTGCGCGAGGCGGCCGAGCTCATGCCGAACGGTCACCCGTACCGCGCCAGGCAGCTCGCGAACCTGGCGGACGCGCTGCTCGAGCGGGCGACGGTGGCCGGGGGGGACCCGGCCGAGCCCGTCGCCGCCGCCCGCGCCGCGCTCGCGGCACATGGCGAGCGGGACCCGGCCAGGGCCGAGGCGCTTCTGACGCTGGGCCGGGCGCTTCACCTGGACCTCAGCCCGGTCCACGCCGACGAGGCCGTCGCCGTGCTGCGCGAGGCGCTGGCGGCCGGTGAGCGGCCGGCGTTCCGGGCGGAGGCGTACGAGCTGGTCTCGGAGGTGCTGCGCCGGCGGGCCGCGCACACGGGGCGGGTGGAGGACCTGCACGAGGCGGTGGAGGCCGCCCGCCAAGGTCTCGAGCTGGCCGTTCGCGACCAGACGCCGGACTCCGACGGCGGCCTGGAGGGCGGGCGAGGCGGTTCCGCGCGGCGCGAGCTGTGCCGGGCGCTGCTGGCGCGCTTCTCCGCCCAGGGCGACCCGCGCGACCTGGGCGAGGTGCTCACGCTCGCCAGGGACGGGGACCCCGAGTTGCTGGCGCGGCTCGGCACGATGCTCGACGGACCGCTGCCGCCGGACCCGCAGCTCGCCCAGTCCGCCACCGAACTGGCGCTGGCCCTGCCGGACTCCCCGGACGGCGAGGTGGCGGTCAAGCTGCTGCGGTACGCCGAGCGGCAGGCCGACTCGCCCGGCGAGTTCCTGCTGGAGGCCGGGCAGCGGCTGCGCGAGCTCGGGCGGCGGCGCACGGCCTGCGCCGTGCTGGGGCGTGCCGCGGAGGTGTTCGGCGCGGGAGCCCGGATGGCGTACGCGCTGTCCGAGCAGGGGCTCGTCCACCAGGAGCTGGGCGAGCTCGACCTGGCTCTGGAGTCCTTCGACCGGTCGGCGGCCGGTTACCGCTCGCTGGGCGCGGCCGGCTCCGAGGCGCTCCAGCTCGGGCACATGGGCCTGGTCCTCCTCCAGTCGGGGCACCCGGCCCGCGCCTTCGAACACCACCAGCGGGCCGCCACCCTGTGCGAGGACGCCGGCCTGGCCGCGGAGGAGGCGGCCCAGCAGGGGTACGCGGCCGAGGCCGGCCTGGCCGCCGGCGACCCCGTCGGCGCCGTCTCCTGCGCGGCCAGGGCCCGCGACCTCTATCTCGGACTCGGCGACGCCCGGCAGGCGGCCCTGGTGCTCGTCCCCGCCGCCAGGGCTGCCCTCGACCAGGACGACCTCACGGCCACGGGCGAGCGCATCGCCGCGTGCGCCATCGAGCTGGAGGCGGCCGGGGCGTGGGAGGAGGCCTGCAGGACGCTCGACGCGCAGGCCGTACTCCTGGCCGGTCGCGGCCACCCCGGCCACGCGGCCGCCTGCGAGACGCGGCTGGTGGAGATCGTGCGGCGCAGGGGGGAGCGGCGCGAGCCCGCCGACGAGTGGTACCGCATCGCCCGCCGCCGCCGCGAACGCGGCGACGCCGACGGCGCCAGGATGGCCTATCAACTGGCCGAACGCGAGTACGAAGCCCTCGGCCACTACGACGGGGCCGCCTCGGCGCGCTACAACCTGGCCGTGCTCGCGTACGCGGAGGGGGATACCGAACGGGCGCTGGAGGAGTTCGGGGCGGCGGGGCAGGCGTTCGCCCGGCTGAGCGCTTTCGCGAAGGAGGCTTCCGCGCTGACCATGCGCGCCTCCTGCCTGATCCTCCTCGACCGCTTGGACGACGCGTCGGAGGACCTGGAGCGCGCGCTGGAGCTGGCCGCCACGGAGGGCGACGTGGCCGCCCTGCTCACCGCCACGCTGGGGCAGGCCGAGCTGGCCGCGCGGCTGGGCTCGTGGCAGGAGGCCGGGGAACGGCTCGGCTCGGCCCTGGGGCTGGCCGGCGGGGACCCGCTCAAGGAGGCCGTCGTACACGACCGGCTGGCTGCGCTGGCCGCCCGTACCGGTGAGCTGGCTGCGCAGGTGGAGGCGTTGGAGGCGGCGGCTGCGGGCTTCCTGGCGAGCGGGCTGCGGGAGCTGGCGGCGCTCACCTCGATCAAGCTCGGCTTCGCTCTGGAGGCACGCGGCGAGTTCCACCGCGCCCGCACAGCCCTCGAATCCGGCCTCACCGGCCTCGACCCGGCACTGGACGGCGTCGAGCCGACCTCCGGTGGCATCGAGCTGACCTCTGGTGGCATCGAGCCGACACGCGACGACGTCGCCCGGAGCCGCCACGGTCTCGGCTCGCCACGCGATGGCCTCGGCCGGACGCGCGCCGGCCTCCACCCGACACACGTCGGCCGCGGCTCGACCGGGAGCGGCGGCTTGGCAGGGCGTGGCGGCTCCATCGAGCCAGGCGGCGCGCGTGAAGACGGCGGTCCCGGGCAGCGTGGCGGTCCGGGGGAGCGTGGCGGTCCGGCGGAGGCCGGTGGCTCGGCGGAGTCCGGTGGCTCCTTCGAGCTCATCGCGGCCATGGGCGGAGGCGGAGGGCTGGACGCGGAGCTGCTGGCGCGGCTGGCGAGCATCCAGCTCACCCTCGGGGACGTCACCCGCGGCCACGCGACCTTGGCGGAGGCGATCAGGGCGGGCGGCGACCAGACGGAGCGGCTGGAGACGTGGCTCCGCATCGAGGAGGCCGAGGCCGCAGGCGACCTGGAGACCGCCCGCGCCCTCGCCGAGCGCGCCCTGAACAGCCGTTCCGTCGTCTCCGAGCTGAGCGTGGGCGGACGCTCCACCGCGTCCGGGCACCGCTCGTTCCTGCTGGTCAAGCTCTCCGCCTTCTGCCGCGCGCTGGGGGACCTGGAGGCCGCGCACGCGTACGCCGCCCGCGGCTACGAGCTGCGCGACCGCCTCGTGATCGACCACCTGCGCAACCTCGGCGCGGCGGCCAGGGGACTGGGCCGTCCGGACGAAGCCGCCGAGCACCTCACCCAGGCGGTCGCCCTGGCCCGCGACGCGGACGCCGCGCTCCCCGCCGATCTCGTACGGGCGCTCGACCTGCTCGGCCGCGTCCGCACCGACCAGGCCCGCTGGGAGGAGGCCGCCGAGGCTTTCGACGAGGGCCTGGAGCTGGTGTCCTCGCCGATCTGGCGCGCGTTGCGGGTTTCCTCGCTGGCCGGACGCGCCGCGCTGCACCTGAAGCTGGGCGAGCTGGCGGAGGCCGAGGCCCGGTACCGGGAGGCCATCGCGATCGGGGAGGAACTGGGCGGCCGGCCGGACCTCGCGGACGCCTACGCCGACCTCAGCCTGGTCTGCGCGCTGCGCGGCGAGAGGGAGCAGGCCGGCGGATTCGCCGGACGGGCCCTGGAGCTCGAACGCGCCGGCGGGCGGACCCGGGGCGTCGTCCTGGCCCTCATCATGCGTGCCCGCCTCGAGGACCCCGCCGGGGCGGAGGTCTCTCTGGAGGAGGCCGCGGATCTGGCTCAGCGCATCGGCTTCTGGCCGGGAGCGGCGCTCGCCCTGGGCCGCCTCGGCGCGCTCGACCTGGCCGCCGGGTCGTACACCCGTGCCCACTGGCGGCTGACCGAGGCCGTGGAGCTGCTCGAGGAGCTCGGCCACGACCTGGAGCTGGGTCTCGCCCTGCACCACCGGTCGCTCGCGGCGGAGGAACTCGGAGACCCGGCGGGCGCGCTCGCCGACGCCGAACGCGCCCGCGAGCTGGGCCACGACTCCGACAGGGCCATCGGTCTCGCCGTCCGCCTGGGACGCGGGATGACGGCCTGGAGGTACGTGGAGCAGGCCAAGTCCCGCACGTTGGCCGCGCAGCCAGGGCTCGGGGTGGCGCATGGCCACGGCGACGTGCCCGGCGAGCTGCTGGAGGACGAGCGGCGCGGGCTCGACGCCGTGCGGACGCTCATGGCGGCCGCCCGCAACACCCGCGACCCGGCGGAGGCCGCGGCGCTCATCCGGCGGGCCCGTGCCGCGCGGGCCGACGTCGAGGCGCTGTGGCGGCGCATGGAGCCCTTCGCCCCCGGTCATGTGGCGCTGCGCCGAGGGACCCCGCCCGGCCGCCTGCAGCTCGACACCCTCGTCACCCCCGGCCACGCAGGCGGAGCGACCGCCCCCGGCCAGGCAGGCGGAGCGACCGCCCGCGTCGCCTCCGACCAGGGCGGAGCGACCGCCCTGGTCGGCTTCCACGTCGGCGAGGAGAGCGTGACGGTGCTCGCCCACCGCACCGGCTGGCCCGAGCCGCGCGTCTTCCCCACCACCGTCGGCCACGACCTGCTGGCCGCCTTCACCGCCACCATCGACGGGCTGCGGCCGGACCTGCTGGACATCGAGGCGCGCCGCCACCGGGCCGCCCTCTGGCGCCGCCTGGCCGACCTCCTCCTCGCGGACGCGCTCGACGCGCTCAAGGACGGCCTGGACCACCTCTACCTGGTCCCGCACGCTGGACTCCACCGCGTCCCGCTCCACGCCCTCGCCCCGAACGGCCGCCCGCTCATCGAGCGCTTCCCCGTGACGTACGCCCCCTCCGTCGCCGCCCTGGCCCGCCTCGCACAGCGGGCCTCCTCGACCGCGGCACGGTCACTGGTCCTCGGCTGCACCGCCGAACCCAGGAGCCAGGCCGGGCTCGAAGACGTCGCCGCGTTGCTCGGCACCCAGCCCCTCACCGGCCCGGACGCCACCGCGACCACACTCTCCGGCACCTGGGACGTGGTGCACCTGTCGTGCCAGGCCGTGTACGACGCCCGCGACCCGTTCGGCTCGGGCATCAGGCTCGCCGACGGGCTCCTGACCGCCAGGCGGCTCATGAGCATGAACCTGGACGCCAGGCTCGTCGTCCTCACCGCCCAGGAGGGCGGGGCCACGAGCGGGGACGACCTGGCCGGGCTGACCCACGCCCTCCTGCATGCGGGCGCCAGATCGGTGCTTCTCCCGCTGTGGCCGGTCTCCGCCGAGGTCACCGCGGCCCTGATGCGCGACTTCCACACCAGGCTGCGTTCCGGCACGGCCCCCGCCCAGGCGCTGCGCGAGGCCGTACTGGAACTCCGCGACCTGTACGGTCCCGCAGAGCCCGACCTGTGGGCCCCCTACGTCCTGGTGGGCCTCTGAGCCAGCACCTCGGCCAGGCGCTCCATGGACTCGCGCCCGCCCCGTGGCCCGTCGGCCCGCACGATCGCGTCCCGCGCCTCCACCGACGGGTGCACGGATCGCGCGACGTAGCGGGTCCCGCCCGGGACCTCCTCCAGGGTGACCGTCTCCAGCGCGACGTCCCCGGGCGTGCCCTCGAACTCCCACGTCCGTACGAACCGCTCGGGCGCCACCACGTCGTGATAGACGCCACGGAAGCCGTACTCCCGGCCATGAGCGTCGCTGTTCACGTACCGCCACAGGCCGCCCCGCCGGAGCTCCATCACATCGACGCGGGTGCTGAGGAAGCGCGGCCCCCACCACCGGGGCACCAGCTCCGGGTCGGTGACCGCCCGGAACACCACCTCGCGGGGCGCGTCGAAGACGTGGATCATGACGATGTCCTGGCGGCCGGGTTCGATGACGAACTCGGTGTCACTCATGCTCACCCCTCTGGATCTTCCTGATCTCCTGCTCGAGCCGGTCGAACCGGTCGGTCCAGCGGTCGCGGTAGCGGACGATCCACTCCGCGGCGCTGTCCAGCGGAGCCGTCTCCATGCGGCAGGGCCGCCACTGCGCGTCGCGGCCCCGGCTGATCAGCCCGGCGCGTTCGAGCACCTTGAGGTGCTTGGAGACGGCCTGAAGGCTGATGTCGAACGGCTCGGCCAGCTCGTTCACCGTCGCCTCGCCCTCGGCCAGCCGGGCGAGGATCGCGCGGCGCGTCGGGTCGGCCAGCGCGGCGAAGGTGCGGCTCAGCTGGTCGTCGGGCACGTCAGTGGTCCACGATGGCGCCGCAGGAGACGTTCACGGTCGCGGAGGTCATGGTCCTGGCCCGGTCCGAGGCCACGAAGGCGGCGACGTCGCCCACGTCGGCCAGCGTCGCGGTCCGCTGGAGCAGGGTCGGCTCGCGCAGCGCGGCCTCGAGGTCGTCCCTGCCGGGATAGTCGCCGGGCAGGCTCTCCGGCACGCCGCCCGTGATCATGGTGACGACGCGGACGCCGTACCGACCGGCCTCGCACGCCCACTGCCGCCGGATGCCCTCCATGGCGTCGAGCGCGACCTTGAACCCGCCGAGCCCAGGTGACGTCTGAGGGCCGCCGCCGCCGAACAGCAGGATCACCCCGGACCCGCGGGGGATCATGTGCTTGACGGCGGCCCTGATGGTCAGGAACTGCGTCCTCGCGGCAACCTCGATCGGCCGCAGGAACTCCTCGGGGGAGATCTCGAGCAGCGGCTTCTGCACGTCCTGGACCCCGATGGCGTTGAACGAGACGTCGATGCCGCCGGCCCGCTCGGCCACCGAGTCGGCGAACGCGCCGACCGCCTTCTCGTCCAGCGCGTCCACCAGAGCCGTCTCGGCCGTCCCTCCGGCGGCGCGGACATCGGCGGCGACCTTGTCGAGCGGTGCCTGGGTGCGGCCCGCGAGGAAGACCCGCGCGCCCTCGCGGGCGAAGGCCCGCGCCGCCGCGCCGCCGATCGGGCCGCCCGCGCCGTAGACCACGGCGACCTTGTCCTGAAGGAGCATGGCATTCAACCCTTCGGTTTATCAACCTGTGAGTTGAATGCTAGCCGAGGGGGCGGCGCCCGGCAAAGCCCAGTTCCGTCAGCGCGCGGGCGTCCTCGATCACCTCGGGGAGCAGCGCGCGGGCCTCGTCAACGGTGAAGATCCGGTCCATGCGCCACACGTTACGGCGCGTACGCGTCGATGAGCAGCCGTTCGGCGTGGTCGAGGTAGTCGTCCAGGTACGCGGCGGCCTTCTCCGGCTGTCCCGATTCCATGAGGCCGAGCAGCGCGCGGTTGCGGTCGACGAACGGCTGGTGGAAGGCCCGCGGATTCTCCATCACGTGGAAGACCAGGCGCAGCTCGGCCAGCAGTTGGCGCATGGCCTCGTCGATCCGCGGGCTTCCGTTGAGCGCGGCGAGCGCCTGGTGGAAGCGGATGTTGGCGGTGCCGACGCCCTGCCAGTCGTCCTGCGCGGCGGCCCGCTCGGCGTCGAGCACGGCCTCCTTGATCACGGCCAGCGCCTCGGGGGGCGGGCTGAGGCGTACCGCGGCCCCTTCGAGCACGCGGCGCACCCGGTAGAGGTCGGCGACGTCCTCGGCGGACGGGAGCCGGACGAAGACGCCCCTGTTGAGCTTGTGGTCGAGCAGCCGCTCGTGGCCGAGCAGCCGGAACGCCTCGCGCAGCGTGTTGCGGGAAACGCCGAGCCCCTCAGAGATCGACTCCTCCGACAGGCGCTGCCCAGGGCGGAAGAAGCCCTCGCTGATGCGGTCGCGCAGGATGTCGGCCACCCGCTCCGCCGTGCTGGTGCGGCCCAGCCGGGAACGGTCCTGGGCGAGGTCGGCAACCACGTCATCCACATTCAACAGGGAATCATGGAGCAAAACTCTTGTCGAATTGTTCAACGATTCTTATGTTGAGAAGAACCCCCTTAGCTGAGATCGAGGAGCGATCGAATGACAGGCTCCGCGCAACAGACCCGGCGGGTGATCCTCGCCGGCCTGATCGGCACGTCGCTGGAGTGGTACGACTTCTTCCTCTACACCACGGCCGCGACCCTGGTCTTCCCCAAGCTGTTCTTCTCTTCGCTCGACCCGTTCAACGCGACGCTGGCGTCGCTGACCACCAACGCCGTGGCGTTCGTCGCCCGGCCGCTCGGCGGCGTCGTGTTCGGCCACTTCGGCGACCGGGCGGGCCGCAAGACCGTGCTGGTGGTGACGCTCCTGGTGATGGGCGTCTCGACATTCCTCATCGGCGTGCTGCCCGGCTACGCGAGCGTGGGCGTGGCGGCGCCGATCCTGCTGGCGCTGCTCAGGTTCGTGCAGGGTCTGGGGCTCGGCGGCGAGTGGGGCGGCGCGGTGATCATGTCGATCGAGCACGGCGACGGGCGGCGGCGCGGCTTCAACGCCAGCTGGCCGCAGGTCGGCGTGCCCGCCGGTTACGTGCTGGCCACCGGGCTGCTCACGGTGCTGTCGTTCGCGATGTCCGACGCGGCGTTCCTGTCGTGGGGGTGGCGGGTGCCGTTCCTGCTGTCGGGGGTGCTGGTGTTCGTGGGCCTGTGGGTGCGGCTGAGGATCAGCGAGTCGCCGCTGTTCGCCGAGGTCGAGGAGCGGGGCGCCAAGGCCAGGATGCCGCTGCTCGAGGTGGTGCGTACGCACCCGAGGGCCCTGCTGTCGGCCTTCACCGCGCGGATCGGGGTGGACGCGGCCTTCTACATCTTCACCGCGTACATCATCGTCTACCTCACCACGGTGTTGCACCTGCCGCGCTCGTACGCGCTGAACGCGGTGCTGATCGGGTCCGCGCTGGAGCTCGTGCTGATCCCGCTGGCGGGCGCGCTGTCCGACCGGTTCGGGCGGCGGCCCGTCTACCTCGTAGGCGTGGTGGGCGCGGCGGTGTGGGCGTTCGCGTTCTTCCCGCTGCTCGACAGCAGGTCGTTCCCGCTGATCGCGCTGGCCGCCGTGGTGGCGCTGGTCACCCACGCCGCGATGTACGGGCCGCAGGCGGCGTTCATCGCCGAGTTGTTCAGCACGCGCCTGCGTTACAGCGGCGCCTCCATGGGCTACCAGGTGGCCGGCATCGTCGGCGGCGCGCTGGCCCCGATCATCGCGCTCAAGCTGTTCGAGGCGTACGGATCCACGCTCGCGGTGTCGATCTACGTGGTCGCCGCCCTGGCGGTCACGGCCCTGGGCCTGGCCATCGCCCCGGAGACCCGCGACCTCGACCTCGCCGACGCCCCCGAGGCCAGGACCCCGCTCCCCGGCCAGGTGGGCCCGTTCGCCTGAGCCTTCCGCTCACCACCGCACCCGCGAGACATCACTGGAAATCGCCGCGAAAGCCGCGGGCGGCGGCTGCCTCCGCCGCCCGCGCGGAAGGGCCCGGATGAGAATCACCCTGATCATCATCGCCGCGCTCATCGCCGTCCCCCTGCTCATCGGGGGCGTGGGGGGCCTGGAGAGCACGGGCGGCGGCGAGGTGGCCGTCATTCGCGACGGCGGCCCCCTCGACGACAACAGGGTACGCCAGGTGATCGACCCCGGTTCGGGCCTGACCTGGACCGGCATGTGGTCGTCCACCCACCTCTACCCGGCGCAGCAGCGCTTCTACACGATCACCGCCGACGCCAAGCGCGCCACGAGACTCGGCGTGGACGTGGTGACGGTGCCGAGCAGCGACGGCGTGAACCTCGGCATCGAAGGCACCCTCTACTTCACGCTCAACCGGGACCACGCGACGCTGAAGACGTTCGACGACAAGTACGGCACCCGTACCTTCCGCACGCAGGACGACCGCTCGCTCTACCCGTGGGACGGCGACGACGGCTGGTCGGCCTTCTTCGGCCAGGCCGTCCGGCCCGTGATCGACAACGCGCTGCGCGGTCAGATCGGCGCCATGCGCTGCGCGGAGCTGGTGCCGTCGTGCTCGCTGCTGGAGAGCGCCGCGCTCAAGCCGCAGGACAGCAACACCACCATCGTCAAGGTCCAGGACGCGGTCAACGCCTCCCTGGCCCGCGACCTGCCGGCGACGCTGGGCGGCGACTTCTTCACCGGGCTGCGCTTCACGCTGGTCAAGGTGACGCTGCCGGGCGAGGTGCAGCAGGCCGTGGACCGCTCGCTGGCCGCCTCGGCGGCCGTCTCCGAGGCCCAGGCGAAGGTCGCCCAGGCCAAGGCAGAGGCGGAGGCGAACCGGGCGAGACAGGAGGGCTACGACAAGTGCCCCGCCTGCGCCGAGATCGAGAAGCTCAAGTCGCTGCCGCAGGGCATCACGGTGTACGCCCCGGGTAATCCGCAGTCGGTCGTGGTGCCGGCCCGGTAGACCACCTGCCTCTGAAGGCGGCCATCGAGATCAGGAACACGACCTGGCCGGCGAGCGCCACGGTCAGCCACGTCTGCCAGCCGCCGGCCTTCACCACGACGGGGGAGACCACCAGCAGGACCACGATCATGACGCGGACGACCATGCCCCAGATGCCCAGCGCGGAGCCCTGCAGGCGGGACTCGACGTCCTCGGCGTCCTCGGAGAAGTTGGCCATCCAGGGCACGTACGCGATGCCCATGAACAGGTAGAGCAGCGCGTACACGATCGTGACCTGCGCCGCCGGCACGCCGGGGCCGACGATGGCGACGAAGTACGCCAGCGCCGCGACGGTCAGGACCGTGCCGGCGGCGGTGAACGGCTTGCGCAGCTGGATCCGGTCGGAGATCCGGCCGACGACCACCACGGCCAGGGCGTTGAGCACGATGCCCAGCGCCACGACGCGGTTGGCCGCGGCCGCGTCCATGCCGAACGCGGTGGTCAGGATGGTCTGGCCGAAGATGGCGAACGTCCAGTAGAGCACCTGCCAGCCGGTGTTGCCGAAGACGTGCGCCCACAGGTGCGGGTGCCTGAACAGCTCTCTCAGCCGTCCGTGGGGGGTGTGCCCCTCGGCCTGCACGGCCTGCTCGGCCTGCAGCACCTGCGCCCGCAGCGCCGCCGACGGCTCGGCGATCTGCCAGATGACGACCGCGCACATCGCCAGCGACAGGAAGCCCATGATGATCGCCTGCGACTGCCACGCGTTGCCGAACAGCGGCAGCGTGAACCCCGCGATGAACGAGGCCAGGAACGACGCCCCGACCGGCCCCCACGTCCAGAACGCGAACGCCTGCGCCCGCCCCATGCGCGGCGAGAAGTCCCGCACCAGCGACGCGGTGATCGTGATGCCCGCCCCCTCGATGAACAGCATCAGGCAGCGGACCCAGAACAGCCCGGCCACGCTGTCCACGGTGGCGAGCAGGAAGTTGCAGGCGGCGGTGACGGTCAGGGTCGGCACCAGGATCGCCACCCGGCCCCACCGGTCGGACAGGATGCCGCCGAACCCGGCCGAGATCCCGCCGATCAGCACCGACAGCGCCGCGATCTGCCCGTACTCGGTGAGCGACATCCTCAGGTCGTCCATGAGGAGCGGCAGGATGGTGGCGACGGTGGTCTCGAAGTTAGCCACCAGGCTGGCCAGCACCGCTGTCGCCAGCAGGAAGATCCGGCGGCCGCCGACCGGGTAGACGTTGAGCTCGCGGACATAGAACGGCTTCATTCCCCATCCTCCGGCGTACGGTCCTCGGACTGTGTCGGGCGGGATGTCGCTCTAGAACGCGTTTCTAGTTGCTCCAAGCCTTCCGTTTTGTACGGATAAGTCAACGTTTTGAGGGATCACGATGTGATCTCGTTCACACCGCCGGCGTTGTGACGGAATCGCCATCTATTCCCAGAACAACAGCCCCCGAATAGGCATAAACTGCGCGCCTGTGAGCCTGCCTGTACGTGAACGTTCCCCCCGGCCGGGCGGCGGCCGCCACCGCCGTCCCGTGCCTACGTCCCTGCCGCCGGACGCCCCTGTGCTCGTGCTCGCCACCCCGGGCGACACGGCCGGCGTGGCCGAGGAGATCGCGGCTGTCGTACGCGTCGACAACCCGCAGATCGAGGTCCGGCTGGCGAGCGTGACCAACCTGGCGGACTCCCTGCCCACCGGCCGCGACGCCGTCATCGTGCCCCTGCTCACCTGGGACGACCCCGTCGTCCTGGCCGAGATCGGCAAGGCCGTGGCGGCCGCCGGCACCGGCGCCGTCGTCACCGAGGCGCTCGGCCCGCACCCGCTGCTGGCCGAGGCCCTGCACATCAGGCTCGCGGAGCGCGGCCTGGCCAGGGTCGACCGCGTCCGCCTGCTGAACGTCTCCAGCCCCGTCGACGCCGTCATCCTCGCCACGGTCGGCGGGGAGCGCGCGGTGCACGCCGTGCAGGCCACGGCGGTGCTGCTGGCCTCCAGGCTTACGCTGCCCGTCGTGTCGGCCTCCCTCGACAGCGAGCCGGGCGTCGCCATGGCGGCCCAGCGGCTGCGCGCGGCGGGCGCCGAACGGCTGGCCATCGCGCCCTGCTTGATCGGACACGAGGCCCCGGCGGACATCGTCGCGCAGGCCGCCGCGGCGATCAGCGCCGGGCACGCCGAACCGCTCGGCTCTCACAGCGCCGTCGCCGAACTTGTCGCGCGGGCTTACGGTAGTCAACTTGCCACTTGACAAGGGTTGTAGGGATCACGGGAATCGCGTTACCGGAGCGTGTAGCGCGGTCCCGGGGCCTTTGCTATTTTGAACACGGGCGATAATCAAGCCTGTACGGAACGCAATTACAAGGCGGCCGGGCCGGTCGTCTCAGGGCGTGGAGACCTCCAGACGGTGGTCGGGTCTGTGAAACGTCAAGCACCCCGTTCCACAATTCGCGGCGTCCGCGCCGAGAGTTCCCGCCGCAGGCGGGACGGGAATCCTCGCCGTTCACGGCGGGGTGCAGGTCAATCCTGTCGTTCGGGTTCAAGGGGCTCGGGCTGCACCGCGTCTGGGGCGCCCGCTCCCCGGCCAACCTGCCTGCCCAGCTCGCCATGCTGACCGCCGGGATGGTGGAGGAGGGCCGGATCCGGCACCACGTGCACACACCGCAGGGGTGGCGCGACCCGATCGTGCACTCGGCGCCGGAAGACGAGTGGGTCGCGCGTTAGACGAATGCCCGGCCACGGACGGCGGGTGTGGCGCGGACCGGGATTGTCGGTGGGACGTCCTACCATGAGGCACCTCACGGAGGGATGAGTCCAATGCTCGACGCGCTGATCGTGCCCCTGTTCGTCACCACGGACCTGCCGCCCCAGGCGGAGCTGGCCGAGTTCGGGGAGCTGCTCGCCGAGAGCGCGCGCGTGCTGGGCCGCGAGGGGGCCGGCTACGAGGCGTTCCTGGTGGGCAAGGTGTTCTGGCTCGACCGCCCCGTGCTGCCGGAGCAGCGTCCGGCGGCCGAGACGGAGCTGCGTTTCGCGGGGATGCTGGGCTACCTCGCCGCCTCCGGTCCCGGTCACACCTCGCACGACGTGGTCCGCGACGTGCGGCGGGCGATCGGCGAGGCCGTGGCGGGCCGCTACGGCGACGTGGGGGTGGTCCCGGCCGTGTTCGCCATCCGCGACCAGGACGTACGCGAGCGCACCCCCGAGTCCGCCGTCACCATCGACACCGGCGACGTCACACCCGAGCTGGTGACCGCGACCAGGTCGTACCTGTAGCCGACCTGGCTCCTCCCTCAGCGGCGGCGGAAGACGACAGGCTTGTCGCTGTAGCCTGGCCCACGGGAGTTGGTGAGCCACAGCTGCGATGTTCCGGGGACGCGGGCCAGGTTGAGCTTGTGCACCGTGCCCGCCGATCTCAGAAACTCCCTCGTCCAGCTCCGCCCGTCGTAGTGCAGCATCATGACCCGCCCGGGCTGGAGCTCGGCGTCGACGCCCGCCACCCACACGTCGTCCTTGCCCAGGGCGGTGACCGCGTGCAGCTCACCGTGCCAATCCGGTAGTTCCGTCCGCCGCCACGCGGTGCCGTCCCAACGCTGGAGGACGGGCCGACCCGCGTTCTTGGCGCCGGGTTCGTACGACCAGGAGAAGCCGTCGGGGCCGTCCTCAGAACCGGCCGCCCACACGTCGCGCGGGCCGAGGGCCAGGAGACCGGCCCACTCCGAAGGAGCCTCCAGTTCCGGCGGTTCCACCGGCTCCCACTGCGCCTGCACGGAGGACGTGGTCAGCCCCCCGAGGCAAGCCGCCACCACACCGAGGCGCTGGATGATCCTCACGGTGGCACATTATGAACACCCCGCGCTCTCCGTTCGAACGTGGCTGATCTGTGACCAACCGCGCACATCAGGTGGGTGTCTAACGGGTTGAGCGAAAGGATCCCAACCATGAGGCACCCCTCAGTGACCGCGGCGCTGCTGGCGTCGGCGGTCATCGGCGGGCTGGGGCTCACACCCGGCGCCGCCCACGCCCAGGCAGGGACACCGGCGGCCCGCGCCGCCTGGATCAAGTCCTGCCACGACAAGAAGGACGACACCGACTACCCCTGCGGCCACTGGAAGCTGGTCATGCGGGACGGCAGGCAGGTCGTCGTGCGCGACGCGGCCGGCAGCAAGGTCGGTGCCAAGGACGAGACGGCCGCGTTCGCGATCAGCGCCGACGGCCGCGTGCTGGCCTACCAGCGCGCCCGCGACCACCGCCTGGTCGTCCAGCCGGTCACCGGCGGCCCGGCCAAGCTGCTGCCGAAGTCGGCGGGCGCTGTCAACCTCAGCGTCATGCTGTCGCCCAAGGGCGACAGAGTGATGATCGACTACGGGAACGAGCCCGTGAGCCGGCCCATCAAGGTGATCACTGTCGCCACCGGCCAGACCACGACCCTGCCACTCGGGGACTCGATGCTCGGGTTCAGCGGTGACGGCGACGAGGTGCTGACCAGCCGCGACCTGAGCGACAACACCACGCGGCTGGCCGCGTACCGGCTCGGCGGCGGCTCGATCAAGCGGACGCCGCCCCAGGTCGTCTACGGCGCGGAGGCCCTGGCCCTGGCCCCCGACGGCCGGACGGTGGCCGCGTTCATCGCGGGCAACGCCGACAGAAAGAAGCCGCCGAGGGTGCGGACGTACGACCTGGAGAGCGGCGAGCTGTCGGCGGGGGCCGACCTGCCGCTCACGCCGGACACGGAGGCGGAGACGGCCTGGTGGGGGCCGGATGGCCGGATCCGCGCGACGGTGCGGCGCGGCGACGACGGGGAGGCGGCGGTGGTACGGGTGCTCACCGTCGATCCTCAGTCCGGCAAGGCCACGCAGACCGACGCATACACGATCAGCAACACCAAGTTCGAGCACGTCGAAGCGGGGAAGTGAACGACATGAGAGTGAAGATCATCGCGGTCCTCGTGGCCGCCGGCCTGGTCGCGGCCCCCGGCGTCGCGTACGCTGGGCCGCACGCGGACTTTCATCAGGGGCACGACAGCATCCGGTACGCCTCCATCAAGAAGTGCACGTCCAAGGGCGGGGACAGGCCGTGCGGCGACTGGCGGCTCGTCATGCACAGCGGCGAGAAGAGCGTCCTGCATGACGCCCAGGGGGTCGCCCTCGACGCGAAGGGCAAGTCGGTCCGCTACTCCCCGGCGCCCATCGCGGTCAGCGGGAACGGCCGGCGGATCGCGTACTTCACCAAGACCGGCAGTCTGGCCGTGCGGACGCTCGGCGGCGGCGTCAAGGTGTTCGCCAAGAACGCGCTGCCCCGCGTGGCCCAGAACGACGTGACCCTGCTCCTGTCCGACGACGGCGGCCGGCTGGCCGCGATCATCGGCGGCGACAAGCCGGCGAGCACGCGCGTGTTCGACACGGGCACCGGTGCCCGGCTCGGCACCGTGCCGGCCGACCGATCGGTGCTGGGCTTCAGCTTCGACGGGGACGAGCTCCTCACCACCGTCGACGGCGACGAGTCCGTCACCGAGCTGGCGGTCTACAGCGACACGGGCGAGGAGGCCGTACGGGTCGCGCCGCCGCAGGTCGTCGCGTCGAACGGGCCGCAGGCGCTGTCCGCCGACGGCCGCACGGTCGCGAACGTCGTGCAGGGGAGCAAGCCGCAGCTCGTCCTGTACGACCTGCAGACCGACCAGGTCACCAGCCGCAAGAAGATCAAGCTCCCGGACGCGGACGTCGACATGGTCGACTGGACCGGCGACACCCAGGTGACCCTCCACATGCTGTCCGGTGGCGACCGGATGACGATCGTCCAGATCGACACCGAGACGGGCGCGGTCAAGGTCAGGGACAAGTACACGACGCTCAAGGACACGTTCGTCTTCGCCGCGTGCGGCGGCTGACCGCCTCTCCTGCCGGTACGGCGGGGGCCCGGGGAGCCCCGCCGTACCGGCATTCGTTTCGCGGGTCCTGCGTGACCACGGCGAAACCGGCGGGACCTGGCCGATGCTTCCTCTGCGGGCCGTGAACTGGTCGGAGCCTCTTGACAGATCAGAATGTATCGATAAAGTTACCTCACTTTATCGATACATGGATCGATACAGTGATGCGCCTCACTCCCCCACGTCGCCAGGTCCCCATCGAAGCGAGAACACGCAATGAGACGAACTCCCAAGGTGTTCGCGGCCGCTGCCATGGTCGCCGCGCTGCTCACCGGCTGCTCTTCGAGTGAGAGCAACACGCTGACCTTCTGGAACCCGCTCACCGGCGACGACGGCGCCTACATGCGCCAGATCGTCCAGGACTACAACGCCACCAAGCCCCAGTACCCGGTCACCTTCCAGCCCATGGCCGAAGCCGACCTGTACACGAAGGTCTACAGCGTGGTGAACGCCGAGGACGACATCCCCGACGTGATGATCATGCACGCCGCGCGCATCCCGGAGTTCGCGGGCGCTGGAGTCCTGACGACGGACGAAACTCTCACGGCTGCCCAGCCCCAGCTCAAGCGGGACAACTATCAGGAGACGGCGTGGGACGCCGGCACGGTCGGCGGCAAGTCGTACGGCATCCCGCTCGACCTCCACGGCGTGATCATGTACTACAACAAGGACCTGGTCGCCAAGTACGGCGCCGAAGGCTTCCTCGACGACAAGGTGGTCACGCTCGACGAGCTCGCCACCCTCAAGGGCAAGCTTCCTCCGGATACCTACGCGTTCGCCGGGCTGTTCATCCCCGGCGTGGTGGACGCCGGCGTGCGTAACCTGGGCGGCAGCGCCGAACCTCAGCCCGGCAAGGTCGAGATGACCTCTCCGCAGTTCACCACTGTTTACAGCAAGCTGGTACAGCTTCAGAAGGATGGGCTCATCGCGCCCGAGGACTCGGACTCGATGCAGGTGTTCAACAGTGGGAAGGCCCTCTTCCTGCCCGACGGCACCTGGGGGCTCAGCGGCCACCGCGCCATCAAGGGCCTGAACTTCGGGCTCACGAACGCTCTTCAGATGTCGCCCGACAAGCCGGTCAACGTCCTCGGCTCCCACCAGTTCGTCCAGCTCAAGGACGGCAGCCGCGGCAAGGAGCGCGACAAGGCGGTGGCGGCGTTCGTCGAGTTCGTGCGCAAGAACTCCCTGAAGTGGGCCGACTCGGGCCAGATCCCGGCCAGCCGCCAGGTCTTCGAGAGCCCCGAGTACGCCAAGTACCCGCAGTCCTTCCTCACCGCCACCTCCGAACAGCAGTCGATGCTGAAGATCGACGCCACGCCGCACGCCGGCTTCATCTCGGGTGCGCTGTGGAACCACAGCAAGGACATCGTCTGGGGCCGCGTCCCGGTCGCCCAAGGGCTGGAGACGATGCAGAAGGAGATCGAAGCGAAGATCGCCGAAGCCGACGCCGCGGGAACGAAGCGTGACTGACCCGGCGATGAGACGTGCCCTTCGCGCGGCGCCCTTCATCGGCCCGCACCTGGTGCTGTTCGCCGTGTTCGGTCTCCTTCCCGGCGTGTACGGCCTCTACATCGGCTTCACCCGGTGGAACCTCCTGGGCGACCCCCAGTTCGTCGGCCTGGACAACTTCCACGAGATTCTGTTCGACACCGAGTCGGTGTTCCACGACCAGTTCGTCAACGGCCTGGTCAACACGCTGATCTTCGTCGCCGTCTCCGTGCCGCTGCTGATCGTGATCCCGCTGCTGCTGGCCGCCGGGCTGTCGCGCAAGGACCTCAAGGGCGCGGGATTCTTCCAAGGCGTCTTCTACATCCCCGGACTGATCTCGGTCTCGGCCGGCGCGATCGCCTGGGTCCTGATGTTCAACCGCGAACTCGGACCGCTCAACAACCTCCTGGGCACCGACATCAGCTTCATCACGACACAGCCGTGGGCCTGGCTGACGATCTTCGTCCTGACCGTGTGGGCCGGCATCGGCGGCAACCTCGTGATCTACCGATCGGCGATCTCCGCGGTACCGCGCGAGCTTCACGAAGCCGCGCAGATCGACGGCGCGGGCACGGTGCGGCGCTTCCTCAGCGTGACGTTGCCCTCGATCCGGTTCCCCCTGCTCTACACCATGGTCCTCACGACCGTCGGCAGCTTCAACGTGTTCGGTCAGCCCATGATGCTCACCAAGGGCGGGCCGAACAGCAGCACCAAGGTCCTGATGATGAACATTCGCGACCTCGCCTTCGGTACGGGAGCGTCCATCGCCGGGATGGCCGCCGCCATGTCCATGCTGCTCGGAGTGGTGCTGATGCTCATCTCGGCGGTTCAGTTCTCCGTGATGCACAGGGGGATCCGTGGCTGAGTCGACGACAGTGCCGCCGGGCGACGGCGGACGCCTGCGGCGGCGGACGAGTTTGATCATCTGCTACGTCGCGCTGGCCACGCTCGCCCTGGTATGGCTGCTTCCCATCGCGTACTCGATCGCGACGTCGTTCAAGTCGGCGACCGAGATCGCCTACTCGGGCTTCAGCCTGCTGCCGGCGCACTGGGTCGCGGAGAACTACGTGACGCTCGTCGAGGGCGCCTCCAGCTATCCGGTGCTCCAGTGGTTCGTGAACTCTCTGGTCATCTCCACCTCGCACGCCGCGCTCACCGTGGTCGTGGTCGCCCTCGCCGGCTACGGCTACACCCGGATGCGCTTCCCCGGCAGGGACGCTCTGTTCCTGACGCTGCTGGGGATATCCCTGTTCCCCAGTGTCGTCAACCTCATCCCCTCGTACAAGATCGTGCAGACTCTGGGGTGGGTCAACTCGCCGCTCGCCATGATCATCCCCGGTCTGGCGGGTGTGGCGAACGTCTTCCTCGTACGCAGTTTCATGGCGGGTGTGCCCCGTGAGCTGGACGAGGCCGCCCGCGTCGACGGGGCAGGTGATTTCCGGATCTTCGCCCAGGTCATCCTGCCGAGTATCCGCCCGGTCCTCATCGTCGTCTTCCTGTTCTCGTTCACCGGCTCGTGGAACGACTTCCTGTGGCCCACGATCGTGTTCAACGACATCGAGCGGATGCCCATCACCGCCGGGCTGCTGCTGTTGCAGAACATGTTCGGCGACTACTCCAAGCTGGGGCAGCTCATGGCCAGCGCCGTGCTGGCGATGATCCCCACCACGGTCCTGTTCCTGGCGGCGCAGCGTTATTTCCTCAGCTCCCTGAACCTCAACGCCGGTCTGAAGGGATAGATCCGTGCAACGGCGACTCGAACGGCGGCTCCTGGTGGCCGCAGCCGTCTGGACCGGCCTCCTCGCGCTCGTCACGCTGTTCCCCTACCGGATGTGGTTCGAGCAGGTGGCGGCCGGTTCCGCAGGCGAGAGTCTGATCGCCGGCGCCTCCGCCGTGGTTGGCGTCTACGGCCTGGTCCTGCTGCTCGTGGCGCTCGTCACCGGCTGGCTGGCCTGGCGGATCGGCACCCGGCCCGGCGCGGCCGTCCTGTGGTGGGCAGGCGCGTGCGCGGTCGGGGCGCTGCTGACCCGCGATGTCGTCGGCTGCCTGCTGTTCTCGGTCGTCTGCGCGGTGTACGCGGCCAGGAGCAGGGCGCTGCGCAAGGCCGGTTCCTTCCATCGAACGCAAGGTATTCACAGATGAGCAACAATGTCGTGCCCGCCATCGTCAATGTCGATGTCGAGGGTCCGTTGATCAGTCGGCATCTGTACGGTCATTTCGCCGAGCATCTGGGCCGGTGCGTCTATGGCGGGTTCTACGTGGGCGAGGACAGTGACATCCCGAACGCGGGCGGGATCCGGCTGGATGTGGTGGAGGCGTTGCGCGCGCTGAACATCCCGAATCTGCGCTGGCCGGGTGGTTGTTTCGCTGATGAGTACCACTGGATGGACGGGGTGGGGCCGAAGGATCGGCGTCCGGCGATGGTGAACACGCACTGGGGCAACGTCGAGGAGAACAACCACTTCGGGACGCACGAGTTCATGGCCCTGTGCGAGTTGCTCGGCGCTGAGCCGTACATCAGCGGCAATGTCGGGTCCGGCACGGTCAGGGAGATGAGCGACTGGGTGGAGTACCTCACCCGTGAGGGTGACTCGCCGATGGTGCGGCTGCGTAAGGCCCATGGGCGGGACGAGCCGTGGCGGGTGCGTTTTTGGGGGCTGGGCAACGAGGCGTGGGGCTGTGGCGGGCACATGACCGCCGGGCAGTACGCTCATGAGGCGCGCCGGTTCGGCACGTACTGCCGTGATCACGGTGAGAACAAGTTGTACCGCATCGCCGCCGGGGCGAACTCCGATGACTATGCCTGGACCGAGACGCTGATGAAGCAGCTCGGCGACCTGGGCTGCGCCTACCGGCCCCAGCCCTTCTACCAGGCGCTCTCGCTGCACTACTACACGATCCCGGGTACCTGGCAGGACAAGGGCGACGCGACGGTGTTCGACACCGGGGACTACTACCGGACGCTGGTCCAGGCCGCGCGGATCGACGAGCTGATCACCCGCCATTCCAACGTGATGGACTGCTACGACCCGGGCAAGAACGTGGGCCTGGTCGTGGATGAGTGGGGCACGTGGTGGAACGTCGAGCCCGGCACCAATCCCGGCTTCCTCTACCAGCAGAACACCCTGCGTGACGCGCTGGTGGCCGGCGTGCATTTCGACATCTTCCACCGGCACGCCGACCGGCTGGTGATGGCCAACATCGCCCAGACGGTGAACGTGCTCCAGGCCATGATCCTCACCGATCCCGACTCGGGCGCGCTCGTGCTGACGCCGACGTACCACGTGTTCGAGATGAACAAGGGTCACCAGGACGCGGCCTCGCTGCGGGTCGACCTCCCCGCGGGGGTGCCCACCCGTGAGACGTTGCAGACCGTCTCGGTCTCGGCCAGCCGCAAGGACGGGCGTGTGCTCGTCTCGCTGTCCAACCTGGACGCGGCCGAGCCGGTCGACGTGGACCTGGACCTGCGTGGCGGCGCGGTGGCCGACGTCCGCGCCCGCATCCTGACCGCCGACAAGCCGCAGACCCACAACACGCCCGAGGCGCCCGACGCCGTCGCGCCCCGCTCCCACCAGCAGGTCACGCCCACCGCCTCCGGGCTTCGGGTCCACCTGCCGGCACACTCCTTCGTCACCGTGGAGGGGCGCCTCGCATGACCGCGCACGAACGCATCACCATCGACGTCGGGGCCCAGCAGGGCGTCGAGGTCGCCCCGGACCTGTGGGGACTGTTCATCGAGGACCTCAACGACGCGCTCGACGGAGGCCTGAACGCCGAATGCCTCCGCAACGGCGACTTCGAGTTCAACGCCGCCGACCGGGACGGCTGGGACGCGCTGACCGCGTGGAGTGCCGATGTCGCGGATCGGGTAGAGGTCCGCACCGATGCCCCGATCCATCCGAACAACGCGCACTACCTGCGCCTGACCGGGCCCGTGACCCTGGTCAACGAAGGATGGGACGGCACGGGCACCAGCGACGGGCAGGGCTTCCTGCTCTCGTTCTTCGCCCGCGCCGGAGCGGAACCGGCGCGCCTGACGGTCACCATCGGCTCGAACGGCGGCAGCCTTGCCCGCGCACAGGTCATGGTGCCGGCCGGCGGCTGGCACCGCTGCGAGACGACCCTCACCGCGGTCGCCGACGGCCGGGGCCGGCTGCACATCGAGATCCCGGCGGGACTCGTCGTCGACCTCGATCATGTCTCACTGCGGCCGACCGGCCCAGGCGGTGAGCCGCTGACCTTCCGGCCCGACCTGCTCCAGGCGCTGAAGGACCTGTCGCCGAGCTTCATCCGCTTCCCCGGCGGCTGCGTCGCGCACGGGCTCGGCCTGGACAACATCTACCACTGGAAGACCACGATCGGGCCGCGCCACGAGCGGGCCCAGATCCCCAACTCGTGGGGCTACCACCAGTCCCGGCAGATCGGCTACCTGGAGTACTTCGAGCTGTGCCAGGCCACCGGAGCCACGCCGCTCCCGGTGGTCGCGGCCGGAGTGTGCTGCCAGAACTACCCGGGCGGCGCTCAGGCGATCGCCGACGACGCCATGGACGCCTACATCCAGGACGTACTCGACCTCATCGAGTTCGCGAACGGGTCGGCGGACACCCTGTGGGGCGCGCGCCGTGCCGCGCTCGGCCATCCGGAACCGTTCAGGCTGCGCTACCTTGGGCTGGGCAACGAGGACGAGATCACCGACGATTTCCGCGACCGCTACGCACGCATCGAGGACGCCGTACGCGGCCGCCATCCGGAGATCTGCGTGATCGGCACGGTCGGGCCCCAGCCCTTCGGCCCCGACTTCGAGGCCGGTTGGGCGTTCGCCCGCGCCCGCGGCACTGCCATGGTCGATGAGCACGGCTACCGCAACCCGCGCTGGTTCCACCAGAACGTCGACCGTTACCGCACCTACGAGCCCGGCCCTCAGGTCTACCTCGGGGAGTACGCCGCGCGCAGCAACACCCTGCGCTCCGCCCTGGCCGAGGCCGCCTACATGATCGGCCTGGAGCGAAACCCCGGCGTGGTGCGGCTGGCCTCCTACGCACCCCTCCTGGCCCGGGTCGGGCACGCTCAGTGGACCCCCGATCTGATCTACTTCACCGCCACCGAGGTGTTGCCCTCGGCCTCCTACCACGTCCAGGGCATGTTCTCCCGTGAACGGGGGACCAGGCTCCACCCCGTCACGCTCGGCGGCGTCGAACCGGAGCCCGTGACGCTGCCGGAGACCGGCTCGGTACGGCTGATGTCGCAGGGCGCGAGCGTCGACTACGCCGACATCGTGCTCGACGGCCTCGTACGGCATCCTGTGACCACCGACCCGGGCGGAGAACCCGTGGAGCTCGGCGGCATCGACCCCGCCGCGGCCACCCTCGAGCTCACCGCCACCAGACGGGCGGGCGACGAGGGGTTCGTCGTCGAACTCGGCGGTGACAGCTACCTGCAGGTCCACGTCGGAGCCTGGCAGAACAGATCCACCCTCGTGATACGCGGCGACGACGGCATCACCAACGACGATCACGGGCCGCTGCACTGGCACGGCGTGCGCACGGGCATCCCGGTGCGCGTCAGAGTACGCCTGGACGGTGCGCGCGTACGCGTGTGGATCGACGGCGAACTGCGGCACGACTACGAACAGGACCTGCGGCCCGAGCACCGGGTGGTCGCCGGCGCGGCTTCGCGGACGGCGGCCGACGGGACCACCGAGTACGTGATCCGTGTGGTGAACGCCCATCCCACCGCCCGCGTGGCGACGATCCGACTCGCCGAACCGCTCGAGCAGACGGTCGCCACGGTGACGACGCTCGCCGGTGCGAACCCCGACGAAGGACAACCCTTCACCGCATCACCCGTGGCACCGGTCGTCATCACGACCGGCGGCGACACCGTGGACCTGCCGCCCTGGTCATTCGTCACTGCTGTCGTCAGGAGCATTCCTTGATCATCGAAACCGGTCCGCAGGAGATCCTGCACGTCGAACCGTGGGGCCCGCACGCCTTCCGGGTCCGCTCCGCACCGCACGCGATCAGGCACGACCTGCCCGGCGCGCTCACCACTCCACCCGCCGGGGCCCGCCCACAGCAGCGGGGGAGCACCATGGTGAACGGCCGGATCACCGCCGAGGCGGAGGCCGGGCGCCTCCGCTTCTTCCACACCGAGACCGGCAGGGAACTGCTCGCCGACAAGCAGCCCTACGTCTGGCATCAGGGGCCGCGCGTGCACGCTCCGCTCGGAGACGGCGGCTACCGCATCGAGCAGCACTTCCGCGCCTACGACGACGAACGCATCTACGGTCTGGGCCAGCACCAGCACGGCCTGCTGGACCAGAAGGGCTGCGTGCTCGACCTCGTCCAGCGCAACACCACCACGACCATCCCGTTCCTGTTCTCCTCCCGCGGATACGGGCTGCTGTGGAACAACCCCGCGATGGGCAGGGTGGAACTGGCACACGACGCCACCCGCTGGGTGGCTGACTCCGCCCATCAGATCGACTACTGGATCACGGCCGGCGAATCGCCGGCCCAGATCATGGCGAGCTATGCCGACGCCACGGGCCACGCCCCCCTCATTCCGGATTGGGCGGCCGGGTTCTGGCAGAGCAAGCTGCGCTATCGCACACAAGCCGAACTCCTCGCCGTGGCCAGACGCCACAAGGAGCTGGGCCTGCCGCTTTCGGCGATCGTCGCCGACTACTTCCACTGGGAGCGCATGGGGGACTGGAGCTTCGACCCGGAGTTCTGGCCCGATCCGCAGGCGATGGTCAAGGAGCTCGACCAGCTCGGCGTCAAGCTGGTGGTGTCGGTCTGGCCGACCGTGGAAGCCGACAGCGACAACTACCCCGAGATGCGCGCGGCCGGGCACCTGGTGAGCAGCGTGGAGGGTGGCCTGCTCACCCAGGACTGGCCGGCCAAGGGACGGGGCGAGAGCTTCGTACCCTCGGCCTACTACGACGCGACCGTCCCCGACGCCCGGCGCAAGCTCTGGCGGGAACTCCGTGAGCACTACTTCGACCTGGGCGTGGAGGCGTTCTGGCTGGACGCCTGCGAGCCCGATCTGACCCCGCGCAGGGCGGAGCAGGCGCTGTACGGGGCCGGCCCGGGACGGCAGGTCGGCAACATGTACGGCCACTACCACGCCCGCGGCCTCCACGACGGCCTGACCGAGGCGGGAGTCGCGCGGCCGCTCTCACTCGTCCGCTCGTGCTGGGCGGGCAGCCAGCGGTACGGCGTGGCCCTGTGGTCGGGAGACATCCGGCCCACCTGGGACGCGTTGGCCACTCAGGTCCGCACCGGTCTGAACGTCGCACTCAGCGGCATCCCCTGGTGGAACAGCGACATCGGCGGCTTCCACGGCGGCGATCCCTCCTCGGAGGAGTACCGGGAGCTGATGATCCGCTGGTTCCAGTTCGGTACGTTCTGCCCGATCATGCGCCTGCATGGGGTACGCGAACCGTCCGGTCCGTTCACCGCCGGGCAGACCGGAGCGGACAACGAGGTCTGGTCCTACGGCGAGCGCGCCTACCAGATCTTCCGCGAGCACCTGTTCCTGCGCGAACGGCTCAAGCCGTACCTGATGAGGCTCGCCGAGGCCGCGCACGAGCGGGGCGAGCCTGTGCTGCGCCCGCTGCTGTTCGACTTCCCCGGCGACGAACGGGCCTGGGCCGTGGACGACCAGTTCATGCTCGGCCCGGACCTGCTGGTCGCGCCCGTGCTGGCCCCCGCGGCGGCCGGTCGGAGCGTCTACCTGCCCCAGGGCACGCGCTGGGTGGAGCTCGCCACCGGTGACGTCTACGACAGCGGCACCATCGAGGCCGCCACTCCGTTGGAGCGCATCCCGGTGTTCGTCCGCGAGGGCAGTGATTGCCTTCTGTGAGGCGCAGTAGGCTCAAGACGTCGGCGACCCGCGGTCGGAGCCGGTCGGATCTGATTCCGGCCGAAGGATGCAGGAGCTGAGGAGCGGCATGGTCACCATGAGCGACGTCGCCAAGCTGTCCGGGGTGTCGAAGATGACGGTCTCCAACGTCATCAACGGCCGGGCCGGAGTCAGCGAGCCGGTCCGGCGCCGGGTGATGGAGGCGATCCGTCAGTCGGGCTACCGCGTCAACGTCTCCGCCCGGACCCTCAGATCCGGGCGGACCGGCGTCATCGGGCTGGCCGTGCCCGAGATCGACCGGCCGTACTTCGGCCAGCTCGCCGCCCACGTGATCGCCCAGGCAGCACAGCACGGCTTCCATGTTTCCATCGAGCAGACCGGCGCGGCCGCGGCCGGTGAAATGGACGCGATCGCCCATTCGCACACGCTCCATTTCGATGGCCTGATCCTCAGCGCGGTCGAGCTCGACCGCGCTGATCCGCGGCTGGCTGACGCCGGCTACCCCATCGTGATGCTGGGCGAGCAGGACTTCGGCGCGAAGTTCGACCACGTCGCCATGCCCAACGAGGAAGGCACGAAGGCGGCGACCGCACACCTGATCGACCGGGGATGTCGCCGGATCGCGCTCGTCACCGGCAGCGGTCTCGACGGAGTGAACGTGGTGACGCGCCGCTATCGGGGCTACCTCGCCGCCCTCGCCGAACATGGGCTCTCCGCCGATCCCGCGCTGTTCTTCGCCATCGATGGGATGACCATGGACTCCGGCCGCGACGCGGGCCGCCGCCTGGCCGACTCCGGCGGCGGGATCGACGGCGTGGTCGCGGTGACCGACACTGTCGCCCAAGGGGTGCTCCGCGGTCTCGCCGACCGCGGTGTTCGCGTCCCCGACGACGTACGGCTCATCGGCTTCGACGACATCCCCGAGTCGGAGTTCATGGTCCCGTCGTTGTCCACGGTGGCACCCGACCACCGGTGGATGGCCGCGAAGGCCGTCGAACTGCTGATCAATCGCATTCACGCCCCGCTCCGCCAGGCCGGTGAACACATAGCTCCCTTCACACTCGTGATCCGCGAATCAACTCGCTGATCAGTGGCCAGGGAGCCCAGAGTCGAATATACGTTTGAACCATGGCATAGACTCGACACCATGAATGCCCCGTTCCAAGCATCTCTGCTCGGCCTGGACGAGGAGCTGGGGGTCGGGCCGCTCGGCGACACGGTCCGCAGGACGCACCTCGACCGCGGCGCCTGGATCGACCTGCGGCTGGGCTGGCTGTCGGGGGCGGACACGCTGTTCGAGCGGCTGGCCGAGACGGTGCCGTGGCGGGCCGAGCGGCGGCACATGTACGACCGGGTGGTGGACGTGCCGCGGCTGCTGAAGTTCTACGACGAGGACGAGACCCTGCCCGATCCGGTGCTCGACGACTGCAGGCGCGCGCTCAACGAGCACTACGAGGAGGAGCTGGGGGAGCCGTTCCGTACGGCCGGGCTCTGCTTCTACCGCGACGGCCGCGACAGCGTGGCCTGGCACGGCGACACGATCGGGAGGGGCGGCACCGAGGACACCATGGTGGCGATCGTCTCGGTCGGCGATCCCCGCCCGCTCCTGCTCCGCCCGCGCGGCGGCGGGCCGTCCATCCGGCGCGATCTGGGGCATGGGGATCTGATCGTGATGGGCGGGAGCTGCCAGCGTACGTGGGAGCACGCGATCCCGAAGACGGCCCGGCCCACGGGGCCGCGCATCAGCATCCAGTTCCGGCCCCGCGGGGTTCGCTGACGGCCCCCTCAGGGTTCCGGGCACGTCGCGCGCCGACGCCCCACGCTCGAGTCCGCCGACGACGCGAGCCCGCGCCCGAGGGCGGCGGCGCGGGGCCGAGGCTGCGGTTACCTCAGGGTCAGGCGGGCGACGCGGCCCCCTTCGCCCGAGGCCCAGCACGTCAGGTCAGGGGTGCACGACACCGTGTCGAAGGAACCGCTGTCGAACGTCTCCCAGCTCCGCCCGCCCGACCACGTGACATCGCTGCCGGAAGGCCCCACCGCGATGGCCGCGAAGGGCAGGTGCGGGAGCCAGGCGACCCCCGACCGGTACGCGGGAGGCGGCGTGGTGGCCGGCCGCCAGGTGGCGCCGCCGTCGGCGGTCACCGCGCCCGCGCTGGGGGACGGCTGGTCGGGCCGGTAGTCGCCGCCGACCGCGATGCCGTGGTGGCGGTCGCGAAAGGCCAGGCCGAACACGCCGCGCGCCGCGTCCCCAGCGGGGATCGGGGTGTCGGCCACCGTCCAGGTGCGCCCGCGGTCGCCCGAGTGGAACACCCGTGACCGCTCCGCCCCGCCGCTGGCCAGCCAGGCGTCCCGGCCGCCCGCCGTGACCAGGCACTGCCCGCTCGCCGCGAAGCCCGCCTCGCCCGGCAGCGCCTCCGGCATCCCGTCGGCGGGCAGTACCTGCCAGCTCCGCCCGCCGTCCTCCGTCGCCAGGATGCGGAACCTGCCGTCCACGGGATCGCTCATGGCCAGCCCGTGCCGCCGGTCGAAGAAGGCGAGGCAGTCGTAGAACGCCTTCGGCTCGTCGTTCCTGAACGCTTCCGCCCAGGTGCGCCCGCCGTCCTCAGTCCGGTAGACGCGCGAGTCCGTACCCTCGCCGATGGACAGCGCCACGGCCCGGCGCGCGCCGAAGGCCTCGATGTCGCGGAACTGGAGCGCGGCGGTGTCGGGCGGTGAGACGTTCTCCCAGCTGCGCCCGCCGTCCACGGTCCGCAGCACGGTGCCGCCCGAGCCGGAGGCCCAGGCCACGTCGCGGCTGACGGGCGACAGGCCGCGCAGGCGCGCGGTCACCCCGGTCTCCTTGAGCTCCCAGGAGAGCCGGGGCGTCCCGGCGTGGGCGGGGAGCGCGGCGGCGAGTACGACGGCCGCCGCTGACAGCGCGCCTAACGCGAATCGAAGCTTCATGTCGGGCAAACTAGCCCAAAGGATCAACACCGTCCATGGCCAGGACGACCTTGAGAACCCCGGTCAGGCGGCCGCGCGGGCCGCGCCCCACGACAGCAGGGCCTCCGCCGTGTCGAAGCGGCGGCTGGAGTCGGACTCGCCGAGCAGCACGCCGACCAGCGTGTGGCCGTCCTGCTCGCCCGCGAACGCCAGCGTGTACCCCGCCGCCCGGGTGAACCCGGTCTTCACCCCGATCGCACCGGGCGTCCCGAGCAGCCGGTTGGTGTTGCGCCAGCCGTACGTGCCGTGCTCCCCGTTGGCGTCCAGCGAGTGGTACCGGGTGCCGACCACCTGCTTGATCAGCGGCACCTGCAGCGCCTTGGCCGCCAGCACGGTCTGGTCGTGGGCCGTGGAGTAGCCGTCGCCGTCCGGCGTGGGCAGGCCGTCGGCGTTGACGTACTCGGTCTCCTTCATGCCGAGCTCGCGGGCCGTCGCGTTCATCTTGGCGACGAAGCCCTTGACGCCGGGCCCGTACGTGCGGGCCAGCGCGTGCGCGGCGTCCGCGCCCGAGGGGAGCATCAGGCCGTACAGGAGCTCGCCGACGGGGATGCGGTCGCCGGGCTGCAGGTCGGCGGTGGTGCCGCCGCCGTCCTCGGCATACTGGACGTCCTCCCGCTTGATCTGCACCACGTCCGTGGGCTTGGCGGTCTTCATCACGAGGTACGCGGTCATGGTCTTGGTGACGCTGGCGATCGGCAGGCGCTCGCCGGCGTTCTTGCCGAACAGTTCCTTGCCGGACGAGGCGTCCATCAGGTACGCGGCGTTGGCGTACACCGCGGGTGCCTGCTGCCGGACGGTGGCCACGGCAGGGGCGGAAACCTGGGCATACGCGGGCGCGGCGAGCCCCGTGGCGAGGGCGAGCGCGCCTCCCACGGCGGCCAGGCGGGCTTTCCGGATACGCATTCACCCAGGCTGCCGTGCCCTTTAGCATGCTTTAGTCGAAATGAGGGGAATTTTGCGAAAGGGCATGCGGAAACGCCGATACAGCCGGAGGAATCGGTAGGTAAATCTTTTCCTGGCTATGTCCTGAGCGCTGTCAGTGAGCGCTCCAGAAGTTGTCGGCCACTCTTTCACCCGCCAGCAGCTCTGAGAACAAATCCTCCCACAATGGCATCACCAATTCCGGAGCGTACGCACGCGACGCTCTGACCGCCGCCTTCCCCATCCGCACCCGCAGCTCCCGGTCGCCGATGACCCGGCTCAGCGCCGCGGCCAGCGCGTCCACGTCGCGCGCCGGCACGAGCAAGCCGTCCACGCCGTCCGTCAGCACGTCGCGCGGCCCGGTCGGGCAGTCGTACGCGACCACCGGCAGCGCGTGTGTCATGGCCTCGATCATGACCATCGGCAGGCCCTCGAAACGCGAGCTCAGAGCGTACACGGAGGCGGCCGCGAGTGCCTTGTCCAGCCGCTCGGTACGGCCGGGCAGCTCCACGTGCCCGCCCAGCCCGTGCTGCGCGACGAGCCCTTCCAGCTGGCTCCTGCGCGGCCCGGTGCCGAAGATGCGCAGCCGCCAGTCCGGATGCTCCTGGACCACCTGCGCGAAGGCCTGGATGAGCAGGTCGAAGCCCTTCTGCGGCACCAGCCGGCCGGCCGCGACCACGACGGGGTTGACCTGCTGGGAACGTTCCTGGTCGACCCGGTCGACCGCGTTCGGGATCTGCACGATGGGGGTCTTGGGCAGCAGGCGCTGGTACTCGAGCCGGTTGGTGCGCGTCAGCACGGTGACCGCGTCGAACCGCCCGTAGTGGCGGGCGATCTCCCTGCGGATGCTGTCGGGGTACGCCGACAGGTTCATGTGCTCCTGGGCGACCTTGACGACGTTCCCGGGGGCGCGGCGGGCGGCGATCAGGTTCAGGGCGGGCCTGGTGGTCACCAGGATGCCGTCGCGCAGCCGGGAGACGTACTCCATGGCGGCCCACTCCACCCGCTCGGTGAAGTAGTCGGCCGCGAACTCGCCACGCGGCACGATCTTGCCGCGTACCCGGCGCCAGGCCCGGCGCCCGACCGAGTCCGGCCGGGTGCCGCCGCGCTGGTCGACCAGGGCGGTGATCCGGACCCGCGGGTCGAGCGTGAACCGCGGGTTGTCGCGCCGCCGTACCACGCTGACCAGCTCGACGTCGTGGCCGGCCGCGGCCATCGCGTTGGCCTGGTTGACGACGGTGCGGATGGTGCCGCCCATGCCGTAGGCGTGCAGCATCAGATAGCGGATCTTCACGCGAGGTACCCCCAGGTCCGGCAGATGGGTTTCAGCACGTCCGGGATCTGGTCCTCGGAGGGAAGCTCGCGTGGGGGCTGGACGGTGCCGGACCGGATCTTCTCGCGCCAGTCCCCGAGGCCCTTCTCCAGGACCGGCTGCTCGCCGTACGAGAGCATCCGCGGCTCCCACTCGAGCCCGAGGAACGCGCAGATCTCGCGGGTCACCCGCTCCGGCTCCGCGCTCAGCTCCTCGTACCTGACGGTCAGGCCGGGCAGCGCCGACCTGGCCCGCTGGACGGCCTTCATGTAGCGGAGCGCGTCCAGCGCGGCCGCCTCCGGGGTGCGCCTGTCCGGGCCGGCCTCGTGCCACGACGTGGCGATCGAGGCGGGGTGGCGCAGCAGGAAGACGAAGCGCGCGTCGGGCCAGCAGGTGGCGATGCGCTCGTAGGCGAACGCGTTGGCGGGCGTCTTGTCCACGACGAACCGCTTGCCGCTGCGTACCAGCTCTCTGTGCAGGACGCGGTCCCACAGCAGGTGCTCGAGGTCGGCCTGGTTGTGCCCGAGCGCGGTCATCGCCTTGGAGGCGAGGTTTGTGGCGAACTGTACGCGGAGGCGGCGTATGTGGAGCTCGTGCGGGGCGTGCAGGGCGGAGTGGGCGTTCAGTATCGCGCGAAGGAGCGTCGAACCGGACCGGACGGGCGAAAGGAGGAACACAGGGGCTTCGAGCAGCCGGTCGGTTAGCGGATCCGCGGGCGGTCTGATCTCGGGGACGGGCGGGGAAGAGGGAGCCTTCCCCACCCGTTCGATCTGGAATCCGGTGAACCTGACCAACGCTTTGTTCATTGTGCGCTGCCAGTTCATGCCGAGGCAGACTACCGACAGTTCCTGGCAATTCCCTGGCAATGGTAAAGAGCGCGCAATGCCAGGAAATTAAGGGATGAATCACACTACTGGCCGGCGAGGCCTGTATGCGCGACGCCGCGGACGATCTGACGCTGGAAGAGCACGAAGATCACCAGCAGCGGCAGCCCGGCCAGGACCACGGAAGCCATGATCTGCGCGTACCGCAGCCCGAACGTCCCCTGCACCACGTTGGCCAGGCCGACCGGCAGCGTCATGGTGTTCGGGTCGGTGGAGACGAGGAAGGGCCAGAGGAAGTTGTTCCAGCTCCCGATGAACGTGTAGATCGACACCGCGGCCAGCACGGGACGCGACAGCGGCAGCACGATCGTGAAGAACACCCGCCAGCGCCCGGCCCCGTCCACGAACGCCGCCTGCTCCAGCTCGGGCGGCACGTCCTGGAAGAACTTGTACAGGATGTACACGATCAGCGGCGCGGCCACCTGCGGCAGGATGATCGACCACCAGGTGTCGACCAGCCCGAGCGCCACCATCTCCGCGAACAGCGGCGCCATCAGCACCTGTGGCGGCACCATGATCCCGGCCAGGATCACCGCCAGCAGCCCCCGCTGCCCCTTGAACTGCGTGCGCGCGAACCCGTAGGCCGCCATCGCCGAGAACAGCACGGTCAGGAACGTGACGACCAACGAGGTGACCGTGGAGTTGATCGCCCACTTGACGATGCCGCCCGTGCCCAGGACCAGCCGGTAGGAGTCCAAGGTGAGCTCGCTGCCGAACCACTGCAGCGGGATCTTCGTGGTCTCCGACTCGGGCTTGAGGGAGGTGGCGACGGCCCAGGCGATGGGGGCCAGCCAGATGACCGCGAACGCCAGCGCCACCACCATCAGGACGAGCTGGCCGGGGCTGAACCGCTTGGTCATGACGAGACCTCCGCGCGCTTGCGGAACAGCCGGAGCTGCACCAGGGAGACGATGACGATGAGGACGAACAGGATGTACGACACCGCCGACGCGTAGCCGGTGCGGTACCCCGTGAAGCCCATGTCGTAGGCGTACTCGATGATCGACCTGGTGGAGTTCTCGGGACCGCCGGCCGTCATGAGATAGATCTGGTCGAACACCTTGAGCGAGGCCAGCAGCTGCAGCACCACGATGAGCGCGGTCGTGCGGCCGAGCAGCGGCAGGGTGATGGAGCGCAGCCGTTGCCAGGCCGAGGCGCCGTCGATGGCGGCGGCCTCGTACAGGTGCTGGGGGATCGACTGCAGGGCGGCCAGGTAGAGCAGGAAGTTGAAGCCGACCGTCCACCAGACCGTGGTCAGCACCACGGACAGCATGGCCGTGGACGTGTCGGTCAGCCAGGGGACGTCCGTGCCGAGCGTGCCGTTGATCAGGCCGTAGCCGGGCGGGTAGATCATCTGCAGCCACAGGATCGACACCACGGCCGACGGCAGCAGGAACGGCCCGAAGAACGACAGGCGCCACAGCCACTGCACGAACCGTAGGTTGTGCACCAGCAGCGCGAACACCAGGCCCAGGAGGACCAGCGGGATCGTGCTCAGCACGGTGAAGACCACGGTGTTCCAGAGCGAGTGCCACATGAGCGGGTCGCTGAACGCCTCGGCGTAGTTGCCGAAACCGATGAAGTGGTTGTTGGTGCCCGCGACGTTGACGCTCGACAGGCTCATCCGCAGGCCCAGCAGCACCGGCCAGACCAGGAAGGCCACGTAGATCAGCAGGAAGGGCGCGACGAACAGCATTCCGTGCTGCGTCCAGCCGCGCCGGACCTTGGCCTCGGTGACGGGGGCGGCGGCCGCGGGGGCGGCGACGGTGGTCGTCATCATCGCTCCTGGTCGGGGAAGGGGTTCGGGGCGGACAGGAGCCGGTTCAGCGCGGCCTTGGCGGTGGCCAGGCCCTCCTCCGGGGTGTGCTGACCGCCGATGACCGGGGAGAACGCCTGACCGAACTCGATCCACAGCCGCGAGGCCGAGCCGGCGAACCACACCTGGGGATCGAGCGCGACCTCGGTGATGACCGAGCGGTACTCCGACTGGGGCTCGAGCTTGAGATAGTCGGGCTCTTTGAGCGCCGGAAGGTAGGCGGGCACGTGACCGGCGACCGCCCAGTCGGCGCTGTTCTTGACGAGGTAGGCGATGAACCGGTACGTGGCCCGCTCGACCTCGGGATCGCGGTTGCGCTGGTGCGGCAGCACGAACGAGTGGCAGTCGGCCTGCGCCGCCCCCGTGCCGAAGACGCTGGGGAAGCGGGTCATGCTGAACGGCGTCTTGCGCTCCTTGAGCCCCGTGGTCTCCCAGTCGCCGTTCCACAGGAACGCCGCCTGGCCGTTGGTGAAGTTGGCCACGGACGCGCCGTAGTCGGTGCGCCAGTCCAGCAGCCCGTCCTTGCCGAGCTGCTGCATGAACCGGAGGACTTCGAGGGCCTTGGCGTCGTCGATGGCGATCTTCGTGTTGTCGGCGGAGAGCAGGGCGCCGCCGCTCTGCGCGTAGAGGGTCCACCACACCCGCCAGGGGCCGACCGTGCCCAGGCCGAGCGCGTCGAAGGCGAGCGGCGGCTTGCCCCCCATGGCGTCCTTGGTCCTGCGCAGCGCGGCCATCAGCTCGTCGACGCCGTTGGTGGGCTTGAGCTTGCCGTCGGGGCCGAGCAGTCCCGCCCTGCCGCAGATCTCGGTGTTGTAGTACAGCACCATCGGGTGGGCGTCGAACGGGATCGCGTACAGCACCCCGTCGATGTGGGCGCGCTCCCAGATCGGCGGGCTGAAGTCGGCGGCCGTCAGGCCGTTCTCCTCCAGCAGCTTGACGTTGATCGGGTCGAGCGTCGCGCCGGCGCCGATCCCGGCCAGCCGGGCCAGGTGGAAGGTGGCCAGGTCGGGGGAGCGGCCGCCGGAGCCGGCCATCGCGATCTTCGTGTAGAACGGCTCGCCCCAGGCGAGCACGTTCTCCTCGACGAAGATCTCAGGATTGTCCTTGGCGAACGCCTGGACCATCTTGTTCATGATGATGCCGTCGCTCGCGCCGAGGAAGTGCCAGTACTTGACGCGGGTCTGGGACGAGCCGAGCCCCATCGGGATCGCACATCCTGCGGCGGCGGCGCCGGCGAGCGCGAGGGTGCCGCCGAGGAGGAGCCTGCGGGAGATGTCGGGAGGATCTTGCACGGTGGCCTCTTCCTACGAGCCGTCGCTGGGCTGGTTTTCAGGGGGCCGGAAGCTGGTGTTACGTCGGGGTTACCCGAGTGTTAGCGGTAACAAGTTTCCTGTCAAGACCGTCGGCTGCCGGGGCGACCTGGCGCTTCGCGCTTGACCGGCCTCCTTGTTATCGCTAACAATTCGGATCACGTAACGCCCGCGAAACCCAGGAGACCCCTCCGTGCATCAGGCAAAACTCACGCTCGATCCCGCGTTCAAGGTCGCCCCGGTGAGCCGGCGCACCTTCGGCACGTTCGTCGAACACCTCGGGCGCTGCGTCTACACCGGCATCTACGAGCCGGACCACCCCTCGGCCGACGCCGACGGCTTCCGCGGCGACGTGCTCGAGCTGACGAGGGAACTGGGCGTGTCCACGGTCCGCTACCCCGGCGGCAACTTCGTCTCCGGCTACCGCTGGGAGGACGGCATCGGCCCTCGGGAGAGCCGCCCCCACCGCCTGGACCTGGCCTGGCACAGCACCGAGACGAACGAGGTCGGCGTCGACGAGTTCGTACGCTGGTGCCGCAAGGCCGGCGTCGAGCCCATGATGGCGATCAACCTCGGCACCCGCGGCATCGAGGCCGCGCTCGACCTGCTCGAATACTGCAACCACCCGTCCGGCACCGCGCTGTCCGACCTGCGCGCCGCCAACGGCTCCAAGGATCCGCACGGGATCAGGATGTGGTGCCTGGGCAACGAGATGGACGGCCCCTGGCAGACCGGGCACAAGACCCCCCGCGAGTACGGCAGGCTCGCCGCCGAGACCGCCCGCGCCATGCGCATGGTGGACTCCTCGCTGGAGCTGGTCGCCTGCGGCAGCTCGAGCTCGTCGATGCCGACCTTCGGCACGTGGGAGGCCGAGGTGCTGGAGGAGACGTACGACCTGGTCGACTACATCTCCTGCCACGCCTACTACGAGGAGAAGGACGGCGACCTCGGCAGCTTCCTGGCCTGCTCGACCAACATGGAGTACTTCATCCGCTCGGTCGTGGCCACCGCCGACCACGTCGGGGCCCGGCTGAAGTCGCGCAAGCGCATCGACATCTCCTTCGACGAGTGGAACGTCTGGTACCTGTCGCGCTTCCAGAACGCCGCGCCGCCCGCCGACTGGCCGGTCGCGCCGCCGCTGCTGGAGGACCACTACCACCTGGCCGACGCCGTCGCCTTCGGCGGGCTGCTGATCACGCTGCTGCGCAACAGCGACCGGGTGACCTCCGCGTCGCTGGCCCAGCTGGTGAACGTGATCGCACCCATCATGACGGAGCCGGGCGGGCGGGCCTGGCGGCAGACCACGTTCCACCCGTTCGCGCAGGCGTCCCGGCTCGCGGCCGGTGACGTGCTGCGGGTGGAGTCGGTCTCTCCGTCGTACGAGACGGCCGAGTACGGCGAGGTGCCGCTGCTGCACGCGGTGGCCACGCACTCGGAGGAGGGGACGACGCTGTTCGCCGTCAACCGCTCGACCGACGGGCCGCTCTCCCTGGAGATCGACGCGCGGGCGCTCGGAGGGGCGCGCATCCTCGAGGCCACCACCCTGACGCACACGGACGTGTACGCCCGGAACACGGCCGACGACCCGGACCGGGTCGCACCCCGGCCCAACGCGGACGTGGAACACGACCCGGCCCGCGTGCTCCTGCCCCCGGTCTCGTGGAACGTGATCCGACTGGGCTGAGAGAGGGCTATCGGCCAGAGGCGGGGGCGCTCAGCCAGGGGCGGGGCCGGTGCTCTCCCTCACCACGAGCTCGGGCTCGACCAGCCGCCGCCGGTCGGGCTCGGTGCCCGCCATCCGGTCGAGCAGCAGGTGGAAGGCGTGCCTGGCGACCTCGCCGAAGTTCTGCCGTACGGTCGTCAGCGGCGGCCAGAAGTAGGCCGACTCGGGGATGTCGTCGAACCCGGCCACGCTCACGTCCTCGGGCACGCGCCGCCCGGCCTCGCGCAGGGCGCGCAGCACGCCGAGCGCCATCTGGTCGTTGGCCACGAACACGGCGGTGACCTCGGGATCCTGGGCGAGCTCCCGCCCGAGCTGGTAGCCGGAGCGCGAGCTCCAGTCGCCGCGCAGCACTTCGGGCACCGGTCGGTCCGCGGACTCCAGCACCTGGCGCCACCCCTCGATGCGGCCGTTGGAGTCGAGCCAGTCGACCGGCCCCGCCACGTGCCACACGGTCCGGTGGCCGAGGCTGAGCAGGTGCCTGGTCACGCGTACGGCCCCGGCCCGCTGGTCGACCTTGGCCACGGGCACGGGGATGTCGTCACCGGCGTCGACCGCGACCACCGGCATCTCGGGCGGCAGATGCCGCAGCCCGTCGGCGGCCGACTCGTGCGGCGCCACGATGATCACCCCGTCGACGGCCTGGGCGCGCAGCCGTTCCACGCCCTCCTCCATCGACCTGCGGTTGAGCGAGGGCAGGCTGGCGATGCTCACGTTGAACCCGGCGTTCCTGGCGGCCTGCTCGATGCAGTAGAGGGTGGAGGCGGGGCCGTACAGGGTGGTGTCGATGCTGACGACGCCCAGCACCCCGGACCGCCCGGTGACGAGCTGCCGCGCCGCCTGGTTGGGCCGGTAGTCGAGCTCGCGCACGGCGGCCAGCACCCGGGCCCTGGTCTCGGCCCTCACCCGGTCGGGCGCGTTGAGCACGCGCGAGACGGTCATGGCGGAAACGCCGGCGAGCACGGCGACGTCCATGAGCACTGCGGGCCTGCCGTCCCTGGATCTCACCGAGGCTCACCCCCTCACCGATAACGCTAACAGCCAAAGGCGTTGAACGCGCGGATCAACAAACGAGGCTCGGGCGCTCCAATGATCACTCTAGAGATCGACGGAATCGCCCGCCAGGATGCGGGCGTAGTCGGTCTCCTCCTCGAGCCAAGCGTCGAAGTAGTCCAGACCGACCTTGCTGAGCTGGATGTCGTGGATCGGGAACGCGCGGGCCAGGACGACCTGCTGGAACTCATGGTCGACCATGTCTACGCCGACCTGCGCCTGCCCCGCGGCCTCGGCTGGCGGGAAAGCCTGCGCGCGCTCGCCGTACGCACGCGCGAGCTGATGCTGGACCACCGATGGCTGGCCCAGCTCCCGCCACAGGCCAAGCTCGCCCTCACGCCCAGCCGGATGGCCGTGGCCGAGGAGGCTTTGGCAGTGCTCGACGGCCTCGGCCTGGACGCTGACACCAGGATGAGCGTCTTCCGCAGCGTGGACGCGTACGTGCACGGCGCCATGAGCTACGAGAGCGCCGTCAGCGCCTTCATGAGCGAGCAGAACCTGTCCAGCGGGGAGGAACTACGGACCGAGCTGGCCCCGCTCATGACCTGGCACATGCGGACCGGCCGCTATCCCGCCTACCAGCACTACCTGCGCACCGCCACGCGCAAGGACGACACCCGATGGCAGTTCGACGTCGGCCTCGACTGCCTCCTCGACGGCATCGCCACCCGCCTTAACATCTGATCGCAAGGCGTTCCCAGCACTCCGATGAGTTTCGGTCGCGGGGGTGGTCTCACTCCCGAAACGACTGGAAGGAGCGGCTCCGGTGGACCTGTACAGCGTCGTGTGCGTGCGTGACCGGGCGACATCGCAGAAGTGGTTCGAGGCGTTCTTCGGGCGGCCGGCGGACGAGATCATCGGCGAGGAGTGCCTGTGGCAGGTCGGTGAGAACGCGTGGGTCGTCATCGACGACCGGCACATGCGAGCCGCGCGGGTGGGCGGCACCATGATCACACTCGGCGTGACCGACCTCGACGGCATCCTGGCCCGGCTGGCCGCGTACGGCATCGAGCACGAGCCCGTGGAGACCTACGGCAACGGCGTGCGCCACGTGGACGTCCTCGACCCGGACGGCAACAGCCTGTCGCTCGCGGAGGCCCCCGCCCAGTAGCCGGCGTGCGCGTGGTCGATCCCGGCGAACCGCGGGCCACCGGGATCGACGACGGTAGGTCAGGACCTCGCGGAACCGAGGTGGACCGGCAAGGACAGCGGTCCGACCGTGAAGAACGACGGGGAGTAGGGGATGTCACCCGGCTCGATCGCCAGGCCGAGCTCCGGCAGCCGCCGGTAGAGCGACTCCAAAGCCAGCCGGCTCTCCAGCCGGGCCAGCGGCGCGCCGATGCAGTACCGCGGGCCGTGGCCCAACCCGAGGTGCCCGCTCTGCTTCCTGGTGATGTCGAACTGGTCGGCGGTGTCGCCGTACTCCTCCGGGTGGGTCGATGCCGGTCGACTGGTAGACCACGCCGACCGCGTTGCCCTTGGGGATGCGCACGCCGGAGATGGTCACGTCCTCCGCGGTGAACCGGAAGCTGGTCATCATCACCGAGTGGCGTTGACGCGCTCCCCGGCGTACGCCGGGGATTCTGGCCTGTGCCACGCTGTCATGCGGCGGCACTTCCTCGGCTTCCTGCTTCCTCGGCCCGTGCCGCCGCGAGCGGTGGTCTTACCGGCCCTCCACAGGCGTTTAGTCTCTCCGCCCGTCCGGCGGCGAGAATGTTGATCGCGGCGTTGACGTCCCGATCATGGATGGCACCACACGCGCAGGACCATTCCCGCACGTTCAACGGCATCGTCTCGGCCACAGTCCCGCAGGCCGAGCAGAGCTTGGACGACGGGAAGAACCGGCCGACCTTGGCGAACTGCCTGCCATACAGCTTCGCCTTGTACTCCAGCATGCTCACGAACGACGACCAGCCCGCGTCATGCACGCTCTTGGCCAGCCTCGTGCGCGCCAGCCCCTTCACCGCCAGGTCCTCCACAAACACCGCTTGATTCTCACGGATGATCTTGATGGACAGCTGGTGATGGAACTCACGGCGCGCACCCGCGACCTTCGCATGCTGGCGGGCCACCTTCACCCGGGCCTTGGCCCGATTCGATGATCCCTTCTGCTTACGCGACAGCGCTTTCTGGAGTTTCTTGAGTTTCTTCTCCTCGCGGCGCAGGAATCGCGGAGAGTCGATCTTCCGGCCGTCCGCCAGGACGGCGAAATGGCCGAGCCCCAGATCGATCCCCGTCTCGGCAGATGCGGTGGGCAGCGGCTGCTCGCGCACCTCGACCACGAAACTGGCGAAGTATCGGCCGGCCGCGTCCTTGATGACGGTGACCGAGGACGGTGGCGCGGGCAGCGGGCGCGACCACCGCACCTTCACGTCCCCGATCTTCGGCAGGCGCAGCTTCCCGCAGGCGGTGACGGCGAAGCGGGCGTTCTTGGTGAACCGGATCGCCTGCCGACGGTCCTTGCGGGACCGGAACCGGGGCGGGGCCATCCTCGGCCCTTGGCGCTTGCCGGACAGCGAGGCGAAGAAGTTGCGGAACGCGGTGGTGCAGTCGGACAGGGCCTGCTGGAGCACGACCGCCGGCACCTCGCCCAGCCAGGCCCGCTCGGGGCGCCGCTTGGCCTGCGTGCTGACCCGGCGGGACAGCTCGGCATCGGTGATGAACGGCAGGCCGACCTGGTGGGCGTGGTTGCGCAGCGCGAGCGCGTCGTTGAACACCACCCGCGCACACCCGAACGCCTTGGCCAACGCGATGCGCTGGGCGGGGGTCGGGTCGATCCGGTAGGCGTACCGAAGCTGCACGAGGCCCATTCTAGAGTTGGTTTATAGCCGAGTTCACCGATGCCAAAACCGGCAGACACTGCGTTTTCGCCCTTCATTCACATTTGGTTTTCGTCACCAAATTTCGGCATCCGGTCTTCACTGGCACCCACCTGACCCGGCTGGATGAGATCACGCGATCGGTCTGCGCCGACTTCGAAACCGAACTGGCCGAGTTCAACGGCGAGGCCACCCACGTCCACCTCCTGGTGAACTTCCCGCCCAAGATCGCGCTGTCCAAGCTGGTCAACAGCCTCAAAGGCGTGTCCTCACGCTGGATGCGGCACCGGGGAACTCCACCTGGACCACCGGGCCGATTTCCCGGAGCCGGACACAGGTGTCGAGGGGCGGTTCGTTCGCAGCGGGGAAGGAAGGGAGGGTTGTTGTCATCTACACCCTTTGCCTGGATGGAGGGCCACTGAGCGACAAGCGCCCTCATCAGATATCCGTTGTGATCTCCCGGCAAACAGGGCGAAGTGCTCGGTAACCCAATGGTTACCGGCCTTACGGGGTCGTCGCCGCCCGCTCGGACTCGCTGCGGAGGACGCAGAACTCGTTGCCCTCGGGGTCGGCGAGAACGGCCCAGCCCGTGCCATCGGGGTTGCGGCGGTCGGTGACGAAGGAAGCGCCCAGCCCCAGCAGGCGGTCGACCTCCTCGTCGCGCGAGGTCTCCGGACGCAGGCAGAGGTGGAGCCGGTTCTTGACGGTCTTGGGCTCCGGCACCTGGTTGAAGTAGAGCAGCGGTCCCTGCGGCAGCAGGACCTGCGTCTCCTCATCCCCGGGCCGGGCCTCGGGATCCATGGGACAGCCGGTTACCTCGCTCCAGAACCGGGCGAGTTCGTAGGCGTCCGCACAATCGATCGCCACATTCTGCACTACAGAGACCATGCAGGCATTCTGCCTGAACGCGACAGCCGTATGCGTACAACCGTTTTGATCAGGTCTGGCCTGATCTGCTATGGAGCCTGGTGGACGATACTGGGATTGAACCAGTGACCTCTTCCGTGTCAGGGAAGCGCTCTCCCGCTGAGCTAATCGTCCCTTGGAGGTGGAGACGGGATTTGAACCCGTGTGGACGGCTTTGCAGGCCGCTGCCTCGCCTCTCGGCCACTCCACCGAGTCGAACCTCTCCGAGCGGAAGACGGGATTCGAACCCGCGACCCTCACCTTGGCAAGGTGATGCTCTACCACTGAGCCACTTCCGCGTTGCTTCGATAACTCTAGCGCGTTTGCCGACCAGATGCTCACCGTAGGCCGCGTTCAGCGGTCCACGGCAGGTTGCGGAGTGCGCCCTACTTGCGAAGCTGCCGGGTCACGCTGCGTTCCGTGGCGGGCAGGCTGAGGAAGATCTCCAGGATGCGGGTGAGCCGGTGGACCTCGATGCGGTGGAAGGCCGGGCCCTCCGAGCGGGCCAGGATGAGGGAGAGGGCCAGAGGCGGCAGCGGGGCATGGATGGCGTGGAGGTCGTCCTCGAGGGTAAGGGCCGTCGGGCGGGAGGGCGTCTGCTCCGGGACGGTCAGGTCTTTCGGGGCGCGCCAGCTCGCGTACAGGACGCGATCGCCGGACGTCGTGGCGGCCCAGTCGGCGCTGAAGAGGACGGGGAGCGAGTCGACGAGCGTGGTCAGCGCCCGGTCGCCCGCCGTGGTGATGTACTTGAGGATCTCCAGCTCAGGGTACGTGCCGGGGGCCTCCCTGGTGGTCCAGATGCCCTCGACTGCGACGCCCTCCACCGTCTCCAGGCTCTTGACCAGAGCCTGCCTGGGCGTGCTCTCCGGACAGAAGATCGTGATGTCGTCGACGGCCGAGCCGGCGCCCCGGTCGAGCACGGTCACCTGCGTGATGTCGGCGCCCGCCACGCCCAGGACCTTGGTCACCTGTGCCAGGGACCCCGGCCTGTCGGGCAGCGCCAGGCGCACGCGAAGCAGCATCCGTCCCCTCCAACGACGATCTGCATAACAGCCTATCCGCGAATACCCGTTACGGACCGACCTGCGGTTAACTGTCGAAGTGAAGATTGGGCCGATTGAGGTTTGGCCGCCGGTGGTGCTCGCGCCGATGGCGGGCATCACGAACGCGCCGTTCCGCGTGCTGTGCAGGGAGCAGGGCGCGGGGCTGTTCGTGTGCGAGATGATCACGACGCGCGCACTGGTCGAGCGCAATCCCAAGACGCTGCGGATGATCAGGTTCGCGGAGTCGGAGCGGCCCAGGAGCATACAGCTGTACGGCGTGGATCCCGGCGTCGTGGGGCGGGCGGCTCGGATGATCGCCGAGGAGGGCCTGGCCGATCACATCGATCTGAACTTCGGCTGCCCCGTGCCCAAGGTGACCAGGCGCGGCGGCGGGTCCGCGCTGCCGTACAAGAGGAATCTGCTGCGGCGGATCCTGCGGGAGGCGGTCGCCAACGCGGGGCCGCTGCCCGTGACGATGAAGATGCGCAAGGGCATCGACGACGATCATCTGACGTATCTCGACGCCGGGCGGATCGCGGCCGAGGAGGGGGTCGCGGCGATCGCGCTGCACGCGCGTACGGCCAAGCAGCATTACGGGGGCGTGGCCGACTGGGAGGCCATCGCCCGGCTGAAGGAGGCCGTCGCCGACATCCCCGTGCTGGGCAACGGGGACATCTGGTGCGCCGACGACGCCCTGCGGATGATGGCGCGTACGGGATGCGACGGCGTGGTCGTCGGGCGCGGCTGCCTGGGGCGGCCGTGGCTGTTCAAGGACCTGGAGAACGCGTTCAACGGCAGCCCCGAGCGGGCGCGGCCGACGCTCGGCGAGGTCGCCGAGGTGATGGCCAGGCACGCCGAGGGGCTGACCGAGTGCTTCGACATCGAGCGGTACGCCGTCGCCGACTTCCGCAAGCATGTCGGGTGGTATCTGAAGGGGTTCACGGTCGGGAGCGAGCTGCGGCGGGAGCTGGCCACGGCTGAGTCGCTCGATAGGCTGCGCGAGGGGCTGGCGAAGCTGGAGCACGATCAGCCGTGGCCCCCGAACACGGACACGCCCCGGGGGAAGTCGGGGGAGCGATCCAAGGTGCTTCTCCCGGACGGGTGGCTGGACGACCCCTGGGACTGCGCGCTCCCCGACGGTGACGCCGAGTCCGACATCTCAGGGGGGTGACACGCCGCCCGGCGTCGCCGAGGCACACCTTGGGGCGGTCACCAACCGTAGGGGCCGAATCGGCCCCAGGTGACGAACGCGGAGAGCATGAACAGGATGGCGCTGACCGCAACTCCGGACGGCTCTTTGCGGCGGATGTGTGTGCCCGCCGCCAAGACCATCATGACCGCCAGCCCGGTGCCGGCGATCGGTGTCAAGACGGGTGCGATTCCGGTCACGCCCGGTACGACCAGCCCGATCGCGCCGAGCGCCTCCATCGCACCGATGAACCGCACGGTCGCCTGGGAGAAGTCCTGCATCCACGGATACTTGCCGGCCAGCTTGTCCTTCAGCCGGAGGACCTTCACCAGGCCGGACATGGCGAACAGGGCGGCCAGGATCGCCTGCACCATCCACAAGAACACATTCATTGAGGGGGTTTCCTGAAGTCGTCGGTGTCGATGTCGGCATCAAAGAGTCATTCCGGCCTGCCACCACCAGGCTCTCCGTTGCTGTGGTCATTGAAGGCCCCGGGAACCAGGCCGAGCTGCCGCAGCTGGGACAAGGCGTCGACGACCCCCCCAGATCTCAGCGATTCGGCCGCCTGCGAGGCGGAAGATGAAGATCTCGTGGTACGTGACGGATGTGCCGGTCGGTGGGAGACCCCGGTACTCGCCCTGGTGTGTCCCGGTAACCGTGTTCCTGCAGACGACCTTGTCCCCCTCCGCGATCACATCCTCGACCGCAACGTGAACGTCGGGGAACGCGCGAAGGAGCACCGCCCACACGTGCTTGAGTGCCTGCGCCCCCGTCGTATCGATGGGCTCCGGCGTGTGGAACAGCACGTCCGGAGCGACGACCTCGTCGATCGTTTTCGAGATGACCTCCGCATCGCCGCTGTTGATAGCGTCATGGAATCGGCTGAACGTTGCTTTGTTGCTTGTTGTCTGGGAGGCATGTCCCGTGTCCACGGAGATCTCCTTCGCTTTCGTTCAGCGGCCGTTCCAGAAGACGCAGTCATGGCGTGCGGCAAGGTCGATCGGTCGGATGCCGTCTGAACCGGAAGTGAGCGAGAGCGCGGCTCCACCAGGGTGGTAGGCAAGCCAATGCGGCAAGCCGGGTCGGTTGGGGTTGCCGGTCGCAGCGAAGCGTGTCCAGTAGGCGATCATGTCGCGTGACAACGCCTGCCTCTCGGGGGTCGTGGGCTCCGCGCCGGGGCCGTCCAGGAGGTAAGGCACGTCGCTGCCGTGCGCGGCACCGAGTGGGAGACCGGCGATCTGCTCTCCAGAGTCTTCGGCGAATTCGAATTCGTAGACGGGTGTACGGCGGGCCGCCGCGTCGGCTGCCGGAAGTTGAGAGCAGGTGCCGAGCTTACGGCCCCAGTCGCTGAGGGCGGTGGCCAGCGCCAGGCTGGGTGTGGGGAAACGGCTGAGCGGATAGCGATCGAGCACGGCCTTGGCGTCGTCGCCGAAGAGGCCGGCGAGGATCTGCGGGTACTGCTGCGCCGTCACGGGCCGGCCCTGCGCGTCGAACTGCACCGCGACGAAGGGGTGCAGCTCATCACGGGTGCCGCCTTGGATCAGGGGCACCTGCGCCGTGCGTCCCCCGCGCAGCGCGTCCAGTGGCTGTAGCGGAAGCGCGGCTGTGCCTGCGGTGAAGATCCACGGCAGGTCGCCGATGCGGGCGGTCGCGGTGAAGACCCGGTCGGACCCGATGGGCACCAGGTCCGCCACGGGCGTGGCTCGCAGGCAGCTGATCACCTGCGTCGTACAGCCGAGGTCGCTTGCGATCCTCCTGGCGCGTGCGCGGGCCTGCGCGAGCGTGACGAAGGTGTTGCCGCAGGGACCGCTCTGCACGATCGCCTTGTGGAAAAGACCACGCGATCCGGGGGCCCCAAGATGAGCGCACACGCTGAAGCCACCGGCCGACTGGCCGAAGATCGTGACATTGGCCGGGTCACCACCGAAGGCGGCGATGTTGTGCTTCACCCAACGCAGCGCGGCCTGCTGGTCGGCGAGTGCGTAGTTGCCCGCATAGGGGTCTTGCAGTTCAGGGTGGGCGAGATAACCCAACGCCCCCAGTCGGTAGTTGAGGGTCACCGTGATGACCTCCCCCTGGGAGGTCAGCCGGGTCGGGTCGTATTCGCTGCCCGCGCCCTGCACGAACCCGCCGCCATGGAACCAGACCATGACCGGAAGCGCTCCGGATGGGGGAGTGGCAGGCGTGGTGACATTGAGGAAGAGGCAGTCCTCGCTGCCGACCACCTTGGGCGGGCTGCCGTCGAGTTGGGGGCAGGGGCTGCCGGGCTTGGTGGCGTCGCGCACCCCTGCCCACACCGGCGCGGGACCCGGCGGCCTCCACCGCCGCGCACCGGTCGGCGGCGCCGCGTACGGGATACCGAAGAACGTATGCGCTTCGGAGCCGACGACGCCGCGTAGGGTGCCCTGGGCGGTGCGCACAGTGGCCTGATCGAGATCTTCCACCGCATACGCGTGCGCTGAGCCTTGCAGGAGAACCATGGTGGCGGCCAACAGCAGCAACGGAAACTGCTTCGTTCGCATGAGATCAGCGTCTCGATCTCTGCTCGGGTCCGCATCCTCTCGCGGATGTCCCCACGACTACGCCCTCGGTCGTAGGCGTCGGCCGCCGCGCACCCCGACGCCATGCCCGTGGGCCGGCCGGACATGCGGATGAGCACCTGCTGCCTGCGGTGCCTGGGCAACAGCTTCGTCGTCGTCGAACCCGACGAAGACCACCCCACCCGGGCCGTTTCGCTTCCACGTCACCGTCGGGATCGCTCAGATCTCTCGAGCCCGTGCAGCCCCTCAGTCGAGACGCCTCACCCGACTGCTGAAGCAGCCTCCTAATGGGGGCCGGTGGCCTCGGTGCCGCAGGGGCCGCCGCCGACAGCCGTCTCCAGCTGGACGGGCTCGCCCGACATCGTGAGGGTCGGGTAGTACTCGGCGATCCGCTCGGCCGAGCGGCCGACGTAATGGCAGATGAAGCTGCGCCGGAAGCGGTCGGCCGTGCTGTTCGGTTCCGAGCCGTGCACCAGGCTGCCGTTGAAGAAGAGCACGTCGCCGGGGTCCATGTCCACGGGCACCCGCTCCAGGCCGGGGGGTGGCGGGACGTACTCCCTGGTGAACGAGATGTCCTGGTCGGCCTCCTCCGGGCAGAACAGGTCCATCAGGTGCGTCCCCGGCACGACCTCCAGGCCGCCGTTCGCCCGGTCCACCCGGTCGAGCGCCACCCACGCGGCCACGCACGTGCCCGGTTCGACCCGGAGGTAGAAGTTGTCCTGGTGCAGCGCCTGGCCCCTGGCGCCCGGCGGCTTGAAGTAGAACATGCTCTGGGCTGCTATCGGCTCCTCGCCCAGGAGGTCGCGGAGTATCGCGGCGATGCGCGTGTCGAGCAGGTAGCGCAGGGCCAGGTCGTTCACCTGGTGGGGGTGCATGATCCGCGGGTAGTCACGGAGAATGTCGTACGGCTGGCCGGGTTCCTGCGGCTTTGGGGAGAAATGCCCGGGGATGGGTCCCCTGGCGTGCAGCGCCATGAACTCCTCGCGCAGCTCGGCCACCTCTTCCGGAGCGAGGAGGCCGGGCACCAGCAAGAATCCCTGATCGTGGAAGTCGTTGAGCCTCATGTCTTCCACGCTAAGGAGCCGGATCGTGGAACGGTATGCCTGTGACCGCTGAGGACCTGTCTGTTCCTGCTGCCGAGCTGACGATCGTGGGCCACTACGACAAGGCCCTCGGCTACGCCACGCGCCGCCCCACCGGCTCCCCGAGCTGGCTGCTGCTGTGGACCGAGGCGGGGGCGGGGCTGGTGGAGCAGGGCGGGGTGTCGTCGGCGGCCCGGGCCGGGGATCTGGTGGTGCTGGGGTCGGGGGTGTCGCAGCACTACCGGGTGCTGCCGGGGGAGGAGCGGTGGCGCTTCTGGTGGGTGCATTTCCAGCCGCGGCCCTCGTGGGGGGCGTGGCTGGGGCCGTACGCGCTCGCCGACGGGTGCCACCTGGTCGGGGGAGTGCCGGCAGGCGTGCACGAGCGGATCGGGCTGGCGTTCCGGCGGGCGCTCCAGGACGCCCGCTGGGTCCCCGACGCGCCCTTTCCTCCCGTGTCCGTGGCCCCGAGCCCCGCGGTCGTCGTGGCGGGGGCGGCGAGGGAGCTGGTGCTGGGCGCCGTCGAGGAGGTGCTCGTGCTCGCCACCGCTTCCGCCCGGCCGCAAGGGGCGCGCCGGTCCGACGAGGGCGACGAGCGGGTACGCCGGGTCCTCGCGCTCATCGCCGCCGAGCCCGGCGCGCCGCACTCGGTCGCCTCGCTGGCCCGCGCCGTCGCACTCTCGCCGTCCCGCCTCGCCCACCTGTTCGCCGCCGAGACCGGACGCACGCCGATGCAGGCCGTCCGCGAGGCGCGGGTACGGCACGCCGCGAGCCTGCTGGAGGTGACGGACCTGGACGTGGGGCAGGTGGCGGCGGCGTCCGGCTTCGTCAGCCCGTTCCACTTCAGCAGGGCGTTCAAGCGCGAGTACGGCCTGCCGCCCCGCGACTACCGCGCCCGCCTCCGCAGCGGTTAACGGGTGACAGGGAGGGGGCCTCTGTCCGGGGTGAAGAGCTGGTCGTCCAGGTGGTCGACGGCGTAGTCGATGGCTCCCACCACCACGCACTCGTCCCCGAGTGTGGACGCGCGGACCTCCGGCATGCGCATGCAGGTGCGCTCCAGGCGTTCCCGCAACGGCTCCAGCAGCACGTCCGCAGACCGTGAGAACCCGCCTCCCAGCACCACCATCTCCGGATCCAGGATGAGCACCATCGCAGCCGTGCCCACCGCGAGGTCGTCCACGTACCGCTCGACGGAGGCGATCGCCGCCGGATCCCCGTTGCGCGCGGCGGCCAGCGTGAACCCGGCGGCGTCCTCGGGCGGGGTGCCCTCGGGGACGGATGGGCAGGTGTTGAGGTGCTCGGGAGCGTCGAACCAGCGGGCCTCGGGCAGCATGGAGATCTCCCCGGCCGCCGCCCCGAACCCCCGGTGCACCTTCCCGCCGATGATCAGGCCGGCGCCCATGCGCCGCCCCACGTGCAGGAACACCACGTCTCTGGCGCCTTTGGCCACCCCGCGCCTGGACTCGGCCATGGCGGCCAGGCGGCTGTCGTTCTCGATGAGCACCTGGCAGGGGAACATCTCCCGCATCTTGCCCGCCAGGTCGAGGTCCCGCCAGGCGGGGACGGCGGCCGAGTAGATGACGCGTCCTTCGACGTCGATCACGCCGACGGTGCCCACCGAGAGCGTCCACAGGTCGGAGACCGACGTACGGCTGAGCGCCAGGCACCCGGAGACGGCCCGTTCGATCGCGGCCAGGCGCTCCTCGATCGGGGCGTCGGGCAGCACCGGCTGCCGGGTCTCCGCGAGGATCTCGCCGTCCAGGTCGGACAGCGCGGCGCGGATGTTGTGACCCCCTATGTCCACCCCGACCAGATAGCCGCTGTCGGCGCGGAAGCGGTAGCGTCGGGCGGGCCGGCCCATGCTGCCGGGGCTCGGCGGCACCTCCTCCACCCAGCCGAGCTCCATGAGCTCGTCGGTGACCTCCTTCATGGACGGCCGGGACAGGCCGGTGCGTTCGGCGAGCGCCGACAGGGTGAGTGGGCCCGCCCTGCGCAGCTCCCGGATGGCTGTCAGCGAGTTGAGCTGCCGCAGCCGGGACAGGTCGCCGCCGCGAACGTCCGCCATCGCCATCCTTAAGTAGGTCTCCTCTGTAACCACAGATTATGCCAGCGATCGACTGGTGTGCACGCCTCGCACATCTCCCGTTATTACGAGGAAAAGACGGTCATTGACCCCGCGTGAACGCCGGTGCTACTAATGAAGGGCTCCTTTGAAAGTCGAGAGGAATCAGGATGGCCTTCGCTGACATCGGCGAGATCAGGTGCGGCCCTGGGGAGACCCGGGTGTTCGAGCAGGGCTGGCAGTCGTGGAGCCCCACGGGCGCGTACCGCCTGACGGACACCCCGCCCCGGCCCGCCGACGAGACCATCCAGATCCTCGCCTACCGCCCCGAGACCCCGATCCCCGACGGGGTGTTCCAGGGCGAGGGGCTGCTGGCCGTCGAGCCGGGCGACGGGTCCGTCGAGCTCTGGTCGGCGCCGACCCCCCTCCAGGTGCCGTCGATCAGGGCACGCGAGGAGGACGGCCGCCTGGTGGTCTCCGCCGACGACCCGGTACGCCACCACCGCGTGGAAGGCGGCCTGGACCAGGCCCTGCGCGACTGGGCGGACACCATTGCGGAAAAGCGGACGTTCCCCGCCGTCCCGCCGATGTGGTGCACCTGGTACGGCTACTGGGACAAGGTCACCGACGCCGACGTCATCGAGAACCTGAAGCTCTCCGAGCGGCTCGGCCTGGGCGCCGACATGTTCCTCATCGACGACGGCTACGAGGCCGAGATCGGCGACTGGCTGGAGGGACGCCCCGAGTTCGGCTCCCTGGCGCGGGCCGTGGACGCCGTCACGGACGCGGGCCGGCGGGCCGGGATCTGGACCGCGCCGTTCCTCGTCGGCCACCGCAGCCGGATCTTCCGCGAGCACCCCGACTGGCTGGTCCGGGGCGCGTACGCGGGCCGCATGTGGGACCAGGAGCTGGCGGTGCTCGACATCACCCACCCGGAGGCGGCCGAGCACCTGGTGAACGTCTTCCGTACCTTCAGCGCGATGGGGATCAGCCACTTCAAGCTCGACTTCATCTATGCGGGAGCGCTCGCGGGCGAGCGGCACGAGGACCTCGACCCGATCGCCGCGTACCGGCGCGGCCTGGAGCTGATCCGCCGGGGCGCCGGCGTGGCGGCGACCCTGCACGGGTGCGGCGCCCCGATGCTGCCCAGCATCGGCCTGGTGGACATCATGCGGGTCAGCCCGGACATCGCGCCGACCCTGCAGCCCAAGTCCGGCGACATCAGCCAGCCCTCCCAGCTCGGTGCCCGCCTCACCGGGGCGGCCCGCGAGTTCATGCACGCCCGCTGGTGGGTGAACGACCCCGACTGCATCATCCTGCGCCCCGAGGTGGAGGCGCGGGAGGAGTGGGCGGCCCACATCGCCGGCACGGGCGGCCTGCGCGGATCGAGCGACCCGATCGCCTCCCTGGACGACTGGGGCCTGGAGACGACCAGGCGCCTCATGGTCCCGACCTCGACGGACCCGTCGTGACCAGCCACACCGCGGAGCGGAGCCTCGGGACGGACGTCCAGGTGGCGAAGGGGCGGCGCAGGCGGGGGAGCGGCTGGCACGCGTACCTGTTCGTGGTGCCCAGCCTCTTCGGGGTGGTGGCCTTCCTGCTGCTGCCCATGGTCATCGTGCTCGTCCTCAGCCTCTTCGACTGGCAGCTGCTCTCGGACCCGACGTTCGTCGGCCTCGACAACTACCGCCGCCTGGCGGGCGACGGCCAGACGTGGCACTCGCTCGGCGTGACGATCGCGTACGTCCTGCTCTGCATCCCCCTGCAGACCGTCCTCGCCCTGAGCCTGGCCATGCTGCTCAACCAGCGCGTCAAGGGCGTCAGGTTCTACCGGTCGCTCTTCGTCGTCCCGTGGATGGCCACCCCCATCGTCCTGGCCCTGATCTGGGGCTGGATCTTCGACCCCCGCGACGGCGCCATCAACAGCGCCCTGGCCCTGGTCGGCGTCACCGGCCCCGACTGGCTGTCGGACCCCACGTGGGCGCTGCCCGCCGTCGCGCTGGTCAGCGTCTGGCAGTACACCGGCTACAACATGCTGTTCTTCCTGGCCGGGCTCCAGGGCATCCCCAAGGAGCTGCACGACGCGGCCGAGACCGACGGCGCCACCCCGGCGCAGCGGTTCTGGCGGGTGACGCTGCCGCTGCTCAACCCCACGATGTTCTTCGTCAGCGTGACGAACCTGATCGGCTCCTTCCAGGTGTTCGACACGGTGTACGCGATGACGGACGGCGGCCCCAGCCACACCACCGAAGTGATCAACTTCAGGATCTTCCAGACCGCGTTCAAGGAGTTCGACTTCGGCTACGCGGCCACGCTGTCGACGCTGCTCTTCCTGATCATCTTCCTGGTGACGATGGCGCAGGTCAGGTTCTTCGGCAAGCGCACCACCTACGACCTGAGCTGAGAGAAGACCATGGCCAAGCGAATCCTCCTGTACGCCGTTCTCGCGGTCGGTGCGTTCGTCTCCGTCTTCCCGTACCTGCTCGTCGTGCTGACCGCCTTCAAGACCCAGGCCCAGCTGAGCGGGACGGCCCCCTGGCTGCCCGGGCTGCCGCCGACCGCGGACAACCTGGCGAAGATGCTGGCGGGTGACTTCCCGCGCTACCTGCTCAACACGGCCGGGATGACGGCGCTGCTGACGGCGGGCCAGCTGGTGTTCACCACGTTCGCCGCGTACGCGTTCGCGCGTCTCCGCTTCCGGGGCAGGGACGTGCTGTTCTGGCTGTTCGTGGCGACGATGATGGTGCCGAGCGCCGTCACGATGATCCCGCTGTTCCTGATCATGCGGGAGCTGGAGCTGATCAACACCTGGTACGGCCTGCTCGCCCCGTACGTGCTCGGCACCCCGTACGGGATCTTCCTGATGCGGCAGTTCTTCAAGACCCTGCCCGCCGGCCTGGAGGAGGCGGCGCGGATCGACGGGGCGGGGCCGCTGACGGTCCTCGTGCGCGTCATGCTCCCGCTCTGCCGCCCGGCGCTCGGCACGCTGGCGATCATCACGGTGATCTCCTCGTGGAACAGCTTCCTCTGGCCGCTGATCATCACCAGCAGCGACGACACCAAGGTCATCACGGTCGCCATCGCCACGCTCAAGCAGGGCATCGGCGTCGACTACAACCTCATGATGGCCGGCAGTCTCATCGCGCTGGTGCCGATGGTGGCCGTCTTCGTCTTCTTCCAGAAGCACATCGTCAGATCGGTCGTCCTTTCCGGTCTCAAGTAAGAAGAGGTCAGCGAATGTTGCACAACCCCCCGATTCGCTGGGCGCTGCTCGGCGCCGTCCTGCTCGCCCTCACCTCGTGCGGCTCAGGCTCAGGCGGCGGCGGCGAGTCAGAGAAGGTCACGTTGACGTACCGGCTCTGGGACGACCAGCAGAAGGTCGGCTACGAGAAGGTCATGGCCGCCTTCGAGAAGGCCAATCCCGGCATCGACGTCAACATCGAGCTGCTGCCGTACGACCAGTACTGGACGAAGCTCACCGCCGACGTCGTCGCGGGCACCGCGCCGGACGTGTTCTGGATGACCCCCACCCAGTTCCCCGAGTACGTCACCAAGGGCGTCCTCAGCCCGGTCCAGGTCGACGCGTCGAAGTACCACCAGACCGTCGTCGGCTCCTTCAGCTACCAGGGCAAGCTGTACGGCGTCCCCAAGGACTGGGGCATCGTCGGCCTGCTCTACAACAAGGACCTGTTCAAGAAGGCCGGCGTGGAGATGCCCGAGAAGCTGACCTGGGCGGCCGACGGCAGCGGCACCCTGCTCGACACGGCACGCAAGCTCACCGTGGACGAGGCCGGCAAGCACCCCGGCGACGCCGGATTCGACCCCGCCAAGGTCAAGACGTACGGCTTCGCCTCCTGGAACCACTACCAGACGCAGTGGATGAACTGGGTCGTCTCGAACGGCGGCAAGCTCGTCGACAAGCCCTTCGGAAAGTACGCCTTCAACGACCCCGCGTCCGTGCAGGCGCTGCAGTTCGGGGTGGACCTGGTGAACAAGGAGCACGTCTCCCCGCCCGCCACCCAGACCAACCCGCCCACCGGCAAGGTCACCGACATGTTCAAGGCGGGCCAGGTCGCGATGTTCCCCGCCAACAACGCGCTGCTGCCGTTCGTGGCGCCCGAGGCCACGTTCGAGATGGGCGTCGCGGCCATGCCGGAGGGGCCGAAGGGCCGCTCGGTCAACCTGAACGGCCTGGCCGAGGCCGTCTACGCCAAGAGCAAGCACCCCAAGGAGGCCATGAAGCTGGCCGAATACCTTGGCACGCAGGAGCCGCAGAAGATGATGGCCGACGGCGGCTACATCCTCCCCGCGCTCAACGGCCTCAGCCAGGGCTACGTCGACTACTGGAAGTCGAAGAAGGTCGATGTCACGCCGTTCGTGAACGAGGCCGAGGGCTCCACCTTCCCGCTGCCGATCACCACCGGCTTCACCGGCTTCGAGACGAAGCTCAACCAGATCTTCAACGAGATGTACCTCGGCAAGCTCACGCCGCAGGCCGCCGCCGACCAGGCCGTCACCGAGGGCAACGCCACCGTCAAGTAAGGACCCCCATGATCACCCGGCGTTCACTCTTCGCCGGGGGCGCGAGCCTGGGCTTCACCGCCGCACTGGGCGCCACCCCAGTGCGCGCGGCGGCCCGTCGCGCCCCTCTCTCCGACCCCTTCCAGCTCGGCGTTGCCTCGGGCGAGCCCACGCCTGACGGTGTGGTCCTGTGGACCCGGCTCGCCGTGGACCCGATCGCGCTCGACGGCCTCGGCGGCATGCCGGGGCGGCCGGTGCCGGTCCAGTGGCAGCTCGCCAAAGACGAAAATTTCCGGCATGTCGTACGGGCCGGCGTGGAGATCGCCCGCCCCGACGCCGCCCACAGCGTCCACGTCGAGCTCGACGGACTCGCTCCCGGCGCCGAGTACTTCTACCGCTTCAGGGCCGAGGGCGAGATCAGCCCCGTCGGCCGCACCCTCACCGCCCCGGCCCCCGGCACCCGCAGCCGGGCGCTGAACCTGTCGTTCACCTCCTGCGCCGACTACCAGGTGGGCTGGTTCACGCCGTACCGCAGGATGGCCGAGGACCAGCCCGACCTGATCGCCTTCCTCGGCGACTACATCTACGAGTACGGCGACTACAAGTACCCGGTCCGCGACCAGGCCGGCGGCGAGTGCTTCGACCTGGCCGGCTACCGGCTGCGGCACGCCCAGCACAAGGCCGACCCCGAGTCGCAGCTGGCCCACGCCATCGCCCCCTGGGTCGTGGTGTGGGACGACCACGACATCGAGAACGCCTGGGCCGGCGACGTGCCCGAGCAGCCCGACCCGCCGTTCCTCGCGCGCCGGGCCGCGGCCTTCCAGGCGTACTACGAGAACATGCCGCTGCGCCGCGCCCAGAAGCCCCATGGCTCCGCGCTCAAGCTCTACCGCAGCATCCGCTGGGGCGGGGTCGCCAACCTGCACATGCTCGACACCCGCCAGTACCGCGACCTGTACGCGTGCACCGGCAAGAGCGGCACGATCGGCCCGGACTGCCTCGACCGTCTCGAGCCCAACCGGACGATGCTCGGCCGCGACCAGGAGGCCTGGCTCGACGGCGAGCTGAAGGGCTCGCGCGCCACCTGGGACCTGCTCGGACAGCAGGTCTTCCTCATGGAGATGGACTGGACGAACGGCGAGGGCAAGGGCTACTCGAACGAGGGCTGGGACGGCTACGTCGCCTCCCGCAACCGCCTGGCGGCCGCCATCGACACCTACAAGCGCAACGCCGTCGTGCTCACCGGCGACGTGCACTCCCACTGGGCGGGCGAGGTCAAGCGCGACTACCAGGACCCCGGGTCGAAGTCCGTCGCCGTGGAGCTGGTCACCACCTCGGTGACGAGCGCGGGCAACGGCCTCGACGAGTACCCCAACACGCAGGTCCTGCTCAATGAGAACCCGCACGTGAAGTTCTTCAACGGCCGCCGCGGCTACGTACGCACCAAGATCACGCAGCAGGAGATGAAGGTCGACTTCCGGTCGCTGTCGCGCGTCACCGAGCCGTACGCCCCCGCCTACACCTCCGGCTCCTTCGTCATCGAGCCGGGCGCCGCCAGACTCAACCCCGCCTGACAGGACCACCCATGCGCATCCTCACGGCCGCCACCGCGGCGGCCCTCCTCGCCATGCCGTTCGTGCCCTTATCGAGCACCGCGGAAGCCGCCTCCGGTCCGCCGATGGGCTGGAGCAGCCGCTCGCTCGGCTGCTCGGTCTCCGAGGCGTCGGTACGCAAGGCCGCCGACGCTCTCGTGCCCCTCGTCCCGCTCGGCTACCGGTACGTCATCATCGACGACTGCTGGCTGGCCACCCAGCGCACCGGCGGCGCCCTAGCCCCCGACGCCACCCGCTTCCCCGGCGGCGTGCAGGCCCTCGCCGACTACGTGCACGGCAAGGGCATGAAGCTGGGCCTCAGCCTGTCGGCGGGCACCAAGGCGTGCTCCGGCGGCGGTCCTGGCTCGTACAGGAGCGAGGCCGCCGACGCCGAGCAGGTCAAGGGCTGGGGCGTCGACTACGTCAAGTACGACTGGTGCGCCATCCCCACGGCCGACTTCCCCGGCCAGAACGTGCAGCAGATCGCCCAGACCCTCTACCCGCGCATGCGCCAGGCCCTCGGCGACGGTGTCGTGTTCGCCATGAACAACGAGGACGGCAGCACCGTGCCGTGGCTCTGGGGCAAGGGCGCGGGCGCCACCACCTGGCGCACGAACGTCTACAACCGCCCCATCCCCGACGCCTACCCCACCATGGTGGACATCTGGGAGACCAACCAGCTCAGGGCCGAGTACGCGGGCGCGGGCAGCTGGGCCGACCCCGACCTGATCCAGGCCGGGCGCGGCGGGATGACCGAGACCGAGTACCGCACCCAGGTCACGCTCTGGGCGATGGGCGCGTCACCGCTGATCCTCCAGGCCGACCCGGCCGCCGCGCCGCCCGCGATCGTGGCCAACCCCAAGGTCGTCGCGGTCGACCAGGACCCGCTGGGCGCGCACGGCACGTTCGTGAGGACCGACGGCTGGTACCACGTGCTGGCCAAGCCGCTGGCGGGCGGCGACGGGGCCGTCGCGCTGTTCAACGAGAGCGACCGGGCGGCCACCGTCTCCACCAAGCTCGGCGGCTCGCGTTACCGGGTCGAGGAGCTGTGGAGCGGCGCGGTCGCCTCGTCCAAGGGCGAGCTGGCGGCCCAGGTTCCCGCGCACGCGGCCCTGCTCTACCGGGTCGCCGAGAGCCGCGAGCAGGCGCCGCCGCTGGTGACGTTCGAGGCCGACCCGCCGAAGTTCCTCGGCGACGACCGGCCCTCGGTGCTCGAACCGGGCAGGAGCGGCGAGATCCTGACCAGGGTCACCAACACCGGGGCCACCGCGCGCCTGCGCGACGTCGAGGTCGCGGCGCGCGTACCGGACGGGTGGCAGGTCGCCGCGCGTACGCCCACCAGGGCCGGCAAGCTGGACGGCGGCGAGACGCTCACCGTGAAGTGGGCCGTCACCCCGCCCGCCGGCGCCGCGCCCGGCACCTACGAGCTCACCTTCACGCAGGGCACGCAGAGCGCCGTGGCCGTCGTCACCGTCGCGACGGCGCCGGGCCCGGGGCGGACCTCCCTCAGTGACGTGGCCTGGACCAGCGCCAAGAACTACTTCGGCCCGGTCGAGAAGGACACCAGCAACGGTGACAAGGCGGCCGGCGACGGCAGGCCGATCACCATCGAGGGCGTCACGTACGCCAAGGGCCTCGGCACCCACGCGCCCGCCGAGATCGAGTTCTACACCGCCGGGCGCTGCTCGACCGTGGAGTTCCAGGCCGGGATCGACGACGAGGTCGGCCCGGCGGGCTCGGCCGACTTCGAGGTCTGGGCCGACGGCGGCCGGGTCGCCCACTCGGGCGTGCTCACCGGCGCCATGCCCGCCCGCAAGGTCACCGCGTCCGTCGAGGGCGCCAGATACGTCCGGCTGGTCGCGACCAACGGAGGCGACAACGCGACCTCCGACCACGCCGACTTCGCCGACGCCGCCATCAACTGTAAGTAAGGAGTCTGCCGTTGTTGATCGTTCCCAAGCCCGTCAAGCACGAGCCCAGGCCGGGTGCGTTCGTCCTCGACCGCGAGACCTCGCTCGCCGCCGACCCGGCGCTCGGCGAGGTGGCCGCCTGGCTGCGCGGCGAGCTCGCCCCCGTCACCGGAGGCCAGCTGCTGCCAGGGGGCTCGGGAACGATCACCCTGGCGCTCGGCGACCTGCCGCCGGAGGCGTACCGGCTGGCCGTCGGCGCCACGGTGGAGATCGTCGCGGGCGGCCCCGCCGGCGCGTTCTACGGGGCGCAGACGTTCCGGCAGCTCCTGCCGCCCGCCGCGCTCAGGAAGGCCGCGCGCGGACCCTTCGAGGTGCCCGGCGCGTACGTCGAGGACGCGCCGAGGTTCGGCTGGCGCGGCGCCCTCCTCGACGTCGCCCGGCACTTCATGCCCAAGCGGGACGTGCTCCGCTTCATCGACCTGCTCGCCCTGCACAAGCTGAACGTCCTGCACCTGCACCTCACCGACGACCAGGGCTGGCGGATCGAGATCCGCCGCCACCCGAGGCTGACCGAGGCCGGCGCGTGGCGCAAGGAGAGCCAGACCGGCTGGAACGGCGCCATGGACGGCCGCCCGCACGGCGGCTACTACACCCAGGACGACATCAGGGAGATCGTCGCGTACGCCGCGGCCCGGCACGTCACGGTCGTCCCCGAGATCGACCTGCCGGGGCACACGCAGGCCGCCATCGCGGCCTACCCGGAGCTCGGCAACCTGGACACGCCACTGGAGGTGCGCACGACCTGGGGCGTCGGCCACAACGTGCTCAACGTCGAGGACAGCACGATCAAGTTCTTCCAGGACGTGCTGGACGAGGTGCTCGAGCTGTTCCCCAGCCCGTACATCGTGCTCGGCGGGGACGAGTGCCGCAAGGACCAGTGGAAGGCCAGCCCGGCGGCGCAGCGGCGCATCGCCGAGCTGGGGCTGCGGGACGAGGAGGAGCTGCAGAGCTGGTTCATCCACCAGTTCGACGCCTACCTGACGGCACGCGGGCGCCGGCTGGTCGGCTGGGACGAGATCCTGGAGGGCGGCCTGGCGCCAGGCGCGGTGGTCGCGTCATGGCGCGGCGAACTCGGCGCGGTGGCCGCCGCCAGGAGCGGCCACGACGTGATCAACTGCTCCAACACGAGCCTCTACCTGGACTACCGGCAGGGACCGGGGGAGGAGGAGCCGGTGCCGTTCGGGCCGGTGCTCACGCTGGAGGACGTCTACGCCTTCGAGCCGGTGCCGGCCGAGCTGCGCGGCGAACCCGCCGCCGCCCACGTGCTGGGCGCGCAGTGCGGCCTCTGGACGGAGCTGATCGACTCCAGCCGGCACGCGGACTACATGGCCTTCCCCCGGCTGGCGGCCTTCGCCGAGACGGTGTGGAGCTCTCCCGAACGGGACCTGGACGACTTCCTGGCCCGGCTGGCGGCGCACCTGCCCCGGCTGGACGCGCTCGGCGTGGAGTACCGGCGCGCGGACGGACCGCTGCCCTGGCAGACCCGGCCGGGCGTGCCGGGACGCCCCGAGGACCCGGAGGGCTGGCAGGCGAAACTCGACGCCTGGACCAGCAACCTGAGGTCCCGCTAGACCTCCACGTGACCGCCGCTGCGCCAGTAGACGTTGCCCTCCCTGGACAGCAGCCCCTCGTCCACGAGGTAGCGGCGCAGCGCCGCGTAGTCGTCGTGGAAGGCCCGCAGGGCCACGTTCACGTCCTTCTCCGGGTAGCGCACGCCGGGCTCGAAGACCGTGGCGATGTAGCGCAGCACCACCAGCCGCTTGTCGCGCCGCATCCCCATGGTCGTCAGCCGCCCGTCCACCAGGAACGTGCGCAGCACCCGCTCCTCGGCGCTCAGCTCCTCGGCCGGCTCGGCCCGCGCCCGGAGCAGGTCGCGGAAGCGCTCGGGCGTGGCCTGCCACTTGCCGCTCTCGTCGCACGCCGCCAGACCGCCTGCGGCCAGCTTGCGCAGCGCCTTGGGCGGCAGGCCGTCGGTGTCACCGAGCACCAGGGAGGCGAAGGCCCGTAACGTCTCTTCCTGATAGAGGAGCCCGAGGACGCGCCTGATCTCTTCGTCGTTCACCCCTACCATTTTGTCCCATGATGCCAGCGCTGTTACTCGCCGTCGCCGTCGCCATCCCCGGCAACTTCCTGCTGTACGAGCAGGCCGCCGCCACCAAGGACAAGAACCCTGAGACGAGCTGGACGGCCGGCAGCAAGCGGACGGCCGCCCTCGTCGTCAACCCGTGCGAGAAGGCCGGGCTCGGCCAGAGCGGCCGCACGCAGGCCAGGACGCTCATCTACACCGCGGTCCCCGACTACTCCAAGTCGGAGCAGGTGATCCTCTACGCGTCGGCGGCAGCGGCCGGCAAGGCCCTGCGCGACCTCGGAGCCGCCGCGCGCTCCTGCTCCAGATCCGGCTACCGCTACTCCGCCGTCACCGTGGACCTCGGCGACCAGGCGCTGAAGGTCACCGGCCAGGCGTACCAGGGCAAGAAGGTCGGCGTCGGAGGCGAGCGGGCGATCGTGACCCGCCGCGCGAACGCCCTGATTCTCTACACCGTGGCCGGCGAGTGGGGTAAGCCTCGCAAGGACGACTTCGGGCAGCAGACGCGGGACACCAAGCGCATGCTCGCTAAGATCTGCACCATTGCCGATTGCTGATGGCGAGAAATGTCTCGATCTCGGGACACGATCATGACACGACCTCGACCAAATCCGGACGACACTGGATCGACAGGCCTGTGCCGGGGCGCCCTTGCCAGTCCGTTCCGGCACACGGCTTGTCGCTTTTCTGGGGTTGCATTGGGCTTCGGGGGCAGCCCCAGCGCCCCCGGCGCGGCGTCTCAGAGCCGGTTGAGCCCGATCACGTGCAGCACCGCGCGGCCCTCCTCGTCGGACCCGGCCAGATCGACCTGGGCGTCGATGCCCCAGTCGCCGTCGCCGGCCGGATCCTTGATCGTCTGCCGGACCTTCCAGAGCCCGCTCTCCTCCTCGATCCGCAGCAGCGCGGGCCCGCGGGCGTCGGCGTCGGTGAAGATCTCCTCGTGGTCGGCGTAGTACGCGTCCAGCGCCGCGCCCCAGTCGACGTCGGGGGCGAGCTCCTCCAGCTCGTCCTCCTTCTCGATGGCGCAGAGCTCGACCAGCCGGAACATCGCGTTGCGCACCAGCACACGGAAGGCCCGCGGGTTGGCCGTGACCGGGCGCACCTTGGTCTCCAGCTGGTCCTTCTGCTCCAGCGCCTCGGCCGGGTTGGTGAGCTTCTCCCACTCGTCGATGAGTGAGGAGTCGACCTGGCGCACCAGCTCGCCGAGCCACTCGATCAGATCGACGAGGTCCTCGGTCTTGAGGTGCTCGGGCACCGTGCGCGACAGCGTGCGGTAGGCGTCGGCCAGGTAACGCAGCACCGTGCCCTCGGACCTGGCCAGCTCGTAGAACTGGATGTACTCGCTGAAGGTCATGGCCCGCTCGTACATGTCGCGGATCACGGACTTGGGGCTGACGGTGTAGTCGCCCACCCACGGGTGGCCGCGCCGGTAGGTCTCGTACGCCCCGAGCAGCAGGTCCTCCAGCGGCATCGGATACATGACCTCGGCGAGCTGCTCAATGCGCTCTTCGTACTCGATGCCGTCGGCCTTCATCTGCGCGACCGCCTCGCCGCGCGCCTTCTTCAGCTGCGCCGACAGGATCTGGCGCGGGTCGTCGAGGATCGACTCCACGATCGAGACGATGTCCAGCGCGTACGACGGCGACTCGCGGTCGAGCAGGTCGAACGCGGCCAGCGCGAACGTGGACAGCGCCTGGTTGAGCGCGAAGTCCTCCTGCAGCTCGATCGTCAGCCTGGCCCGCCTGCCCTGCTCGTCGGGCTCGGCGAACTGCTCGACGATGCCGCCCGCCAGCAGTGACCGGTAGATCGCGATGGCCTGGCTGATGTGCCGCCGCTGCCACTTGCGGTCCTCGTGGTTGTCGGTCAGCAGGTGCTTCATCGCCTGGAAGCAGTCGCCCGGCCGGTTGATCACCGCGAGCAGCATGGCGTTGCTGACCTTGAAGCGCGAGTTGAGCGGCTCCGGCTCGGCCTCCTGGAGCTTCTGGAAGGTGTCCTCGCTCCAGCCCACGAACCCCTCCGGCGGCTTCTTGCGCGCGTAGCCGCGCCGCCGCTTGGGGTCGTCGCCGATCTTGGCGAGGGCCTTGGCGTTCTCGATGTCGTGCTCGGGGGCCTGGCAGGCGACGTAGCCGATGGTGTCGAACCCGGCCCGCCCCGCCCGGCCGGCGATCTGGTGGAACTCGCGGGCGCGCAGGCGGCGCACCTTGTTGCCGTCGTACTTGGACAGCGCCGTGAACAGCACCGTCCTGATCGGCACGTTGACGCCGACGCCGAGGGTGTCGGTGCCGCAGATGACCTTCAGCAGGCCCGCCTGGGCCAGCCGCTCCACCAGGCGCCGGTACTTCGGCAGCATCCCGGCGTGGTGGACGCCGATGCCGTGGCGCACGAGCCGCGACAGCGCCCGCCCGAACCGGGTGGTGAAGCGGAACCCGCCGATCATCGCGGCGATGGCCTCCTTCTCGGCCTTCGTCGCCATGTTGATGGACATCAGGGCCTGGGCCCGCTCCATCGCCGCCGCCTGCGTGAAGTGCACGACGTAGACGGGCGCCTGCCCGGTCTTGAGCATCTCCTCGAGCGTCTCGTGCAGTGGCGTCATCCGGTACGAGTAGACCAGCGGCACCGGCCGCTCAGCGTGCTTGACCACGGCGGTCGGCCGCCCTGTGCGCCTGGTCAGGTCGCGTTCGAACATCGACACGTCGCCGAGCGTGGCCGACATCAGGATGAACTGCACGTTGGGCAGCTCCAGGATCGGCACCTGCCAGGCCCACCCGCGGTCGGGCTCGGCGTAGAAGTGGAACTCGTCCATGACGACCTGGCCGATGTCGGCCGCGGCGCCGTCGCGCAGGGCCACGTTGGCCAGGATCTCGGCCGTGCAGCAGATGATCGGCGCGCCCGGGTTGACGCTGGCGTCGCCGGTCATCATGCCGACGTTCTCGGTGCCGAAGACGGCGCACAGGTCGAAGAACTTCTCCGACACCAGGGCCTTGATCGGCGCGGTGTAGAAGGTGCGCTGGTCGCGCGTCAGCGCGGCGAAGTGGGCGCCCGCGGCCACCAGCGACTTGCCCGAACCTGTCGGCGTGGCCAGGATCAGGTTGCTGCCGGAGACGACCTCGATGAGCGCCTCCTCCTGGGCGGGATAGAGAGTGAGCCCCCGCTCGGAGTTCCACTGCACGAACGCGTCGAAGATGGCGTCCGGCTCGGCGTCGATGTCTTCGGGCAGGCGGTCAACGAGAAGGCTCACGCCCTCTATCCTGCCGAAGTTTGCCGGGTGGTCGAACCGTTCTGGTCAAGAGCGAGCTGGAGCAGCACCGTGTCGATCCAGCGGCCGTGCTTGAATCCCACCGCCCGCAGCCGTCCGGCCTCCTCGAACCCGAACCTCTTGTGCAGCCGCGCCGAGGCCGGGTCGCCGGAGTCGGCGATCACCGCGACCATCTGGCGGGCGGGTGTCTCACCGGTCCTCCTGATCAGCTCGCCGAGCAGCAGCCTGCCGAGCCCCCGTCCCGTGAGGCCGGGCGCCAGGTAGATCGTGTCCTCGACCGTGTGCCGGTAGGCGGGCTTGGGGCGGTACTGGGAGACGTAGGCGTACCCGGCGACCGCGCCGTCCACCTCGGCCACCAGGAACGGCAGCCCCGCGCCCACGATGCCGTCCGCCTTCGCCCGCCACGCGTCCAGCCCGAGCGGCGTCTCGTCGAACGTGGCCACGCTGCCGGTCACGTAGTGGGCGTAGATGTCGGCGACGGCCGGCAGATCGGCCTCGGCAAGGTTCCGGACGTTCGTCATGGCCCACATTCTCCCCAACGGCCTGTGACAGGGGTGTTTCCGGACTCTCACGCCCGTGACCGGGGCGCCGTCATCAGCAGCCCGCCCAGCAGCGCGAGCACCGCGAGGAACGGCACGCCGCCGGGCGCGAACCCGCCGACCGTGAGCGCCAGCACCCCGCCGCCGACCAGGCCGACCGCCGTGAGCGTGCCGCCCCACCCGGCCTGCCCGTACGGCAGCGCGGGCGGCGCCTCGAACCTGGCGAAGCCCTTCAGCAGCGGCCACATGACCAGGCAGAGCAGCCCGAACCAGACCGGCCATCCCGCCAGCCAGAACGCGCTGCCCGGCCGCGGCGTGTCGATGCCCAGCAGGACCACCACCACGCCGGTGACCGCGAACAGGGCCGGCATGTGCCACAGGTACGCGGTCATGATGCGCGGGCCCGCCCAGTCCAGCAGGCGCCGCGTGGGCAGCCGCACCAGCCACGGCCGCAGCAGCGCGGCCAGCCCGACCTGCCCGATGCCGACGGCCAGCATGGCGAGGGTGGGCGGGGCCATGTTCGACACCTCGGCGCCCGGCAGGCCGATCATGCTGCCCGGGTAGGGGCCGTACGCCACCAGCAGGGCCGCCACGCCGAACCCGCCCAGCGCCAGTGCCCACGGGCGAGGCAGCCGTCCCTCGGCGTAGAAGAAGCCGAGCTGGTGGACCGCCATCCAGACGAACACGATGTTCAGGTAGCCCACGGCGTCCCAGCCGGTCGAGAAGCGCACCACGTCCGTCAGCACCGCCCCGGCCGCCAGCGACGCGGGGACCAGCAGGCCGTACCTCTCGTGCAGGCGCAGCGCGAGCGGGGTGGCCGTGACGGCGATCAGGTAGACGGCGAGGAACCACAGGAGCTGGCCGGTCAGCCGCGCGCCCACCTCCAGCGGCTGCTCGGGCACGCCCAGCGTGAGCAGCACGTGGGGGAGCGGGATCCACACCGCGGCCAGCGGCAGCAGCGGCCAGGCCAGCCGGCGCAGCCGGGCCGCCAGCCACCGCTGCGGGCTGCCGGCCGAGCGGCCGAAGCTGATCGCGTTCGCCGCGCCGCCCGCGAAGAACACCAGCGGCATGACCTGGCTGATCCACGTCACCACCCACACGCCCGGCGTCGACAGCGCGTTGCCCGTGCTCAGCCGGCCGTCGTCGTAGGTCAGCACGGGGATCGTCCAGTGCTGGAACACGATCAGCGCCATGCCGAAGACCCGCAGCAGGTCGATGAAGGGGTCCCGCACGGCTGTGCGCGTGCCCGCCGAGCGGCGCGGCCGCTGTTCGACCGGGGCGATGGGGCGGTCCAGCAGGACGGTCATGGGGGGCCTCGAATTCGGAGGGGTTGATGGCTCAAGACTCCCGTCGCGGGCGTCCGCGCACATTGCCGCTCGCCGCCGTCTTCGGGTCGTGATCACGTCACCCCGGCCGGTAGGGCTGGCCCTACCCCCACACACCTGTGCACCGGCTCGTCCCTGACGGTCGCAGGCCATACCGTGATGCCATGCGCTCCAGGATGAGGCGTGTCTTACTCGACACCCGTTACACACTGGTCGGCTTCCCGACGGCCGTCATCGGCTTCGTGATCATGCTTGCCGGCTTCGCGGCCGGCGTGGGCACCATGGTCGTATGGCTGGGCGTGCCGCTGCTGGCGGGCACGCTGGTGGCCGCGCGGGGTTTCGCCGACGCGGAGCGCGGCTGGCTGTCCGATGTGCTCAAGCGGCCGCCCGTACGGCCCCGCTACAAGCCCGCACCGCCCGGCGCGGGCCGCTTCCGCCGGCTGGTCAACCCGCTGACCAGCGGGCAGTCCTGGCTGGACCTGCTGCACGGCATCGTCAACCTGCCGTTCGCCATCGTGTCGTTCGTGCTCACGGTGGTGTTCTGGGCGCTCCCGCTCGCCGGCCTGACCTACCCGCTGTACGGCATCATCACCACGCGCATCCCGGGCAACGAGGAGCTGCCCCAGCTGCTCGGCCTGGGCGACGGCTACGTCGTCAACTCGGTCTTCTACTTCGCCCTCGGCCTGGTCTTCACGCTGGTCCTGCCGTTCGGGACGCGCGGCGCGGCGCTGCTGCGGGCGGGGCTGGGCCGGGCGCTGCTGACCGGCGTGGCCGAGCTGCAGGAGCGCATCGACGACCTGGCCGAGGGCCGGGCCGCCGCCGTCTCCGCCGAGGCCAACGCCCTGCGCAAGCTGGAGCGCGACATCCACGACGGGCCGCAGCAGCGGCTGGTCTCGCTGGCCATGGAGCTGTCCAGGGCCCAGCGGCAGCTGGCCAAGGACCCCGAGGCCGCGCAGGAAACGATCAAGTCGGCCATCGCCGCCACCCGCGAGACGCTCGACGAGCTGCGCGCGCTCTCGCGCGGCATCGCGCCGCCCATCCTGTCCGACCGCGGCCTCGCGCCCGCGCTGGCCGCCCTGGCCGGGCGCTGCACGGTCCCCGTCGACCTCGACGTGCAGACCGTCGAGCGCTACCAGGCCGCGGTGGAGAACGCGATCTACTTCGTCTGCGCCGAGACCCTCACCAACGTGGCCAAACACAGCCGCGCCACCACGTGCGCCATCCAGCTTGTCCGCATCGGTAACGCTCTCGTGCTCACGATCGGGGATGATGGGGTCGGCGGCGCGCACGTCGCCAAGGGACACGGTCTCGCCGGCCTGGCCGACCGGCTCCGCGCCGTGGACGGGGAGCTCGAGGTGCAGTCGCCGGACGGCGGGCCGACGTTGATCGTGGCGGAGGTGCCGTGCGGGTAGTCGTGGCCGATGACGCGGTCCTGATCAGGGCGGGCCTGGTCAGGCTGCTGGAGGAGTTCGGCTTCGAGGTGGTCGCGACCGTCGGTGACGGCGACGCGCTCGTGGCGGCGATCGCCGAGCACAAGCCGGACGTGTCGGTGGTCGACGTGCGCATGCCGCCGTCGTTCACCGACGAGGGGCTCAAGGCGGCCGTGGAGGCGCGCCGCAGGGTGCCCGGGACGCCCGTGCTGATCCTCTCGCAGTACGTCGAGGTCTCCTACGCCGAGGACCTGCTCGCCGACGCCCGGGGCGCGGTGGGCTACCTCCTGAAGGACCGGGTCGTCGACGTGGACGAGTTCCTCGAGGGCCTGCGGCGGGTGGCCGCGGGCGGCACGGTGTTCGATCCGCAGGTGGTGTCCCAGTTGATGGTGCGCAGGCGCAAGGACGACCCGTTGGCGCAGCTGACGCCGCGGGAGCGGGAGGTGCTCGGGCTCATGGCCGAGGGGAAGTCCAATCCGGCCATCGGCCGGCAGCTCGTGATCAGCGACGGAGCCGTGGAGAAGCACATCCGGAGCATCTTCAACAAGCTCGGCCTCTACGCGGAGGACAGCGACCAGCATCGCCGGGTGCTCGCCGTACTCACCTATCTGCGTTCCTGATCCATCTCTTCCGGGGGGCTGGCCGGTCCGCGCGGCGCCGCGCGCGGACCTGGCCGCTCGGGGATTTAGCCGAGCGCGTCGACCAGCTTCTTGCGCTGCTGGGCGCCCAGGCCGCCGAGACGGCGCTTCTCGTCGACGCCCGCCTCCTCCATCAGCGCGGTGGCCTTGGCCGGACCCACGCCCTTGACGGCGCGGAGCGCCTGGGAGACCTTGATCTTCTTCGCGATGTCGTCGTCGCGCTCCAGCAGCTGGGCGAACGTCAGCTCGCCGGCCTTGACCTTGGCGAGCAGAGCGGTGCGGGCTGCACGCGCCTCGGCCGCCTTGGCCAGAGCCGCCTGACGCTGCTCGGGGGTGAGAGTGGGAAGTGCCATCTCAGTTCTCTCCTCGGGGAGTTTACGTTCGGGTTCCTGTTACCCGTGGTGCAGTGGCTAATCATGGCGGATACCAGCGGTTCGTGTTGCAGAAAGCGCCCTCTCACCGTGTCCGCCACACCTCGGCGGCCGCTTCCGCGCATGCCACGTCCTGTGTGACCGTGCCCCCGCTGACCCCGATGCCACCCACCACGCGCCAGCCCTCACCGTGGTCGGCCCAGAGCGGGACGCCCCCTCCGACGCACACGAACCCCTCCCGGGGCAGCCCGTGCAGGTCGCCCCCAGGAGCCGTCCGCCCGGCCAGCTCCAGGGTGGACCCGCGCAGGGCCACCGAGGTGTACGCCTTGCCCCGCGCGAGCGCCGGCCCCGCGATGCCCGCACCCTCCATACGCTGGAAAGACACCAGATGCCCGCCCTCGTCCACGACCGCCACGGAGATGGCCACGCCTTCGCGGACCGCCTGCCTGACGGCCGCCTCGGTCATGCGGAGCGCGAGTTCCAGATTCACGCCTGCTGCCCCCAGGTTCCTCGGGTTTCCTCCTCATGCGTACAACCCCTTGGCCGGGCGCGGCAAGATCGCTAGCATGGGTGGAACCCGAGCGAGCTATAGCGGCTTCGCCCCCTTCAGCGTGGAATGCGTCACATTCTGTCGTTCGGGCGTGTCGCGACCCTGGTCAGGGTGGTTTTCCCGCCACTTTTCGAGGCCCTCCGGGGTGAGGAAGGCGTCGAAGACCGACTCCATCGCGCCCAGCAGCGCGCCCCGCCAGCCCAGCGCCGAGCCCTCGATCCTCGGCGGGTGGTCGCGGCGGATCGCCATGAGGCCGGGTCCGCAGCTGTCCATCAGCGCCTGCCCGGCCCGTTCGTACAGCTCCACGCCGTGGCCCGAGAGGGTCACCACCTCGGGGTCGTGGGCGTTCACGAGGGCCGCGACGCCGCGTCCGAGCGCTCTCGCGTTGGCCGCGACCGCCTCCTCGCTGGTGGCCAGCACCTGCTCGGCCTGGGCGCGCCCCCTGCCGCCGCCGTAGGCGAGGCCGACGTGGCGGAGCAGGGCGTTCGCGCCGACGTCCATGCCCCAGCAGCCGATCGCGCCGCACGGGCAGAGGCGGTCGCCGCCCGTGAGCGGCATGTGGCCGAACTCGGCGCCCGTGCCGCTCGCCCCGGCCAGTGGCCGGCCCTCGACCACGAGCACGCCGCCGAGGTCGAAGTCCACGTGCAGGTGCAGCCCCACCCGCACACCCTGCAGCCCCCCGCGCCGTGCTTCGGCCAGCGCCGCGAACGCGGTGTCGTTCCCCACGATCGGCCCCTCCGCCCCTTCCAGGCCGAGCAGCTGCGGCACGTCGACCGAGCGCCAGCCCAGGTGGGCGATGTCCACCAGGCCGCCGTGCCGGACCGGGCCCGCCAGGGCCACCCCGACGCCGACCACCCGGTGCCCGAGGCGGCGCCGGTGGGCCGCGAGGGCGTCGCCCAGGGGCCCCAGAACGCCCTCGGGCGTGCCGTCGTGCGGCTGGAGGCCCAGGACCGTCGTCCGGCCGCCCAGCTCGCAGGCCGCCAGCTCCCAGGCGTCCTCGCGCACGTCCACGGCCAGCGCGAGGGGTCCGCGCGGATGCGGTCCCGGCACCTGCGTCGGGCGTCCCCTGGCGTGCTCCCGCGCGGGCTCCTCGTGCAGCAGCCCGTCCTCGGCCAGCCCGGCGACCAGCACCGACGCCGTCCCTCTCGCGAGGTTGAGGTCGCGGGTCAGCTGCGACCTGGTGCGGGTGGCCCCGCAGTCATGTACGGCGCGCAGCAGACGTACCCGGTTGTGCGCGCGAAGCTCGCCACTCGTCGTAGCACCGATCACGGTTCACAGTTTATGCTCTAGCCGTGAACAAAATCCCCCTTGATGCCAGACGTGCCCGTATCGGAGTGTTTGGATTCTTCTTTCTCGCCGGATTCGTCATGGGTCTGTGGGCCGCCGGGCTCCCGTCCCTGAACGACCGGCTCGACCTGGGCTTCGCCAGGCTGGGCAGCGTCCTGCTGCTGATCTCCGGCGGCGCGCTGGTGTCGATGCTGGTGGCCGGGCCCCTGGTGGACCGGTGGTCGAGCCGCCGGGTGTGCTGGATCGGCGGCCCCTTCTCCGGGCTGGTGCTGCTCGGGCCCGCGCTGGCGCCCTCGTACTGGGCGCTGGTGGTGCTGGCGGTGGTGTTCGGGATCGGGCTGGGGGTGACCGAGGTCGGCATGAACACCCACTCCGTCGAGGTCGAGCGCCGCTACGGCCGCCCGATCATCTCGGCCTTCCACGGCACGTGGAGCCTGGGCGGCGCGGCCGGCGGCGGCCTCACCTCGCTCATGCTCAAGGTGGGTGTGGATCCCCAGTGGCTGCTGATCGTGGCGGCGCTGGTGGTGCCCTTCCTGTACGTGGCCGCGGCGCGCCTGCTGCTGCCCGACCCGCCCGCGCATGCCTCCTCGCCGGAGCCGGGCGCCACCCGGGGCTCGTCGCTGGGCTGGGGGCTGATCGCGCTCCTGGGCCTGGCCGCCTTCGCCGGCCACCTGAGCGAGGGCGCCGCCATCGACTGGGCCGCGCTGCACGCCCGTTCTGTGCTGCGGACGGATCCCGCGATGGCGCCGCTCGCGTACACGATCTTCTCGGTCGCCATGACCTCCATCCGCCTGCTCGGTGACCCGATCAGGGCCCGCCTCGGCTCGGTGCGCACCATCCAGCTCGCCGGCCTCCTCGCCACGGCCGGCTACGTCCTGGTGCTGGCGTCGCCGGCGACCGGCGAGCTGCGGGTCGTCTGCGCCTGGACCGGCTGGGCCCTCGCCGGTGTGGGTCTGGCCACGGTGGTCCCGGTCCTGTTCAGCGCGGTCGGCGCCGTCGGCGGGCGGGTGGGGCGCGCGCTGGCCATGGTGACGGCCTTCGGTTACAGCGGCCTGCTCCTGGGGCCCGCGGTGCTGGGGTACGTGGCGGAGGCGTCCTCGCTCCCGATCGCGCTGATCATCCCCGCGGTCCTGGCCGCCGTCGTGAGCCTCACCGGCGCCCCCGCGATCCGCTCCCTGACCCGCCTCCCGCCCGCCGCCGCCGACGTGGGCGATCCCGCCCCCGCCAGCGCCCGCGACTGACCGATCTGCGCGCCGTCCCGCCTGCCCTGCCGCGCGCTCGCCGGTGGGGCAGGCGCAGGTCGCGTTGCGGGATCGTGACTTGACCTGCAAGTTACATCCAGGTTTCATGTCCCACACGCGGTAAACGTTTACGGCAGTTGATCGTAAACGTTTACACCCATCAGGGAAGGGACAGCCGTGGCCGACGGACCGACGATCAACACGATCGCCGAGCGCGCCGGTGTCTCGATAGCCTCCGTCTCGCGGGTGCTGAACGGCCTGCCGACCAGGCAGGAGACCGTGCGCAAGGTGATGGCCGCCGCCGACGAGCTCGGCTACGTGCGCAACGCCGTGGCCAGGTCGCTCAAGTCGCGCCGCACCCACCAGGTCGCCTTCGCCATGGCCGATGTCGGCAACCCCGCCTACCTGGCGATGCTCCGTCAGATCCAGCCCGTGCTGAAGGCCGCCGGGTACCGGCTCGTGCTGCACTCCACCGACGCCGTCGTGGCTGACGAGATCGACGTGCTGCACAGCCTGGGGGAGCGGTACGTGGACGGGCTGATCATGAGCCCGCTGCGGGTCACCGAGGCCCACCTCGAGATGCTGGCCGCCGCCAGGGCACCCGTCGTGATCATCGGCTCGGTGCCCGACGGCACCCGCGTGGACAACGTGCGGGCGGACTCGCGGACCGGCGTCCGGCTGGCGGTCGATCATCTGTACGCGCTCGGCCGCCGCAGGATCGCCATGGTCAACGGCCCGCTGGACACCGTCCCCGGCGCCTCCCGCGGTGAGGCCTACCGTGAGGCGCTGCGGGACCTGGGCGTGCCCTACGACGAGAACCTCGTGCAGATCGGCGACTTCTACCGCGCGGAAGGGGGCCGCGCGGTGGCGGAGCTGCTCGCCAGGGTCCCCGACGTGGACGCGCTGCTGTGCGCGAACGACCTGATCGCCCTGGGCGCGCTCGACGTGCTGCGGGCCGCGGGGCGCCGGGTGCCGGACGACGTGGCGGTGGTCGGCATGGACGACACCGACCTGGCCGCCGCCTCCTGGCCCGCGCTGACCAGCGTCTCGCTCGGGTCCGCCGAGCGCGGCAAGGCCGCCGCCGAGCTGCTGCTCGAACGGCTGCAGGGTGGCGATCGCGAGCCAAGGCTGGTCACCGTCCCGCCCCGACTCGTGATCCGCGCCTCCACCGCCGGGGAGTCGGCGGAGTCGGCAGACGAAAGGGAGAGAGCGTGACGGCGACCGTGACGAGACCGGCGCCGCCGCGGGGCACGCGGCGCGCCCGCCGCCGGGTCCCGCGCCAGACGCGCGAGATGTGGCTGCTCATGCTGCCGGCCCTGGTGCCGGTGGCGCTGTTCAGTGTCGGCCCGCTGCTGTACGGCATCGGCCTGGCGTTCACCGACGCCCGCAACACCCGCGTCCACGAGACGAGCTTCGTCGGCCTCGAGAACTTCGGCAGGCTGCTGACCGACGACGAGTTCTGGTCCTCGTTCAAGATCGGCGCGATCTGGAGCGTCTCCGTGACCGTGCTGCAGTTCCTGGCCGCGCTCGGCCTGGCGCTGCTGCTCAACCAGAACCTGCGCTTCAGGAGCGTGGCAAGGGTGCTGGCGGTGGTGCCGTGGGCGATGCCGCCCGTGGTCATCGGCCTGATGTGGAAGCTCGTCTACCACCCCGACGCCGGCATCCTGAACGACCTGCTGGGCACGGACGTCAACTGGCTGGCCGACTTCTCGCTCGCGCTGCCCGCGATCATCGTGGTCGGCGTCTGGACCGGCATGCCGCAGACCACGGTGGTGCTGCTGGCGGGTCTGCAGGGCATCCCCAAGGAGCTCTACGAGGCGGGCGAGGTGGACGGCGCGACCCGCTGGCGGCGGTTCTGGAACATCACGCTGCCGCAGCTGCGGCCGGTGGTCGTGGCGATCACCTCGCTCGACTTCGTGTGGAACATCAACCAGTTCGGCCTGGTCTACGTGCTCACGCAGGGCGGGCCGGGCGGGCAGACGCGGCTGCCGATGCTGTTCGCGTACGAGGAGGCGTTCAGGTACCGGATGGCCAGTTACGCCTCGATGCTGGGCCTCGCCATGGCGATCGTCGTGCTCGCCGTGCTCGGACTGTACCTGTGGCGCCAGATGAGGGAGGCCAAGTGATGAGGCGTGTCCCGCAGTACGCGGCGCTGGTCGCGTACATCGTCTTCCTGGCGTTCCCGCTGGTCTGGCTGCTCTCGACGGCGCTGAAGACGCCGCGGGAGATGGCCATGGCCGACCCCACCTGGATCCCGCGCGACCCGACGCTGGCCAACTTCGCCGACGCGTTCGGCGAGCAGGACCTGGTCGGCGCGGCGCTGCGCAGCCTGGTCGTGGCGCTGTTCAGCAGCGTGCTCACGGTGCTGGTCTCGCTGCCCGCCGCCTACGCCATGGCGCGCTACCGCGGCCTGCTCAACAAGATCGCCATCGGGTGGGTGCTGGTCAGCCAGGTGTTCCCGTTCATCCTGATCATCATCCCGCTCTTCATGATCATGCGTGACCTGGCGCTGGTGAACACGCTGCCCGGCCTCGTGCTGGTGCACGTGACGTTCACGCTGCCGTTCGCGCTGTGGATGCTGCAGGGATACGTGCGGGCGGTGCCGCGCGAGCTGGAGGAGGCCGCGGCCGTGGACGGCGCGACCCGGCTGCGCTCGATCGCGAGCGTGGTCGCGCCGCTGCTCGCGCCCGGCGTGGTGGCCACGCTGCTGTTCTCGTTCATCTCGTCGTGGAACGAGTTCATGTTCGCGCTCGTCATCCTGCAGAACCCGGATGTCATGACGCTCCCGCTCACGCTGGTGAGGTTCACCGGCCCGGAGGGGGTGGCCAGGCTCGGCCCGCTGGCCGCGGCGTCGCTCATGGCGACGATCCCGAGCCTGATCTTCTTCGCAATCATTCAGCGGCGACTGAAGTCCGGCCTGATGGCCGGCGCCGTGAAGGGCTAGGAGGCTCATATGCGAATCAGGTCCGCTCTGGCGGCTGCGGCGGTCCTCACGCTCGCCGCCGCGTGCAGCGGGGGAGGCGGCGGCGAGTCGTCGGCCGCCCCCAACGAGCCAGTCAAGATCAATTTCCTCAGCCTGGCGTGGCAGAAGGAGTCACTCGCCGCGAACAAGCAGCTCGTGGACGAGTGGAACAAGGCCAACCCGAAGATCCAGGTCACGTACGTCCAGGGCAGCTGGGACAACGTCAACGACCAGCTCGTCACCCAGTTCGCCGGCGGCACGGCGCCCGACGTCATCCACAACGACTCGCCCGCGCTGGCCGGCTTCTCCTCCGACGGCTACCTCCTCGACCTCAAGGACAAGCTGCCCGCCGAGCTCAAGAGCGACATCCCGCAGGCCGCCTGGGACACCGTCACCTTCGACGACGGCAAGGGCCGGCAGGGCGTGTACGGCGTGCCGTTCCTGCAGGAGTCGCAGGTCATCATCGCCAACAAGAAGCTGCTCGACGCCTCCGGCGTGCGCGTGCCGACGTCCGACAACCCCTGGACGTGGGACGAGTTCTCCGCCGCGGCCAAGAAGATGACCAAGGACGGCAATTTCGGCGTGGCCTGGCCGATGAAGTCGCCGGTCAACAAGACGCTCAACCTGGCGCTCAACTTCGGCGGCACGTTCTTCCAGACGGCCGACGGCAAGACCACGGTCAAGGTCGGCCCCGAGGAGCGCGAGGTGCTCCAGCGCATCCACGACCAGCTCTACAAGGACAAGTCCGCCGACCCGGCCGCGCTCGGCCAGGGCACCGCCGACCCGCTGCCGGCCTTCTACAAGGGCAAGTTCGCGCTGCTGCCCGCGGGCGTGTACCTGCGCCAGCAGGTCGCCGAGCAGGCCCCGGACGGGTTCGAGTGGGTCACGCTCCCGGCGCCGAAGGGCACGAGCGCCCAGCAGGGCGCGGTCTCGCAGACGCTCTCGATCGCGCAGGAGAGCAAGCACCCTGACGAGGCCATGAAGTTCATCGCGTTCTTCCTGAACGGCCAGAACCAGGCCAAGCTCGCCAAGGGAGACTGGCTCCTGCCCACCTCCCAGACGGCCGCCGCCGACCCGGCGATGACCACCAAGGAGAACGGCTGGGACGTGGCCACCGCCTCCGCCAAGAATCTCGTCGTGGCCCCGTTCCTCAAGGTGAACGGGTTCGACGAGTGGAAGAGCAAGGTGGCCACGCCGGTGCTGCAGGAGTACTTCGGCAATAAGATCACCATCGACCAGGCGGCCTCGAAGCTGGTCGAGGACGGTAACAAGGTGTTGGAGCGGTACCAGCGGTGAATTTCCGCGACAGAGCCCGGGGGTGTCTGCTCGGCCTCGCCGCCGGCGACGCCCTCGGAGCCCCGGCCGAGAACCTGCCGCCGTCGGAGATCCGGCGGCGGTGGGGCCGGCTCACCGAGATCGAGGGCGGGGGGACCGATGACACCGAGTACGCCATCTTCGCCGTGTCCCTGCTGCTCCGGCACGGGCACGCGCTGACGTACGCCGACGTGGCGGCCGCGTACCGGCGGGAGGTCATCCCGCGGGTCACCGGGCCCATGCGCGGGGCCGGGTTCTCCGAACTGGGCACCGTCGAAGCGCTTCGCCGCGGCCTGGAGCCCCCGTTGACCGGGCTCGTGCACTCGCACGGATGGTCGGACGGGCTCGCCATGCGCGCGGCCCCGTACGGGATCTTCTGCCCGGGGGATCCCGCGGAGGCGGCCCGGCTGGTGGAGCAGGACGGGCTGGTCAGCGCGTCCGGCGAGGGCATCACGGGCGGCCGCGCGGTCGCCGGGGCGGTGGCCGCCGCGATGGGCGGCGCCTCGGCGGAGGACGCGGTGCGGGCGGCGCTGTCGGTGATCCCCGCCGACTCGTGGACGGCCCGCAACGTCGTACGCGCCTGCGCCGTCCTCGGCGACCCCGGCGCGGCCGACGCGGACGGGCTGGTCGAGGCGCTGCACGAGGCCGTGGTCGTCAAGCACTACCCCTGGACCGACGTGGCCCCCGAGGCCGTGGCGCTGGCGTTCGCGGCGGTGCTGGCAGGCGGCGGCGACGTCGAGGCGTCCGTGACGTTCGGGGTGAGCCTGGGCCGCGACGCCGACACGATCGGCGCCATCGCCGGGGCCGTCGCCGGAGCCATCCGGGGAGAGCGCGGCGTGCCCGAGCGCTGGGCGGCCAGGATCGGACCCGTGACAGGCAAATGCCTGCCCGTCGTGGCCGGAAAGCACGTGCTGGACGTCGCCGACGAACTGGCGGGAGGACTGTAGATCACCATGTCGGGGGAGAGAATCAGGGGGGCCTTCGCCGGGCTCGCCGTCGGTGACGCCGTGGGCTGGCCCGCGGCCAGGCACCGGGCGGCCCTGCACGCCCCCTGGAGCAGGCGCCTGCACAGAGAGCTGGACGCGTTCGCCGAGGACCACCGGGTGACCACGCTGCCGGTCCCGTTCGCGCTCAACCAGCCCACCGCCCCGCTGGCCGTCGGTCCGTCCGACGACGCCGAGTGGCTGGCCTGGACGGTGCTCACGATCGACCGCCCGAGGGCCGAGGCGTTCAGGGAGCTGCTCGACGGCGGAACGTCCAGGATCCGCGAGGGAGTGCGGGCGCGCATTTCGGTGGCCACCGCGCTCGACAACCTGGCCAAGGGGGTCGAGCCGCCCGCGTCCGGGCGCGACAACCCGCACCACTTCGACGACGCCGCCGCCGTCAGGGCCGTGGCGTTCGGGGCGCTGGGGAGGGACCCCACACAGGACGCCCAGGTGACGAACGCCTACGACGGCGTCCTGGGCGCCCAGGCCATGGCCGCCGCCGTGGCCGAGGCCGTGGCGTCGGGATCGGCGGCGGCGGCGGTGGAGGCGGCGCTGGCCGTACTGCCCGAAGACACCGCCATCGGCCACAACGCCCGCCTGGCGCTGGCCGCCACGAGGGAGGCGGGTGACCCGTTCGCGGCCGTGCCCGCGCTCGACGCCGCGCTCATCGACCACGTCTACAGCTACGGCGTGGGCGCCGCGCAGACCGTGCCGGTGGCGCTGGCGCTGGCCGAGGCGGCGGGCGGCGAGCTCGCCCGCGCCGTGCCCGCGGCGGCCTGCCTGGCCGCGCTGGCCGACTCGGCGCCCGCGCTGACCGGAGCGCTGGCCGGAGCCTGCGGCGGGTATGCCGCGATCCCCGAGTGGTGGATCGCCTCGGCCCGCACGCTGGCCGGTTGCTGCCTGCCTGACCTGGCGGGCCAAGATCTGATCGAACTAGCGAGCAATCTCACGAGCAATCTCACGGAGGGAATCGCATGACGCCGCTTGAGGACAGGGCCACTGGCTGCGTGGCGGGGGCGGCGGTCGGTGACGCGCTGGGCGGCGCCACCGAGGGCTGGACCCCCGAGCAGATCGTCGAGAGGTACGGAGGGCGCGTCGAGGGCGTCGTGCCGCCGTTCAACGAGGACTGGCGCAACGCCCGCCCCATCGCCCCGTACCACAAGGGCGACGGCCACATCACCGACGACACGTTGATGACGCACGCCCTGATCCGCGTGTACGAGAAGGCCGGCGGGCACCTGGACGCGTACGCGATGGCCGACCACCTGGTGCCGGAGCTCATGGGCGAGCGGCGGTGGATCCCCGAGCTGGAGGCCGAGGCGCTGCCGCTGCAGCGGATCTTCCTGGCCGAGAAGTGGATCGTGGCCAGGCTGCACTACGGGCACGTGGACCCGCGCGAGGCCGGCACCGGGAACATCGTGAACTGCGGCGCGGCCATGTACGTCGCCCCCGTCGGCATCGTGAACGCCGCCGACCCCGACGCCGCCTACGCCGAGGCCATCGACCTGACCGGGGCCCACCAGTCCAGCTACGGCCGCGAGGCCGCCGGGGTCATGGCCGCCGCCGTGGCCGAGGCCATGCGTCCGGGCGCCACCGCCGACTCCGTGGTCGCGGCGTGCCTGCGGCTGGCCAAGGACGGCACCAGGGCCGCCATCGAGTCGGTCTGCGAGGCCGCCGCCGGGCTGGGGCACTGGGAAGGGTCCTTCGAGACGCTGCGCGCCGCCATGCGGCCCTACGACACGGTCGCCGACACCTACCGCGACCAGGGGCTGGGGGCGCGGCGGCCGAGCCGGACGCACAGCATCGAGGAGCTGCCGCTGGCGCTGGGCCTGCTGGTGATCGCGAAGGGCGACTACCGCGACACCGTGCTGGGCGGCGTCAACTACGGGCGCGACGCCGACTCGATCGCCTCCATGGGCGGGGCCATCGCGGGCGCGCTCGGGGGCCTCGCGGCGGTCCCGTCGGAGTGGGTCGCGCAGGTGGGCGCGGCCAGCCGTACGGACCTGGTGGCTCCGGGGCTCTCCATCGCGGAGGTGGCGCGCCGGGTGCACGCCGACGACCTGGCGCGGCGCCGCGGCCACGAAGCCGCCTTCGCCGCCCTGGACCGCCCGTGATCCGCCTCACCTGGGTCCAGCCGGAGGACCTGATCGGGCACGAGCTCCGCCAGGCCGCCGAGGACGGCCGCGCCTCCGGCCCCGACGGCGGCCGGGTACGGGCGATCGCGGACCGGTGGCACGCGGCCGGCGGCCACGACGCGCCCCCGCGCGCCGGCGCCTCGGAGCCGGTGGCCGCACGGCTGCGGGGACTGGCGGAGGAGCTGCTGGACGAGCTGGCCACGATCCCGTCGCCGCTGGACGAGCCCTCCGACCTGGCCGCCATCATCGCCGCCTGCCCCGCCTGGCCTGGCACCCGCCGTGCCGGGCAGGCCGATCCGGCGCGTGTGCTGGGCGCGTGGCTCGGGCGGGCGGCCGGGTGCGTGCTGGGCAAGCCCGTGGAGAAGATCCCGCGCGCGGGCATCAGGGAGATCGCCGAGGCCACCGGCAACTGGCCCATCCGCGGCTGGTTCACCGCCAAGGGCCTGCCGGACGACGTGGCCCGCCGCTGGCCGTGGAACCGCCGCAGCGCCGTCAACTCGCTCGCCGAGAACATCGACGGCGTCCCCGAGGACGACGACCTCAACTACCCGCTGCTGGCCCTGTCCGTCCTCGAGCGCCACGGCCGCGGCTTCACCACCGAGGACGTGGCCAAGCTCTGGCTGGACGAGCTGCCCGCGGGCCGCACGTTCACCGCCGAGCGCGTCGCGTACCGCAACCTCCTGGACGGCGTCGAGCCGCCGGGCACCGCCACCCGCCGCAACCCGTTCAGGGAGTGGATCGGCGCGCTGATCAGGGCGGACGTGTACGGCTGGGTCAACCCGGGCGACCCGGCCACGGCCGCGGAGCACGCCTGGCGCGACGCCAGGCTCACGCACACCGCGAACGGGATCTACGGGGCGATGTTCGTGGCCGCGATGTGCGCGGCCTCGATGGTCGCCGCGGACGTGGAGGAGGTCGTACGGGCGGGCCTGTCCGTCGTGCCGGAGCGCTCGCGCCTGCACGAGGCGGTACGCCTGGCCGTGGCCGACGCCGCACGCGAGGACGACTTCGAACGTGTCATCGACCTCCTGCACGAACGCCATGGCGCCCTGCACTGGGTGCACACCGTCAACAACGCCGCCCTCATCGCCGCCACGCTCGTCCACGGCCGGGGCGACTTCACCGCCGCCATCGCCGGAGCCGTCGCCGGAGGGTGGGACACCGACTCCGCCGGGGCCACGGCGGGGTCCGTCGCGGGCGCGCTCAACGCGGGTGTGCCAGACCGCTGGCGGATGCGGAACAGCCTGGCCAGCAGCCTGACCGGGTTCGACGGGGTGGGGCTGGACACGCTCGCCGCCAGGACACGGGAGATGATGAGGGCATGATCTCGGTTTTCGGCAGCGCCAACATGGACCTCGTCGCGTACGTCTCCGAAGCCCCCAAGCGGGGCGAGACGGTGACCGGGCACCGGTTCAGGACCGTGCCCGGCGGCAAGGGCGCCAACCAGGCCATCGCCGCCGCCCGCGCGGGCGCGCAGGTGTCCTTCCTGGGGGCGGTGGGCGACGACGGGTTCGGCGCGGAAATGCGCGCCACGCTGGTGGAAGCCGGGATCGACGTACGCGGCCTGCGCCAGGTTCCCGGGCCCAGCGGCATCGCCCACATCGTCGTGGACGACGACGGCGGCAACTCGATCATCGTCGTCCCCGGCGCGAACGGCACCGTCACCGGCCCCTCGGGCGAGGACCTGGCCACCGTCGCGTGCTCGGAGGCGCTGCTGCTCCAGCTCGAGCTGCCCCTGGAGGCCGTCGTCGCGGCCGCCCAGGCCGCCCAGGTCTCCGGCGTGCCGGTCTTCCTCACCCCGGCCCCCGCGCGGCCGCTGCCGGACGAGCTGCTCGACGCCGTCACGACGATCGTCCCGAACGAGCACGAGGCGGCCGCCATCACCGGCGCCACCGCCCCGGACGCCGCACTCGACGCGCTGCTGGAGCGGGTCGAGGAAGCGGTGATCACGCTCGGCTCCGAGGGCGCGCTGTACGGGTCGAGGTCGGGGGAGCGGCTGCGGGTGCCGGCCGCGAAGGTGGACGCGGTGGACACGACGGCGGCGGGCGACACGTTCGTGGGAGCGCTGGCCGTGGCCAGGTCGGAGGGACAGAGCATGGCGGACGCCCTGGCCTTCGCGTCCACGGCGGCGGCGCTGTCGGTGCAGCGTGAGGGCGCCAGCACCTCGATGCCGAGCCGGTACGAGATCGAGAACGCCCTTCCGTGACGTCAGCCCCGTCTGTCATCCCCGCTGCAGGTCTTCGTGCATCGACGGGAGCCTGACCGGGGCGGCGGGCCGTAAGCCGGCCAGGAGATCGGGCAGCAGCCCGGCCAGCCCAGGCGGGAACACCCGCTCCCGGGTGGCGGCCAGCTCGCCGGCGCTCCACCAGCGATGGCCGAGCCGGAAGGCCTCCGTCTCGTAGCCCTCCAGAGCGGTGGGCGCCACGGTCGAGGCCGCCACGCGGGCGAAGAAGTACGTGTGCACGGAGTAGAAGTGCCGGCCCAGGTTGGACCACGCGTGCTCGTTCACCGCCACGGGGTCGCCGAGGGCGGTGGGATCCAGCACGTGGCCGGTCTCCTCCAGCACCTCGCGGGCCGCCGCCTCCGCCGGGGTCTCTCCCGTGTCCAGCCCGCCGCCGGGCAGGTACCAGGCGTGCTCCTTGGGCCACGGGTCCGGCGGAACGAAGCGGAACAGCAGGACGCGGTCATCGGGAGAGGCCAGGATGACGCGGCCCGTGGGGCGCTGGGTGCGGATGATCACCGTTGAACGGTAACAAGGCCGTTTTCCGGGGCAGGTGGTGACTATGACCGATAAGTCCGACGAACTGCCCGAAGCGGTGCGGGGCATCGACGGCGAGAGCGACCTCGTCGCGGAACGGTCCTGCGCCAGCACTCCGAAGTCCCGCCGTCCCGTACCTGCCAATCCGCCGGAGGAGTGGGAGGAGCCCGAGCCGGAGGAGGAGCCGGACGAGGACGAGGATGTCACCCGCCCGGACGCGGGTCCCACAGGCTAGCCGTATGGACGCGGGGCGCCGTCAGAGGCGGTCACCGTGGTCACCGTGCAGGTGGGCGAGGGTCTGCTCCAGCTCTGCCTGGAGGAGGTCGCCGGCCGCCTCCCCGTCGCCCCGCCGGATGGCAGCCACCAGTGCCGCGTGCGTGTCGTGCCCGGGATTGCGATCGTGCGATCGCAGCCCGAGCACCTCCACCAGATCGATCAGCCCTCCACGCAACGCGGGCGCGAACTCCGCGAACAGATCGGTCAGCACCGGATTGCCGGCCGCCGCCACGACCGCCCGGTGCAGGGCGATGTCCGCGTCCACGAACGCCGCGTCGTCCCCCGACGCCGCCCCGGCCCGCGCCGCCAGCGCCGCTTCGAGCGCCGCGACGTCCTCGTCCGTACGCCGCCGCGCGGCCAGCCGGGCGGCCTGCGTCTCCACCATCATGCGCACCTCGTAGACGTCCGCGATGCCGGCCCGCCGCAGCCGGGCCGGCCAGTCCTCGGCCGGTTCCGTGGCGATCACGAACACGCCGGACCCCTGTCGGGCCTGCACCAGCCCCGCCCCCGCGAGGGCGCGCAGCGCCTCCCGCACGGTCGAGCGGCCCACCCCGAGCGCCTTGGCGAGGGCGTTCTCGCCGGGCAGGCGCGTGCCTACCGGCCACTCGCCCTGCGTGATCTGCTCACGCAGGTGCTCGGTGGCCTGCTCGACGAGCGGGCTGGGGCGGAGTGAGCCGAGCGGCATCGGACGTACCTCTCAGGTTGTCTGAGGACCTGTGTTGTGGTTAGTGTAGCCGACATGACGTTGCGTGGTCTCCTTCTCGGCCGCCGCGACGGGGCCTGACCGGACCGGCACCCCGTCGCGGCGGTCAGGGTGCCCGCCGGTCCTTCCCACCGACGACGGAGAAGGAAGTCAGCCGTGTACGACTGGAACCGGCAGCGCCCCAGCGCCATGCCGTACCACCGCTACAAGCCCGCCCACGAGCGCGTCGAGGTGCCGCTCACCGACCGCGCCTGGCCGTCCGCGCGCATCACGCGAGCCCCGCTCTGGGTCCCCGTGGACCTGCGCGACGGCAACCAGGCGCTGGCCGAGCCGATGGACCCGGCACGCAAGCGCCGGATGTTCGACCTGCTGACCGGCATGGGATTCAAGGAGATCGAGGTCGGCTACCCGTCCTCCAGCCGGCTCGACTTCAACTTCGTCCGCGAGCTGGCCGCGCCTGGCGTGATGCCGGAGGACCTGACCGTGGTCGTGTTCACGGCCGCCAGGCAGGACCTGATCGAGCGCACGTTCGCCTCGATCGAGGGGCTGCCCCGCGCGGTCGTGCACCTGTACACCGCCACCGCCCCCACCTGGCGTGACGTGGTGCTCGGCCACGACAGGCGCGAGCTGCGCACCCTGATCATGGACGCCGCCGCGCACGTCGCCAGGCTCGCGGAGGGCCGCGACGTGCGCTTCCAGTTCTCGCCGGAGGTGTTCAACCTCACCGAGCCGGACTACGTACTGGAGGTCTGCAACGATCTGACGGCCCTGTGGGACGCCTCCCCGGACCGCCCGGTGATCCACAACCTGCCCGCCACGGTCGAGGTGGCCACGCCCAACGTGTACGCCGACCAGATCGAGTACATGCACCGCCACCTGGACCGCAGGGACGCGGTGATCCTCTCCGTGCACCCGCACAACGACCGCGGCACCGGCGTGGCCTGCGCCGAGCTGGCCCTGCTGGCGGGCGCGCAGCGGGTGGAGGGCTGCCTGTTCGGCAACGGCGAGCGCACCGGCAACGTGGACCTGGTGACCCTCGCGCTCAACCTCCACTCCCAGGGCGTCGACCCCATGCTGGACCTGTCCGACATCGACGAGGTGCGCCGGGTCGTCGAGCACTGCAACCGCCTGCCGGTGCCCGACCGCCACCCGTACGCGGGCGACCTCGTCTACACCGCCTTCTCCGGCACCCACCAGGACGCCATCGGCAAGGGCATGGCCCACCACGCCAAGCGGGCCGCGGAGCTGGGCGTGCCGCCGGAGCAGGCGCCGTGGGACGTGCCGTACCTGCCCATCGACCCCGCCGACGTGGGCCGCGACTACCAGGCGGTCATCCGCGTCAACAGCCAGTCGGGCAAGGGCGGCGTCGCGTACCTCCTCCGCACCCGCTACGGCCTGGAGCTGCCCCGCAGGCTGCAGATCGACTTCTCCTCGGTCGTCCAGCGGGCCACCGACGGCAGCGGCGAGGAGATCACGGCCGAGCAGCTCTGGGAGCTCTTCCACGCCACCTACCTGGCCCCGGGGGAGACGAGTGCGCTGGCCGAATGGAGCACGCGGGAGACGGGGCCGGGGGCCCACGAGTTCGCCGGCACGCTGCGGTCGGGGCGCCGGCTGCACGGCACCGGCAACGGCCCGCTGTCCGCGCTGACCGCCGCGCTCGCCGCCGACGGGATCGACGTCGACATCCTGCACTACGCCGAGCACGCCCTGGACCCCGGCCGGGGCAGCCGCGCCATCGCGTACGTGGAGGCCCGCGTGGACGGCGCGACCCGCTGGGGCGCGGCCCAGGACACCTCCGTGCTGACCGCCTCGGTCCACGCGGTGCTCGCCGCGGTCAACCGCGTCCTGGCGGATGTGCCAGGCTGATCACCGGACCTGAGGAGGCCGGATGTTCGAGGCGGGTGACGTGCTCCGCGTGCTGGAGACGCTGGGGGAGGCGGGCTGCGAGGTCTGGATCGCCGGCGGCTGGGGGATCGACGCGCTCGTGGGCCGCGTCACCCGGGAGCACGGCGACCTCGACCTGCTCCACCGCGTCGAGCAGGAGCCCGCCGTGATCGCCGCGCTCGAGGCGGCAGGGTACGCCGAGCGCGAGGGCGTCGTGCCGGGCCGGCCGGCCCGCTTCGTCATGGCCGGCCCCCACGGCCGCGAGCTCGACCTGCACCCGCTGCGGTTCGCCCCGGACGGCTCGGCGCTGCAGCGCCTCGACGAGCGGGGCGGCGCCCTGTCCTACCCGGCCGCCGCCTTCGTCACCGGCGTGATCGACGGGGCGCGGGTGCCCTGCCTGTCGGCCGCCCAGCAGGTGCACTTCCACCAGGGGTACGAGCCGAGGGAGCGCGACCTGCACGACATGGCGCGGCTACGGGAGGCGTTCGGGATCGTGACTCACTTCTGAGTGGCGATCCTCGCGTCCAGGTGGGCCGCGCACTCGTCACGGAAGGAGAGGACGCGCGAGCGCAGCAGCTCGGGGTCCTCCAGCACGGCACGGGAGACCGAGGGCACGACGGCGTGCCGTACGGGCCCGAACAGGCGAGCCACGTCGGCGGGGGTGGCGCCCTGGGCGCCCAGCCCCGGAGCGAGGATGGGCCCGTTGAGGTCGAGCAGCGAGTCCTCCAGCTCGGGCAGCGTGGCCCCCATGACCACCCCCACGGACCCGAACGGCGTGTGCCCGGCGTTCGCCGCGGCGGCGCCGGCGAGCACCTGGCCGGCCACGAGCCGCTGCAGCGCGGCCGCCTCCGGGTTGGAGGTGCGGGCCAGCACGAACACGCCCGCGTCGTTGGCCACGGCCGAGGTGATCGCCCCCTCCAGCGACCCGAACCCGAGGTACGGGCTCAGCGTCACGGCGTCGACGGCCAGCGGGCTGCCCCGGTCGAGGTAGGCCTCGGCGTAGGCGGCCATCGTGCTGTCGATGTCGCCACGCTTGACGTCGAGCAGCACCAGCGTGCCGGCCTCGCGCAGGTCGGCGATGGTGCGTTCCAGCACGGCGATGCCGCGGCTGCCCCAGCGCTCGAAGAAGGCCGACTGCGGTTTGACCACGGCCGCCACGTCGCTCACGGTGTCGACCACCGTGCGGCTGAAGCGTTCCAGACCGGCGGGCGAGTCGTCGAGCCCCCACGCGTGGAGCAGCGCCGGGCTCGGGTCTATGCCCACACAGAGCGGTCCGTACTCGTCGAGCCTGGCTCGCAGGCGTGTCCCGAACGACTCGTTCATCTCAAAGGGCCCCCTTACGACCTACGCAGCCTAGCCCCGGCGGCCACGGCCAGGAATGTTTACTGCCGTGACGATATGAACAGGTGTCTTCTGGGAGTTGCCTTGGGGGTAGATCAGCCTACATGTACGAGATCGCCCAACGGGTGCTGGTGCTGCGTACCGATCCGCCGCGCGATGTCACCGTCACGGTCGGCGTGCCCTATGAGGAGCCGACGGGGGATTGGTCGTGCCCGTACCGGATCGACGGGCTTGACGGGTGGGAGCACGAGCGGAAGGTCACCGGGCTCGACTCGCTCGAGGCGATCGAGCTGGCCCTGGTCATGGTGCGGGCCGCGCTGGCCGGCTCGCACGAGGCGAAGGAGGGGCTGCTCCACTGGGACGAGGCGCCGTCGGGGCAGCGCCCGCAGACGGTGTACGTGAGCCTGGACAAGAACCGCGATATCGCCTATGTCGCGATGAAGCACGAAATAGTTCCGGGTGAGGTGGCAAGGCAGGTCGCGGTGGAAGGGGTCGTGCTCGACTTCGGCGGCGCCGGGCAGCTCCTGGGCCTGGAGCTGACGAACGCGGCGACGCGGCTCCCGCCCGAGATGCGGCTCTGATCCCGGCCGGGATGACGCGGCGGGATAATCGGCGCCGTGAGCTCCCTGACTCTCCCGCGCATCGTGGCCACCGACCTCGACGGCACCCTGCTCAACTCATCCGGCGTCATCACTCCCCGTACCAGGAAGGCTCTCCAGCTGGCCCGCGCGGCCGGAGCGGAGATCGTCTTCGTCACCGCCAGGGCGCCGCGCGGCATCCGCGCGATCGCCGGCCAGGCGGGCGTCTCGGGCACCGCGATCTGCAGCAACGGCGCGATCGTGTACGACCTGGCCACCGACGAGATCACCGCCAGTCACCTCCTGGACCGGGCGGCGGCGGCGCGTGTCGCGCAGGCCCTGTCCGAGGCACTGCCCGGCGTCGGCCTGGCCGTCGAGACGGGCAGGAACCTGCTCGCCGAGGCCGCCTACACCCGGCGCGTCGAGCACGACCTGGCGTACTACCGCGAGGTGAGCTCCGTCTTCGACGGTGACGACCCGATCGTCAAGCTGCTCGCCCTGTCGCCCGGCCACACCGCGGACGAGATGTTCACGGCCGTGATCGCGGCGATCGAGGGCCAGGCGGAGGTCACGCACTCCGGCGTGGACGGGCTCCTCGAGATCAGCGCTCCGGGGGTGACGAAGGCGGGCACGCTCGACATGCTCTGCCAGGAGCGGGGGATCGAGTCCGGCGAGGTGGTGGCGTTCGGGGACATGCCGAACGACCTGGCCGTGCTCGCGTACGCGGGCGCCGGGTACGCGATGGCCAACGCGCACCACCTGGTGCTGGCGGCGACCGAGCACCGGACGCTCTCCAACGACGAGGACGGGGTGGCCGCCGTGCTGGAGTCCCTCTACGGCTGACGCCTGCCTCAGGCCTCCCAGCGGTCCTGGGCGGCCATGACCTCGTCGGCGTGGTCGTACGCCCAGGCTCCGATCGCCTCGATCGGACCGAGGAGGCTGCGGCCGAGGTCGGTCAGCTCGTACTCGACGCGGGGCGGGGCCTCCGCGTAGGCGCGGCGCGCGACGAGGCCGTTGAACTCCAGGCGGCGCAGCGTCTCGGTGAGGACCTTGGTGCTGATGCCGCCGATCTCCTCGCGCAGCCGTCCGGGTCGGCGCGGTCCGTGGCGCAGCGCCCAGAGGACGACGGCGTTCCAGGTGTTGGTCAGCAGGTCGAAGGCCAGCCTCGCCTGGCAGTCGGCGACGAACAAGGGAGCCTCCGTTAGGCACCGAATGGTGTGTGACGTCCTTTCTACAGTCCTTCTACCAGTTCACACATGGGAGGACGGACATGCGGATCGGGATCCTGGGGGCGGGCGGTATGGCGGACGCCCTGGGCACGCAGTGGGCCAGGGCGGGCCACGAGGTGATGATCAGCGGGCGGGACGCGGCGGTGAGCGCGTCCCGGGCGGCGAGCATGACCGCGCAGGCGGACGGCGCGGTCGTGCGCGCCGGCGGTTGGGCGGAGGCGGCGGAGTTCGGGGAGGTGGTGATGGTGGCCGTCAGGCAGGCTGGGCTCGCCGGCGTGCTCCAGGCCGCAGGTGCGGCGCTGCGCGGCAAGCCCGTCATCGACGTCGCCAACGCCGAGGGTCCCTTCGACCCCACCCGGCCGATCGCCACGATGATCCGCGATCTCACAGGCGGTCATGTGGTGAAGGCGTTCAACCTGTGCCACGTGGACGTCTGGCGGATGACGCCTCCGGTGTTCGACGGCAGGCCGCTGGCCGTGCCGCTGTGCGGCGACGACCCGGCGGCCCTGGCTGCCGTGCGCACGCTGGTCACCGACCTCGGCTGCACGCCCGTGGACGGCGGCGGGCTGGCGCGGGCCACGCTGCTGGAGGCGACGGCGGCGTTCATGATCGGCCTCTGGTTCGGCGGCGCCGACGCCCAGGCCGTCCTCCCGCCGATCTCCCACTCGGGCGTCGCGTAACGGGACGTCGCGTAACGGGACGTCTCGTATCGGGGGCGTACGACTGGCGGCGTATCGGGGATGACGACGACCGGCGGATGCGCCGGCGGCGGCACCGGCAAGATCCTGGAGACCTTCACCCGAGGTCAAAGGAGAAATCCAGTGGTAACCCAGGTCGCCAAGGGGAGCGGGTATGTGACCGCGTTCAAGGCCGTTGTCGTGCTCAACACGCTGTCCGTGCTGGCCCAGGCCGTGACGGCCGGGCAGCTGATGAGCGGGGGAGGGGTGGGCGCCCACGGCATGGGGGCGCTCGCCGTGCACGTGCTGGGGCTGGCGCAGCTCGTCGCGGCCGTCCTGCTGTGGCGCCCGGGCCGCGTCGCGGGCTGGCCCGCGCTGGTCAGCCTCGCGGTGCTGCTGCTCGGCTTCCTCCAGTCCGCCATGGGCGGGTCAGGTGTGCTGGCGGTGCACGTGCCCCTCGCCATGGCCATCTTCGGCCTCAGCGTCTGGCTCCTTGTCTGGGCCTGGCGCCCTTCGCCGGCTCGATTCGGTGCTTGAACGCTGAGTATTTGCGGCGTCGCACGCCGTGAACGTCTATCATTGCGGCATGACCGCTCCCCACCATTGCGCACACCTCGCCGACCGCGTCCAGCGGCTGGAGGACTGGGCCTTCGTCGACGGCGGCGAAGGCGCGAACAACAAGTCCCTCTCCTCAAGGATCCGTGAGGAGATCCTCAACTACACCGAGCCGGTGTTCGGCGAGATCATGGCCGGTCGCGCCACACTCGCGACGAAGGAGCACCTGAACGCACTCGAACAGCGCCTGACCGACCTGATGGACAAGCGCTTCGAAGCGGTCGACAAGCGCTTCGAGTCGGTCGACAAGCGCTTGGAGTCGGTCGACGCGAGGTTGGATGAGATGGAGACGCGGTTCGAGAAGCGCTTCGAGTCGGTCGACGCCAAGCTGGACAAGCTCTTGGCCACCCTCGTCAAGACGGACGGCTGATACCGACGACCCCTTCTGCCGGGCCCGGCCCGGCGGGTGTGGTCAGCCGGGTGGCGGGCCAGGTGGTCGGCGCGGCGGATCGGGTCCGGGAGGCGGTAGCGGGGGGCGAGGCGGAGGGCCTGGTCGGTGGCCGTGTCCAGGGAGATTCGGTGGCCCTGGGAGACGTACACCGGCTTGACGTCCCGCTGGGTGCGCAGCGCCCGCCCCACGACGGCGCCCTCGTGGACGATCGGCGACCAGTCGCCCCGCTCCGCCCCGGGCATGTCGTACGTGCCGACGAAGGGAGTCTTGCCGACGCCGAGCGCGGGCAGCCCGGTCAGCACCCCCAGGTGGCAGGCGAGGCCGAAGCCGCGCGGATGCGCCAGCCCGTACCCGTCGCAGACCAGCAGGTCAGGCGTTACGGTGAGCCGTTCGAGCGCCTCCACCAGAGTGGGCAGCTCGCGGAAGGCGAACAGGCCCGGCACGTACGGGAACGCCGCCTCGCCCTCGACCGTCACCTCCTCCACCGTCGCCAGCGTGCCGGCGTCGAGGACGACCACGGCGGCTGTCAGCGAGTCGCTCCGGTAATGCACGTCGAGGCCCGCCACCAGGGAGAAGGCGGTGGGTCCCGTGAGCTCGACGTCTCCGCGGAGGCGGTCCTGGATGGACTCGGCCTCGGCGATGGTGGTGGGCCACGGGTGAAGCTGCTTGATCCGCACCCGCCCTAACGTATGCCTCTTCGTTCGAGGCGAAGAGGTCGTGGATCCAAATCCCACCACCACCGCGCCTGAATCGGGCTTCCGAACCGTGGAGAAACGGGCCTGGGCCGCTGTTCCACGGTTTCGCCAGGGCGACAAGCGTGTGCGGATGAAGGGCGGCGGGCGGGCGCACCTGAGTGGGCAGGTGATCGCGGACGTCCTGGCTCGCCGGCGTTGCTATGTCCAGAATCGCTGAGATACCGCTTTCTGCCCTAGATCCCTCTTGGGATACTCACCAGAGGTTGGCATGACCTTGATGGGCTCTTCGGGAACAGCGGAGCGAGGATGGCCTCTTACGCAGTACGTCGGTTCGTCGCCTGGCTGGCACGCAACGCAGATGGAGCGATAGCGCTGGCCTTGGCCATCGTCATTGGAGTTGTCGGCGTACTCCCCGAGGAGGTGGTCTCTTCGGCGGCGACGGGGGAGCTTGTCCACAGTGTGACGCTCATCCTTCTTGCCCTCATCGGGGCCTCAGTGCTCCGCGATCGGACTCGTTCAGAGCAGCAGTTCACACATCTCGAGAGACTCATCACGCAGGCGAACCCGCGACACGGTCACGCCCTGGACGATGCCGACGACGAAAGTCTCGAGGTCCAGTTCGCCGATCTGGCCCGCCGTCTGGAAGGCACCTTCGACGAGTTGGCTGAGCTGGAGGCCGCGATGAAGGCCCGTGCAGCCGTTGCCCGAAGGCTTGCGGCCGAAGCGGAGGCCAACAGACGTGAAGCCGACTCGAGCCGTGAGGTCGCGGCGCGACGAAAAGAAGAGGCTGACGCCTTCAACGTCCTGCTCGCCCAGCAGATCGACGTCGTGGCTCAACGCGTCGAAAAGCGCGGCCAAGGCACTCAACGTCGATACATGCTGTACGGCGTCATTCTTGGAGCCGCAGTCGCCGTACTACTTGACGTGACCAAGCACTATTGGGCGTTCTGGATGATGTAGTCGTACCTTCCACCAGGTACATCATTCTGATCTTGGCGGTCGTTCACGACGAAGGCGGGCGGCTACGGGGCGCATGCCCCCTTGCTGTCGGCGACCCGCAGGTCCAGCGTCGTGCCGTAGTGCAGGCGCATGCTCTGGCCGACCGGCGGGTCCTGGGTGCAGACGGTGCGTTCGAGGTGTGAACTGTCGTCGTATCCCTCGGTCACGATGGGCTCGCCGCTGACGTACGGGAAGCCGAGCTGCAAGGCGGCCTGTTTCGCCTCATTGCCGGTCTTGCCGACGAAGTTCGGCACGACGGGCCAGTTGGTGACGCGGCCGTCGGGCGGGCAGGGCACCTGCGGGGGCAGGAAACCGAACTCCACCTTCTTCGCCTGAGGGTCCTCGACCTGCGTGCAGACGATCCAGGTACCGGAGTAGGACTCGCCGTCGAACAGATGACCGTCCGGCAGGGCCCTGTACGCGGTGGTATAGGTGGGCCAGGAGCGCCCCACCTCGCTGCTGACGGCGTCGAGCGTCTTTCCTTTCAAGGAGGGCAACGCAGGTGACGGATGTTGCGATCCTGCGCCGCTCCCCCCGCTCGCCGCGGTGGAGGCGCCGCCCTCGCCTTCGCCCGAGCAGGCCGCCAGGCCGAGAACGGGCACCATCAACAGACCGAGAACAAGGGGCCTGATCCCCACCATGAGCCGCTCCGAGCGTCACCGGACATGATGCAACGATCATGGTCGTCTTCGCGTCACGGGGCAACCGCGCAGGTGATGACGGGTTCCTTGAGGGCACGTCTGTAGGGTCGGAATCATGAGCGAAGTGCTGGTGGTGGTCGGTCCTGGCGTGGTGGCCGACGCCGCGCTGCTCCAAGAGATCGCCACGCGCGAGTTCGCCACTCTCGGCGTCTCCGGCACGCTCGTCCACGCCCGCGACGCCTCCCATGTCCTGTCCCTGGTGAACGGCGCGGCCTCCGCGGTCGTGCTGCCCGGGCCGTCGGACGAGGTGCGCGCGCTGATCGGGCGGCCGCTCGGGGCGGTGGTCTGGGTGGACGTCGAGCGCGCCGACGGGGTGATGGCGGGGGCCGGTGCCGCGCACCTTCACGGGCGCGGCATCAGCGGGCTGGCCTGGGGGATCCGGCACGCCGTGCACCGGGTACGGCACCCGTCCCGGCGGATCGCGTACGGGGAGCTGCCGGATCAGTGGGGCGAGCTGTACCTGCCGGGCGGGGCGGAGGGTGGACAGGCGGTGCCGGTCGTGGTGCTCGTCCACGGCGGGTACTGGCGGTCCATCTGGGCGGCCGACCTCATGGAGCCGCTCTGCGCCGACCTGGCGGGGCGCGGGTTCGCGGTGTGGAACCTCGAATACCGGCGGCCCGACCTGCACGGCTGGCACGCGACCACGGCGGACGTGGCGGCCGGGCTGGCCGCACTCACGACGATCTCCGAGGCGGCGGCAGCTCTGGACCTGGGCAAGGTCGCCGTCGTCGGGCACTCGGCGGGCGCCCAGCTCGCCCTGCGCGCCGCGGCCGACCGCGCTGCTCAGTCTGGAGCACTGGGCGGTGAGGCGCGGATCGTGCTGGCGGTCTCGCTGGCAGGCGTGCTCGACCTCGTCCAGGGCGACAGGCGCCGCCTCAGCTCCGGCGCCGTCGGCTCCGCACTGGGCGCACCCGCGCCCGCCCCCGCCGCCGCATCCGCGCCCGGCCACCCCGCGGACGACGAGGCCGCGCGGCTGTACGCGGAGTCATCGCCCCTCCTCCGGGTCCCGCTCCACGTACGTCAGCTCATCGTCCAGGGCACCGCCGACGACCTGGACCTGGTCGACTTCAGCCGCCGCCACGCACGCGCCGCCGAGGAGGCCGGCGACGACGTGACCTACGTCGAAATGCCCGCCGACCACTTCGACGTCATCCACCCGGGAACCCCGATCTGGCAGTCCACGGCGCGCGCCATCGTGAGCGCGCTGAGGCACTAGCGTCCTGGACATCGGCCCCGTCCCACCGTACGAAGGAAGCATGGAGGTCACGATCGTCGGCGCCGGGCTGGTCGGCTGCCTGCTCGCCTGTTTCCTGGCCCGCCGCGGTCACCAGGTCGTCCTGTACGAGCGCCGCCCGGACCCCCGGGCGCACGGCCCCGACCGCGGCAGGTCGATCAACCTGGCCATCTCCGAGCGGGGCATCGACGCCCTGCGCCGCCTCGGCCTCGACGGGAAGGTCCTGGACGCGGCGCTCCCCATGGCGGGCCGGATGATGCACGCCCCCGACGGCGCCCTCACCTTCCAGCCCTACAGCGCCGACCGGAGGCACGCGATCAACTCCATCGGCCGGGCCGAGCTCAACAGGGAGCTCCTCGACGCGGCCACCGCGCACGCCGGCGTCGAGGTGCGGTTCGGTCAGCGGCTCGTCGGGCTCGACGAGCGGACCGGCGAGCTGGAGTTCGATCCGGGCCCGGGAAGGACGGCGCGGGTGGTGATCGGCGCGGACGGGGCGTACAGCGCGGTGCGGGCCAGGCTGCAGCAGTTCCCCGGCGTCAGCTTCAGCCAGGACTACCTCGACTACGGCTACAAGGAGCTGTCGATCCCGCCGCGCGAGGGCCGGTTCGCCATGGAGCCGGGCGCGCTGCACATCTGGCCGCGCGGCCGCTCCATGATGATCGCCCTGCCGAACGCCGACCGATCCTTCACCTGCACCCTGTTCTGGCCGCACAAGAGCCTGGCCGCCCTGGACAGCCCGGGGAAGATCAAGGCGTACTTCGCCGAGCACTATCCGGACGCGTTCGAGCTGATGCCCGACCTGGTCCCGGCGTACCTGGACAACCCGGTCGGGCACCTGGTCACCATGCGCTGCGCGCCCTGGCACGTCACCACCGAGGCGGTCACGATCGGGCTCGTCGGCGACGCCGCGCACGCCATCGTGCCCTTCTACGGCCAGGGCGCCAACTGCGGCTTCGAGGACTGTGTCGAGCTGGACCGCTGCCTGGACGAGGCGGGGGACGACTTCCCCGCGGCGCTGGAGCTGTTCGAGCGGCGCAAGGCGGACACCGACGTCATCGCCCGGCTGGCCCTGGAGAACTTCGTGGAGATGCGCGACAAGGTCGGCTCCCGGACGTTCCTGGCGGGCAAGCGGGTCGAGCACGCCCTCGAGCGCGTGGTGCCCGGCTACGTCTCCCGGTACGAGCTCGTCTCGTTCTCGACCACCCCGTACGCGCAGGTGGAGCGGCGCGTCGCCCGCCAGCGCCGCTGGGCGGCGGCCGGGGCGGGCGCCGCGATCCTGGCGCTCGTCCTCGCGAGAAGGCCCCTGACCACCAGGACAAAAAGGTACAAGCCATAACATATCCGGATGATCGTCGGACACATTCTCGGCCTGCTCGGAGTCGGCGTCGCGGCCGGGCTGGTGAGCACGGTCGTCAGTCTCGCCTCGATCGTCTCCTATCCGGCGCTCCTGGCCTTCGGCCTGCCCCCGCTGACCGCGAACGTCACCAACACCGTCGCGCTCGTCTTCACCGGCATCGGCGCCGCCGCCGGCTCGCGGCCCGAGCTGGCCGGCGAGGGCGGCCGCGTGCTCAAGCTGGGCCCCGTGGCCGCGATCGGCGGCGCGACGGGCGCGTTGCTGCTGCTGGTGACCCCGTCCAGGACGTTCGAGCTGATCGCGCCATGGCTGATCGCGATGGCCTCGCTGCTGCTGGTCAGGCCGCCGTCGGTACGGGCGAGCGGCGAGCACGGCGTGCTGGGGCGGGTGCTGCTGTTCGCCGTGACGATCTACACCGGGTATTTCGGCGCGGCGGGAGGGCTGATGGTGTTCGCCGTGCTGGCCTTCATGCTGGGCCACTCGGCGGCCAAGCTGAACGCGATGAAGAACGTGATGTCCGGGCTGGCGAACGCGGTGGCGGCACTCGGGTTCGCGCTGTTCGGACCGGTGGACTGGGGCGCGGCGGTGCCGCTGGCGGCCGGGTTCCTGGTCGGGGGGTGGATCGGGCCGACGATCGCCCGCAGGCTGCCGGGCGACAGCCTGCGCTATGTGGCGGCGGCCTGCGGGCTGGCGGTGGCGATCAAGCTGGGCTGGGACTCGTACTCGCGCTGACCTCTCGGTGTACGTCTCCCGCCCCAACGGCCAACGCGGCGAAGCGGGTGGTCACCCGGTGCCAGATCGGCGTGGACACCGGCTCGTCCGCCACCGCCTGCGCGTACACCTGCTCGGGGTCGAACCCGTCCGGCGACCACTCCCGGATGCGCGCGGGCAGCACCTCGGGGTGGAACTGCACGCCCCAGGCCCGCTCGCCCACCCGGAACGCCTGGTACGGGCAGGCATCGGTCTCCGCCAGCCAGACGGCCCCGGCGGGCAGCCGGGTGATCGCGTCCTTGTGGTGCTCGATCGCGGGCACCTGACGGGGAAGCCCGTGGAACAGCGGGTCGGCGGCGGCCTCGGGCCGGATCGTGAGCGGCAGGCTGCCGTTCTCCGGCGTTCCCGTGTCGCCGGTCACCTCGCCGCCCGCGACCTCCGCGAGCAGCTGGCCGCCCAGGCAGATGCCGAACATCGGCACGCCGTCCTCCAGCGCCTGACCCACGAGCCGTCTGGCATCGGCCAGCCACGGCGCCCTGTCGTCGTCGCCGGGTAGGTAGCCGCCGCCGAGCATGACGACGGCGGCGTGGTCGAGGCGGGCGGGCAGGGCAGCGCCCTCGTGGGCGAGCACGACGTCCAGGCCCAGCCCGGCCTCCTCCAGCCAGCCGCCCAGCCGGCTGGGGCCGCCGCTCCTGCTGTTCTGAATGATCAGCACGTCACTCATCGTAGGCCTCCGCCATCCAGTCCAAGATCTGCTCGTCCACGTCCGCCACGCGGTTGAGCTTGAAGACGTGTGCCGTCCGCCCGCCGGCGATCGGCAGTGCCCGGGCGATCAGCGGGTGCTCGACCTGCCTGGGCAGCTCCAGCCACAGGTTGAGGCTGCGCGCCTTCGGGCGTATCTCGGCGAACTTGCGCTCGCTCTTGAGGAACACCCCGACCCGCACCGCGTCCTCGTGGAGCGGCCCGAGCCGCCTGAGCCGCCCGACCAGCCGGTCGTAGATCTCGCGGTAGACCGGCGGGTGCGGCGCGAACGTCTCGTCCACCGTGCAGCCCGGCACGCACACGTGCGACTGCCGCGCGCGTCCGAACTCCCGATCGCACTCCGGGCACGTCCACCGGGTCACGAGAGCGCCGTTAACGTGGTCATGGCAGGTTCGCCGCGCGGGCCGTGTGGCGGAGCAGCAGCGCGGTCGTCACCGGGCCGACGCCACCGGGCACCGGGGTGAGCGCCCCCGCCACCTCCGCCACCGCGCCGAAGTCGACGTCGCCGATCAGCCCGCCGTCGTCCGTGGGGTTGGTGCCGACGTCGATCACCACCGCGCCCGGCGCGACGTGCCCGGCGCCGATCAGCGCCGGCCGGCCCACCGCCGCGACCAGCACCTCGGCGGTGGAGGTGACGGAGGCCAGGTCGCGGGTGCGCGAGTGGCAGACCGTGACGGTGGCGTGCCGGTCGAGCAGCAGGTGCGCCAGCGGCTTGCCCACCACGGTCGAACGCCCGACCACCACCGCCCGCCGCCCCTGCAGCTCCACCTCGTAGTGGTCGAGCAGCGCCAGCACGGCCGCCGCCGTGGCGGGCGCGAACGCGGGCAGCCCGGCGGCGAGCCGGCCGAGCGAGAGCGGGTTGGCGCCGTCGACGTCCTTGCGCGGATCGATGGCGGCGGCCAGCCGCTGCGCGGAGGCGCCCGCCGGGAGCGGGGTCTGCAGCATGACGCCGTGGACGTTGGCGTCGGCGCTGAGCTTGGCCAGCGTGTCGTCGATCCGCTCCGGCGCGGCCTCGGCGCCGAGGTCGACCACGTCGCAGGCGATGCCCACGCTGGCGGCCGCCTTGGCGATCGACCGGACGTACCACAGGCTCGCCTCGTCGGCCGTGGCCACGACCACGGCCAGCCGCGGCTGCGGGCCCGCCGCCGCCTCGGCCTCCGTCTGGGCCCGGATGGCGGCGGCCAGCTCTTTCCCGGTCAGCGTCCTCACGACTTGATCTCCTCGCGTACCTCGGCGGTCACCCAGTCTGCCCTGGCGACGGCCGCGTCCACGCCGGAGACACGGTGGTTCAGCTGCTCGCGTACCCGCTCGTCCTTGATGCCTGACAAGTTGACCTCGACGTTCACCCTGGCCGTGGTGAGCGCGGCGCGTGCGGCCTCCGCGGCGGCGGCCACGTCGGTGACGACGTTGCGGTTGGAGATCGGCAGCAGCACCTCGCACAGCTCGATCACCCGCTTGGCGGCCTCGACCACTCTGGCGGGCGGCTCGGCCGCGCCGGCCAGCGCCCTGGCGATGGCGGCGCTGCGCTCCTCGCCCTTCGGCAGCCGGTACGCGTCGGTGACCGCGGTGAACGCCGCCGCGTCCTCCTCGGCCAGCCGCAACGACCGGGCCCGCAACGTGTCGGTCTCGGCGATCGCGGCGACGACGGTCTCGGCGTGGCTCGCGTACTTCTCCCCGGTCGTGTAGCGGGCGACCATGCCGAGCAGCGCGGCGGCCTGCGCCGCGTGCAGGGCCGCCGTCGCGCCACCTCCCGGCGCAGGCGCTCTGTCGGCAAGTTCGGCCAGGAAGTCGACGATCCTTGTGTCGCGCATGCCCGCATTCTGCCAGGCCGCGCGCCCGTCATTCGCGGAACATCGGCCGCGTGGCGTCCTCCGGTCCGCCCTGCGGCAGGTACGGCGAGGGCGCCGACGAGCCGTACGGGTCCGCGTACTCGATGTGTCTCGCCGACGAGCGCCACCGCGACGGGAACAGCGAGACGACCAGCAGCGCCACACCGAGGAACAGCAGCACCCCTGAGTACGCCACCGTCTGGAACCCCGCCTCCATGCCGGCCGGCAGCCACCGGTCGGGCAGCACCCGTACCCCCTGCATCTCGATCGTGGGCAGGACGCCCAGGGCCGTGAACGCCAGGCCGCCCATCAGGGAGGCGACGGGCGACAGCCGCGAGCCGGCCAGGAGCGCGAGCACGATGCCCGACGCGGCGACCACGGCCAGTCCGAGCCAGGAGATCTGGAACGTCGCCCTGGACACGACCAGGATCTCACCGACGCCGAACCACAGCCCGGCGGCTACCAGAGGAGGGAGGAGCAGTCCAGCGACCACTCCCAGAGCGTGACGGGCACCGTTTGACATAACTCCACCCCGTTTGTTCGCCTTTGTCCAAAGCTACCCTCCGACCGCCTCGGCGGGGTGTGTTGCTGAAAACTCCCTGTGAAGGCCGCGCCTGGGCCTTTGCCGGGGCCGCGGCCGCGGGCATCGTGGGGCGCATGAGATCCGCGATCCTGAAGACCGCACTCAGCGCCTTCGCCGCCGTCCTGCTGGTCAGCGCGCCCGCGCAGGCCGGGGCGAAGCCCGACACGTTCGCCCTGCCGAACGGGTTCCAGCCGGAGGGCATCGCGACCGGGCCGGGGCCGTACGCCTACTTCGGCTCCCGCGCGACCGGCGACATCTACCGGGCCGACCTGCGCACCGGCAAGGGGTCCGTCATCAGCAAGGGCCCGGGCACGCCTTCGCTCGGGCTGAAGACCGACGGGCGCGGGCGGCTGTTCGTGGCCGGGGGCAGCGGGGGGAACGCCCGGGTGATCGACCTGCGTACCGGGGAGGTGCTCAAGTCGTACACGCTGGCCACGGGGCCGTCGTTCGTCAACGACGTCATCCTCACGGGTCACGCCGCGTACTTCACCGACTCCACCAACCCGGTGCTCTACAAGCTCCCGCTCGGGCGCGGCGGCTCGCTGCCCGGGGAGGCCGTCAAGATCCCGCTCTCGGGCGCCATCCAGTACACGACAGGCAACAACGCCAATGGCATCGCCCCCAGCCCCGACCGCGAGTCGCTGCTGATCGTCCAGTCCAACACCGGCAAGCTGTTCGAGGCCGACCCGTCCTCCGGGGTCACCACCGAGGTGGACCTGGGCGGCGAGTCGCTCGTCAACGGCGACGGCCTGCTGCTGTCCGGGCGGACCCTGTACGCGGTGCAGAACCGCCTGAACACGGTCGCCGTCGTGAGCCTGGCGCGGGACGGCTCGTCCGGCAAGGTCGTGAAACGGCTGACCGATCCCCGCTTCGACGTTCCGACGACGGTGGCCACCTTCGGTGACCGCCTCTACCTGCCCAACGCCCGCTTCACGACGACCCCGACCCCTGACACGCCGTACACGGTGGTCGCCATCGCTCCCTGACCCTTCTTCAGGCGATCTGCCGCGGGCGGGGACCAGACAGGGGGAGACACCCACTCAGTACGCCGCGAGCGTGAGCGCGTTGGCGGCCTGGTTGAGCGGCTTCATGATCGGCCGCATCGCCAGATCCTTCCACGGCAGGCGGTTGACCAGCCGCATCATCGTGGTCTGCATCCTGATCGCCCCCGGGCTGCCCGCGACCATCTGCGCGGCGTTGCTCGCGCCGAGCGTCACGTTCACATCCACGTACTCGCGCATCGCTTCCCGATATCCGACATAAGCCGCACGATGGTCGCCCGCCGCCGCGCTCAGTTCGCCGGCCAGCACGTACGCGCCCACCAGAGCGAGGCTGGTGCCCTGCCCGGACAGCGGGGACGGGCTGTAGGCGGCGTCGCCGACCAGGGCGATCCGGCCGGCGGACCAGTGGTCCATGCGGACCTGGCTGACCGGCGTGAAGTAGAAGTCCGGCGAGTACGGCATGGCCCGCAGCAGCGTCTCGCTCTCCCATCCGACCCCGGCGAAGGCCTCGGTCAGTATGCGCTGCTGGGCGGCCCTGTCGTAGCGGTCGGGCAGGACGGCGGGACTCGGGAAGACGAACTGCGCCTTCGCGGTGTCGGGCCGGGTGGCGTAGACGTTCACCACCTTGCCGGGCGTCGGATAGAGCAGCTCCCAGTGGTCGAGCCCGAGGTGGTTGGGGACGGTGAAGACGGCCGCGTGCATCCCGAGGGGGTGGACGTAGCGCTCCTCCGGACCGAAGGCCAGGCGTCGCACGGTCGAGTGCAGGCCGTCGGCGCCGATGACGAGGTCGAAGCGGCGGGGCGGGGCGTGGCGGAAGGTGACGTCGACGCCGTCGGGACCCTCGTGGAGAGAAGTGATGGTGTCGCCGAACAGATATTCGCAGCTGTCACGTGTCGCGTCGTAGAGGAGCCGGGCGAGGTCGCCACGCATCACCTCGTCGTCGCCGGGAGCGCGCATGCCGATGAGGTCGGGGCCCAGGGTGGCCAGCGGCTTGCCGCTCTTGGCGACCCACGAGCCGCCGCGGATCGCGGTGCTCGACCGCCGTACGGTCTCCAGCATGCCCATCCGCTCGACGACCTGCATGGCCACGCCGCGCAGGTCGACCTTGTAGCCGCCCTCGCGCAGTTCGGGCGCCAGTTCGACGACGGTGGGGGTGAATCCGTAGCGGCGCAGCCAGTAGGCCAGGGCGGGGCCGGCCACGCTGGCGCCGGAGATCAGAACGGTGCGGTTGGCGAGTTGCCGTGAGTTCGTCATGGCAAAACCGTAACAGGATTGCCAAGCGTTTGGCAACAAGTTTCCAAATGACTTGTCCTGTTGTTGTCGATCCTCTCTAGGGTCGTTTGGCAATAAGTTGCCTTCGTGATGTCAAGGTGCTTAACATGAAGGGGAGGAGAGGAGCCGGCCCGCGTTCGGTTCTCAGGGGTGCGGGCCGGCGCGTTCACCCGCCCAGGGCGGATGTCACTTCTTGATCGTGTAGCTGTCGCCGTAGACCTTCCAGGTCAGCGGCGGGTCCAGGTCGAGGTTGCCGTTCTTGAGGAACACGCGCTGCATCGTGTCCACCCGCGTCGTATCCTCGTGCGCCTCCTCCGCCTTCATCGCCGCCTTCCGCGCGTCGAGGAACGCGTTCAGGTACGTCACCTCGTTCCCGCCCTGCGCCGGCGGCTTGGCCTTGGCCAGGGCGGACTTCCTGATGCCGCCGAAGCTCAGCTTGTCGCTGCCGGGCCCGTGCATGACCATGGCGTCGTAGTAGACGAACTGGCCGAGTGCCCGCAGCCCGTCCTGCTTGGCCTGATTCACGGCCGGGTTGAAGTAGACGCGGTCTCGCTCGTCGTTCTGGGCCTGCTGGAAGACGGAGTCCTTGGCGGCCGTCTTCCAGTCCTTGGTGAAGTTCGGGTCGAGACCCATGTGGGAGGCGGTGCCGTTCACCTTGCGCAGGGCCGGGAGGTACTTGGCCAGGACGTTGCCGGGCTTGCGCTCGGCGTAGAGCTCGACTAACTCCAGCATGTCGCCCGTGCCGGAGCAGAAGCCGATGATCCCGGCCGTGTAGCCGCGGTCGTCCTTGATGTCCTCGATGTAGCCGTACTGGGCCTTCCAGTCGAGCGAGGAGTTCTCCGCGCTGGACACCAGCTGCATGGCGATGTCCTTCTTGTGCGGATCGGTGAGGTCAACCGAGGCCGAGGTCGAGGCCGTGGCGGCGCCGGTGACAGTGAGGGAAAGGGTCAGGAGTGTGGCGGTGAGCACATGCGCTCCTGTCGGAGAGGGAGTTGTTAGGAAACCTTCCTAACGAACCATACTCGCGGAGCGCATGCCGTGTGGGGAAAACTAACTCAAGGGACGTAGTGCCGCCAGTTGCTCCTCGAACGGAACGACCTCCTCCTTGGTCTCGGCCCTGGGACCGCGGTGCCGGAGCAGGCCGGCCAGTTCCTCCGCGGCGCGGGCGATGCGCGGCCCGAGGCCGTCGGTGAAGGTGTCGCTCGCACCGCCCCAGTCCTCCGCGGCCGCGTAGACGGCGGTGGGGACCACGACGGCGCGCAGGTAGGCGAAGAGCGGGCGCAGCGCGTGCTCCAGCGCCAGCGAGTGGCGGGCCGTGCCGCCGGTGGCGGCGATGAGCACGGGCTTGCCGGCCAGCGCGGTGTTCTCGATCACGTCGAAGAACGACTTGAACAGGCCGCTGTACGAGCCGCTGAAGATGGGCGTGACCGCGATGAGCCCGTCGGCCTCCGTCACCGCCTCGATCGCCTCGCGCAGCCGGCCGTTCGGGAAGCCGGTCACGAAGTTGTTCGCGATGTCCACGGCGAGGTCGCGCAGCTCGATCACGCGTACGTCGGCCTCCAGCTGCCGCGTGACGGCGTCGGTCAGGCGGTCGGCGAGCAGGCGGGTGGAGGAGGGCTGCGTCAGCCCGGCAGTGACGATGACGATCTTCATCTCGTCGATCTCCTTTCCGGGGTTCAGGCGGTGACGGCGGGGATGCGGGACGCGTGGGTGGGCCCGTCGGGCACCTCGGCGGGACGGTCCTTGGCGAACTCCTTGCGCAGCACCGGCACGACCTCCTCGCCGAGGATGTCGAGCTGTTCCAGCACGGTCTTCAGCGGCAGCCCCGCGTGGTCCATCAGGAACAGCTGGCGCTGGTAGTCGCCGAAGTGCTCCCTGAACTCGAGAGTCCTGTCGATGACCTGCTGCGGGCTGCCCACGGTGAGCGGGGTCTCCGCCATGAACTCCTCCAGCGACGGCCCGTGGCCGTACACGGGGGCGACGTCGAAGTACGGGCGGAACTCGCGGACCGCGTCCTGCGAGTTCTTGCGCATGAACACCTGGCCGCCCAGGCCCACGACGGCCTGTTCCGGCGTGCCGTGGCCGTAATGGGCGTACCGCTGCCGGTAGAGGTGGATCAGGCGCATGAAGTGCTCCTTCGGCCAGAAGATGTTGTTGGCGAAGAAGCCGTCACCGTAGTAGGCGGCCTGCTCGGCGATCTCGGGGCTGCGGATCGAGCCGTGCCACACGAACGGCGGCACCCCGTCCAGCGGGCGCGGCGTCGAGGTGAACCCCTGCAGCGGCGTGCGGAAGCGCCCCTCCCAGTCGACGACGTCCTCGCGCCAGAGCTTGTGCAGGAGCGCGTAGTTCTCGAGCGCGAGCGGGATGCCGTTCCTGATGTCCTGCCCGAACCAGGGGTAGACCGGCCCGGTGTTGCCCCGGCCCAGCATGAGGTCCACCCGCCCGTCCGCCAGGTGCTGCAGCATGGCGAAGTCTTCGGCGATCTTTACCGGGTCGTTGGTCGTGATCAACGTGGTGGCGGTGGACAGGATCAGGCGCTCCGTCCTGGCCGCGATGTAGCCGAGCATGGTGGTCGGCGAGGACGGCACGAACGGCGGGTTGTGGTGCTCGCCCGTCGCGAACACGTCGAGCCCGACCTCCTCGGCCTTGAGCGCGATCGCCACCATCGCCTTGATCCGCTCGTGCTCCGTCGGCGTCCTGCCCGCGGTGGGGTCCGTGGTGACGTCGCCCACGCTGAAGATTCCGAACTGCACTTTAGTCACCATCCAGGACTGTTGAATCTTTGACGGCTACGGTAGCGCTCAGCCCTCCTGGGATATTCCACCATGGCCCCTACGAAGCGAGAGCGTTGATGTCGGAGGGGTCGAGGACGCGCTTGGGCGCGCCGTGCTCCGCGACCGCGATCATGGCGAGCCCGATCTGCTCCGTCGTGGTGATCGCCGACGGGAACATCCGGCGCAGGATCGGATACAGGGGACGTGCCACCACGTACGCCACCCGGTAGAGCCGGGTGCGGGACGTGACGCCGTGCATCGGATGTATGTAGCCCGGGCGGAACATGTACGCCTCCAGCGGCAGCTCCAGCAGGGCGTTCTCGGTCGCGCCCTTGACCCTGGCCCACATGGACCGCCCCTGGGCGTCGGTCCCTGCGCCGGTCACGTACACGAACGTCGAGCCGGGGCTGAGCCGCGCCAGCGTGCGCCCAGCGGACAGCGTGAAGTCGTACGTGACCCGCCGGTAGTCCGCCTCGCTCATGCCCGCCGACGAGACCCCGAGGCAGAAGAAGCAGGCGTCGTAGCCGCTCAGCTCATCCTCGATCGCGCCCAGATCCAGCAGATCGTCGTGCCGGATCTCGCGCAGCTTGTCGTGCGCGAGCCCCGTAGGCGCCCGACCGACCGTGAGCACGGCGGTCACCCGGTCGTCGAGCAGGCACTCCCTGAGCACCCCGCGCCCGATCATCCCGGTCGCCCCGAAAAGGATCACTTTCATGACATGCCATTCGTTGAGCGTCGGCGTTCCGTACTAGGGTCCCATGGGTGTGATGGACTGGTATCCGCCGATCGAGCCGTACGACTCCGGGATGCTCGGCGTCGGCGACGGCAACGAGCTCTACTGGGAGACCTGCGGCAACCCCGCGGGCAGACCCGCGCTGTTCCTGCACGGCGGCCCCGGAGGAGGCCTGCTCCCCGACAGCCGGCGGTTCTTCGATCCGGCCGCCTACCGGATCGTGCTGTTCGACCAGCGCAACTGCGGTCGTAGCCGCCCCTACGCCGGGGACCCGGAGGTGTCGCTGGAGCACAACACCACCCCGCGGCTGGTCGCCGACATCGAACGGCTGCGCGAGCACCTGGGGATCGAGCGCTGGCTCGTCTTCGGCGGCAGCTGGGGCACCACACTCGGCCTGGCCTACGCGCAGGCGCACCCCGATCGGGTCACCGAGCTCGTGCTGCGCGGCGTGTGGCTCGTCCGCCCCTCGGACGTGGCCTGGGCCTTCACACCGGCGGGCGCGGCCCACCTGTTCCCCGCCGAATGGGCGGCTTTCCTCGCCCCGATCCCCGCCGGCGAGCGGGACGACCTCGTCGCCGCCTACGGCCGCCGCATCAACGACCCCGACCCCGCCGTCCACGTCCCCGCCGCCCGCGCCTGGATGGGCTGGGAGCTGTCCGCCAACACCCTGCTGCCGGTGCCGCTGCCCGACCTCGACGACGCCATGCTGGTGGCGTTCGCCCGCATCACCCACCACTACATCGCCAACGGCGCCTTCCTGTCCGAGCAGGGTCTCCTCGGTGGCATCGACCGCATACGCCACATCCCGGCCGTCATCGTGAACGGCCGCTACGACGTCAAGACGCCGCCCAGCCAGGCGTGGGACCTGCACCAGGCCTGGCCCGAGGCGGAGCTCCACATCGTGGAGGACGCCGGCCACGGCGGCTCCGAGCCCGGCACCCGCCGCCTGCTCATCGAGGCCACCGACCGCTTCCGTCGCTCACGCTGACCGGCGTCCGCCCCGATCGTCTCCATGATGCCGCCGGTCAAGGGGTAGGGCCGCTCCAACGGCAGCAGGCCGGACACATCCGCGCCGGTACTCCGGCGACGACGTCAGATCCACCGATGAGCGCACCGGCCCCGGCTCGCACGAGAGCGCGTCCGTCAGCTCGAACAACGCAGCAGCCCGCGCACGGAGGCAGGCGTAGACGTCGTTCCGGAAACGGGATAACACCTCGAGGAATCGACACCGGGACATCGCTGAGCAGAGTTACCCTCGCTGCCTTGTAATGATCGGCAGCGGCTCAGCACCGCACATGATCACTACAAGGCTGTCTCGCTGTCCGCGAAACGATGGCTCCTCCGCTCAGCGCAATAATTCGGATGATAAAGAACAAGCTGAGTGTGGCTCAACCCGAGGCAAGCCCATCTCGGCGACTTCAGATGCTAAGCCCATATGGCCCCAAAGGTCCGCAATATCCTTGCCATAGCAGCGCCTGAAGTCTTCCCTTTGCGCCGAACAGCAGGTTAGCTATTAATTGGAACACGAGTTGAGGCATCTGTACTCCTCTATCCACGGAACCGGCTCTTGGAGAAGCTAGGTATTCCCTAAACCGCTTCACACAGCTGTGGAGGCTGCGGTGAAAAAGTCTATAGCCGTCGCCGTGTTTCTTTCGGTGCTCATCCCAGGTCTCGGGAACCTGTACGTAAAAGATACAGGGGCTGGGATAGGTTTGCTTGTGGCGTTCCTGGTTAGCTTGCTGCTGATTTGGGTTGTCATTGGGATCTTTATAGGGTTGATCGTATGGATCGCTGGGATCGTAATGGCCTATTCGGCGGCAAAGTCCTATAACGCAAAGCTGGGAGTGTAGATCAACGAGCGCTTGATAACTGCGGACGAATAAGTCATATAGATCCCGTCAGAGGAGCGGAGGAAATGGTTCCGCGAATGATCAAATATATAGGGACAGTAGCACTCGCGGCAGCCACCGTTCTTGCTGCCCCACTTGAAGCGAACGCAATCGGACAAGTGAATGGCAGCGAGCTGCGAATCTCGGCAGCCGAAGGCGAATGGAGTTTTATAAACCTGACTCATCGGTCGGACCTCAATGATGAGCAATTTCTCAGCGATATTCATAACGCAGGAATTGTCGCTCCGGACGATCAAGCTATCAGAGTGGGGCACAGGGTAGTCGATTTCGATTATGGTGTGGTGCAAGAGTTTGGGGTCTACGCCTATCATGTCCCTGCATTCGTTCAAGCTGCGATGAATGCATATCGGCCGCGTGAGGGTTTGTCGGGGGTAGGCGCGGATGAGCAATTCCTCAGTGATATTCATAGCGCAGGAATTGTCGCTCCGGATGATCAGGCTGTCAGGGTCGGGCACAGGGTAGCCGATTTCGATTATGGTGTGGTGCAAGAGTTTGGGGTCTACGTCTATCATGTCCCTGCATTCGTTCAAGCTGCGATGAATGCATATCGTCTGTAGGAGGGCCGGTAGTGCCTAACTGGGGAGGGATCATACTGAGCCTGGTAGACGGCTGCGGTGCTCACAAGCCTCAATGGAGGACAAGCTCATCCTGTCGGCTCCCGAGGCACACCGGAATACTTTTCAGAGTTATATCTGAGACTCATTCTCTGAGCATATAGGAGTGCGGGCCGAATAACCTTTCGACGCACCCAATTGCAAGCTGCAAGTACGGCAGAAGATAGTGCGGGAGAGGAGTGTCGTAATGGCTGGAAGCGCAACTTCTAGAGAGCAATTCCTTCCTGGATATACGATTTCAGCTGTTAGTTCCATCGTAGTGCTTGTGGCATTTTTTGCCATCCCGTACGTCAGTAGTTTTCTAATGGTAAACGCCACGGGAATTCAACTCGCGAATGCTGCAGCTGAAGTCAAATCTGCAGATTCTGGAGATCCAACGGCGAGCATGCTAGCAGCGCTGTGGCTGATTCCGCTAACTGCGGTCATCGCTTTGACGGCGGTGCTTATCGGGGTCGGGGGGCCTCCCAACGATTCTAGGCGTAGCGGCGTTTCAATAGCACTAATGCTTACTGGAGGAATATTTGCCTTCGTTCTATTTATATTGCTTGCATTCCTTGCATCTCAAGGTCAAGAGGGCGGCAGTGTCCTTGCTGGCGGATCCTATCTTACGCTGATCGGCACAATTGGGATTGGTGTGGGTGGCGCGATAGAACAGATTGCTCTGGCGGGCAATCAGAGTAAGAACGGGGGGAAGTGATGAAAAATGATCATCACTTTCTGCATAAGAGGAATAGTATGCACTGTCGCTACTATGATCTTTATTTATGGGTGTGGCGATGTCGGCCTGGAGTCGGGAGCGTGGACGATTGCAATGAACTCGTCCACGCCGCCAGATAGCCATGAATATGGTTCTGCCGGCCCCACCCCCGAGAGTGTCGTGCAATATCTAAGAGAGCTCACGCCGGTGGCAGGCGGACCCGTATCTGAATCGGCTGATGTGAACGGCGAACGCTATGTTAATAGCATCACCCTTTCTCCCAATAGTCCATGGCAAGGTGCCGACATGGCCGAATACAATCTCTCGCGTGATTGGCGGCGCTTTAGAGCCGTCCTTGGCGTGCGAGACGATGCGCCCGCTGACGCCAAAGCTCGAGTCGAAATCTTCGGGGACGGGAAACGGCTATACAGGAAGGACTTCTCTCTCGGGAGATCGGATAGGGTTGATATTGATGTGAGCCACGTGCTGCGCCTAAAACTCCAAACCACCACGATAGCTGGTGTCGATGTATATTCAGTAGTTTTCGGAGATTCACTTCTAGTGAAATGATCTGCTGCCCCGGATGTTGCGATGCGAGGCTACTGGCAGGATTGAAGGTGTTTGAACCTCAGCTGTGAAAACTACGCCTCCACGCGGAACCGGGCTTTGGCGTTGGATGACGTCCTCTTTCTGTATGACGTACGTGATCACTACCTTCTGCTTAAGGGGAACCTGGAAGTGAAGGGTTACATGCAGGTCCTGATCACCGTGCCAAGCGTCGACGAGAGCGCTGATCTGGCACGTAGCATCACGTCACAGCGTCTGGTCGCCGGCGTACACATCGCAGGGCTGATTCGGTCCCCGTACTGTGGTGAGGCTCTTTGCGTGACGAGCAGGAATGGCAGTTGGTTATCAAGACCACGCATGCTCTACACGCCGCACATGAGAAGCACATTAAGCTGACCACAGTTATGAGACACCAGAGTTGCTGCGGGGAGCGGATCGGATTAGCGGGGAGACAGCGCCTTCCTCCTCAATCAGAGATCGCCAGCACCCGCTCCTGCCCGGGCTTGGTCGCGTAGCCGCAGCGGTACATCATCCACAGGAACGACGGCTTGATCCAGGTCATCCGCTCCCGCTTGAACGGCGCCACGAAGCGCTGCGCCGCTACGGCGGGCTCGGCGATGACGGCGTCGTAAGCCTGGTAGACGGTGATCGACTCCTCGGTATAGGTGCGGACTCCGTCCGCTACCTGCGGTGGACCGCTGGACGCGGTCCACCGTAAGCGGCACGGATCTGCCGGTAGGGAACGTTCATGCCGCCCAGAGTGGCGAAGGTCCGTTCCCGGGTGCAACGGATTAAGGCCCCGCCAGGTCACGGACGGCGAGCACCAGGTGGGCGACGGCGGCAGGGGGGACGGTCAGGCCGCGGGTCGAGATGCCGATCGCCCACTGCGTGCCGGGCACCACCGCGGCGGCGCACGCCACGTTCTCCCTGAACTGCCCGTGCTCCTCCACCACCTGCCCCGGCCGCAGCCCCGCCAGCTCCTCCTCCACGTCCTCCACGCTCGCCGGAGTCACGGAGGTGAAGCGGCGCAGGCCGTGCTCGGTGAGCACCTCGCGCCGGACCCTTGGCGGCAGGGGGAGCAGCAGCGCCTTGCCCAGCGCGGTGGCGTGCGGCGCGGTCTCGAGGCCCGCCTGCAGGTCCTCCAGCCACGGGGAGCGCGGCCCCTCCGCCAGGTCCACCACCATCAGCCGCGCGTCGGCGAGCTGGGCCAGGTAGGCGGTGTGGCCGGAGGAGTCGGCCAGGCGCCGGAGCACCTCGGCGGCGCGCGGCGGCCGCTCGAACGACTCCAGCATCTCGTGGAAGCGCTCGGCCACCTTGGAGCCGGGCAGGTAGTCGCCCTCCGGCCGCCGGTGCAGGTAGCCCTCGTAGCAGAGGGTCCGGACCAGGTGGTAGGAGGTGGACAGGTTGAGGCCGCAGCGGCGGGCGATGACCTTGACCGACAGCGGCCGGTCAGCCCGCGAGACCTCTTCCAGCACGCGGAGCGCGCGTGACACGCTGCGGATCAGATCGCTGGGTTCTTCGCCGGTCATCCATCAAGCATCTTCGCGCCATCTGAAAATCGCACCCTGTCCGGGCGGAAACCTGTCCGACGATGTGGCCATCATCTCCTGGGGGTAGACGCTCATGGCGAAAGCCCCGAACCCGTATTTTTCGCGGTATTTCCGCATCGCCCGGTATTCGCCGGACGCGACTTCGTTAAACGTAGTGTTGTCAATCTGGGCAGTGCCGCTGCGTCTCGTCGCGGTGAACGACGGCCGGGTGCGGGGTCGGGGTGGTCAGCGGGCGGTACGCCAGGACTGCTCCTCGACCAGCTCAACGCTGCGCCAGCCGCCGGGCGTGCGCCGCATGCGGTGGTGGTACCAGCCGCCGCCGTGCAGGAAGCCCTCGGTGTCCGCGGTGACCAGGTCCCTGGTGGGGGCGAGGGTGTCGGTGAAGGGGGCGCTCACGCGCGCCTCGCCGTCCGCGAAGTCGATCCGCGGGGCGCCGACGAGGTGCAGGCGCCCGGGCCAGTGCGGCAGCACCTCCGCGAGCCAGGCCTTGACCTCGTCCCGCGTGCCCCTGATGCCGCCCGCGGTGCGGTAGTCGATCACGGCGTCGGGGGTGAACACCTCGTCGAGCAGGTCCCACCGGCCGGAGTCGACGGCGTGGGTGTAGCGGGCCAGCAGGTCGGTGATGTGCAGCCGGTCGGCGATCTCCTGTATGTCCATGATGCAGATCGTCGCGCTGCGCGCGCCCGATGACCAGAGCGCTGGGCCGCCACGGCCGTCCGTACGGCGAGCGCCGCGTCAGGCCGGTTTTCTGGAAGATTTCGCTTGCATGATCGGATGATCACCGGGTACGCCTGTCCTCATGCCCGTTACAGGCTATGAAGGTTGGTTATTGGCGGGTCGGTACAGACTGCTCGCCGAAGTGGGCCGCGGCGCCATGGGCCGCGTCTGGCGCGCCCATGACGAGCTGCTGGACCGGCAGGTGGCGGTCAAGGAGCTGCGCATCCCGCACGAGCTGGGGCCGGAGCGCGAGGAGCTGCTCGGGCGCACCCTGCGCGAGGCGCGCCTGACCGCGCGGCTGAGCCACCCGCGCATCGCCGCCGTGTACGACGTGGTGGTCGCCGACGAGCGGCCGTGGATCGTGCTGCAGTTCGTCCCCGCCCCCAGCCTCGCCCAGCTGATCGTGGAACGGGGGCCGCTGCCCGTGATCTCGGTCGCCCGGCTCGGGCTCGAGATGCTGGACGCCCTGCGCGCCGCCCACGCCGGCGGCATCGTGCACCGGGACATCAAGCCGGCCAACATCCTCATCACCGACGACCGGCACGCCATCCTGACCGACTTCGGGCTCGCCAGCACCCTGGACGACCAGGGGCGCCGCACCCAGGAGGGCATCGTCGTCGGCACGCCCGCCTACATCGCCCCCGAACGCGCGCGCGGCGGCCCCGCCACGCCGCAGGCCGACCTGTGGTCGCTGGGCGCCACCTTGTACGCGGCGGTCGAGGGCCGTGCCCCGTTCGGGCTCAGCAGCGAACTGGCCACCCTCTCCGCGGTGCTGACCTCGGCGCCGGAGCCGTTCGAGCACGCCGGGCCGCTCGCCCCGATCATCACCGGACTGCTGGAGAAGGATCCGGACCGGCGCACGGACGCGGACCGCGCGTACGAGCAACTGTCCGCGCTGTGCGAGTCGCCGATCCTTCCGGTCTCTGTGGACGCTCCGACCCTTGACGGTGACAGCGGGCGGATCACCGCCTCGTCCGGCGATCGGCCGTTCGGGAAGGGGACGCCGTTCCGGCAGCGGGCGACCGAGCACTGGCGGCAGGCGGCCGCCGTCGCGGCCCTGATCGTCAGCGTGCTGGCGACGGCGTCGCGGTGGAGCGGCGATCCGGGCGCGCCCTCTCCGGCGACCGTGGCCCAGCCCACTCCGTCTCCGGCCACGCTCGCGCCGGACACCACGGCGCTCCAGGCTCGCGAAGTCGTCGCCCGGCGCCATGCCGGCAGGCGTGAACCGGAGCCCGCCCGTACGACACAGTCCGTCTCCACGCAGGCGGCCGGCGCCCCGCACGCACCGGCGAGGAGGACCAAGACGACCACCGCGAAGAAGGTCAAGACGCCGAAGGCCAAGACCAAGACCGTGAAGGTGAAGAAGGTCAAGGTGAAGAAGCACGGCGCGAAATGACGGTGAAAGAGCAGAGGGTCAGGTTCGCTGTGAACCTGACCCTCTGATCATGGTGGACGATACTGGGATTGAACCAGTGACCTCTTCCGTGTCAGGGAAGCGCTCTCCCGCTGAGCTAATCGTCCTTGGAGGTGGCGACGGGATTTGAACCCGTGTGGACGGCTTTGCAGGCCGCTGCCTCGCCTCTCGGCCACGCCACCGAGCCGGAAGCTCCGAGCGGAAGACGGGATTCGAACCCGCGACCCTCACCTTGGCAAGGTGATGCTCTACCACTGAGCCACTTCCGCGTGCGCCCCGCTCACGCCGGGCGACGAGAGAACTCTAGCGAATCCTGGCCCAGTCCCCAAACTGAATGGGTGTAGCTCTTTCTCAGTGAGTGCCTGAGCTGGGCTTTTGTGGTCGTGACTGTTTAGTCCGGGAACCGCATTCTACTGTGAGTGCAGACGGTGAGGCGGTGGTGACGGTGGGCTCGTTGCTGGAGGAGCTGGCACGGCGTGAGGCTGTGGCCCGGCAGCGGATCGCGGAGATCCGCGAGCAGATCGCCGCCTTGGAGTCACGGCTGGAGGACGAGCACGATCGGTTGTCACGGCTGGTGATCACGCGGGAGACGGTGGAGGAGATCCTGGGCGAGGCGGCCGAGCTGGTCGGTGAGCCCATGGAAACGGCCGAAATCGCAGGCGGGGGCATCGACACGGCCGGCGCGGTGCCAGCACGGCCGCCGGTGCTCGGTGTGGTGACGGTGCCGCCGTGGCGGCCGGGCATGAAGGCGGCGGTGCTGCCGCGCGCGTACCGGGACGCGGTGGAGATCATGGTCGATGCCGGCCGGGCGATGCGGGCCGGGCAGATCGCGGTGGCGATGGGGCTGCCGGATGTGGCCGCCAAGCGGGAAGGGCTGCGCTCGAAGCTGAAGCGGCTGGTGGAACGCGGCTGGGCACGGGAAGAAGGGCCGGGGTTGTTCATGGTGACCGAGCCGGTGACGCGTGAGATGTCCGCGCGGGGCAACGGAGGGTCACGGGACGGCATCGCGTCGTCATCTGCTTCGTCACCGGGCGGGTGATTGCGGCAGGGCTCTTCCGCCGTCAGGTTCAAAGGTGCCAACCACATGTCCCCGGCGAGAGAAGAGCCCTATGCAGGCACCGTACGACGCCGGCCTGGCCGCTGACGTCTTTGCGGAGGCGAAGAACACCTTCAACTGGCTCATCGGACAGCTCACCGATCCGGCGTCCGGCCTGCTGACCCATGACCGGCTGGAAGAGACGATCGTCGAGCAGGGCCGTGAGCTGCAACGCCAGCTGCTGCAAGCACACCTTGATCTGCGGGCGCTGCGCGAGTGGCAGCAGGCGCATCACGCCCGCCAGGACACGGCCGCAGGAGCATCCACACCGGTGGTGGGGCCCGACGGCGTGCCGCGGCCACGGCTGGAGACCGGGCATCACCGCCTGCTGGCCACGATGGTCGGGACGGTGACCGTCACCCGGTGCGCCTGGCGCGCCCCCGGCGTGCGCAACCTCTATCCGGCCGACGCCGCCTTGTCACTGCCGGCGGTGCGGCACTCGGCCGGGCTGGCCAAACTAGCAGTCATCGAGACGGTGCGCGGCTCGTTCGACGCCGCGCACGCCGCGCTCGTCGCGCGCTGCGGCAACGTGATCGGCAAACGGCAGATCGAGCAGGCGATCGTGCAGGCCGCGGTCGATGTCGACGCCTTCTACGCCGCGCGGACGCCGCTGCCGTGCACCGCCTGCACGGTGCTGGCGATCAGCGTGGACGGCAAAGGCATCGCCATGCGCCCCGAGGCGCTGCGGCCCGCAACCGCCAAGGCCGCCGCCCGCGCCCGAGCCACGTTCCGGACGCGGCTGGCGGCCGGGGAGAAACCGGCGCGCAAACGGATGGCGACGCTAGGGGTGGTCTACGACGCCGAACCGGCGCCGCGGCGGCCGCACGATGTGATCGCCGTCCCGGGCGGGCGATCCAGCCGGCGCCTGCCACGGGCCCGGCCGAACGCGACGCGCAAGTGGCTGTGCGGCTCGGTCATCACCGGCCCCGGCCCTGTGATCGCCAAGGTGTTCGACCATGCCGAGGCCCGTGATCCCGCGCACGCCCGTCCCTGGGTCGTGCTCGTCGACGGGGCCCGCCACCAGCTCGACCTGATCATCGCCGAAGCCGCCCGGCGCCGCATCCGCGTCCACATCGTGATCGATTTCGTGCACGTGCTGGAGAAGTTATGGGCTGCTGCATGGAGTTTGCACCCGCCCGCGGCGCCGGCCGCGGAGGACTGGGTCGCCGGTCACGCTCTGGCCCTGCTGGCCGGGCACACCGGCCACGTCATCACCGCGCTATCCGGCCAGGCCACTACCACGGCCGCCCACCGCCGCGACGGCATCGACGCGTGCATCCGCTACCTCACCAACAACCTCGAGTATCTGCGCTATGACCAGGCGCTAGAGGCGGGATGGCCGATCGCGACCGGCGTGATCGAAGGCGCTTGCTGCCATCTGATCGCCGACAGATTCGACCTCGCCGGAGCACGCTGGGGCCTGGCCGGAGCCGAGGCCATCCTCAAACTCAGAGCCATCATCAGCAACGGCGACCTCGACGCCTACTGGACCTACCACCTCGACCGCGAACACCACCGCACTCATTCCACCCATCACCAGGGGAATACGCACTCACCACTTGATCGCTAGGTCGGTGAGATCTAGCTACACCCATCTCGAAGCCGCGCAGAGAAGCGTTCTCTGAGCGGCTCGTAGTCGTGCTCGGGGAACAAGAGTGGTAATGCGTCGAGCATGCCCTCAATTCGACCGCACACGCGCTTGAACTCCTCATTTCCCAGCGGTGCCCAGGTGAACAAGAACTGCCAGCCGAAGGCGCCCTTGGTCAGCTGAAGCATCTCCAGGTACTCGCGATAGCCAACGCCCATCTTCCAGGCGCCATAGCGTGGGGTGGCCACCCACCAGATCTCGGGTTCTCCTCTACCCGGGAGCGCCCGTAGTGCGGCATAGTGGCCTGTCCCGGTGATGGGGTGCTCGTCGATGATACGCAGCTCCGATGATGGAAACCGCTCGTCGCCTTCGACCGAAGAAATCCACGTCAGATCGGCCGGGCTAACCGCCCGCGCGATGTGGGTCAAATAGAACTCACCGTCGACGTTCGCCTCCGCGGCGCCCCACTGCCGCCCCAGCTCTTGGAAGCGTAGATAACATTGCTCCAATCCAGCGGGCGCCTCGATCTCCCGGGAACCCACCAAAGCCTCCCACGAGGCGACAGCGTCAGCAAAGCTTGTATCGACCTGCCCTTCGAGGCCGTAAGAGATCTCGATTCCGGGATGGTTGTCCAGGCCGTTGCAGACCTTACGCCATCCGGCCTCGTACGCCGTCAGTTCCGCCATCACGTATCGTTCCACCGCCCAAATGATCATCCGTCTGGCAGAAAGAATACGGGGGCGACAACAACCACGGCTGCCTAGTCAACGCCTTTCCCCAGCTCAATCACTCCCTCAGAACGAGCCACACCCAAACTGAATAGGTCACGTGTGGCCGCCGTTGACGGAGATGCGCTGGCCGGTGACGAACTCGCCGCCCTCCGAGGCGAGGAACGAGACCGTGGCCGCCACGTCCTCGGGCGTGCCCATCCGGCCCAGGGGTACCTCCGCGAGATAGCCGCTCTCGTCGAGGCCCGCGTGCCGCTCCACCGGGATCCAGCCGGGGGCGACGATGTTGGCCGTGATGCCGTGCGGGCCCAGCTCCCGCGCCCAGGTGAGGGTCATGGCGTGCTGGGCGCCCTTCGCCGCGATGTAGGCGGACATGCCCGGCAGGTTGCGGTCGACGACGTCGGAGCCGATCTGGATGACGCGGCCGCCGCGGCGCTCCCGCATGCCCGGCAGCACCGCCTGCACCAGCAGCGTCGGGCTCTTGACGAAGAACGTGAGCTGGTCGAGGTGCGACTGCCAGGTGAGCTCCTCCAGCGGGATGGAGGGCTGCGGGCCCGTCGCGTTGACCACCAGCACGTGCACCGGGCCGAGGCGGCCGGTGATGCGGGCGACCAGGCCGGCCACCTCGGACTCGTCCGTGACGTCGGCGGCGAACGCCTCCGCGGCGCCGCCCGCGTCCCGGATCGCGGCCACGACCTGCTCCGCTCCGGCGGCGTCCGAACGGTAGTTGACCGCGACGGCCAGGCCGTCGGCGGCCAGCCTGTGCGCGATCACGGCTCCCAGGCCGCGCGACGCGCCGGTGACGAGGGCGACTGCTGTCATGAGCCCCCACTCTAGGCGCTAGCGGCGGACCTGGAGCTCCGCGGGATGCGGCCCCTCCGTCTCCAGGAGATACTCCTGGCCGGAGACGGCGCGGTTGCGGTCGACGACCTGCTCCGAGGGCGCCCTGTCGCCGCCCATGAGCGCGTCCTGCGCCTTGCGGAAGCGCTCGTGCGCCTCCCGCGTGTACCCCGGCCCCACGGTCGTGTAGTCGCTCTGCGCGGCGATCAGCTCGCGCAGGTACGCCTTGTTCGGCTCGAACGTCACCGGCGGCGGGCAGGCCGGGGCCAGCACCTGGTCGGGATCGCGATCGTCGAACCGCTTGAACAGCTCGGCCGCCAGCCGCAGGTGCTCCAGCTCCATGCCGAGGTGCAGCTCCCAGATGGTGCGCACCCTGGGATGCGCCTCGGTCTGCGCGAACGAGTAGTACATGTAGCACTCGTTGTACTCGTGGTTGAGCAGCCGTTCCCACCAGCTCTGGCCCGGATCGACGAGCGACTCGTAGTGCGTGACGTGCCCCTCCTCGATCATGGCGATCTCCTGGTAGAGCCCGCGGGCGGCCGGCTTCAGGAGCATGGGGCCGGCGGTCATGTAGAAGTTCATGGCCTGCTGCTCGACCGCCGTGACCATGAGCGTGTGCAGGCGCGACAGCGGCTCCGTCGACCTCCTCTGGTACGGCTCCCGCACGTTGTCCATCGGGTCCCTGTGCTGCAGGTACGTCGGCCGCCCCGGCATCACCTCGGTCAGTCGGTCCACGACCTTCTCCGCCCTGCGGTGCTCGGCCGTCTCGTACAGGTTCGCGAACCGGTACAGATGATCGACGTGCTCCAGCACGCCGAACTCGTACGCCTGCCTCAGATACCCGTCCGCCTCCATCCGCGCCACCCAGGCCGTCAGCTCGACCGCCGCCTGCTCGTAGGCGAGCGTGGTCTCCAGCACCGACGAGACCCCCGGCAGCAGCCAGTTGACCACCTTCTGCTGCTGCGCCTCGATGTAACGCACCCGCGCCAGCTGCCGCCTGATCTCGGTGTCAGGGCAGTGGCGGGCGAGACGGTGGCTGAAGACGATCGCGTCCGTCTCGATGCCGTTCATGGTGATGATCCGGCACCTGGTGTACGGGTCGGCGTGGTCGGGATCGATGGGCTCGACGTTCAGCTCGCGCCAGCCGCGCACCTGGTCGTCCAGCGGGACACCCCGCTCCTGCAGTGGGTCGAAGGCCATGTGGCTGCGCTACCCGGGGCACCATCGGGCAAGCTCCGCGTTCGGTCCTCGAACGGCCCGCGTTCGGTAAGGAGGCGCGTGTCGGGGGAGGGGCCGGGTAGGGCGCGGACGTGGGTGAACAAGATGTCATCGATTTGCTGGTGGCCCAGCACGGCCAGATCAGGGACCTGTTCGACGAGGTCGAGCAGGCGCCTCCGGACAAGCTGGAGGAGGCGTTCGACCGGCTGACGCGGATGCTGTCCGTGCATGAGACGGCCGAGGAGGAGATCGTCCACCCGTACGCGCGCAGGAAGCTGGACAACGGCCAGGGCGTGGTGGGCGACCGTCTGACCGAGGAGAACCGCGCCAAGCAGCTCCTCCTCGAGCTCCACAAGGGCGGCGTGGACCATCCGCAGTTCTGGGAGCGCCTCGGGGAGCTGCGTACCGCCGTGACCATGCACGCCCGCAGCGAGGAGCGGTACGAGTTCGCCAAGCTGCGCGCGAACACCTCCACCGTCGAGCGGCGGGCCATGGCGGCCGCGGTGCGGGCGGCCGAGAGCCTCGCGCCGCTGCGCCCGCACCCCGGCACGGAGAGCGCCACCAAGAACATGCTGATGGGCACGCCGATCGCGCTGATGGAGCGGGCCCGGGAGATGATCCGCAAGGGGCTCGGCAAGCACACCTGACGCTTCGTCGCAGGACGAAATGTCCAGGTACTAGCGTCGTAGGCATGGAGTACATCGCTCGTGACGCCGACATAGCGCCCGTCGCCGCGCTCATCGCGGACCCGACCAGGGCGGCCATGCTGACCGCCCTGCTCGACGGGCGGGCGCTGGCGGCGGGGGAGCTGGCCCGGGTGGCCGGGGTGAGCGCCGCCACCGCCAGCGCCCACCTGTCCAGGCTGCTCGACGGCCGGCTGGTCGACGTCGTGCGCCAGGGCCGCCACCGCTACTACCGCCTGGCCGGGCACGATGTGGCCGAGGTGCTGGAGGTGCTGGCCAGGGTCAGCGCCCGCCCGCCCGTGCGGTCGCTGCGCCAGTCCCGGCAGGCCAGGCTGCTGGAGGAGGCCCGCACCTGCTACGACCACCTCGCGGGACGGGCCGGCGTGAGCCTGCTCGACCAGCTCAGGGACGGCGGTTACTACGCGGCGCAGGACCTGACCGACGAGGGCGAGCGGCTGCTGGGCGGCCTCGGCGTGGACGTGGCCGGCGCGCGGCGGTCGAGGAGGCGTTTCGCGCCCGAGTGCCTGGACTGGACCGAGCGCAGGTCGCATCTCGGCGGCGCGCTGGGTGCGGCGATCACGGGGGTGCTGCTCGAGCGGGACTGGTACCGGCGCGGGAAGGTGCCGAGGGCGGTGGTCCTCACCGACGAGGGCAGGGAGGGGCTGTCCGCGCTGTTCTCACGTAAGGAGCTAACATCGGGTACGCCGGTTACCTAGCAGCGAGAGAGACGCACCATGCGCGACAACGAAGTCGTGAACGTCGGCCCCGAACCCCTGACTTTCGACGATGTCATCAAGGTGGCCCGTCACGGAGCCGCCGTCCGGCTCACCGACGACGCCCTGGCCGCCGTCTCGGCTGCCCGCCAGCGGGTGGATGAGCTGGCCGAGAGCCCGGTCCCCGCGTACGGCATCTCGACGGGCTTCGGCGCCCTCGCCACGCGGCACATCGACCCGGCGCTGCGCACCCAGCTCCAGCGCTCCCTGGTGCGCTCCCACGCGGCCGGCAACGGACCCGAGGTGGAGACCGAGGTCGTGCGCGCGCTCATGCTGCTGCGCCTGCACACGCTGGCCACCGGCCACACCGGCATCAGGCCGACCACGGCCAAGACCCTGGCGGCGCTGATCAGCGCGGGGATCACGCCGATCGTGCACGAGTACGGCAGCCTCGGCTGCTCCGGCGACCTGGCCCCGCTGGCGCACGTCGCGCTGACGCTGATGGGCGAGGGCGTCGTACGCGACAGCTCCGGAAACCTCCAGCCGGCCGGTGAGGCGCTCAAGCAGGCCCAGATCGAGCCCGTCGAGCTGGCCGCCAAGGAGGGCCTGGCGCTCATCAACGGCACGGACGGCATGCTCGGCATGCTCATCCTGGCCATCGAGGACCTCACCAGGCTCGTCAGGACCGCCGACGTGAGCGCCGCGATGAGCGTGGAGGCGCTGCTCGGCACCGACCGGGTGTTCATGCCGGAGCTGCAGGCCCTCAGGCCGCACCCCGGGCAGGCGCTGGCCGCCGCCAACATGACCAAGATCCTGCGCGACTCCGGCATCATGGCCAGCCACCGCGACCCCGAGGCCTGCACCCGCGTCCAGGACGCCTACTCGCTGCGCTGCGCCCCCCAGGTCGCCGGGGCCGCCCGCGACACGATCGCGCACGCCGCCACCGTGGCCGGATGGGAGCTGGCCAGCGCCGTCGACAACCCCGCCGTGCTGGCCGACGGCCGCGTCGAGTCCAACGGCAACTTCCACGGCGCCCCCATCGCGTACGTGCTGGACTTCCTGGCCGTCGTGGCCGCGGACCTCGCCTCGATGTCCGAACGGCGCACCGACCGCTTCCTGGACGTGGCCCGCAACCACGGGCTGCCCGCCTTCCTGGCCGACGACCCCGGCGTCGACTCGGGCCACATGATCGCCCAGTACACGCAGGCGGCCATCGTCTCCGAGCTGAAGCGCCTGGCCGTGCCCGCCAGCGTCGACTCCATCCCCAGCTCGGCCATGCAGGAGGACCACGTGTCCATGGGCTGGTCGGCGGCGCGCAAGCTGCGCAGGTCGGTGGACGGGCTCACCCGCGTGCTGGCCATCGAGGTGCTCACCGCCGCCCGCGCGCTCGACCTGCGCGCCCCGCTCGAGCCCGCGCCCGCGACGGCGGCCGTGGTCAGGGCGCTGCGCGAGACCGTGCCCGCGCCCGGCCCCGACCGGTTCCTGGCGCCGGAGATCGACTCCGCCGTACGCCTGGTCGCCGACGGCGGCGTGGTGGCGGCCGCCGAATCGGTCACCGGCCCCCTGGCCTGAGCGCCACGATGAGGTCCACCTCCAGCAGCAGCCCCGGCATGAACAGCTTCGACACCTCCACGGTCGTGCTGGCCGGGGGTGTGCCGGTGATGTACTTCCTGCGCACCTGCCCGTACTCGACGCGCTTGTCCATGTCCGTCAGGTACGTCCGGAGGAACGCGACGTCGTCGAACGTCGCCCCCTGATCGGCGAGGATGCGCGAGATGACCTGGAAGACGTGCTCCGCCTGGGCCGTCATGGACCCTTCGCCGACGATGTTCCCGTGCTCGTCGAAGGCGGCCTGGCCGGAGACGTAGAGCATGTCGCCGACGCGTACGGCGTGCGAGTAGAAGCCGTTCGTGGCGGGGATCGTCGAGAGGTTCAGCGGCACGGCCCGAGGGGCCGGGCCGCCTCCGACGTGCTCGGCGACGTGCTCGGCGATGGCCGTCAGGTCGCGCTCGCCCAGCCCGGCCGCCCGCGCCTCCTGCAGCCTCGCCCGGGCCGCCCCGATCATCGAGGGCGCCGTCGACGCGCCTTCCCAGGCGCCCAGCTCCAGGTCCTTGGTCGCGTGCGCGAGCGAGTAGCGGGTCTCGTCCGACGGCACGCGCAGCCGCTCCGCCAGCGTGCCCAGCGGGGTGCCCGACAGCACGTCGATCAGCGCGCCACGGTCCACGCCGTGCGCCTCGCCGTACGCGAACGTCTCGGCCAGCAGCACCTGGGCGGGCACGATCGCGCTCATGACGGCGATCTTCATGGCCGCGCCCGCGCCCAGCGGCCCGAGCTCCCGTACGGAACCGAACACCGACAGGACCTCGCGACACCCCGACACGTCGCCCCCGGCCAGCACCGTCAGCGTGCCCTCGGCCGCGGGCCCCACGCTGCCCAGCACCGGAGCGTCCACCAGCCCCACCCCGGCCGGCAGCAGCGCGCGCAGCTCACGCACCGCCTCGGGGCCGATCGTGGACATCTCCACCACCGTGGCGCCGGGCCGCAGCCCCGGCAGCGCCGCCGTCAGCACCTCCCGCACCGCGGCCGGGTCGCTGAGCATGGTGATGACCAGCTCGGCCCCGTCCACCGCCTCCGCCGCGCTCACCCCGCTGCCGCGCCGCCACGTCGTCACCTTGTGCCCGGCCTGCTCCAGCCGCCGCGCCATGGGGACGCCCATGCGTCCCTGTCCAAGAAAAGCAATCTGTCCGAGAAAAGTCGTCATGCCCACAGTGAACCGGGACCCGATCCATTCCACAAACAACTAGGTTGCATATCAGCCATGCAAAATGTGAATGCCTTTGACGCGGATGTGCTGCGGCTGTTCCACGAGATCGCCGAGAGCGGCTCGTTCACCGCCGCCGCCGAGCTGCTCGGATACACCCAGTCGGCGGTCTCCCGCCGCATCGCCGCGCTGGAGCGTGCCGCCGGAGGGCCGCTCTTCGAGCGCCTGGCCAGAGGGGTGCGCCTGACGCCCGCCGGCGAGGCGCTCCACCGGCACGCCGTCGCCGTGCTCGACCGGCTCGAGCGCGCCGGCGAAGAGCTGGCCGCCATCCACGGCGGGCTGGGCGGGACGCTCCGGCTGGGCGCGTTCGCCACGGCCAACGTGGACCTGGTGCCCGGCACGCTCAAACGGTTCGTGGAGCGGCGGCCCGGCGTCGAGCTGCGGCTGGTGGAGGGGCTCACGGCCCGCCTGATGGAGCGGCTGCGCGCGGGCGCGCTCGATGTGGCCGTGATCAGCGACTACCCGGCGGGGCTGCCCGCCGAGGCCGCGCACACGGTGCTCCTGCGCGAGGACCGCCTGCTCGTCGCGCTGCCCGGTGGGCACCGGCTCGCCGGCGACGCCGAGGTGGACCTGCGGGACCTGGCAGAGGAGACATGGATCGAGGCCGCCCCGCGCGGCCAGCCGACGCTGCTGGTGGCCGCGTGCGCGGCGGCCGGGTTCACGCCGCGCGGCGGGCTGCGGGTGGCCGAGTGGACGGGCAAGTTCGGGTTCGTCGCGGCCGGGCTGGGCGTGACGCTGGTGCCGGAGCTGGCGGCGCGGGCCGTACCGCCGGATCTGGTGCTGCGGCCCCTGCTGGGCACGGCGCCCGTGCGGAAGGTGTACGCGGCCCTGCCCGAGACGCCACTGCCCGCCGCGCTGGAGCTCGTCGAAATGCTGGGAGAATGGAAGGCGTGTACGACGGCTTCGCCTATTTAGGCGGTCAGCACGCGACCGGGCTGCGTGACGTGACCTCCGACCTGGCCGCGCTCGACGGCGAGGGCTGGTGGGCCATGGTCGTCGACTACGAGGGCAAGGTGACGTGCGCCCGGTTCGACCGGGTGCGCGAGTCGCCCCTGCCCGCGCCCGCCGCTTCCTGGCACGGGCCGCGCCCCGATCAGTGGCGCAGCTCACTCGACCGGGCCGCCTACGAGCGCGGCGTGCGTGCCATCCGCGCCTACATCGAGCAGGGTGAGGTCTACCAGGCAAATCTTTGCCGCATTTTGACCGCGCCCGTCCCGGCCGACGCCGACCCGCTCGCGCTGGCCGCCCGGCTGGCCGCGGGCAATCCCGCACCGTACGCGGCCGTCATCCAGGTGCCAGGGCTCAGCGTGGTGTCCGCCTCGCCCGAGCTCTACCTCTCGCGTGACGGCGACACCGTCGAGTCCAGGCCCATCAAGGGCACGGGCGCGACCGCCGGCGACCTCCTCGACAAGGACTACGCCGAGAACGTCATGATCGTCGACCTCGTCCGCAACGACCTCGGCCGCGTCGCCGCCGTCGGCTCGGTCGAGGTGCCGTCGCTCTGCGCGGTAGAGGAGCACCCCGGTCTCGTCCACCTCGTCTCCACCGTCCGGGCCCGATTGGCGCCGGGGGCGGGCTGGCCCGAGCTCTTCGCCGCGACCTTCCCGCCCGGATCTGTCACGGGCGCGCCCAAGTCGTCGGCGCTGCGCATCATCAATGAGCTCGAACCAGCACCCCGCGGGCCGTACTGTGGGGCCGTGGGCTGGGTCGACGCCGACCGCCGCCGGGCGGCGCTGGCCGTGGGCATCAGAACATTCTGGATCTCGGCACTGGCTCACGGCGATGACGAGATCCGGTTCGGCACCGGAGCCGGCATCACCTGGGGCAGCGACCCCGGGCGCGAATGGCTCGAGACCGAGCTCAAAGCAGCCAGGCTCATCGCACTGGCATCCACAGGAGGAACTGAATGAACATCCCTGTCTGGGTCAACGGCGAGCTGCTCGACCCCGCGCAGGCCAGCGTGTCGGTCTTCGACCACGGGCTCATGGTCGGCGACGGCGTCTTCGAGACGATCAAGATCGTGAACGGCCAATCGTTCGCGCTCACCCGACACCTCGACCGGCTCACGCTCTCCGCCCAGCGCATGGACCTGCCGGAGCCCGACGTCGAGGCCATCGCCGACGGCATCGCCAAGCTGCTGGCGGTCGCGCCCGCCTGGGCGCTCGGCCGCATCCGCGTCACCTACACCAGCGGCCCCGGCCCGCTCGGCTCCGACCGCGGCGACCAGGGCACCACCTCCGTCGTCATCGTGGACGAGCAGAAGCCGTTCCCGGCCACCGCCAACGTCTCCGTCGTCCCGTGGCCGCGCAACGAGCGCGGCGCCCTGTCCGGGGTCAAGAGCACCTCGTACGGCGACAACGCCAAGGCCCTGCTGTACGCGAAGAAGCGCGGAGGCGGCGAGGCCATCTTCGGCAACCTGGCGGGCAACCTCTGCGAGGGCACCGGCTCCAACATCTTCATCGTCCGCGACGGCCGCCTGCTCACCCCGACGCTGGAGTCGGGCTGCCTGGCCGGGGTCACCAGGGCGCTGGTGGTCGAATGGTGCGGCGCCGAGGAGGCGGACGTGCCGCTGTCGGCGCTGTACGAGGCCGAGGAGGCGTTCCTGACCTCCACGACCCGCGACGTCCAGCCGATCAAGCTGGTCGACGACACGGAGCTGCCGGTCGCTCCCGGCCCGATCACCACGAAGGCCATGCGGGTCTTCGCCGAGCGCTCCGCCGCCGACCTGAACCCCTGAGTCAGTGGGCCCCGCCCATCGGCGGCGGGGCCACCGCGGTGTGTTCAGTACGACTTCTGGGTCTGGACGTTGAAGTCGTCCATCTTGACCTTCTTGGCCGGGTCGGTGAGCGGATCGTCGATCCTCAGGACGTCCAGGCCCTCACGGATGTCGCTCGAGTAGATGTAGCCGTTGTAGTAGTACGCCGACCAGGAGCCCGCGATGTCGCCGCCGGGGAACGGGCCGCGCTCGAAGTAGCCGATCTCCTTCGGGTGGGCGGAGTCGGTGAAGTCCCAGATCGACACCCCGCCCTGATACCACGCCTGCACCATGACGTCCTTGCCCGGCACCGGGATCAGCGAGCCGTTGTGGGCCACGCAGTTCTCGTTCTCCTGCTGCTCTCTGGGGATCTTGAAGTAGCCGCGTCGCTCCAGCTTGCCGTTCACGATGTCGTACACGGCGTCCGCGCCCTTCGTGGCCGGCGTGTTGCGGTCGCACGTGGCCTGGCCGCCGCCGCCCAGCTCGTCGCTGAAGACGACCTTCGTGGCGTCGTTGTTGAACGTCGCCGAGTGCCAGATCTGGAAGTTCTCCGTGTCGGTGATCTGCTGGAGCACCTTCGGCTTGACCGGGTCGGAGATGTCGAGCAGCACGCCGTCGCCGAAGCAGGCGGCCGCGGCGAGCTTCTTCTCCGGGTACGCGGTGATGTCGTGGCACCCTGAGGCGAGATCGGAGTGCTGGCGCTCAGGGAAGATATCCGGCTTCGCCACGATTTTTGCGGATTTAGGCGACTTTGTCGGGATCTCTACGATCTGGATGAGCTCGTGGGGCGGCGGGCAGGTCTTCGACTCCGGCTCGGGGCCGGGCGAGGAGACGTACACGTACAGCGTCTCCCCGGCAGGGACCATTGTGTGCGTGTGCGAGCCGCAGTCGGTCCTGACCGCGCCGACGTACTCAGGGCTCTTCTTGTCGCTGATGTCGAAGATCCGCAGGCCCTCCCACTCGCGGCTGCCGTCGCCGGCGTCGCACTCCTCGCCGGCGCGCGGCTCGTCGACCGAGAGGATGAGCAGGTCGCCGTACACGCTGACGTCGTTCTGCTGCGCCGGACAGGCCACCTGGCTCACGATGCGGGGTGTGGCCGGGTCGCTGATGTCGTAGATGGCGAACCCGCCGAAGTTGCCTTGGTACGCGTAGTCGCCCTGGAATGCGAGGTCCGTGTCGATGTCGTCCTTGCCGTTCAGGGGGGCGGTCCTGGGCAGGTTGGCGACGAACTTGACGTTGTCGCTCGTCATCACGTCACCGGTGGGTGCGGCGGAAGACGTGGCGGCCGGGGCGCTGGTTTCGCGCGTCGAGGTGGCGGGCGTCGGCGCCTCGGCCGGCTGCGGGCCTGCCGCGCAGGCGGAGGCCAGTAACAGCACCGTACCCAACAACGCTCCGCGCAACGTGGCAGAGATCAACGCGCGTCCCCTTTGTCTCGTAGCTCACTATGGAAGCTATGCCAGGAGATTCGCGGCCGCGTACGGTCTTCATCACAGTTATGACCACATTCGCCCTCGCCGCCTGCTCCCAGCAGCAGCCCGCCGGACCCTCACCCGTGGGGACGGAGGCGCCCGTCATCGTGCCGGGAAGCCCGGGAGCGGCCGGCCGTACCGCGACGCCGGGGGAGCGCGTGGGGCAGACGCCGGCGGCGACGGTGGCCTCGGACGTCCGCTTCGCCGAGGCCATGATCCCGCATCACCGACAGGCCCTGGAGATGACCGCGCTGGTGAACGACCGCACGACCACGGCCTCCATCCGCTCGTTCGCCCGCCAGATCACGGCCGCGCAGACCCCGGAGATCAAGGCCATGACCGGATGGCTGGCCGAGCTCGGCCGCCCCGCTCCCGCCGCCCACGCGCACGCTCAGACGGCGGCGTACGGCATGGCGACGCAGGAGGAGCTGAACGCCCTGAGCGCGGCCAGGGGGACGACCTTCGACCGCATGTTCCTGCAGCTGATGACCCGGCACCACGAGGGCGCGGTGAAGATGGCGGGGGAGGAACTGGCCACCGGCCGCGACCGGCGCATGCGGCTGCTGGCCAAAGACGTGTACTCGGGTCAGAGCATCGAGATCGCCCGCATGCGGAAGGCCCTGGAGAGCCTGCCCGCCTAGGTCGCTGGTGTTAAGCGGTCGATCCCGGCCGGTTGAATCTCGATCGCGATCTGCTGAGCCGGGCCTGTGATCGAGCTTGGGTGGCCCGGCCTTTGCGGGGTTCGGGTCAGCCCTGCTCTGCCGAGTTATCCACAGGGGTTCCGAAGGGTGTCCGCTGGCCTTCCGTAACCGTGGCGTGCGGTTGTTCTCCCTGGTCAGGCCATTGTCGCTGCCCATCGCCCGGTTGAGGTGGAAGTAACGCCGAGCACCGCCAGGCGTGCCAGGTTGACAGCGGCGGCCAGCAAAGAAAAGTCCGCGTCGACTTTGGTGGTGCCGCGCATGCGGGCGCGGCGTCCGCCATGCCGTCGCCGCATCAGATGCGCGATCTTGCGTTCGACCTTGGGCCGGGTGGCGCGGTATCGGGCCAGCCAGCCGGGATCGGCACTGTTGGCCCGGCCCCGGGCCAAGTGTGCCTCGTGCGGGCTGAGGTTGATGTCGCGGCCGTCCTTGGCGGTGGTGCACCGCTCCCGGAGCGGGCATCCCGCGCATGCGGAGCCGAAGGCCGCCACGCCACTGCCATTGCGATGCCAGCGGATCTCCTTGACGATCTGGTTCGGGCAGATCACCCGCCCGGCCTCCAGATCGACGGTGAAGGCATCCTTGGTGAAGCGACCTCCGGGCGCGCTGGAGGGCTGCGTCTTGACCATCGCCTCGATTTGCGCCCGGTCGAGCTTGGCAAGCATCGGCCCGGTGCCGTAGGCGGCATCACCATAAACCTCGGCCTGCTCGGCCTGCTCGGCGTGCTCGGCCTGCTCGGCCTGCTCGGCCTGCTCGGACAGGAGGTCAGCCAGGAGTTCGGCGGCCGGTTCGGCATCGCCCACGTTGCCTGCCGTCACCCGGGTGGCAGTGATGATCTCGCTGTCGGGGTCTTCGGCGATGTGGCCTTTGTATCCGTCGAACGAGCGCTCCACCGTCTTGCGGCCGTGTCGCGCCTCGGCATCGACGGTGGAGATGACACGGTCCTTGGCCACCTTGCGGGCGATCCGAAACACCCCGTCCTCGCCGTGCTGCAGGTCCTGGCCGAGCACGGTGGCCAGCAATCGTGCCGCCTGATCGACCTCCTCAGCCACCTTCCGTCCGTCCAGCACGGCTAGCAGCGCGAACCCATCGCGGGCCCGCGAGTCGATCAGCGCCTCCCGCTCCGCTTGTTCGGTCCAGTCGATGACCGGCTTACCGAGATCGGTGTAGGCGTCCCCGCTGGAGATCACCGCCCGCAGCGCGACCCGCAACTCCCGGTCGGAGGCGCGCAGCACGCCCCGGATCGCCGAGCGGATCAGCGTGATGGTGTCCTGGGTGGCCACCGCGTCATAGATCGGTGCCGAGTCCAGCACCCGCTTGCGGCCGATCAGCCCGGCCCGGGCGGCCACCTCCACGGTCCGCTCGAAGATCCGGTCTGGCCGGTCGGAGGCGGCCAGCCGGGCCCGCATGTCCACCAGCACGGTGTGCACGAACCCTGGATGGTCGAAGTCCAGCCCGCCGGCGGCGTACTTCCACCGCACATCGAAGGCGAACCGATCCACCGCCTCGCGATCCGACAGCCCCTCCAGCCGCTGCAGCACCATCACCACCGCCACGATCATCGGCGGCACCGACCGGCGCCCATCCTCAGCGAACAGGTCGGCGAACATCTCGTCCGGAAACAGATTCCGGCACTCACGGTGCAGCACCGTGTAGATCGAGTTCGGCGCCAGCCGACCCTCGACAAAACTCACCGTGGAAGACAGCAACCCCGGCTGCATCGGAGTCTGGCCCACTGCCATCGCTCGGTCTCTCCCCGCTCCCGGTGACCAACACCGATCACCATGGCACAACAGGCGAGACCGACGCGAGATAGATCAAAAAACACCAGTCACCTAGATCGTCAGGACGGCCAGAGCATGTTGGTCAGCTCGGCGTCCAGGTCCATGTAGTCGGTCTCCCGCCCTGCCGGGACCTTCTCGTACGTACGGTGGAGGAACTCGGTGAGGGGTGCCAGCGGCACTTCGAAGAGCGCCTGACCGAAGGGGGACGTGAGACTGATATGGAGCGTCCGCTCGCCATCGGCACGCGCGGGCCACACCTGGACGTCGCCGTCGCCGACACGCCTCACGATGCCCACGGTCAGCAACTCACGGGCAAAGATCCACTCGACCGGTTCGTCGTTCCCTACGTGGAAGGCCATGCGGATGGCGTACGGATCGTCGGCTGTATAACTCAGTCCGGCGAGCAGGGGGACGGTAGTACGGTCGGGGACCACAAGCCGAAGGCCAAGCTCGGCGGAGACGGTGGTGCTGTTCATCGTCAGCCAAACCTTTTCGTCGTAGGTCCCCTCTACGGGGCTTTCACTGCTCTGACGGACTTCGTCCTGAGCTATGACGCGGAACGAAGAAACCTGTAGGAAAGATTCCGCTCCAAGGGCCTTCTGTAACGCACATCACAGCTGGACATTTAGGCATCTACCAGGCTAAACGGCATCAACCGGGTCGTATTTACAAGGGTTTTGCGTCTTGCGGAGCCTGTCCCGGCGCGCCGACCATGAACGTTTCTCGCCAAAAGATCACGACCGATGCCAACCGGAACAGCACGATGGTATGCCACCGACCCACCGTGCCGGTGGGCAACCGCCACGTTTCACCCGAATCCCTCTCCCCGCCTTCGTCCCAGCCCCCGACGACCCGCCCGAACCACCCGCCGACCGCCACCCAACCGCCACCCGACCGCTTCGCTTCGCCAGCAGGTGCCAGAGTGCGGTATGGTTTTCCCCGTCGGCACCGAGAGGGACCGACAGGGCGGGCGATTAGCTCAGCGGGAGAGCGCTTCGTTCACACCGAAGAGGTCACTGGTTCGATCCCAGTATCGCCCACAGGAAAGATCCCTGGTGAGAGGCTCGCTGCTCGTCATGAGGAGCGGGCCTTTCTCATGTCCGAGAGTCGATGGAAGCCGATCGGGAGCCATCTGACTCGGACTCAAACCGTCGGCTTGTCGCCGAAGACGGCGACACTCCACTGGATGCCGCGAACGTACGATGGGCATTGCGCAACCCCGTGGTGAGGCTGATCACCACGTAGGTGTGGAGTTCGGACGATTCGGCGGCCTTGAGCATTGCCTCTGCCTGTTGCCGGGTGAGCGCTTTGCCGGGCCGGCCATCCGTCCCCTTGGGCGTGATGACCAGCTCGGCAACGTTCCTGAGCGCCATGTCGCGTGCCTGAGCTTGCCGGATGGCCCTCTTCGGCACGCTGTGGATCTCTCGCAGGGTGGTGGCCGGCTTGCCGGTGAGCTGGTCGAGCCACTCATCCACCTGATCGGCGCGTAGCTGCTGGGGTTTGATCTTCCCGGCTTCCGGATATGACCACCCCCGGGATGGTCGGCGCCCAGCACCCGCTCGCAGTCGGCGAGCGTGCTTTCATGCAACGCGATTGCCCCGCCCAGATCCCCGCCGACTCATAGGTGTAAGCCAGGTTGTTGCGCGAGGCCAAGATGGCGGCCGTCGCCGCATTCCAGCAAGTGCAGCTCGAACGACAGCCGACGCATTGTCGAGCGTATCGGTCACCAGGATGGTCGCTACCTAAGTCGGATGCCTGATGCCCTGGTAGCGGCCGGACCCCTACCGTCGGAGTCATCGTTTCGTGATCAACACCTCATCTGCTGCGGAGGGCACAATGTCGTTCCATGTTCTGATCGCCGGTGGTGGCATCGGCGGGCTCACGCTCGCCCAGGGGTTGCGCAAGGCCGGCATCTCGGTTGCGGTCTACGAGCGTGACCGGGCCAAGGACGACCGGCTGCAGGGCTACCGGATCCACATCTCCCCCAAGGGATGCGCCGCGTTGCACGAGTGCCTGCCGGAGGAGCTGTATGACCGGTTCGTGGCGACGTCGGGCAAGCCCAATACCACGCTGGGCTTCTACGACTCCGATTTCTCCGAGTTGCTGGCCATCGGGGACCCGGACGCGCCCGAGCACTACATCGACAGCTTCAAGTCCGTCAGCCGCATCTCGCTGCGGGAGGTGCTGCTGAGCGAGCTGGAAGGGATCGTCCAGTACGGCAAGACGTTCACGCGGTACGAGCAGCGCCCGGACGGCAGGGTGCGCGCGTACTTCGACGACGGCACCCACGCCGACGGCGACCTGCTGGTGGGCGCGGAAGGGGTCAACTCGCGGGTACGCAAGCAGCTGCTGCCGGAAGCCGAGCGCATCGACACCGGCGCGCTGTCGCTCTCGGCCAAGGTCCCGCTGGACGAGGAGACCCGCAAGCTTCTGCCCAGGCAGCTGTTCGCCGGTTCGGGGTTCCTGTTCGGGCCACAGGGCAAGGCCGTCTTCCTGGCGGCGCACGAGTTCCGTACCCGCGGCTCGGTGGCCAAGGCCCCCAGTGGGGGCCTGCTGCTGGACAACAGCGCCGACTACATCATGTGGAACATCGTCACCACCTGGGACAAGCTGGGCGATCGCGTCGAGCTGGAGCGCATGGACGGCGCCGGACTGCAGCAGGTCGCCTTCCGGGCGCTGAAGGGCTGGAGCCCCCGGCTGCACAAGCTGATCGCCCGCAGCGACCCCGGCAGCATCTCGATCTTCCCGCTGAAGAGCTCCACCCCGGTCAAGCCCTGGCAGACCACCAACGTCACCCTGATCGGCGACGCGATCCACAACATGCCACCCACCGCGGGAGTGGGCGCCAACACCGCGATCCTCGACGCCCGGCTGCTGTGCGCGCACCTGATCGACCACGTCAACGGGCGGCGGACGCTGCTGGACGCGGTGCACGCCTACGAGGTGGAGATGCTCGACTATGCCTTCAAGGCGGTGGCGCTGGCCATGCGGAACCTGAAGATGGGCGTCAGCGCCAGCCCGGTGCAGCGCTTCCTCACCAAGATCATGTTCCGCTTCTTCAACGCGGTGCCGCCGCTGAAGAAGCAGATGTCCGCCGCGATGATGAAGTAGCTGTGCGGACCATCTTCGCGAGTCTGCTGATCCTGCTGCTGCTGGCCACGCTCGACACCACGCTGACCGGTGTCCTCGCCCCCGCCCTCGTCGCCGAGCTGGGCGGCCGGGAGCAGGTCCAGCTGGTGGTCGTGGCTTATGCGGTGGCCTCCACCCTCACCCTGCCCCTGTGGGGGAGGGCGGGGGACCTGCTCGGGCACAAGCGGGTGCTGCTGAGCGCGCTGGTGCTGTTCCAGATCGGGTCGGCGGCCTGTGCGGTAGCGCAGGACATGACACAGCTGGTGGCGGCCAGGGCGCTGCAGGGCGCCGGAGCGGGCGGGCTGATGGTCGGCGTCGTCACCGTGATCGTCGCACTGCTCCCGCCCCGCGAACGCACTCGATATCGGGGCTATGTCACCGCGGTGACGGCCGTGGCCATGATCGGCGGCCCGCTGGCGGGCGGGCTGCTCACCGACGCGCTGTCCTGGCGCTGGGCTTACCTGATCAATCTTCCGCCGGGCGCCGTCCCCCTCGTGGCGCTGACCCTTCCCGTCCGACTCCCGCCACCGGCACGAGTGAGGCGGGCCAGACGCCTGGCCGACTACCTGGCCGTGCTGCCGCCGCGTCTGCTGGCCGTGCGGAACTTCACCCTCGCCGCGATCCTCGCCCCGCTCCAGGGCGCGGTGATGCTCTCTTCAGTCACTTATCTCCCGCTCCACCTACAGCTCTGACCGCGGCCGGTACGGCGGGCATAGCGCTGACCGGTGCCGGCTGGGCCGTGATGGTCGTGCTGGGCCTCGGGGCCGGCATGCTCATGCAACTGGTCACTCTCGTCGCGCAGAACAGCGTCCCGGCCGCGGATGTCGGTGTGGCCAGCGGCGCCGGTCCCTTCCTGCGCCAGCTCGGCGGTGTGACCGGAGTGACGATGACCGGCGCGCTGTATGAGGTGGGATCGATCCAGACCGCCTTCACCGCGCTGACGGTCATCGCGGTGGCGGCCGTCGTGGTCGCCGCGCTCATCATGGAGATCCCGCTGCGCGTCACGACAGGATGAGGCCGGCCAGCTCGGTCCGGGTGGTGACGCCCAGCTTCGGATACGCCTTGTACAGGTGGTGTCCGACGGTCCGGGGGCTGAGGAACAGCTGGGCGGCGATCTCCTTGTTGCTGGCTCCGGTTGCGGCCAGCCGTACCACCTGAAGCTCCTGCGGCGTGAGCCGCGACAGCAACCCCGCGTCGGCGCTCCTGGCGAGGGACTCGCCGGTGGCGCGCAGCTCCGACGAAGCCCGATCCAGCCAGCGAAGAGCACCCAGCCGTTCGAAGGTGTCCGCTGCCTCCCGCAGGACCGTACGGGCCTCATGCTTGCGCCGCTCGCGCCGTAACTGCTCGCCCAGCAGCAGCCGCGTGCGCGCCGCGTCGAAGGGCCGGTCGGCGGCCTGGTGCAGGTCGATCGCCGTGGCGAAGTCCTGCTCGTCGCCCTCCAGCAGTGCCCGGCAGCGGGCCAGCAAGCCCTGTGCCCAGGGCTGGCCGCCGGCCGCCGTCCAGAGGGCGAACCGGTCGTGGGCCGCGCGGGCACGCTCCGGTTCCTCCAGCCTGACCAGGACCTCGACCAGGTCGGGTGCGGCGGCGGGCTGCTGCCGGGCAGCGCGAGCCAGATGATCGGCCGCCTGCTCGTTACGGCCTCGGGCCAGCTCCAGCAGGCCCAGCGCCCACTGCGCCCACACCTGGCCCGAAGGCATCGCCGCTGCCCGCTCGGCGAGCGCCCGGCAGTCCTCCTCGGCGCCGCGGACCGCGGCGAGCCAGGCCCGCACTCCGCACGCCTGTGCCTCCAGGTGAGTCTGGCCGGTCTGCGCCGCCACCTGCTCGGCGTGGTCGGCGTCGGCGGCCGCGTCCAGGTGACGGCCCCTCAGGAGCTCGACGGCGGCCAGCGCCAGGTGGGTGTGCGGCAGCCAGGCCACCATGCCGAGGGATGCGCATTCGGCGGCCAGCGCACGAGCCATGCTCAGGGCGGTGGTGTGGTCACCTATGAGCAGGGCGATCGATAGAGCGTTGTTGCGCAGGCCGTGCTCGCCGCGGTCGATGCGCCTCCCGCCTTCGATCACCTCGCGCAGCAGCGGCAGGGCCCGTGCCGGATCGTCCTCGAGCAGCGCCGTGATCCCGGAGGCCATGGCCAGCGCCGGTCGTGCCGGGTCGGTGCCGTGGCCGAGGGAGATCAGCAGATCGGTGGCCTGGCGGGCGAGCTTGAGGTCATGGGCGTACCAGGCGTTGCGCACGACCTGGATCAGCAGCGAGGCCGCCCGGTCGGGATGCGCGTCGGCCAGCGGTCTGGCGGCCTCCAGCAGGGTGAGGCTCGCGCTCTCGACGGCGCCGTGCTCGAAGTCGACATCGGCCCGGAGGTTGGCCAGATGGGCCAGGACGAGCTCGTCACTGGTCAGGCGTACCGCCTGGTCGGTGAGCTGGGCGGCCCGGCGCAGCCGGCCGGCGGAGATGGCCGCCTCGGCGGCCCTGGCCAGTCGCACGGCCCGGAGGTCCGCCTCGGGGGTGAGGAGTGCGGCACGTTCCCACGCCGCCGCCGCGGCGGCGTGCCCGCTGCGCCGTACGAATGTCTCGGCTGACCGCTCCAGCTCGGCTGCCAGCCGCTCATCCGGTTCGGTCACCGCCGCCGCCAGGTGCCAGATCCGCCGCTCGGGTTCGCTGACCTCAGCCAGCGCTCGGTGGATCGCCCTGCGCCTGGCGAAGCCCGCCGCCTGATAGACCGCCGACCGGACCAGCGGGTGGCGGAAACGCACCCGCGCCCCGGCCACTTCGATGAGTCCGGAGCGCTCGCACTCCTCCAGAGCCTGCTCATCGACGCCCAGGCGGGCCGCGGCACGCAGGATCGGGGCCGGCTCACCTGTGTCCTCGGCGGCCGCGACCAGCAGCAGGGTCCCGGCCGGTTCGCTCAGGGCGGTGGCGCGTTGCCCGAAGGCCTCCAGCAGTCGCCGCGTGAGCGGCAGCTCGCCCAGATCGCCGCCTGACGAGCTCCGGGGCAGTTCGATGAGCCCCAACGGGTTGCCGCCCGCCTCCGCCAGCACGCGCTCGCGCACGTCCACGGCCAGGCCCGGAGCGATCGCGTTCACCAGCTCACCCGCCGCCGCAGCCTCCAGCGGGGAGATCCGCAGCTCGGGCAGGCCGGGGGCCTGGAACTCCTCGCGCGCGGCCAGCAGCAGAGCCACCCGTTCGCTGCGCAGCCGGCGCGCGGCGAACAGCAAGGCGTCGGCCGAGGCCCGGTCCAGCCACTGCATGTCGTCCATCACGCACAGCAGGGGCCGCTCCGCCGACACGGCCGCCAGCAGACTCAGCACCGCGACCCCGACCAGGAACCGGTCACCGGCCCGAGCCGCGGTCATGCCCAGCGCTCCGCGCAACGCCGTCGCCTGCACCTCCGAGAGCTCCTCCACCTGCCCCAGCACAGGCATCAGCAGCAGATGCAACCCCGCGTAGGGCAGCTCCGCCTCCGACTCCACGCCCACACCGCGCAGCACGGTGAACTCGGCACCGGCTCGCTCCACGGCGTGATCGAGCAGCGCGGATTTGCCGACACCCGGGTCGCCGCTGATGACCAGGACACCGCTGACGCCTCTGGCCGACTCGTGGAGAAGCCGGTCGAGCGTCTCTTGTTCGCGGGTCCTGCCGTAGAGCATCCCAAGATGTTACTTAAGCCGTCTTAAGTCGCGACGACCGCTATGTGACTGATTACTCCTATCTCGCTGCTGCGTACGGTCCTGATCATCGACAACACAGCAGGAGAGCAACCATGAAGATCGGATTTGTCCCTGGTGCCGCCGACCTCACCCTCCAGGTGGACCCGGCCATGGCCGAGCCGTACAAGCTCAGCTTCGACGGTGTGCTGCCGGAGGTGCGGCCGGTCACCGACGGAGTCGTCGTCGACTTCCCGCGCAGCTTCCACGTCGGCGACCGGCGGCATGGCGGCCAGATCGTGCTCAACGCCGCCGAGCCGTGGGCGGTGGAGGTGCAGGGCCGCACCTCCCGTGTGAACGCCGACCTGCGCGGGCTGTGGCTGGCCGGGATCGACCTGCAGGGCGGGGTCGAGCACGTGCATGTGGACCTGCCCGAGCCGCATGGCCGGGTGCCTGTCCGCGTCGCCGGAGGTGCGGCCGACCTCACTTTCCGGCGTCCCGCCGGCGTTCCGGTACGGCTGGCCGTGGCCGGTGGCTCGACCCGCCTGACCATCGGCGAGCAGCAGTTCGCCTCGGCCAAGCCCAAGTACGTGTTCACCGACCCCGGATTCGAGGAGAGCGAGGACCGCTACGACATCCTCATCGCCGGGGGAACCGATGCCCTGACCCTCGCGTGAAGCGGGAAACCGATCAGCTTCGCCAGCCGGCCGGGTGCTCATCCGAAATGGGTGTCGATGAGACTTCGGGGATTCTGAAGTCTGTCATCCTGGTCGTTCGTCTTGCTGTGAGGGTGAAGGCGAGGTGGCCGGAGTCGGCGCTGGCGTTAGTGAAGGATCTCCGGGTGGGGCGGGTCTCGGCCACTGCGGAGGACCTGGGCAGTCAGCCCCCATAGGCCCAGAGCCCACATTCACGATCATGAGGTGCCCTGCAGGCCTGGCGCGGGCGGACATAAAGCACGTGCGGCACGACCTTCCGAAACATTGAAGATCGCGTTATCGCGCCCAACTTATCCGCCCTGTCCGAACCGAAACCGGCCGCCCGAGAGGCCCTTGAGCTCGGCATCGGACGCGCGAATCGCACATTTGATACGAGTCCACAATGATCACTGCCCAACCCTCGTTGGCAGGCCGCCCACCGGATGTCATTGCTACCCGCATCATTCGCGAATGAGGCTAGCGACAATAGGCTCGTGACTTGGAGGGGCGCCGTGAGCACTGCACCCGCCTCGCGCGGCAGTTCCATCTTGATCCTTGTACCGACGTGGCAGCTGAAGATCAAGGCGCTCTCTGATGCGGTTGGCCATGGTCCCCAAAGGAAAGATCCCTGGTGAGAGGCTCGCTGCTCGTCATGAGTAGCGGGCCTCTCTCGTGTCTGAGGGTCGATGGGGAGACATCACCCTCGGGCTCAACCCGCCGGCTCGTCGCCGAAGATGCATCACGGACGGCACGCCACACGTAGATGCATGGCGAACCTCGTGTGTCGGACTGCGCCGAATTGCGTTGACAGCACGCAGTCGGCCTCGGCAGTATCTCGGCGAACAGTCGTATGCGATCCAGTGAGAGGGACGGGGACGAACCATGCGCGGACTTGTGTGCCCAGAAGCCACCGCCGACCTGCACACGAGGAGCCATGAGCCGTTCGAATCCCCCGACGCCCACAGGACCTGACGCCTTCCCCGAGCACCCGCACCCCGGACCTCGCGTCCTCGCCCGCCGCTTCCTGGTCTGGAATTTCCTGCGGGCGGTGCTGCACAACGGCTGGTGGCTGGTCACCAGCCTCTACATGGCTGTCGATGCGGGTCTGTCCCCTGCGCAGCTGTTACTCATCGCCGCCGCACAGGGGGTGGCGAGCATCCTCTTCGAGGTCCCGGCCGGGGTTGTGGCCGACACCCTCGGACGCAAGAAGGCGATCGTCGCGTCGCACGTCCTGATGGCCACCGCCATGGCAGTCACCGGCCTGTTCCCCAGCTTCGTCCCGCTGATGCTGGCCCAGATGCTGTGGGGCATCTCCTGGACCTTCACCAGCGGATCGGACGTCGCCTGGGCGACCGACGAGATCGACCGGCCCGACCGCATACACCTCCTGATCGCCGCTCAGGCCCGATGGCAGATGATCGGCGCGGGGGCCGGGATCGTGGCATTCGGCGTTCTCGCGGCCATCGTGGATCGCCCTACAGCCATCGTCTGCGCGGGCGTCCTGATGCTCCTGCTGGGGACGTGGTTCACCGCGGCCTTCCCCGAGAAGAACTTTGTCCGCGTCCGCAAGGACCACCTCAAGGCCGCCCTCGGTATCGCCCGCCGAGGCGCACGCCTGGCGGTCACCGATCGCACCATCCTCATGCTGGTCGTCGTCACCGTCCTGGTGAACGGCGCGGCAGACACCTTCGGCCGGATCTACCCGGTGCACCTCGCCGACCTCGGGCTTCCGCCAGGCGCCTCCGGCATGGCCGGGTTCACCGCGATCAACCTGGCCGTCTACGCCACCGCGGCCCTCGCCCTCGCCGCCGTCCAGCGCCGGCTCGACTCCGATGGCGGCGCCCGCACCTTCCTGGCCCTTTCCTGTCTTGCCGGGCTGGTCAGCCTCGTCCTCCTCGGCTTGGCGTCGAGCCTCCCCGTCGCGGTCGCCGCCGTGATCGCCACGAACGGCATCGCCATGCCCCTGGTACGGACCGTCACCACCATCTGGGTCAACCGTCGCACCGACAGCGACATCCGGGCCACCACCCATTCCTTCCTGGCGCAGGCTGAGTACGCCGGCGAAATTCTCTGCGCCGCCGCCCTCGCCGCCCTCGCCGGGACCTTCGGACCCGGCGGCACCATGCTCCTCGCCGCAACGCTCTTCGCGGCCGGCGCAGGGACCGTCGCCCTCAACCGGTCTCGAGCGAAAAGCCCGAGCGAGGGGGTGTCACCTTCGGGGTAAGGAACCGGCGGACAGCCGGTTGGCGCTGTGAGTCAGCTCGTCTTGGTCGTGCAGGTTCTGTAGCGCGTTGCCCCGGTCGCGGCGTCGGCGTGCGGCGCGGATTTCGGGTGTCGGCGACTTTGCCGTTCAGCAGCGCGTACAGATGCGTCTGGCGTCTCGGCCCTCTTCGCCGGAACTACTCGCGTTTGACTAGTTGAAGTGCTCGTGTTTGAGTACCTGAGTGAGTGACGCACGCATGTTCGTGCTCGGCGCGCTGCTGCGCGGTCCGATGCACGGGCATCAGATCCGCCGGCAAGCGCAACTGGACCGCACCGAGCTGTGGACCGACATCAAGGTGGGCTCGCTGTACGGGGCATTGCACCGGCTGGTCGCCGAGGGCGCGATCGAGGTGGTGCGCACCGAGCAGGCGGCGGGACCGGCGCGGACGGTGTACGCGCTCACCCCTGCCGGGCGCGAGGAGTTCATCGCGCTGCGCGACCGGACGCTGCGCGAGGTCCGGCTGCGGCCCGACCCGGTGGATCTCGCGCTGCACTACGCCGACGATCTCGCCGAAGAGGACCTGCGGGCACTGATCGGCGACCGGCGCGACGCGCTGATCGTCCGGCTGGCGGCCTGGCTGCACCAGCGCGAGCAGGCCGAGCCGTACCTGCGCGGGCTGGAGCCGATGAGCTTCGATCACACCACGGCACGCCTGCGGGCCGAGATCGCCTGGCACGAGAGCCTGCTGGAGCAGCTACCGAAACTGCTCGCCGCGCGTGACCGCGGCCAAGCGCCGACAGGGGAAGGACGGCAAGAATGATTCCGGGGACCGGAGTGCTGCGCAACCGTGTCTTCGCCTGGCATCGGGAGCTGCAGGACGTGCACCACCGCCTGGAAAAGGCGTTGGAGGACGCCCGCAGGGCCATCCGCTCCGGCGGACGCGCCGAGAGCCTCAAACCCGAACTCCGCGACTTCTGCTACACGTTCTGCTCCGCCCTGGGCAGCCATCACCGCAGCGAGGACAGCGACTTCTTCCCGGCTCTGCTGGAGCAGATGCCCGAATTGGAGCCGACGATCGCCCGCCTGGGTCGCGAGCACGAGGTCCTCGCGCGCCTCCTGGCCGACTTTCAGCTGAGCCTCGACGATCCGCAATCATCACCGCAGGAGCTCTTCCGGCAGATCAGTGAGATCAAGGGCTCGATGAAGGCTCATTTCGGCTTTGAGGAAGGCTCCCTGAACCAGGCACTCCGCGCTCTTGACGCTCCGGAGAGCGACAGGAACCGCATGTTCGGCGACGTCTGACTGATGGCCTCTTCTCCGTTCCGTCGCACAGTGGGGGCGCGGCCGTGCGGCGGTTCGAGCGCCGTCCTCGTCTACGACCGTGGCGGCGTGGCGATACATCTTCGTTGATGCCGGACGGGGTCGACTTCGGTCACGGCCGTCTTCCCGTCCAGCTCCCAGCCCTTCCCGTACGCCGCGGCGAAGGCTTCCTCGCCCAGCGCGGCCCGCCCTCGGCGGGTGAGCTCGCGAACCTGCCGATCGGTGCGGTCGTGAGCGCCGCGCAGCCGGGAGGCGGCCCCGAGCAGGACTGCCGACTCGTGATGCCGCCCGTGCGCCTCGGCGAGCGCGGCCGCATTCACCGCCACCAGCGACAGGACCGGCAGGTCCCGGGCCTCCAGCGCCGCCGCGTACGCCTGCTCCAGCGCCTTCTCCGCGCCTGCCAGGTCACCCGCCTCCAGGCAGAGCGAGGCCCGTGCGCTGCCGACCAGCGTCCGCGCGTGGTCACCGGGGAACGTGGTGTCGCCGTGCAGGCCCCGTTCGGCGTCGTCGAGCAGGTGCCGCGCCCGGTCCAGGTCGCCGAGGCTCACCCAGAAGACGGCCTCCCACGCGCCGACCAGGGCCAGCATCTCCGGCGAGGCCGCGCGCATTGCCCGCTCCCGGGCCGAGTCGATCACGGCGGTCGTCAGGTCGGTGTCGCCGCGCCGCAGGTGCAGGTCGATCCAGCGCAGGTCGTCGAACACCTCGTCGCCGAGGCTGAGCGAGCCGAACTCGCCGGCGAGCGACCGAGCCTCGCGCAGGTCGGCCAGCGCGCCGTCGAGATCGTCGTCGTACTGCCGCAGCTGGGCGCGTAACGGCAGCACGGTGGCCTGGCCCCAGCGGTCGCCGGCCTGCCGGAAGCAGGCGAGGGCCGCCTCCACGTCGGGGCGCATCTTGTCGAGCTCGCCCGCGTTCTCGGCGAACTGGGCCCGGAACATGCGGGCCAGCCCGGACAGCCACACGTCGTCGCCGTCGGCCAGGCGCTCGATGATCGCGAGCGCGGTCCTCTCCGGCAGGAACGCGGGCGGGAGCGCGGTGAGTGCGCCGTACGGACCCGGCAGTTCCGGGTACGCGATCAGCCGGTCGGCCAGCTCGCGCAGCTGCCCCTGGTCGTCGGCGGCCTCCTCGGCGTTCGTCCCCGACCGGGTGCTCGCCCGGTTGATCAGGTAGATCGCGTGGGCGCAGTCGCGGTCGGGCGCCGGCTCGCCGCCGGGCACCGCCAGTGCCTCGCCCAGCCAGTAGGCCGCGTCGCGGTGCCGGCCGAACATGTGCCAGTACCAGGTCAGGTTCAGGGCGAGAGCGAGCGCGCCGGGGGCGTCGCCGGTGTCGCACCGCCGGCGCAGTGCGGCCAGCGCGTTGTCGTACTCGGCGCTGATGATCCGCATGGCCGCTAGCTGGCCGGGCCCACGCAGCTGCGGGTCGTAGCGGGCCATCAGCCCGGCGAAGTAGCCGGCGGCTAGGTCGCGGGCAGTGCCGAGGTCGCCCATCCCGGCCAGGCGGTCGATGCCGTACTCGCGCAGCGTCTCCAGCATGCGGTAGCGGCCCGGGTCGGGCGCGAGCTGCAGCAGCGACCGGTCCACCAGGCCTGCGAGGAGCTCGGGGATCTCGGCAGCCGGCACCGCGGTGCCGGCGCAGAGCGCGGTGGCCGAGGCCGGCGTGACGCCGCCGGGCAGGATCGAGACGCGTTCGGCGACCGTGCGCTCGTGCTCGCTCAGCAGCTCCCAGCTCCAGGCGATGACCGCGCGCAGCGTGCGGTGCCGGGGCAGCGCGGTGCGGTTGCCGGTGGTGAGCAGCCGGAACCGGTCGGACAGCCCGTCGGCCAGCTCGGGCAGCGACAGCGTCCGCAGCCGGGCCGCGGCCAGCTCCAGTGCCAGCGGCATCCCGTCCAGGCTGCGGACCACGCGCCGGACCTCGGGCAGCGTGGTCTCGTCCATGCCGAAGCCCGGGCGCACGGCCGCGGCCCGCTCGGTGAACAGGCGTACTGACGCCGCCCGCCGGGCCTGCTCGACGCCGTCGTCCGGCCCGGGCAGCGTGAGCGGGCCGAGCGGCACCAGCGCCTCGCCGTCGACCGCGAGGGGTTCGCGGCTGGTGGCCAGCACGCGCAGCCCGGAGCATCGGGGCAGCAGCGCCGCGACCAGGTGGGCCACGGCGTCGATCAGGTGCTCGCAGTTGTCGACCAGCAGCAGGCTCTCCCGGCCGCCGAGCCGGTCGGCGAGTACGTCCAGCTCGTCGCCCTCGACCCGCATCCGGGCCTCGAACATCGCGCCGCCGCGCAGCCCGATCCCGGCGAGCACGGCCGCGCCGACCTTGACCGGCTCGGTGACCGAGGCGAGGTCGATCATCCAGGCGCCGTCGCGGTACGCGTGGCGGTGGCGGCGGGCGGCCTCGACGGCGAGGCGCGTCTTGCCGGCGCCGCCGGGACCGACGACGGTGACCAGGCGCCCGGCGGCGAGCAGCGCGTCGATCCGGGCAAGGTCGTCGTCGCGCCCGATGAAGCTGGTCAGCGGCGCGGGCAGGTTATCCGGCCTGGTCTGCGCGGCGTCGGCGGCCGGGGCGGGGCGTTCGGCGCGCAGCAGGCGCAGGTGGCGCTCGCGCAGGGCGTCGCCCGGGTCGGTGCCGAGGACGTCGGCCAGGGTTGCGCGGACCCGCTCGTACAGGCCCAGGGCCTCGGCCTGGCGGCCCTGGGCGGCGAGCGCGTCCATGAGCAGCCCGGCCGCCCGCTCGTGGACGGGCTGTTCGGCGAGCAGGGCGGTCAGGCGGGCGGCGGCCGCGTCGGCACGGCCCAGGGACAGCTCGGCGTCGGCGAGGTCGGCGACGGCCTCGACCGAGACGTGGGCCAGCCGGGTCGCGGCGGCGGGCGCCACCGCGGCGACGACCGTGGGCTCGGCGCCGGGACGGTCGCCCCACAGCGCCACGGCCTCGCCGAGCACGGCCGCCGCGGCATGCGGGTCGCCGGCGCGCAGGCGGTCACGGCCGGCGGCGGCGAGCTGTTCGAACCGCAGCGCGTCCACGTCGGCCGCGTCCACGTCCAGCCGGTAGCCGCCCGCGACCTGCACGACGTCGCCGCCCGGGCCGAGCGCCCGGCGCAGCCGCGAGACGAGGGTCTGCAGGGCGTGGGCGGGGCCGGCCGGCGGGTCCTCGGCCCAGATCGCGTCGACCAGGACGCCCGGCTCGACCGCGCGCCCCCCTGCGAGCGCCAGCCGTACGACCAGACCCTGCAACCGCGCACCCCGTACGGGCAGGGCGACGTCACCGCGAGACGCCTGAAAGGCGCCGAGCAGTGTGACGCGAAGCCGCGCATCCCCGTCCATCTCCTGATCCTCGCGCACGCACCCTCGAGCCCCCAAACCAGGGAGTGTCAGCGCCATGTGCGCCCGCGTCAGTGCCGTGTGTGCCCCGTGTGAGCGGCCCGCCTCAGTCTTTGCGTGCCTGAAGAGAACAGGGTGGCGAGCTTCGGAAGGGGAGTTCTCGTGCATGACGTAGTGATCGTGGGGGCCGGCCCGGTTGGTCTGTTCCTTGCCTGCGAGCTTGGCCTCGCGGGCTGCAGTGTCCTGGTGCTTGAGCGGGAGCCGGAGCCCCGCTCCCCGTGGAAGGCGGACCCGCTCGGGATGCGGGGCCTGTCCGCCACGTCGGTCGAGGCGTTCTACCGGCGTGGGATGCTGCACCCGCTGCTGAAGGCGTCGGGCGTCAACGACTATCCCGACGCTGACGAGCCGGCACCCCCTCGTGGCGTGGGCCACTTCGCCGGCATGATGCTCGATCCGGCCAAGGTCGACGTCGCCTCCCTGCCGTTCCGGCTTCCCAGCCCGGCGATGGAGGGCGTGATGACAACCCTGGAAGCGGTCGAGACGGTGCTGTACGAGCGGGCATCCATGCTCGGCGTGGAGGTCAGGCGCGGCGTCACGGTCTCAGCCGTCGCGCAGGACGATGAGACCGTGGTCGCGCAGGCCGGCGAGCACGAGTACGCGGCGCGCTGGCTCGTCGGCTGCGACGGCGGACGCAGCACCGTGCGCGGGCTCGCGGGCTTCGACTTCGTCGGCACCGAGCCGCAGTTCACCGGCTACACCATGCTCGCCACCATCACCGATCCCGAGAAGCTGCGCCCCGGGTTCAATCTGACGCCGACCGGCATGTACCTGCGGACGCCCGCGCAAGGGTACGTCGGCATGCTGGACTTCGACGGCGGCGCCTTCGATCGCTCGAAGCGGCCGGGTCGCGAACATCTCCAGACGGTTCTGCGCCGGGTGTCCGGCACCGACGTGACGCTGAGCGACGTCCAGCTCGCCTCGAGCTTCACCGATCGGGCGATGCAGACGACGACCTACCGGCAGGGGCGCGTCCTGCTCGCGGGCGACGCCGCTCACATCCACTCTCCCCTCGGGGCGCAGGGACTCAACCTCGGCCTCGGCGACGCCGTGAACCTGGGATGGAAGCTCGCGGCGACCGTGCACGGGCACGCACCGGACGGGCTGGTCGACACCTACACCCGCGAGCGCCGTCCGATCGGCGCCTGGGTGCTCGACTGGACGCGCGCCCAGGCGGCGGTCATGAGGCCGGACCCGCATGCACAGGCGATCCAAGGAGTGGTTCGCGATCTGCTCGGGACCCGTGACGGGACGACCTACGTGTTCGACAGGACATCGGGATCGTCGATCCGTTACGACCTCGGCAGCGAGCACCCGCTGGTCGGCCGGAACGCCCCTGACCTTCGTCTTGAGGACGGCACCCGCCTCGGCGACCTGATGCAGGACGGACGAGGTGTCGTGCTCGATTTCAGCATCGGCCGATGCCTCCACGATTCAGCGATGAGCTGGGAGGGCCGGATGCGTTATGCGGCCGGGCCCGCGATGAATGACCTCGGAGTAGGCGCCGTGCTGGTCCGACCTGACGGCATAGTCGCCTGGGCAGGTGATCGTGACCCTGATCGTGAAGCGTTCGAGCGGGTGGCCGGCCATTGGTTCGGTAGTCCGGCAATCTAAATCCTTTTTGTTCCCGCGCAGCCGGCGCCGGCTTTTCAAACCCCGCCCGGGAAGGGAGAGCGCGATCATAAGCCGCCTGAATGTCAATGTTGGCACCGATATAAACCTTTCCTCTCCTCAGCTGAATGTCAGGAGCACATATGACGATCACCCTCCGACCGGGAAGCACCGTGATGTTCACCGGCGATTCGATCACCGACTGCCAGAGGCTGGACAGCGAAGAGGGCCTCGGGTTCGGCTACCCGCTGCGCATCGCGGGGGAGTGGGGGCTCCGGCACCCGGAGCGGGCCGTGACCTGGCTGAACTCCGGGATCGCGGGCGACAAGGTGATGGATCTCGAAGCCCGCTGGCAGGCGGACGTGCTCGACGCGCGCCCGGACGTGGTGTCGATCCTCGTCGGCGGCAATGACGTGGGCTGGCACTCGTACGACCCGGACGGCTACATGATCCCCGCGGAGGACTTCGCGGCGGGTTACGACCGCCTGCTCGCGCCCCTCGCCGAGGCCGGCCTGGAGCTGATCCTCATCGAGCCGTTCCTCCTGCCGATTCGCGGCCTTGTCGAGGTCGGCGATGTGCACCTCGGCGAAGAGGTCCGCAAGGAGTGGCGCGCCGACCTGGACCCGAAGATCCAGGTCGTGCGCGAGCTCGCCCGCAAGTACGGCGCGCACCTGCTCGCCGCCGACGGCATGTTCGCCGAGCTCGCCGCGACGACCGGGCCGGAGTACTGGGCCGCGGACGGCGTGCACCCGACACCGGCCGGTCACGCCGCGCTCGCGGCGGCCTGGCTGCGCCTGGTCGCGTGACCAGGCTTCGCGATCACCCGCTGGCAGTCGCATGACCGTGCCTCGCAATCACCCCCTGGCAGTTGCGTGACCGTGCCTCGCGATCACCGCTGACATGCGAAAGGCTCCGTCCCCGGCCGTGAACCGGAAGCGGAGCCAAGGCGCCATGGGATGGGTTCCTCGGCGGGGAGCCAACCCCGCCGAGGAGTGCCGATCCCGTCAGATGTTGTGCGAGAAGTCCCCGCCGAAACCGGCGATGAAGACGTGGCTGTCGATCGCACCGGCGGTGAAGAACATCGAGATCCCGCACCCCCACGCGATGCCGTCGTGGCCTACGGGAAAGACGTTGTCGCCGCTCAGGCCGTGCGCGTGGTCGCCTTCGATCCTGAGGCCCTCCCTGACCAGGATGCGGTTCGGGCCGTCCCACACGTGCACGGCGACGAGCGCGCTGGTCTCCCGCGCGTCGAAGAGGATCAGCACCCTGTCCAGGGTGGCCCGGCGGTCTTCGACGATGACCGGGGTGGGGATGGGCAGGTGGATCCAGTCGCCCCCGTTCGCCGGAAGCGAGAAGGTCACGCCGAATCCCTGACGTAGTGCGCTCGTGTTGGGGTTCTCGGCCACTGCCGTGAATCCGTGGTGCCATGATGCGTACAACTTTGACATCGCCGTACTCCTTGCGGTTTGGGGGGCTGTGGACTTTTCTTGAGAGTTTGTTGCTCCCTGATGACTCCACGATAAAACGGCGTGAGAAAGGCTTGGCATCCCTAAGGTTGGGGATATTCTTCTCGCTTATAATTGCGGGGAAAATATATCTCTACAGGATGAAGTGCGAAAAAGCTTACGAAGCACGCCAAAGGGCTAGATGCTCGTCAATCGTGGATAAATGCACTCGATGGATCCCGCTGGGTTCGCCCTGGCCGTCTGCGGAAGGTTTCGCAAGCCGCTGCGGTGGAAACATCGGATGTGATCGCGCCGGAGCGACGCCCGGCGGCGCGGCATGGGGCACCGTGGCGGTGCCGACCGTCCATCGGTCCTGTACGACATCAGCAGCCCGGAGGGCGTCTCCGGGGCATCAAGGGAGAAGCGGGGGCTCCCAGTCGACTTCTGACTCAAGAGCCTTGACCACATCCGATGTTTCGCCTACGTTACCCGCAAGTCGAGACGTGCGAAATATTTCGCACCTCCCTAACGGCAGAGGGTGTCACGGATGTCAGATTCCCGTATCGAGGACTTCCGGCAGCGCAGGTTCGGCCTGTTCGTCCACTGGGGGCTCTACGCGCTGGCGGCCCGCCACGAGTGGGTCAAGCAGCGCGAGAACCAGACTGATGAGCAGTACCAGCGATACTTCGAGCGCTTCGACCCCGATCTGTACGACCCCGACGCCTGGGCCGAGGCCGCGCAGCGGGCCGGGATGCGCTACACCGTGTTGACCGCCAAGCACCACGACGGCTTCTGCCTGTGGGACTCGGCTCTGACCGACTACTGCGTGAGTGGCACGCCGCACGGCAAGGACCTGATCGGTCCCTTCGTCGAGGCGTTCAGGGGCAGAGGGCTCGGGGTCGGGTTCTACTACTCGCTGCTGGACTGGCATCACCCGGACTTCCCGATCGACGGGCTGCATCCGGCGTACGTCGAGGGTGGCACGTTCCCCGACCGGGATGTCACCAAGTACGCGGACTACCTGCACGGGCAGGTCGAGGAGCTGCTCACCCGCTACGGCCCCCTTGACACGCTGTGGTTTGACTTCTCCTACGCCGGCCGGGTCAGGCAGGGCAAGCCGGTCTACGGCGGCAAGGGCAAGGCCGAGTGGCGCTCGGAGGAGCTGGTGGACAAGATCCGCCGCATCCAGCCGGACATCCTGATCAACAACCGTCTGGAGCTGCCGGGCGACTTCACCACACCGGAGCAGTTCCAGCCGCCTGGCCCCCTGCCGACGGTCTGGGAGGCCTGCCAGACGCTGAACGGAAGCTGGGGCTACGACCGGGACAACCACGCGTGGAAGTCGCCAGGACTGCTCATCCGCATGCTGATCGACTCCGTCTCCAAGGACGGCAACCTCCTGCTCAACGTGGGCCCCAACGGCCGGGGCGAGTTCGAACCGCGGGCACTCGACACGCTGCGGGAGATCGGCGACTGGATGCGGCTGCACAGCCAGTCGATCCACGGCGCGGGGGTGAGCCAGTTCCAGGCCCCGGAGGACTGCCGCTACACCCAGCGCGGCGACCGGCTGTACGTGCACGTCCTGTCCTGGCCGTACCGGCACCTGCACCTGCCGGGCCTGGCGGGCAAGGTCCGCTACGCGCAGCTGCTCAACGACAAGTCGGAGATCCGCATGTGGGCGCCCGACCCCAAGGTCGACAACGGGAACGTCAACTACTTCACGCTGCCCGAGGGCACCCTCACCCTCGAGCTTCCCGTACAGCCGCCGGATGTCGCCGTCCCGGTGATCGAGCTCTTCCTCTGAAAGGCGTTACCCCCCATGAACAACCCCCTGCGCGGCCTGGACACCGCCGGCCTGAACCGGCGCCAGATTCTCAGCCTCGCCGCCATGGCGGCGGCCGCCGTACCCCTCAGCGCCTGCGGGAGTGGCCCGCGCACCCGCCAGGCCGGTCCGACCTCCTCGGCGTCGAGCAGCTCCGAGGTGATCAACCCGGACCGGCCGGAGAGCGCGTTGTTCCCCTACGACGAGGCGGAGAAGCTCTTCGACTCGCTGCCGTGGCCCACGACCAAAGTGCCGGAACCCACCTCCAAGGTCACCGTCACCGTCGCGATCATCCCGGGTCAGCGGCACGAGGTGCGGCACGCCCAGTTCGCCAAGTTCTTCAAGAAGCGGCACCCGAACATCGAGATCAAGGTGGAGGTCACGCCGTTCGACGACTTCCGCACCAAGTACCTGACGGGCGCCGCCAGCGGGGTGCTGCCCGACGTGATGTACTCGCAGTTCCAGTGGGGGCAGAGCTTCATCAAGAACAACCTGTACCTCCCGCTGGACGACTTCATCGCGGAAACGCCCGACTTCAACCGCGCCGACTTCTCCAAGGCGGCGCTCAGCTACTGGGAGCGTGACGGCAAGCTCTACGCGCTGGGCACCGACTCGGCGCCCAAGCTGCTCTTCTACAACAAGGGGATCTTCGAGAAGGCGGGCGCCAAGGTGCCCGACGCCTCCTGGACCTGGGACAAGCTCATGGAGGCCGCGCGCGGGCTGGTCTCGGGCACGGGTGCGCAGAAGATCTTCGGGTTCACGCCGGTGCCCAAGCCCACCAGCGACCTCACGGCGACGTTCCTGCTCGCCTTCGGCGGCCGCTACCTGACGGCCGACGAGCGCAAGTGCGTGATCGAGGAGCCGGCCAGCCGCGACGTCCTCAAGCGCTGGATGGACCTGCTGATCAAGGACAAGGCGATGCCGGACCTGGCCGAGACGCAGGCCACGGCGAAGGTCGAGCCGTTCACGCTGAACAGGGGAGCCCTGTACGTCGGCGGCGCGTGGAACATCGTCACCCTGCTCACCCTGCCGGCCGAGCAGCAGTTCGACTGGAGCCTGACGCACGTGCCCAGCGGTCCCGAGGGCCGGTTCACCCCGGTCCTGGGCAGCGCCTTCGGCATCACCAGCAAGACCCGCAACCCCGAAGCGGCGTGGATCGTGCTCAACTCCCTGCGCTCCTACGCCGGTCACCGCTTCTTCCTCGACACCCCGCCGTCGCGGCTGTCGGCGTTCGAGGAGAACCTCCAGGCGCTCAAGCTCGACAAGGCGGTGATCGACACCACCAAGGAGTCGCTGCACAAGTACGGCACCAGCGACGGCGTGCTGAGGCTGCCCGCGACGCCCAAGCTCGAGGACCTGACCAAGCCGATCTGGGAGCGGGTCATGTCGGGCTCGCTGTCGGTGGACGAAGGGCTCAAGCAGGTCACCGAGCGCGTCACTCCCATGCTGGCGGAGAACGTCTGATCATGGCCGCCTCCCCGCTCGTCCGGCGCGAGGCCCGCCGGTTCCACCTGTTCGCCCTGCCGTGGACCATCGGCTTCGTCTTCTTCACCGGCGGGCCCATCATCGTGTCGCTGGTGCTCAGCTTCACCCGCTACGAGCTGCTGTCGGCCCCGGAGTGGGTGGGCCTGGACAACTACGTGCAACTGCTCCGGGATCCCGACTTCTGGGTGGCGACGAGGAACACCATCTACTTCGGCGCCGCCTCCGCCACGGCCGGGGTCGTCTACAGCCTCGCCGCGGCGCTGCTGCTCAACATCAAGCTGCGCGGGCAGGCGATCTTCCGCACGATCATCTACATGCCGTCGGTGATCTCCGGCATCGCCACCGCACTGCTCTGGATCCACGTGCTGCATCCCGACTACGGCCTGGTCAACTACCTGATCGGTCTCCTGGGCGTGCAGGGGCCGGGGTGGTTGACCGACGCGAGCTGGGCGATCCCCGGCCTGGTCATCATGACGACCTGGACCACCGGAAACGCGATGATCATCTTCCTGGCCGGTCTGCAGGGCGTGCCCGTCTCGCTGTACGAGGCCGCGCACATCGACGGCGCCGGCTGGTGGAGCAGGTTCAGGAACGTGACGGTCCCGATGATGTCGCCGGTCATCTTCTTCAACCTGGTCGTGGGATTCATCGGCAGCCTGCAGGCCTACCAGCTCATCCTGTTCATGACCGACGGAGGGCCGGCCAACTCCACCCTGGTCCTGGGCCTGTACGTCTACCGCTACGCCTTCAAGTACTTCGAGATGGGCTACGCCTCGACGATCGCCTGGGCGCTGTTCTTCCTCGTCATCGTGTTCACCGTGATCCAGTTCGGGCTCGCGCGCCGCTGGGTCCACTACGAGGTCAAGTAGGTCACGAGATGGCAATCAAGGTCCTGCCCGCACAGGCCCGCCCGGTGGAGAAGCGGCCCGCGGCCCCCGCCCAGGCCGAGCGGATCCGCCGGGTCCAGCGTCTGACGGCCTACGCGCTCCTCGTCCTGGCCTCGGCGGCCAGCCTGCTTCCCCTGCTGTGGATGCTCACCACCGCGCTCAAACCGGCCGGAGCCGTGCTGGAGTTTCCGCCGAGGTTCATCCCCGACGTCTTCACCTGGTCCAACTTCCCGGACGCGTGGATGAGCCTGCCCTTCAACACCTTCCTGGTCAACAGCGTGGTGGTGACCACGCTGTCGATCGTGGGCAATCTCATCTCCTGCATCCTGCCCGCCTACGCCTTCGCGCGGCTGCGCTCGCGGATGCGCGGCATGGCCTTCACGCTGATGCTGGGCACGATGATGATCCCCGCGCAGGTGGTCATCGTGCCGCGGTTCCTCCTGTTCTCCAAGCTGGATCTGGTGGACACCTTCTGGCCGCTGTTCCTGCCCAACTTCTTCGGCACCGCGCTGTACATCTTCCTGCTCCGGCAGTTCTTCACCACGATCCCGCAGGAACTGGTGGAGGCGGCCCGCATCGACGGGGCGGGGGAACTGCGGATCCTCTGGCGGATCATGATCCCGCTGTCCAAACCGGCGATCGCGACCGTGACGCTGCTGTCGTTCGTCGGGGCCTGGGGCGAGTACATCGACCCGCTGATCTACCTGCGCTCGACGGAGAACTACACGATCCCGCTCGGCATCTCGCTGTTCCGCGGCCAGTACTCCGACGACTACAACCTCATGATGGCGGTGTCCATCCTGGCGCTGGTTCCGGTCATCGTGGTGTTCCTGGCGGCGCAGAAGTACTTCATCAGGGGGATCATGCTCACCGGCATAGCGGGAAGGTAGCCCCCGGGCATGTTCGGCAGGGCTCGCTCGAAGGGCGAACCCTGCTGTGCTCAGCGCCCCCGTACGATCAGCCGCAGCAGCCGCCGCGGCCGTTTCGCGCGGAATGCCCCCGCTCGTTGACCTGCGGAAACGGCACGTCGGGCACGGGCCAGTCGACGGCGGACCGGAATCCCGCGAACAGCGTGTCCCAGTCGTAGGAGCGCCCCTCGCCGATGTCCAGCCACTGTCGCACGCGGTACGGCTCCGCGATGACCGTCGACATGTGGTAGCAGGGCCCGTAACCGAGGATCTCGAGCGCCGTCTGCAGGGACCTCGTGCCCGTACGGCCGAAGCCCGCGCCGATCACCTTCACCTGGTGCTCACCGCCTTGCGCGTCTCTGATGCGGCTCTGATCTGTGCTGTCTACCGTCGCGATGAATCCCGATAAACGGCCTGTACGCCTACCGCCGATCAAAGCACAGAGGAGCCGCACATGCTCTTCCCGAGTTCCCTTCTCGACGCGCTGCGCGAGACGCCCGGCAGCACGGCCTTCGAGCACGGCGACAGGACCGTCTCCCGGGGCGAGCTGCTGGAGCTGATCGGGCGGCTGGCCGGCGCGTTGCGTGCGGCGGGCCTCGGTCCGGGACGGGCGGTCGCGATCGGCACGGCCGTCACGCCCGAGTCGTTCGCCGCGCACATGGCCGCCCACGCGCTGGGCTGCCGCGTGGTCGGCATCCGGCCCGGGTACCCGGAGGGGCAGCTCGCCCACATCCTCGGGATGGACGTCGACGCCCTCCTCGTGGACTCAGCGACCGGCCCCGCGACCGGCCCCGCGACCGGCCCCGCGACCGGCCCCGCGACCGGCCCCGCGACCGGTCCCGCGACCGGTCCCGCGACCGGCCCCGCGACCGGCCCCGCGACCGGTCCCGCGACCGGCCCCGCAGCCGACCCCGCGACGGCCGCGCCCGACCTGGTCAGGGCCGCGGCGCGCCATCTGCCCGGAAAGCCCGTGTTACGCCTTGACGAGCTCCTGCGGCACCCCGGCGACGGCAGGGCGCTGGACGTGGCGGCCCGCCCCGACGACGTGGCGCTGCTGACCTTCACCAGCGGCAGCACCGGCCGGCCCAAAGGGTGCGCGATCACGTACCGGGCGCTCACCGAGCACTGGCTGTGGCAGCCGCGCCGGTGGTCGCCCGTCGCGGCCCGGCTCGCCAGGGGATTCGAGCGTTACCTGCTGTTCGGCACGCTCGCCAGCATGGTCGTCATGGAGTTCGTGGCCCCGTGCCTGCTCGGCGGCGGCACCGCGGTGATCCACGAGGACGACGGGCGGCCCATGTTCCCGTACGCGATCGAGCGCTACCGGATCACCGGCTCGATCATCACCGTGCCGAAACTTTCCCAGATGCTGAAATTTCTGGATGAGGTGGATGTGAGTAGCCTGCGGGCGCTGATGGTGTCCGGCTCGCCGATCAGCCCCCGGCGGCTGGCCGCGGCGGCCCAGAGGCTCGGGCCCGTCGTCTACCAGGGGTACGGGCAGACGGAGGCGGGCAACATCGCCATGCTCACCCCGGAACACATCGCCGCGGGCGTGCTGGAGCCGGTTGGCCGCCCGCACCCCGGGGTCGAGATCAGCGTGCGCGACGAGGACGGCGAGGAGGTCACTCGCCACACCCAAGGCGAGATCCACGTACGCAGCCCGTACCTGATGAAGGGCTACTGGGGCGACGATGAGGAGACCCGCGCGACCCTGCGGGACGGTTGGCTGCGCACCCGCGACCTCGGCCATGTGGACGAGGACGGATTCCTCCACCTGGCGGGCCGCTCCCGCGACGTGGTCATGGTCAACGCGATGGTCGTGTACGCCGGCCCGATCGAGCGCGTGCTGACCGCTCACCCCGACGTGGACGAGGCGTACGTGGTGGGCGCCCCCGACGAGGGCACCGGCGAGGCCGTGCACGCGTTCGTCGTCCCGTCCGCGGGACGGGCTCCCGGCCGCGACGCCCTGAGAGCGCTGGTACGGCAGGAGCTCGGCGAGGACAGCGTCCCTCAGACGATCACCATCGTGTCCGCCGTCCCGCTCGCCACCAGCGGAAAGCCCGACAAACGCGCCCTCTCTGAGCAAATTCTGAGAATTGCCCGCCAACACTGACGTTGACCGTTCAATCACATCGCTGTGACGGAGGCGTCAGTGCCGGACACGACCCTGGACCACCTGGTGATCGGCGCGGGCCCGGCGGGCCTGCAACTGGGGTACTTCCTGCAGCAGCAGGGGCGGGACTACCTGATCCTCGAGGCGGGTCCCGCACCGGGGCAGTTCTTCCGCACGTTCCCGCGCCATCGCACGCTCATCTCGAGCAACAAGAAGCACACCGGGTGGGACGACCCCGAGCTCAACCTCAGGATGGACTGGAACTCGCTGCTGTCGGACGACCCGGACCTGCTGTTCACCCGCTACAGCGACCGGTACTTCCCGCCCGCCGACGACATGGTCCGCTACCTGTCCGACTTCGCCGGCAAGTGCGGCCTGCGCATCGCGTACGGCTCACGTGTGGTCCGCATCGACCGATCGGGCCTGTTCCAGGTGACGGACGAGTCCGGCCGCAGGTACGAGGCGAAGCAGATCACCGTCGCGACCGGCGTCACCCAGGCCAACATCCCGCCCATCCCCGGCATCGAGACCGCCGAGCTGTACGCCACCGCCTCCGTCGACCCGGCTGATTACCTCAACCAGCGGGTGCTCATCATCGGCAAGGGCAACTCGGCCTTCGAGACGGCAGACAACCTCATCGAGACCGCCGCGGTGATCCACGTCGCGGGCCCGCACTCGGTGCGCATGGCCTGGCGGACGCACTACGTCGGCCACCTGCGCGCGGTCAACAACGGCCTGCTGGACACCTACCAGCTCAAGTCGCAGAACGCGATCCTCGACGGCGACATCAAGCGCATCGAGCGGAAACCGGACGGCACGTACCTGGTGACGGTCTCCTTCGCCCGGGTGAACGAGGTCACCAAGGACATCCCGTACGACCGCGTGATCCTCTGCACCGGCTTCCGCTTCGACGCGTCCCTCTTCGGCGACGGCTGCCGGCCCGAGCTGGTGATCAACGACAGGTTCCCGGCGCTCACCCCGGCCTACGAGTCCGTCAACGTGCCGGATCTCCACTTCGCCGGGACGATCACGCAGTCGCGCGACTTCAAGCACGGCACCAGCGGCTTCATCCACGGCTTCAGGTACGGGGTCCGCGCGCTGCACCGCGTCCTGGAGTCCCGCTACCACGACGTGCCCTGGCCCGCCAAAGAGCTGCCCGCCGACCCGGCGGCGCTCGCGGCCGCGGTCCTGGAGCGGGTCAATCGCACGTCGGCGCTGTGGCAGCAGTTCGGCCTGCTCGCCGACGTCATCGTGCTCGACAACGGCGCCGCCCGCTACCTGGAGGAGCTGCCGTACGACCTGCAGGGCCCGCCGATCGGCGACCGCGGCCACTTCGCGATCACCCTCGAGTACGGCCCCGACCACGACAAGATCGACCCCTTCGACATCGAGGTGGGCCGCATCCGGCAGAGCGACTCGGCCCGCGCCCACGAGGGCCACTACCTCCACCCCGTAGTCCGCCACCACGTGCCCGGGCAGGCCCCGGTCGCCCACCACATCACCGAGAACCTGGAGAACGAGTGGACCTCCCCGGAGATCCACGTCGAGCCGCTGCGCGCCTTCTTCGCCCGCCGCACGGCCGCGGTTCCGGTGTGATGGAGCGGTTGAGCCTGCGCGAGTTCGAGGCCGCGGCCCACGACCGCCTCGAGCCCGCCCACTACGACTACTTCGCAGGCGGGGCAGGAGACGAGATCACCGTGCGCGCGAACGAGGTCGCGTTCGAACGCCTCGGCCTGCTGCCCAGGGTGCTGCGCGGCACGGTCAAGCTCCAGACGGGCGTGACCCTGCTCGGCAGCCGCGCGGCCATGCCCGTGCTGGTGGCGCCGACCGCGTTCCACCGGCTCGCCGACCCGGAGGGCGAGCGGGCCACGGCGCGGGCGGCCGCCGCCGCGGAGACGATCATGATTGTCAGCATGGCCGCGACCGTCGCCGTCGAGGACGTGGCCGCCGCCGCGCCCGGAGCCCGGCTCTGGTTCCAGCTGTACGTGCAGCCGGACCCGGCCTTCACCGAGGCCGTCGTGCGCCGCGCAGAGGCGGCCGGCTGCGGGGCGCTGGTCGTCACCGTGGACTCGCCCGTGCTCGGCCTGCGCGAGCGGGACCTGCGCAACGGCTTCCACGACCTGCCCGAGCACCTGTGCTGCGAGAACATGCGCGACGGCGACCGGGTGCGCCCGATCGCCATGTCGCCCGGGCTGTCGTGGGAGCACATCGACCGGCTCAGGGACATGACCGCGCTGCCGATCGTGCTCAAAGGGATCACGCATCCCGAGGACGCCCGGCTCGCCCTCGGCCACGGCGTCTCGGCGATCATGGTCTCGAACCACGGCGGACGGCAGCTCGACACCGTCCCCGCCACGATCGACCTGCTGCCGGACGTCGTCGCGGCGGTCGGCGGAGCCGTGCCCGTGCTGCTGGACGGCGGCGTCAGGCGGGGCACCGACGTGCTGAAGGCGCTGGCGCTCGGGGCCGCGGCGGTCGCGGTCGGCCGCCCGGTGATCTGGGGGCTGGCCGCGGACGGCGAGCGGGGGGTGACCCGCGTGCTCGGCCGGTTGCGCGCGGAGGTCGAGCACGCGCTCACCCTGTGCGGCTGCGCGTCCGTCAGCGACCTCGAGCCGGGCATGGTGCGACGGCTGTGTTGATCATGCTGGTCGCGCTGGCCGTCGTCGTGAGCCTGCCATGGTGGCTGCCCGGCAGGGTCGTGGCGCTGCGCGTACGCGTGTTCAACCGGATCAACGGCGACGAGGGCATCCCCGTCCCCGGCGACCTCGTGGGCATCGACCGCTTCAAGGAGGTCTACTCGCACCCCAACGCGAGCGGGCGGAGCAAGGGCGCCGCGCTGTCGGACCTGTTCTGGTACTGGCTGTCGCCCGGCCCCGAGATGCACCAGGAGCACCTGGAGGCGGGCGAGCGGTACGACGCCGTGGCCAGGACGACGCGCGGGCTGCTCGCCGTGCCGCGCGCGGAGGCCGAGGAGCTCACGCGCCGCTGCGCCGCCCGCACGCTGGCGGGCCTCCGGGGGCTGGTGCGGCTGCGCGACGTGGTGATGCCGCTGTGGGCGGAGTTCTCGTACGAGCTGGTGTTCGCCGAGCCGTGCCCGCGCGAGGCCCGCGACCTGATCGTCGGCAACGCCGACGACGTGGTCTCCTCGCTCAAATGCACCGGTCTGCGGCACATGGAGCGTCGCCGGCGCCTGACCCGCTACCTGCTCGGCCGCCTGTCACAGGTGCGGATCCCCCTCCCCGCCGGCCTGTCGCCCCAGGAACAGGCGTACTACCTGCACGGCGCCTTCTTCACCACCGCTGTCGTCCAGATGTCGGAGGCGACGGCCCACCTGCTGATGGTCCTCGCCCAGCACCCCGGCGTGCAGGACGGGGCCCGCACGGGCGACGACCGCTACCTCGACCACGTGATGGCCGAGACGCTGCGGCTCTACCCGCTCTTCGGCATCGCCCACCGCATCACCACCGGCGAGATCCCGCTCGACGAGCACACCACGATCCCGGCCGGGGCGGTGCTCTGCTTCAACTACCCCGACTTCCACCGCGCCGGATTCGCCGATCCTGAGCGCTTCGACCCCGGCCGCTTCGCGCATTCTTCCCAGCCGGCCAAGGAGCTCAACCACATCCCGTTCGGGGTCGCCGCCAACCGCCCCTGTCCCGCCTGGCGGCTGGCCCCTATCGCCATGCGGACCGCGGCGCGGGAGGTCCTGCACCGGTACGCCCTGGACTCCTCGGCCGCCCACACCCGCTCCCTGCCCAACCGGGGACCGTGTCTGCTCACGCCGTTGGGCGCGCCCCGGCGCGTGCGGCCCGTACTCGCCTTCATGCGGGTCCGCGACCGCTGGGAGGACGTCTGGCGCAGCCTCGTGCAACTCGTCCTCGGCACGTACATGGTCTGGGACGCCCGCCGGAAACGGCTCTGTGAGCGCCACTTCCACCACTCAGCGGAGAACTGACATGCCCGTCCTCTTGATCGCCCGCGTCGCGGCCCCCGACCCGAACCTCGCCCTCATACTCAAGGTCCTGCCCGCCCTCGTCGTCATCCTGATCACGGCGGCGATCTGCGGCCGCCTGGCGCAAATGGTGATGCAGCCGCGCGTGCTCGGCGAGATGGTCGCCGGCGTGCTGCTCGGCCCGACGTTCCTGGGCTGGCTGTTCCCGGAGGCGCAGGCGGCCCTGTTCCCCCGGGAGGTCAGGCCGGTCCTGTACGTGCTGAGCACCATCGGGCTGACGCTCTACATGTTCCTGGTCGGCGCCGGCCTCGACCACAGCGCACGGACACCGGGCGAGGTCCGCAAGGCGTCCGCGCTGGCCGCCGCCGGCATCGTCCCCTCACTGCTGCTCGGCTTCGGCGCCGCGCTCCTCCTGTACGACATGCTCTCGCGCCCCGAGGTCAGCCCGTTCCAGTTCGCCCTGTTCGTCGGCGGGGCGCTGTCGCTGACCGCGTTCCCCATGCTGGCCAGGATCCTGTACGAACGCGGCCTGGAGAACTCGCCCATCGGCCGCCTCACCCTCCTCGCCGCCTCCATCGACGACGCGCTGGCCTGGTGCCTCCTCGCCGTCCTGTCGGCCATGCACCTCGGCTCCGGCCCCACCGGCGCGCTGCCCACCATCGGCCTGACCGCGGTGTTCGCCGTCGTGATGCTCAAGGTCGTCGCCCCCATGCTGCGCCCCCTGGGCAGGACCGTGGCCCGCACCGGCCGGCTCGGCGCCACCGGCATGTACGTCGTCATCCTCGTGCCGCTCACCGCCGGCTGGCTGACGGACTGGATCGGCGTCTACTCGGTCTTCGGCGGCTTCTTCGCCGGCCTCGCCATGCCGCGCGACCCGGCGTTCCGCCAGGCGCTGCACGGCCGCATGATGGAGGTCGTCTCGACGCTGCTGCTGCCGGCGTTCTTCACCTTCTCCGGCCTGAACACCCATCTCGGCGGCATCGCGGGCGGCGGCATGGTGCTGGCGTTCGGGCTGATCCTGCTCGCCGGGTTCAGCGGCAAGTACTTCGGGTGCTCGCTGGCGATGCGCGGTCTCGGGTTCGGCCGCCGGGAGTCGTACGCGGTGGGCGCCCTGATGAACGCCCGCGGGCTGATGATCCTCATCTTCATCAACATCGGCCTGGCCCAAGGCATGATCACCGACGCGCTCTTCGCCATGCTGGTGCTCGTGGCCGTCATCACGACGGCGGGCGCCCTGCCGCTGTACAAGCTGGCCCTGCCCGAGCGCCTCGAGAACGCGACCAAGGTGGCCGAACCTCCCGAGCTTGTCAGGTCCAATCCGTCGTGATCGCGCAGGTGAGCCGGGGTGCCTGCGGTTTCCTGACGAGTGGATCTTGTAATACCGCCAGTGGTGGTGTAACCGTGGTCACGTGGCTGCTTCACCGGGTGCGGTCCGTGGGCTGCTGATCATCGAGGACGACCGCGAGCTTGGGCACATGCTCGTCGACCTGTTCACGGAGCAGGGTTACGCCGTCGATCTGGCGCTGGAGGGGCAGCGGGGGCTGCACCTGGGGCTGAGCCGCGCGTACGACGTGCTGATCGTCGATCGCGGCCTGCCCTCCCTCGACGGGATCGACCTGCTCCGGCGGCTGCGCCGGCGGGCGGTCACCACGCCCGTGCTCATGCTGACCGCCTTCGGCTCGCTCGCCGACCGCGTCGGCGGGCTGGACGCGGGCGCGGAGGACTATCTGGTCAAGCCGTTCGAGATCGACGAACTGCTGGCCAGGGTGCGGGCCCTGCACCGCAGGAACATCGACCACGCCAGGCTGCTGCCGCTCGGCGCGGGCTGGCTGGACTCCGAGTCGCACATCGTCCGGCTGCCGAGCGGCGAGCAGGTGGCGCTGTCGGGGCAGGAATGCCGGCTGCTCAGCGCCCTGGCGGCCCGGCCGCGGCAGGTGCACACCCGCACGTCGCTCCGGCAGCGGGTCTTCGACGGTGCCCAGAAGGAATCGATCGTGGACACGTACGTCTACTACCTGCGCAACAAGCTGGGATCAGGGGTCGTGTACACCGTGCGAGGCGTGGGCTACCGCCTGGGTGAGTTATGAGCCTGCCGGTGTTCGGCGGGCGGGCCGATCCGCACCGGCAGGACTTCGAGAGGCGGCTGCTGAGGCGGGCCCGCCGCCGCCTCACCGTTCAGGTCGCGGGCGCGATCTCCGTGGTGCTCACGCTCGGCGGCATGCTGGTCTACTGCTTCGTGGTGCACCAGCAGGCCGACTCGGCGCAGCGCGACCTGGCCGCCGCCGCGACCGGTGCCTCCATCGACCACCCTCCGCCTTGCGTGTGGCTCTCCGAGCTGCGCGACGGCGCCGTGCGGAGCTCTCCCGGCGCGCCGGAGGAGCTCCCGGTACGCCTGGACCGCCTGGCCGCCGGCTCCCTGTCACGGGTCGAGGAGGTCGAGGTGGGCGAGCACGCGTACCTCATCCGCACCCAGCGGCGCGGCGACACGACGGTCCAGGCCGCGATGGACCTGCGCTACCAGGTCGCGGAACGCCGGCGGCTGCTCCGCACGCTCGGCGGCGCCGAGGTCGCGGGCCTGCTGGCCGCGCTGCTGGTCGGCCAGGTCATCTCCCGCCGCGCCATCGCCCCGCTGGGCGAGGCCCTGGCGCGCCAGCGCCGCTTCGCCGCCGAAGTCAGCCACGAGCTGCGCACCCCGCTGACCCGCCTGCACACCCGCGCCCAGCTCCTGTCCCGCCGGCTGCGGGGCGACACGGACCGGATCCTGCTCCTCGACGAGGTCGACCAGCTCGTCACCGGCACCAGGCAGCTGGGCGAGGTGGTGGAGGACCTGCTCCAGTCGGCACAGTTCCAGCGCTTCCGCCGCCCGTTCGGCCCCGTGGACCTGGCGGTGCTGGCCTCGGAGCTGGCGGTGGCCGAGAACGCCCGGGCGGAGGCCCAGGGGGTGACGATCGAGGTCCGATGCGAGGGCCCGGGCGACCACGTGGTGCGAGGCGTGGAGTCCGCGCTGCGCCGGGTGATCTCGGCCCTGCTGGACAACGCGCTGGGCCACACGCGCGTGGGCGGCCACATCTGGATGACTCTCTCCAGGGACCGCGAGACCGTCCTGCTCAAGGTCCGCGACGACGGGGTGGGCCTGGATCCGGCGCAGGCCGAACGCCTTTTCACCCGGTTCGTGGGCGGAGGCTTCGGGCTGGGGCTGGCGCTCGTACGGGAGGTGGTGGAGGGCCACCGCGGCACCGTCACCGCGGACGGCCGCCCCGGCGCCGGCGCCACCTTCACCGTCCGCCTCCCGGCCGGCCGGACCGGCGCGCCGCCCCTTTGGGCGCCACCCGCCCGCGAGCCCGAACGCCGCCTCTGAGCGATCAGCACCTGCTCTCCGCCGCGATCAAGGGCCCTGCTAGGGTGCGGCGCATGAGTGGGCGTGGAGTTCTTGTCACAGGTGCGTCGAGGGGCATAGGCAGGGCGATCGCGGCGGCGTTCGCCGCGCAGGGCGACCGGGTGGCGGTCCACCACCGGGACTCGGCGAAGGACGCCGAGAGCCTGGTCGCGGAGCTGCCCGGCCAGGGTCACGTCATCGTCCAGGCCGACCTGGCCGATCCCGAGGCGGCGCGGCGCATGGTGGACGCGGCGGCGCGGGAGCTGGGCGGGATCGACGTCCTGGTGAACAACGCCGGCGTCTACTTCCTCCACCCCCTCACCGAGACGTCCTACGACGAGTGGCGAGCGGCCTGGCAGCGCACGCTCGACATCAACCTGATCGGCCCGGCCAACGTCACCTGGTGCGCCGTCCGGCACATGCCCGCCGGCGGCCGCGTGATCAACGTCTCATCGCGCGGCGCCGTCCGCGGCGAGCCGGACGCCCCGGCCTACGGGGCGAGCAAGGCCGGGCTGAACGCGCTGGGCCAGTCGCTGGCCATCGCGCTGGCCCCGCGCGGGATCGCGGTGGCCGGGGTGGCGCCCGGGTTCGTGGAGACGGACATGACCAACGAGTACCTCAAGGCCCCGAGGGGGGAGGAGATCCAGGCGCAGAGCCCGTTCGGGCGGGTGGCGCGGCCCGACGAGATCGCCGCGGCCGTCGTCTACCTGGCCTCCCCGGCCGCCGAATGGGCCAGCGGCGCGGTGCTCGACCTCAACGGCGCCTCCTACCTCCGCTGACCCGCGAGATCAACGGAGCCGCCGCTCCAGCAGCAGTGCCCCGCGGCCGGACAGCAGCGAGGCGCACCATTTGCGGAGGTCCGCCGGCTTGGGCCCGCTCATCGACTTCTGCTCCAGCAGGTCGGCCCAGTCCAGCAGCGACTCCGCCAGCATGAGCGGCACCCCCTGCCGCTCGTGCACCTCGGCCGCGGCCTCGAAGTGCTCCGCGGCCCGCTGCGGCGAGCCCATCGTCACGCACAGGTGCGCCAGGTAGTGGTGCCCGCAGTGGTGGGCCACCGTGCCGTGCCCGAACGTCTCCCCGTCGGAGGCCAGCGCGTCGTACAGCTGTCCTGCCAGCTCCGCCCGCCCCAGGCGGGAGGCGGCCACGGCGAGGTTGTCCAGGGCGGGCCGGTGGGCCATGTTGCGCGGCGGCGTCGCGCCCCCGTACGCGAGGATGCGCTCCAGCAGCGGAGCCGCCTCCTCGTCGGCCATCTCGCACAGGTAGCGCAGCACCGCGTGGACCGGGTCCACGCGCGGCGCCTGGGCGGCGCGGCGGAGCCGGTCGCCCAGCTCCCACAGCCGGCCCTGCAGCCGCCGGATCTCGGCGATCTGCTCCGAGAAGATGGCCACGGCCTCCAGGCGGCGGCCGATCTCCGAGCCGAGCCGCATGGCCGACACCGCCTCCGACTCGGCCTGCGCCAGGTCGCCCTGCATCAGCGTCAGCCCGGCCTTGGAGTAGCCGATCAGCCAGTTGAGGTGCGGCTGGGCCAGCCGGTGCGCCAGCTCGTCGGCCCTGTCGAGCAGGGTCGCGGCCTTGGTCACGTCGCCGTGGTCGAGCACCGGGGGAGTGCGCTGCACGTACGCGTGGAAGAGCGCCAGGTCGTCGCCCGTGCGGCGGGCCGCCTCCAGCATCTCGTCGCCGTCGCGGTGGCGCTGGTGCAGCGGGTCGGCGGGGATGATCGTGAGGCTGCGCAGCCCGAGCACGCCGGCGAGCGTGCGCGGATCGCCCGACTTGCGGGCCAGGGCCACCGCCTCGTCGCTCAGCGCGAAGCGCCGCTCGCCGTCGGGCGCCCAGATGAGCTCCGAGGCGAGCTTGGCCGCCAGGAGCGCCCTGGTGCTCAGATCGGTGGAGTCGACCAGCCTGCGCGCCTCGGTCAGCAGCGCGATGCGCTGCTGGTCGGGCGCCGCCGAGATGGTGGAGAAGCCGCGGTCGCCGCCGAGCGCCGCCATGACGATCAGGTCGTTGCGCTCGCACTGCCTGGCCAGGTCGGCCGCCTGCGCCAGCGTCTGCCTGGCGTCAGGGTCGCCGGCCAGCCACTTCGCCCTGCCGCACTCCACCAGCAGCTCCGCGCGCCGCTCCAGCGTGGCGCCGGGGAAGTCCTGCAGCAGGTCGAGCACCCGCTGGTACCAGGTGACCGCCTCGCGGTGCGCCAGCCCGGCCAGCGCGTGCTGGGCGGCGCGCGCGCCCGCCTCGGCCGCGGCGCCGACGCGGGCCGGGTCGTGGCCGTGCTCGGCGGCGGCCATCAAGTGGGCGGCCACGACGTACGGCCGGGTCTCCATGGCACGCGGATCCGTCTGGCACAGCGCGTCGGCCACCCGCCCGTGCAGCAGCCCGGCGCGCGGGGCGGAGAGCTTGGAGTAGAGGGCGTTCCTGGTCAGCTCGTGGGAGAACTGGCAGGCCCCGCCGTCCGACATGGTCACCAGGCCCGCGCCCATGGCCTCCTCCACCGCGGCCACGAACCTGCCCTCGTCGAGGTCGAGCCCGAGCCGCAGCTCCGCCGAGTCCATGCGCTCGCCGACGGCCAGCAGGTTGACCAGGTCCCTGGCGTCCGGGTGGAGCTGCGCCAGCCGCGCCATGACCATCCGCGTCACCGAGTCGGGCACGGTCAGCGCGTCGAGGTCCTTACCCGCGGCCAGCTCCCTGACCACCTCGCTGATGAGGAACGCGTTGCCGCCGGTGATCCGGTGCAGCAGCGCGGAGTCGCCCCCGCCGCGCACCTCCGCCAGCGCGTGGGAGACCTCGTCCGGCCCGAAGGAGGGGACCTCGATCAGGTGGCCGTCGGCGGTCAGCTTGTGCAGTTCCGGCATGGCCGATTCGACCGGCACGGGCCGGGAGGTGGCGAGGACCAGCAGCGGCAGGGACTCGGAGTCCCACATGAGGGCGTTCAGCATCTGCAGCGACTCCAGCGTCGCCCACTGCAGGTCGTCGATCACCAGCAGCACCGGCCGTACGGTGGTCAGACGCTCGATCAGCGTGCGCGCCGCGGCCATCAGGTGGTAGCGCTCGGACACGGGCTCGGTGGCCGGCGGCACCTGCAGCGACAGCGGGGGAGCGGCCAGCGAGGGCGCGAGGCGGACGAGCTGGCCGCACTGCTGGTCGACCCCGGCCCGCAGCAGCAGCGCGGGCGAGGTGCGGGCCAGCCGCTCCACGGCGCCGGCGATCGGCTCGTACGCCTGCCGCGCCGGATCGGTGCACCGCCCCGCCAGCACCGTGAACTGCCGCTTGAGCGCCCGCCTGGCCACCTCCGACGCCAGCCGGGTCTTGCCGACCCCCGGGTCACCCTGGAGGACCACCAGCCCGCTGCCGAACTCGGCCGTCGCCAGCTCCCTGTCGAGCGCCCGCAGCTCCTCGTCCCTGCCCACGAACGGCAGCACGTGGCCGTCGTCCAGCCACGGGGCCAGCCCGCCCATCTCGTGGTGGTCGGCGGCCTGCCAGTGCAGCTCGTACGTGTGCATCGGCTCGCGCAGGCCCTTGCCCGGCAGCCGACCCAGGTCCTTGAACTCGTGCCGGCTCCGCCCCTGCGCCAGCCGCCGTACGAGATCGGTGCAGAGCACCTGGCCGCCCTCGGCGATGGCGACCAGGCGGGCCGCCTCGACGGTCGGCAGCCCGCTGACGTCGTCATGGCCCCAGCACACGTCGCCCGCGGCGAGCGCGGCCCTGATGGAGATCTTCTCCAGGGCGCGCTCGTTCTCGTCGGCCACCGCCTGCTCCACCGCGATGGTCGCGTCGAGCCCGGCCGTCGCCGAGTCGAAGACGGCCATCAGCCCGTCGCCCAGGCTCTTGGTGAACGTGGCGCCGTTGGCCGTCACCACGGACCGGAGCAGCTGGTACAGGCGGCGGAAGACGACGTTGGCGCGTTCCTCGCCGAGCCTGATCCGCATGGCGGTGGAGCTGACCACGTCGGTGAAGAGGATCGTCGCCGTGGTCAGCGTGCCGGGCGCGTGCAGAACGGTCACCTGCGCGACCCTCCCTGGACGGGCGCTCGCAGTGTCTTGCGGACGGTGCGGCGGATCGCGCGCGTCTTCACCGCCGGACGCGACTGCCTGATCCGCCAGGCACGCGCCAGCTCCTCGGGGATCCGGAACGCCGCCTGCCCGTCGGAGTGGCGGTCGATCAGGGCGATCACGAGCTGCCGCCCAACCCGGCGCACCAGCCAGCGCACCACGCCGTCGACCGGCCCGGCCAGCCTGGAATGCCGGTGCGCCGCGCGCGCCACCGTGAACAGCCCCGTGAACCACCAGGCCGGCTTCGGCACGCCCAGGAGCTCGGGAACGCGGTCGGCGCCGTACCTGGCGTCGCGGAAGACCCAGTGCACCAGGCTGCGCGGCAGCTTGCGCCACCCCAGGTGCATGAACCCCTCCATCTCCTCGAGCAGCCTGGCCATCAGCCGGCGGCCCTCGTCGCTGGACTCGTACAGGCGGCCCAGGCGTTCGCTGACCGGCTCGACGTCGTCGAGCGTGAGAGGTCTGTCGCGGCAGGCCTCCACACCCATGAGGTGGCCGAACACACTCCATGTGTAGAGGTGGGCCGCGCGCTGCTCGTCGGAGAGCGTCACGCCCATGCTCTCCAGAGCCTCCCACGTCACCACGGAGAAGTCGAAGATGGTGGCGAGCAGGAGCTCCTGATTGACCGGCGGGCCGAACCGCGCGGTGTCCCAGTGGCCGGCGAAGCGCTCGTTGACCAGCGCGCGCACGAACGAGTGGAGGATCCGCAGCCCGATCGCCGTGGTGTGGCCGGGACGGCCGGGCTCCAGGCTGTTGACGGCCTTCAGCCCCATCACGTCGACCAGCATCTGCCCGGTCTCGGCCACCCGGCGGGTGAGGCCGTGCGTGGCCAGCCGCGAGACGCCGGCCAGCACCTTGGCGCTGGACACCTCGACGTACGCCATCGGCAGGCACTTGCAGAACAGCGCGGCCGCCTGGTAGAGCCCGTAGTCGGCGAACACGGCCTGCCCCTTGGCCAGCAGCTCGCGGTCGTCGCCCCACTCGGGCAGGTCCGCGGCGAAGTCGATGGCCGCGAAGATCTCCGAGGCGGGCGGCTCGCCCGAGGGCGCCCTGGCCTCCTGCTTGGCCGCCGACAGCTCCTGGACCACCGCCTTCACCAGCTCGAGCGGCCCCGTGCCCGCGGGCTGGTCGTCGAGATAGCCGGCCACCACCTTGTCGATGTCCGGGTCGGCCTGCTGCCTCAGCTGCCGGAACCTCTCCTCCGGCCAGCGGTCATGATCGTTCATCTACCCCGTACTCCAGATCTCGGTCAGAGGCCACCCCGTTTCCGCAGGGCGGCGACATCCAGCAGCGTGATCGTGCGGCCTTCGACGGCGATGAGGCGCCTCGCGACGAGGGACTGCAGCGCCCGGTTGACCGCCGGCCGCGACGCGCCGATCAGCGCGGCGAGGTCGGACTGGGTGATCCCGGGCAGGTCCACCACCCCGTCGGCCTGGCCGTGCTTGTCGGCCAGTTGCAGCAGCAGCTTGGCCAGCCGCCCGCCCAGGTCGAGGAAGGCCAGGTCGGCCGCCTGGTCGGTGAGCCTGCGCACCATGTGGCCGAGCATGCGCAGGAACTCGTCGGCCAGCGCCGGATGCTCCCGCATGAGCTCCAGCAGCCGCGCCCTGGGCAGCACGAACGCCCACGCGGGGCGCACCGTCACGATCGACGCCGAGCGCGGCGAGCCGTCCAGCAGGGCCATCTCGCCGAAGGTGTCGCCGCGGCCGAGCATGTTGAGCACGATCTCGTCGCCGTGCTCGGTCGTGAACACCACCTTCACCAGGCCGTCCAGCAGCACGTAGAAGGACTCTCCCGGGTCCCCCTGGTGGCAGATGATCTGCCCCGACCGGTAGCGCCTCGACAGCCCCGCCCGCGCCGTGGTCTCGATGCCGCTCTCTCCGAGTACGCGGAACAGCGGGATCTCCGCCAGCACGGCGGCGACCGGCTGGATGTCGCGTGGAAACCCGCTCATGCGAGAACTTTAGGCCGCATCCCGCGCAGGGACAGCCGGCGACAAGCGATCTCCCAGGTGTGATGCGGAACACATCTGGACTGTCACGCACAAGACAGCTCCAAGCGATCACTCGGCGCACCGTAGGGGTGCCGGCCGGTAATGGCGACCCCCCGAACACCCGGCCAGGCAGGGAGATCGACATGTACGTGGACACCATCGAACGGCCCGACACGGCAACCCTGGTCTCGGCCGCGCAGGACGGCGACGCCGAGGCGTGGGAGCGGCTGGTCGAGGAGTTCAGCCCCATGCTCAAGGCACGCATCCGCCGGTTCAGGCTCAGCCACGAGGACTCCCAGGACGTGCTCCAGACGACCTGGCTGCTGGCCTGGCAGAACCTCAGGAGCGTGGAGGACGGCCAGCGCATGGCGGGCTGGCTGGCCACGATCGCCTTCCGCGAGTGCCTCAAGCTCAGCAAGCGGACCAAGGAGATCTGCACCCCCGACCTCGACACGCTGGGCAGCACCGACGACGTGGACAGGGAGCTGGCCAGGATCTGGCTGGCCGGCACGCTGGCCGAGCTCGTCGAGGAGCTGCCGGCAGCGCAGCGGGTCCTGTTCAGGGCGCTCACGGAAACCTCCGAGCCGCACTACGTGGACGTGGCACGCAGGCTGGGCAGGCCGGTAGGGAGCATCGGGCCCACCCGAGCCCGCTGTTTCGCGAAGCTACGCGGCCTCCTTCAGGCCCGCGAGATCACCCGCGACTTCCTGGACTGACTCACTTCGCTCACTTCGCCGACGGGTCAAGCTGGATCGCCTCCAGGAACGGCTCGAAGTCGAAGTGCGCCATCTCGTACGCGTCCGGGTCGGACTCCGCCGGGTAGCGGTAGACCCTGCGGCCGCCCCGGGCGAGCATGCCGCTGACGGCCTGGGGGACCAGCCCGCGCCGCATCTCCTCGGCGAGGCCGTCGGCGACGTCCTTGGCGAAGGGCACGTCGTAGAGCGCGGCGACGTGCTGGTAGACGCGGAAATAGCTGACGATGAAGCGCATGCGGTCGGGATAGGAGACCCAGTCGGTCACCCCGGCCGTGGACGCCTCCTGGTCCTCGGTGATGAACGCCTCGGCGAGCTTGCGCACCTTCTCGTTCTGGATCGGCGCCCAGACCTTCGCCATGTCCACCCCCGCCGGCGCCGTGAGCGGCCTGCCGACCTTGACGTCGCTGAGCGGCGTCTTCACGGCGAACAGGTGGCGGGTGTAGAGCGAGGACCACTGCTTCTCCAGCCAGCGCGTCAGCCACGGCTGGTCCTCGTGCCGCGCCGCGTACAGGCGGAAGCGGGGGAAGGGCCGCCGGGTGACCAGCGAGCGCAGCGACCGCCACGACACCCGTGTCAGCCACCTGACCGGCCGGTAGAGCACCAGCTCCAGGGCCTTCTGCGCGCGGGCCTGCTCGTAGGCCGACAGCGCGATGCTGGCGCCGAACATGAGCTCGGCCCGCGCCTCCGGGTCGGTGGCCTGCCTGGCCTCGACCAGGAGCTGCGCGGCGTCCTTCAGGTAGCGGTCGTCGGCCTCGGCCAGCAGTTCGGTCAGGAACTCCGGCGGGGTCGGCGTCAGGTCCGACTCCGGGCTCACCCTGAGGTAGCGGTCGGGGGAGTCGTTCCACAGGTTGACGGCCAGACTCGCGGTCTCCAGGAAGATGGCCCGGTTGGCCAGCGCGAGCCCGAGCTGGTAGCTGGGGCCGAGCAGGGTGAGCAGCACCGCCCTGAACACCCGCTTGAAGCGGTGGGGCACCCGCATCTTCCTGCTGAAGTCCATGATGAACGGCGAGTCGGGGCCCAGGTCGAGGCTCTCTCCGACGGCCTTGGAGGTCCAGGTGGCGTAGCAGTACCAGTTGTTCGCGTCCTTGCCCAGGTGCTGGGCGAGGTCCCCCGCGACGCGGTGGTAGCTGTAGGCGATGACCATCGCCTCAAGAGCCGGGCTCCGGTCCTTGTACGCGGCGATGCGCAGGACGTCGTCCGCGGTCATCGTAGTGTCGGCCATGGGGTCTCCCGTTGGTTCGCCTCGAGGAGTTAGAGCGTCTCCAGCGGCGTCAGATACGTCCGGCGGCCCGCCTTTCCCCCGTGGCCGCCACGCCAGGAGCGTAGAAGGCCCGACTTGCGACGGGCTTGCAGGTCGCCGAGCGGCAGCAGGCGCCGCCCCGGACGGGCCGCCCCGGACGGGCCGCCCGGGGCGGCGCGCGTCACTCCTTGACCACGATCTTGCTCAGCACCACGAACCCGCCGAGCGCCCCCGCGGTGCCGGCGGCGGTCGTGGTGGTGAGGTTGACCACCAGGTCATAGATGCCGGGAGCGAGCTGACCGCGCATGGGGACGGACGCGGTGTACCGGCCCGAGCCGGGGGTGAAGGTCAGTTCCACAGGAGATGAGGGATGCCTCGACTCGCCACCTCCCACCAGGTCGGCGATGATCTCCACATTCCAGCGGCCCGACAGCCAGTCGACGAGCTCGCCGGTGACCTCCCAGTTCACGTCCACGGTCCAACCCTCGGTGCTGCAGACGACGTTCGTGGGTTGAGCGCCGGGGTCGACAACCTGGCTGTGGAGAACGCCGGCTAACTGCTCGGCCGTTACCTTCATCACCTGGAATTCTCCGGTAGCCATTCCGATCTCCTTGTGCGGTGGGAACGTCGTCCCCGTGTGAAGGAGCAGAGCGGCGACGGAGGCGCCGAAATACGCGTCCGTGTTGTCAATGGATGACGGGTATGGAGAGTGCTGGGGCCGTCACCTTTCCCTGATGCGCACCATGTCGGAGGTGAGCTCGGCGACCCCGCCGACGCCCATCAGCTGAAGGGTGCGTACGAGCTCGGCGTGGAGCAGGTCGAGCACCCGGCGCACGCCGAGCTCGCCGCCGGCCATCAGCCCGTAGAGGTAGGCGCGGCCCACGAAGCAGGCCCTCGCGCCCAGCGCGACCGCCGCGGCCACGTCGGCCCCGCTCCGCACGCCGCCGTCCAGGAAGACCTCCGTGCGGTCGCCCACGGCGGCCACCACGTGGGGCAGCAGCTCCAGCGGCGTCGGGGCGCGGTCGAGCTGCCGCCCGCCGTGGTTGGACACGACGACGCCGTCCACCCCCACGGCCGCCAGCTCCTTGGCGTCGTCCACCCGCTGCACCCCTTTGACCAGCAGCCGCCCCAGCCACGCCGACCGGATCCACTCCAGGTCGGCGACGGTCACGGAGGGGTCGAACATCAGGTTCGTGATCCCGGCCAGGTCGTCGGGCGCCCCGTTCACGGTGGCGAACCTGAGCGGCTCGCTGGTGAGGAAGTCGAACCACCACGCCGGATGCCGCACCGCCTGCAGCACGCTGCGCCAGCGCAGCGCGGGCGGGACCGTCAGCCCGTGCCGCACGTCACGCAGCCGCGCCCCGGCGACCGGCACGTCCACGGTCACCACGAGCACGTCCATGCCCGCCTCCCGCGCCAGGGAGAGCGTCTCCAGCGTGCGGGCGCGGTCGCGGACCACGTACAGCTGGAACCAGTTCCATCCGCCGGGCGCCGCGGCGGCCACGCCGGCGGCGGTCGTGGTGCCCATGGTGGACAGCGTGTACGGCACGCCCGCCCGCTCGGCCGCCCGCGCCACGGCCCGCTCGCCCTCGCGGTGCATCATCCTGGTGAAGCCGGTGGGCCCCAGCACGAGCGGCATCGCGATCCGCCGGCCCAGGATCTCGACGGCGGTCGGGGCCGCGGCGACGTCGCGCAGGACCCGCGGGCTGAACTCCACCCGGTCGAACGCCTCCACCGCCCTGGCCATCGAGCGCTCGCCCTCGGCCGCGCCGTCCACGTAGTCGAACACCATGCGCGGGGCGCGCCTCCTGGCCAGCAGCCGGAGGTCGGCGACGTCGGCGGCGTCCGCCACCCGCCGCGCCCTGGAGAGCCGGGGCCGCGCAGGCATGACGGCCCTCAGCTCCCGCCATCGGGGCAGGCGCCGGGGCTCCCGCTGGTTCGGCTCGATACCCAGGACGCTATCAAAGGTACGGTGGGGTGGTGATCGACGACTGGACCGCGCTGGCGGGGGAGTCGCCCGCCTCCCTGGCCACGGGGGCGGAGCTGATCGCCCGCTGGTCGGAGCCGCACCGCCGCTACCACACCCTCGACCACCTCGCCGCGGTGCTCGCCGCGATCTCCCCGCTCGCCGCTCTCGCGGAGGACCCCGCCGCGGTACGCCTCGCCGCCTGGTTCCACGACGCCGTCTACGACGGGCGGCCCGGCCGGGACGAGGAGCGCAGCGCCCAGCTCGCCCAGTCACGCCTGCCCGCGTGCGGGGTGCCCGTCTCGCGGGTGGCCGAGGTCGCGCGGCTCGTACGTCTCACCGCCGCCCACGACACGCTCGCCGCCGGGGACCGCAACGGCGCCGTCCTGTGCGACGCCGACCTGGCCGTGCTCGGCCGGCCCGGCTATGACGAGTACGCCGCGAGGATCCGGCAGGAGTACGCCCACGTGCCCGACGACCTGTTCAGGAAGGGACGGGCCGAGGTGCTGCGCCGGCTGCTGGCCGTACCGCGCCTCTACCGGACCGGACGCGCGCGCGAGCTGTGGGAGGAGCGGGCACGGGCGAACATGTCACGGGAGCTGGCGGCGCTTGCGGCGGCGCAGGCCGGAGGCGACCAGCCGTAGCAGCAGCTCACGCGAGCTGACCGCCTCCGCCCCCAGCTCCACCGCACGGGCGTGCACGGTCTCCGGCACGTCGTAGTGATCGCGGTCGAACGCCCGCTCAGGCACCCCGAGCCGCGAGGCGAAGTCGTGCAGCTCCGCCAGCGAGCTGTCGCTGACCAGATGCGACCACATCAGGCCACGCGGCCCGGGCCAGTTGGGCGGATCGATGAGAACGGTCACGACCCAAGGTTAGACGGGCGGGACCTTGCCCCTGATCATCAGCTCGGCCAGGTCGGACACCACGACCTCGGCGCCCGCCGCGCGCAGCTCGGCCGCGGCGGCGCCTTCCCTGGCCACCGCGACGACCAGCCCGAACGCGCCCTTCCTGCCCGCCTCCACGCCGGGCAGCGCCGCGTCCACCACCGCGACCCTGGCCGCGGGCAGCGCCAGGCGGCGCGCCGCCTCCAGGAAGAGCGCGGGGTCGGGCTTGCCCGGCAGGTTCATCAGCGCCGCGTCGTTGCCGTCCACCAGCAGGTCGAACAGGCGCATCACGCCGGCCGACGTGACCAGCTTGCGGCCGTGCAGGCTGGCGGAGACCGCCGCGGTACGGGCGCCGCGCTGACGCAGCTCGTGCAGGAGCGCCACCGTGGACGGGAATGCGGCCACGCCGTACTTCTCCACCTGACCCATGAAGATCTCGTCCTTGGCCAGGCCGAGCCCGTGCACGGTCGCCGCGCCCGGCTCGTCCTCCGGCGAGCCTTCGGGCAGCGTGATGCCGCGTGCCCCGAGGAAGGCGCGGATGCCGTCCAGGCGCGGGCGGCCGTCCACGTGGCGCAGATAGTCGTAGCGGATGTCGAACGGCTCTGAGCGGCCGCGCAGGAAAGCGTCGAAGACGTGCTTCCAGGCGGCCGCGTGCCCCCGAGCGGTGTCGGTGACAACGCCGTCGGTGTCGAACACGACGGCGTTGATCGAGGTCAGATCGATGACAGGCTCGTTCACATTGCGAACGTAGCCTCTCTACCAGGCGACGGGTAGCTCTTTGACCCCGTAGACGATGGCGAGTTCCCTGAACGGCACCTCGCCCGCGACGCGCAGCCCCGGGAAGCGGCGCAGCAGGGCGGGGAAGGCGATGCGCATCTCCATCTGCGCGAGCGGCGCGCCGATGCAGCGGTGGATGCCGTGGCCGAACGCCATGTGCGAGCCCGCCGTCTCCCTGCCGGGCCGTACCTCGTCCATGTCCTCGCCCAGGGCGGGGTCGCGGTTGGCGGCGGTGAGCGAGCAGAGCACCATCTCGCCCTTCTTGATCGGCACGCCGTGCAGCTCGAGGTCGTCGCGGGCGAAGCGCGGGAAGGCCACCTGGACGACCGTCATGTAGCGCAGCAGCTCCTCGACGACGTCGTTGACGTACCCGTCGACCTCGCGCACCTTGGCGGCCTGCTCGGGGTTGCGCAGCAGCCACAGGGTGCCGAGGGCGAGCATGCTGGTGCTGGTGTCGTGCCCGCCGGTCAGCAGCCCGTCGGCCATGCTGGCGAGCGTACGGTCGTCGAGCTCGTCACCGTGCTCGCGCAGCAGCTGGCCGAGCAGCCCCTCGCCCGGGTTCTGCCGCTCCCGCGCGACCAGGTCGATCAGGTACGTCATGGCGTCGTTGATCGCCTGCAGCGACGCCTCCGGCCCGGCCGTGAAGTCGAACCGGTCCTTGCTGATCTTGACGAAGTCCGCGCGCTCCTCGTACGGGACGCCGAGCAGCTCGCACACCACCAGCGACGGGATCGGCAGCGCGAACTCCTCGACCAGGTCCACCGGGGAGCCCTTGGCCTCGATGCGGTCCAGGTGCTCCTCGACCATCGCCTCGATGCGCGGCTCCAGCCTGCGCAGGCGGCGCATGGTGAACTCGGGCGTCAGGTACTTGCGCAGCCGGGTGTGCTCGGGCGGGTCACGGAACCCCAGGCCGCCCGGGTCCTCCTGGTTGGAGCCGAGGCCGATCACCCCGGCGAAGTCGTTGCTGAAGCGCTCGTGGTCGCTCAGGACGCCCCGTACATCATCCCAGCGCGAGACGAGGTACACGGTCTGGCCGCCCGGGATCTCCATGGGGAAGACCGGGTGCTCGGCCCGGATGCGCCCGAGTTCGCCTACGGGGTCGAACCCCTCACGCATGAACTGGACGAGTGGGAACTCATTGTCTGACATCGATATCCGTCCTGATGGGATGCATCACACCATGTCGGGATAAATCCCTGCATAGATGGTGCCACCCGGGACGGCGGATGTTGCCCTCCCCAAGGAGGAATTTCCGGTCGGCACCGTGGTCACCCTGTCCCGGTCCGTCGTCATCGCCGAGGCCGCTCTCGGGCGTCTGGCGCACCTCCCCTCAAGCCCGGAACAGCAGGGAAACGGGGGCAAAATGGGGCGCCAGCTGTCGTTTGGCGTACAAGATGACGACATTCTGCGATGATCTCGTCGCATAGAGCCGGAGTTTGAGCCATCACGGATAGTGACTGATGCCGACATTTGAGGAAATAACAGCCTTCGTCACCGAGAAGCCGCTCGCCACCGCCGTCATCGCGCTGCTGAGCCTGGCGGGGCTGGTGCTGGCGTTCCTGGTGCTCAGGATCGCCTGGCGCGTCTGCGCCTGGTTGTTCGCGCGATACGTCGCCCCCCGTCCCATCGAGGACGTGCTGACCGTCGTCGCCGCCTCCATCGCCACCGGCGTGTCCGCGCAGGGCATGTGGCGCTTCTCCGGGGACGTGCTGGGCCTGGACGGGCCGCTCAGGCTGCTGCTGTTCGCGTTCATCGAGGTCGCGATCATCACGAGCGCGGTACGCGCCCGCCGCAACATGCGCGAGAACTTCTCCGCCGGGATCGACGGCATCGCCGTGTGGGCGCTGACGTGCCTGACCGCCGTGCTGTCCAGCATGGACGCGCGCAGCCTCCCCGAGGCGGTGTTCAGGCTCGCCGCCCCCCTCGTGGCCGCCTGGTTGTGGGAGCGCGGCATGGCCATCGAACGCCACCGCATCCGCGGCACCGGCCGGATCAACTGGCGTCTGACGCCCGAGCGGCTGCTGGTCAGGATGGGGCTGGCCGAGGTCAGCGACCGTACGGCGAGCGAGGTCGACGCGCACCGCAGGCTGACCCGCGTCGCGCTGGCCGCCAAGCGGGCCAAGGCGCTGCGCGAGGGGGGCGCCTCCGAGCGCAAGATGCGCGCCGCGCTGGCCAAGCTCGACAAGGCCATGGACCAGGCCGTCGAGCACACCGGCCTGGCCGTCGACCAGGCCCGCCAGGAGGCGCTGCTGGCCCAGATCGCCGCCCTGTACAACACCACAGCCCTCATCGACGCCGACCCCCGCGTGCCCTGGGAGCCGGAGCCCGAGCAGCGCCCGGTGCCCGCCCGCCCGGCGCTGCCGCCCGCGCTGGCCGAGCTCGTCGATGAGGAGGACGACATCGAGGTGCTCGACACCACCCCGCAGGTGGTCGACACCGCCCAGCGGGCGGCGCTGATGCGCAAGGCCCGCGCGTACTGGGACAGCCAGATCGCCAAGGGCATCGTGCCTCGCACGGTGGACATCGCCCAGGAGATCGGCATCTCGCTGGCCACGGCGCGCGAGTATCGTGCCCTGTGGAAGCTCGAGCCGCAGGCGCACGCCCTCATCGAGGCGCTGTTCCAGCAGCACGGCATCGTCGACACGGGCGCCTTCCCCGCCATCGCGGCCGACGGGAGGGTGCTGACCAAGTCGTAGGGGGAGCACGCTTGCGGGAGCGCACGCTCGAACGCGTCAGGAAACTCCTGGCCAAGGCCGAACGCACGGACAACGAGCACGAGCGCGCGACGTTCATGGCGGCCGCGTCGGCGCTGATGGCCAAGCACGGCATCGACTCGCTCCCCCCGGCGGGCACACGGCAGACGCCCGGCGACCGGATCGTCACCCTGCCCAACCCCTGGGCCAGGGAGAAGGCCCGCCTCGTCAGTCTGGTCGCGCAGGCCGTGCGGTGCCGTCCGCTGCTCATCGGGCGGGGGGAGGTGGGCGGCCAGCGGGTGCACGTGTTCGGGTTCGCCGCCGATCTGGAGCGGGCCGACCTGCTCGCCACGTCGTTGCTGCTGCAGATGGCGACGGGGCTGGCGCGCGTGCGGGTGCCCGGCGACGTGACCTCCGCGCGGGCGTACCGGCGGTCGTGGCTGCTGGGGTTCACGGACGAGGTGTACCGGTTGCTGTGCGCCGCGGAGTCCCGGGCCGAGGACGAGGTCGGTACGGGTGCCGCGCTGGTCCTGGCGGACCGGCGGGCCGAGGTGGAGCGGGTGGTGGCGGCCCACTACCCGGACATCCGGGTGAGCGTGCCCCGTACGAGAGGGACGGGCTACCGGGACGGGGTGGCGGCCGGCCGCCGCGCCGACCTCGGCCGCACCGGCATGACCACCGCCACCGCCCCGGAACTGACCCCGGGCTGAATCGCCTCCCGTCCTGGTTGGACCCGCCTCATGCCCGCGTTGGACACGTCGTATCGGCGAGGGCCCTTCGGTGGCTTCTCGGTAAAGTGACCTCTATGACGCACGAACGCGCAGGACAGCCAGCCCAGCCCGCCGACCTCGTCGACGTCGCCAGGCTCGTGACGTCTTATTACGCCCTGCATCCCGACCCCGGCGACGCGGGGCAGCGGGTGGCGTTCGGCACGTCGGGCCACCGGGGGTCGTCACTGAAGACGGCGTTCAACGAGGACCACATCCTGGCGACCACGCAGGCCATCTGCGAGTACCGGCGGTCGAAGGGGACCGACGGGCCGCTGTTCCTCGGCATCGACACGCACGCGCTCTCCGAGCCCGCGCGGGTGTCGGCGCTGGAGGTGCTCGTGGCCAACGGGGTCGAGGTGCTGATCGACACGCGCGACGGCTACACGCCGACCCCGGCCGTCTCGCACGCCATCCTGCGGCACAACCAGGGGCGGACCACCGGGTTGGCGGACGGCGTCGTGATCACGCCATCGCACAATCCGCCCGGTGACGGCGGCTTCAAGTACAACCCGCCGCACGGGGGGCCCGCCGACACCGACGCGACCACGTGGATCCAGGACCGCGCCAACCGGCTGCTGGCGAGCGGGCTGGAGAGCGTGCTGCGGGTCTCGTACACCAAGGCCGTGGGCGCGGCGGGACGTTACGACTTCCTCGGGATGTACGTGGACGACCTGCCGTCCGTGCTCGACCTGGACGCGATCCGGGCGGCCGGGGTGCGGATCGGGGCCGATCCCCTGGGCGGGGCCAGCGTGGCGTACTGGGGGGAGATCGCCGAACGGCACCGGATCGATCTGACCGTGGTCAATCCGCTGGTGGATCCGACGTGGCGGTTCATGACGCTCGACTGGGACGGCAAGATCCGGATGGACTGCTCGTCGCCGTACGCGATGGCCTCCTTGATCGCCAACCGAGACAAATACGATATTTCCACCGGAAACGACGCCGACGCGGACCGGCACGGCGTCGTCACCCCCGACGGCGGCCTGCTGAACCCCAACCACTACCTGGCCGTCGCCATCTCCTACCTCTACACGCACCGCGACGGCTGGCCCGCCGACGCCGGGGTGGGCAAGACCATGGTCAGCAGCCAGATCATCGACCGGGTCGCGGCCTCTCTGGGGCGGCGGCTCTACGAGGTGCCGGTCGGCTTCAAGTGGTTCGTCCCGGGGCTGCTGGACGGGTCGCTGGGCTTCGGGGGCGAGGAGAGCGCGGGCGCGTCCTTCCTGCGGCGGGACGGGTCCGTGTGGTCGACCGACAAGGACGGGATCATCCTGGCGCTGCTGGCCTCGGAGATCCTCGCCGTCACGGGCAAGTCGCCGAGCGCGCACTACCGTGAGCTGGTCGAGCGGTTCGGGGAGCCCGCGTACGCCCGGGTGGACGCCCCGGCGACGCGCGAGGAGAAGGCGGTGCTCGGGAAGCTGTCGGCGAAGCAGGTGACGGCGTCGTCGCTGGCGGGCGAGCCGATCACGGCCGTGCAGACCGCCGCGCCCGGCAACGGGGCGGAGCTGGGCGGGGTGAAGGTCTCGACGGAGAACGCCTGGTTCGCGGCGCGGCCTTCGGGGACGGAGGACGTCTACAAGATCTACGCCGAGTCGTTCCGGGGCCCCGACCACCTGGTCAAAGTCCAGGAGGAGGCCCGCTCCCTGGTCTCCGCCGCCCTGAGCTGACCGCGCCCCCACGGCGACGTGGGCAGCTCCCGGGCGTTCACGTTCGCGCGGGGGAGAAGTCAAAAATCCGGCCCGGCCCGGCGGATGACCGCACGTCGGCGTGGGAAGGTACAGTCGCCTCAGTCACTAGAACGGGGTTCTGTCATGAGATTCGGCTACTACCTGACCGAGCCGAAAGGGCCAGACCCGATCGGCGGGCTGCGCGACCAGATCGCCCAGGCGGCGCAGGACGGCTTCGCCTCCGCCTGGCTCTCCAACATCTTCGGCTTGGACGCGCTGACCGCCCTGGCCGCCGCCGGGAGCCAGGTGCCCGGCATCGAGCTCGGCACCGCCGTCGTGCCCACCTACCCGCGCCATCCGGCCGTTCTGGCCCAGCAGGCCATGACCGCCAACGCCGCACTCGGCGGGCGTCTCGCGCTGGGCATCGGCCTGTCACACCAGCTGGTCATCGAGGGCATGTACGGCTACAGCTATGAGCGCCCCTACCGGCACATGAAGGAGTACCTCGACATCCTGCTCCCGGCCCGCAGGGGCGAGCACGTCAAGTACGACGGCGAGACGCTCAAGGCCGACCTCCAGCTCACGACGCCGGGCGCCGGCTTCCCCGTGCTGCTCGCCGCGCTCGGCCCGCGCATGCTCAAGCTCGCGGGCACCGTGGCCGACGGCACCGTCCTCTGGATGACCGGCCCCAGGACGGTCGCCGAGCACGTCGCGCCCACCATCAACGCGGCCGCCGCCGAGGCGGGCCGGGAGGCGCCCAGGATCGTCTGCGCGCTGCCGATCTGCGTCACCGACGACCCCGCCGCCGCCGTCGATCGCGCGAACGAGATCTTCGCCATCTACGGACAGCTCCCCTCCTACCGTGCGATGCTCGACAAGGAGGGCGCGGCCACCCCGGGTGACATCGCGATCGTCGGCGACGAGGACACCGTGCTGGCCAAGATCGACCAGCTGCGGCAGGCCGGCGTGACCGACTTCGTGGGGTCGGTGTTCGCGGCCAAGGACCGCACGCGAAACCTCCTGATCGGCGCGGCAAAGGGCTGATCGGAAGACAGCTCGATAAGCTTCGGCGGGGTGAACCGTTTGCTCCATGGCATAGATGTGTCCAACTGGCAGGGGACCGTCGACTGGGCCGATCACGCGGAGGACGGGGTGTCCTTCGCGTTCGCCAAGGCCACCGAGGGCGGCGACTACACCGACAAACGGTTCGCGCGTAACTGGAACGGCATGCGCGAGAGCTGGCTCGTCTGCGGCGCGTACCACTTCGCCAGGCCCCAGGGCGATCCGGTCGAACAGGCGCGGCACTTCCTCCGCACCGTCAGGGCGGCAGGCGGGCTGCAGGGGGCGGGCGACCTCGTCGCCCTCGACCTGGAGACCAACGACGGGCTCCGGCCCGAGCAGGTCGCCCGGTACGCGCGCCGCTGGTGCCACCACATCGAGCGGCACGGCGGCGTGCGGCCGTTCGTCTACACCTTCCTGTCGTTCGCGCGCGACGGGAACTGCGCGGGCCTGGGCGAATACCCGCTGTGGATCGCCGCTCCGGAGAGACCGCGCGGCCGGCCCATAACGCCGCGGCCCTGGCGAGACTGGACGATCCACCAATACGTCCACAGCCCGCTCGACCGCAATGTCTTCCACGGGAGCCGGCAGGAGCTGACAAAGCTGGGGTTTCACCCGCGATAGCATCGGTGTTCACCATCGAAGCAGCTCCGGTGTCGAGCGCCGGGGCGCGATCAAAGGGAGTCACCGTGTCAGCCGAGCTACACATCACCCTCGCCGGAGCCGAGCGTGTGGTGGCGGCCGGCACGACGGCCGGCGAGGCACTCGAAGCCGACGGCCGCACGGTCATCGCGGCCAGGGTCAACGGTGAGGCGCGCGACCTGGCCCACCCGCTGTCCGAGGGTGACGTGGTCGAGCCGATCGACATCTCCAGCGAGGAAGGCCGGGCGATCGTCCGCCACTCCACCGCCCACGTCATGGCGCAGGCGGTGCAGGAGCTGTTCCCCGAGGCCAAGCTGGGCATCGGGCCGCCCGTGGACAACGGGTTCTACTACGACTTCGACGTCGCCCAGGCGTTCCACCCGGACGATCTCAAGCGCATCGAGAAGCGGATGCGGGAGATCGTCAAGCAGGGGCAGCTGTTCTCCCGCCGGCCCGTGTCCGACGACGAGGCGCGCGAGGAGCTGGCGGCTGAGCCGTACAAGCTGGAGTTGATCGGGCTCAAGGGCGGCGCCGCCGACGAAGAGTCGGTCGAGGTGGGGGCCGGGCAGCTCACCATCTACGACAACCTCGACCCCAAGAGCGGCGAGCTGCAGTGGAAGGACCTGTGCCGCGGCCCGCACGTGCCGTCCACCAGGTCGATCCCGGCGTTCAAGCTCATGCGCTCGGGCGGCGCCTACTGGCGCGGCAGCGAGAAGAACCCGCAGCTCCAGCGCATCTACGGCACCGCCTGGGAGTCCCGCGACAAGCAGGACGAATACCTCAAGCTGCTGGAGGAGGCCGAGAAGCGCGACCACCGCAAGCTGGGCGCGGAGCTCGACCTGTTCAGCTTCCCGCCGGAGCTGGGCAGCGGCCTGCCGATCTTCCATCCCAAGGGCGGGATCATCCGCAAGGAGATGGAAGACTACATGCGCCGGCGGCAGGCGGAGGCGGGCTACGAGTTCGTCAACACGCCGCACATCACCAAGTCGTCGCTGTTCGAGACCTCGGGGCACCTGCCCTGGTACGCCGACGACATGTTCCCGGCCTTCGAGCTGGAGGGCATCGAATACCGCGTCAAGCCGATGAACTGCCCGATGCACAACCTGATCTTCAGGGCGCGCGGGCGGTCCTACCGCGAGCTGCCGCTGCGGCTGTGCGAGTTCGGCTCGGTCTACCGGTACGAGAAGTCCGGTGTGGTGCATGGGCTCACCCGGGTGCGCGGCATGACGCAGGACGACGCGCACATCTACACCACCAGGGAGCAGATGGCCGATGAGATCAAGTCGCTGCTGAGGTTCGTGCTCAGCGTGCTGCGTGACTTCGGCCTGGAGGACTTCTACCTCGAGCTGTCCACCCGCGACGACTCCGACAAGTTCATCGGCGACCCGGCCGAGTGGGAGGAGGCCACCCAGGCGCTGCACCAGGTGGCCACCGAGTCGGGGCTGGAGCTGGTCGACGACCCGGGCGGCGCGGCGTTCTACGGGCCGAAGATCTCCGTGCAGGCCAAGGACGCGATCGGCCGCACGTGGCAGCTGTCCACCATCCAGCTCGACCTCAACCAGCCCAAGCGCTTCGGGCTGGAATACCAGGCGGCGGACGGCAGCCGACAGACCCCGGTCATGATCCACCGGGCGCTGTTCGGCTCGGTCGAGCGGTTCCTCGGCGTGCTCACCGAGCACTACGCGGGCGCCTTCCCGGCCTGGCTCGCGCCGGTGCAGGTGACGGCCATCCCGATCGCCGACGCGCACATCCCGTACCTGCAGGACGTGGCCAAGAAGCTGCGGGAGCGCGGGATCCGGATCGAGGTGGACGCCTCCGACGACCGGATGCAGAAGAAGATCCGCAACGCGCAGAAGGCCAAGGTCCCGTACATGCTGCTGGCCGGCGACGAGGACATCGCCAACGGCGCCGTGTCGTTCCGTTACCGGAGCGGGGAGCAGAAGAACGGCGTCGCGATCGACGAGGCCATCGCCGAGATTGTCAGCGCTGTGGAGCGTCGGGTCCAGGTCTGACCTGTCACTGAAGAACGGCGGAGCCGGCCACCGGCTCCGCCGTTCTCATGAGATCAGCGGGTGAACAGGCGGAAGGTAATGGCGGGGCGGCCGCCGAAGCGCTCGGCCTGCCGGCGGGCGAAGCCCTCGATCAGGTCGCGGGCG